>DASZAB010000164.1:0-11680 GCA_035945675.1 Verrucomicrobiia bacterium | reverse complement strand
AGCCGCCGACGTGAGGAGGCTCTGACTTTATTTTGTGAATTTCAGATGGAGCCTCCTCACGTCGGCTGCTACGAGCCTCATGCAAAGGGCTGGGGCGTGGATTCGAGCTCGTAAACATTAGCCTCCTCACCCTCCACCCTCCGCGGTATTGCTACGGAGGACGGGCGCTCCACTCCTCTCTTCAGAGATGAGAGGGAGAAAAAACGATGCATATCTCAAGTCGCAACCGGGTACCATACGTCCTCGTACACCTTATGGCCCTCCACCTTCGACTGTCGGCTCTCGACCCGGCTAATGTTTCGCCATTTTGCTGCGGGCCTTTTCCAGGATGTCGCGTTCGCGCGCGGTCAGGCTTTGGATGCCGTGTGCGGAAATTTTGTCGAGGATGGGGTCCACCTCGCTTTTCACAAATTCATCGGTGGACAATTCCTCGTCGGGTTTGCCTGCCGCCGAACGCCAGAATTTGCCCTGGCCGGCGCGGGTGACGGCAAATTCCCGCGGCGCGACCCGCCGCGGCGATGAGGTTCTCCAAGGCGGCCAGGGCCAGCGGCCCTGGATGAATTGGCGCACGAACAGGATGCCCGTCAACATGCCGCCCAGATGCGCGGCATGAGCGATGTTGCCCCCCATTAGCACCGCCAGCCACGAACCGGGGAAAAGGATGCAGAACACGCTCAATAAGGCCGTGCCCCAAAGCAGGTATTTCGCCCGCAAGGTCACGGGCAGCACAAAGAACAGGAGCAGGGTCAGTTCCCGTTCGGGATAGAGGGTGGCAAACGCCGCCACCAGGCCCAGCGCGGCGGCCGAGGCGCCCACCACGGCCGTGCCAAAATGGCTGGGCCAGACCAGCGCTCCCAACATTTCCACCAATCCTCCAATCACGCCGCTGGAAAAATACAGCATCAGGAATTTCCGCGGGCCCAGGGTTTCCTCCATGGCCCGCCCAAAAACGTAAATGGCCCAGCAGTTCAGGAAAATGTGCAACAGGCCGCTGTGCATGAACTGGTAGGTGAGCAGTTGCCAGAGGTAACCATGCGCCAAACCCTCGAGGCTCAACGCAAAATAATAGTAAAAAAATGGATTGTCGGGGACCAACCGCGTCGGATTGGAGGAAAGGATGCACTCGATCAGGAAGACGACGGCGTTCGCAACCAGCAGCGCCACGGTCAAGGACATATATGGCCGGTAATACACCGGCTGGCGCATGTAATCACGATCTTCAAGCATAGCGATGCAAGCTAATGGCCGGAAAAACTGTTTTCAACGGCCATTTTGCTGCAACTCTTCGACAATGCGGCCGTCGGCGAGTTCAAAAACGCGCCGGGCGTGCGCGGCCACCTTGGCATCATGCGTGGCAATAACCAGCGTGGTTTGTTTTTCCGCGTGCAACTTTTTGAGCAATTCGATGATTTCACCGCCCGTGTGCGAATCCAGGTTGCCGGTGGGTTCATCGGCCAGGACCAGTTCCGGCTCGTTGATGAGGGCGCGGGCGATGGCGACGCGTTGCTGTTCGCCGCCGGACAGTTCGAAGGGTTTGTGTTCCAGACGGTTGCTGAGACCGACGCGGGCGAGCAGTTCACAGCCACGCGCCGCGGCCCGGGCGGCCGGCACGCGGGCGACCCGCGCCGGCAGGCAGACGTTTTCCAGCGCGTCGAGTTCCGGCAGCAGATGGTAGGCCTGAAAAACAAAACCGACCCGGCGGTTGCGGAAGTCGGTGAGTTCCCGTTCGGAAAACGCCGCGATGTCTTGTCCGGCAAAATGAATTTCGCCCCCGTTGGGCGAGTCCAATCCGCCGATCAAATGCAGCAGCGTGCTTTTGCCCGCGCCGGACGCGCCGCGCAAGGCGAGGAATTCGCCCCGCGCCACCTGCAGATGGACGCCGCACAGGACCTCGAGCGTGCGCCGGCCCATGGCATAGGATTTGGTGAGCGCGCGGACGGAGAGGAGCGCTTCGTTCATGGCCGGCCTCCAATTGGCGCATGAAAAACATCGAACACTGAACGTTGAACTCTGAACATCAAACCGGTCGCCACCCGGCCATTCATTCGGCGTTCGACGTCGGATGTTCGATGTTCGATGTTTCCCATTTTATTCATAACGCAGCGCCTCCACGGGTTTCAGCCGGCCGGCGCGCCACGCGGGCAGTACGCCACCCAGAATGCAAATGATAAACGAACTTCCGCAAATCAGCACGATGTCGCGGATGTCAATCACCGCCGGCAACGCGTTGAAGCCATAAATGGAGGCGGGGAACAGTTCAAAGCCGGTCCAATGGTTCATGAACTGCAGAAATTCGTTGCGATAGGCCAACGCCAGGATGCCGAGTCCGTAGCCGGCGAGCACGCCGAGCACACCAATGATGGCGCTTTGGGTGAGAAACACGCCGGAGATTTGGAGATTGGTGGCACCGAGCGCCTTCAACATGCCGATTTCGCGCGTTTTCTGGACCACAAAGGTAATTTGCGCGCTCAGAATGCACAGCGCCGCCACGATGACGATGAAGAACAACAGATAAAACATCACATTCTTTTCGACGCCCACCGCGCCGAGAATGGCGGAGTTTTCCTGCATCCAGGTGGAGATGGTGTAGCCTGGCCCCAACACGCTTGCCAGTTCGTTGCTTACTGTCGCCGCCTGATAGGGATCGCGCAGCATGACCATCAGCCCATGCACACTGTCGCCGAGGTCGTAAAGCCCCTGCGCGTTTTCCAGCGAGGTGACGGCGACGGAATAGTTGTAATCATAATAACCCACATCGAAAATGCCGGTGACGGTGTAATCATCCGGCAGGACGGCCTCTTCGTTCGATTTGCCCTGCTGTTCCTTCATTTTCTTCAACTCGCTCGGCGAATAAATCGCCACCCGGTCGCCCACGGCCAGATTCAGGCTTTGGGCCAGCGCGCTGCCAATGACCAGACCGCGCCGGCTCAGGTCGAATTTCCCGGCGATGATGCTTTTCGGCAGCACACTCACCGAATTTTCGCGGGCTGGGTCCGCGCCCCGCACATACGGCACGGCAAAAAACGGCTGTTCATTGCCGGCCGGTTCCGTTTCCATGAGCACCGGGCCCAGGATATACGGCGCCACCCCGACCACATTCCGGTTGGACGCAACGAGGTTCATCACCGCGTCGTAATTTTCCATCGTTTCGCCGGCCGCCACGATCCGCAGGTGGGCGTTGAAGCCGAGGATTTTCGCGCGCAAATCGCGGTCGAATCCGCTCATGACGCTGATGACGATGATGAGCACGGCCACGCCGAGCGCGACGCCGAGGATGGAGATGAGCGTGATGATGGAGACGAAGGTCCGTTTGGGCCGCAAATAACGCAGCGCGAGGAGCAATTCAAACGGCAGCCGAGACATGATGCCGGGAGGCTAAAGACGCGACGAACAAGTGTCAACGAAGCGCGTGAGGCTCATTCGCGCTCCTGGCGCGGCGGGTGAAACGGGTTACCCCTGATAACCGGGGTTGGCGCGCGCGGCACGAACAGCAGGCTGACGAACAGATAAATCCAACCGATGACGAAATGAGCGCCGAAGATAAAACTGAAGGACACCAGATTCAAGAAACCGATGCCGTAAAGGAAAACGGCCGCCACCATCAAGCAGGCCCCCGGCATCAGGGCGGCGCCCGCCAGCCGCCAGCTTTGACGGAAATTTAAATCGCGGTTCGCATAAAAGCCGAGCAGCCAGAGCGGCAGGAAGTAGAGGGTTGCCAATAACCACCAGCTCAACAGGCAGCCCATGGCCGTCGCTGCCCCGACCAGGATCAAGAGTTCCATGGCCCAGGCGCCCCACAGCGGCTCCAAGGTGTTGCGATTGAAGGCGATGGCGTAGCCGGAGGGGTAATTCCATTCCAGATAGCCGAACAGGGAGAAGGCCCGGACGGTTTCCCTGCCAAACTCGATTTGGACATCGGCAGTCGGGCCGATCTGACCGGAGTGATCCAGGTCCACATCCAGCGTCAGGATCCGACCGGTGGCCAGCAACTCCGGCGAGCGGCCAAGCCAGTCCAGTTTGCCTGAGCGGATTTCGCCGGTCGGCGGCAACTTTTGGATGGCGGCGGTCACCGCCGGGAAACCGACGTTGTCAACGAACCAGGCGACCGCCACCGCAGCCAGCAACGCGACGATGAACTGCACGAGCAGGAGGCGCCCGAATCTCGCGCCGGCAAACGCCGCCACGCCGCGCGGGGTGAAAGGCTCCCATGCGGCAGTTGGCGCGGTCGGCACACTCATGGACTGCAGATTACCTGAAAGGATCGAGGCGTTAAAGAAGCTCTGCAAAGCCGGATCGCCGGTCTCCGGGCCGGCACGAAGAAACCGTTTTTTTCAACGCGCCGGGTCGGAGACCGGCGTTCCTGACGCAAGCTTCAACCGGGCAATCCCGGATCATCAGGCCGGGTTTGCTTCCGGCGGCTCCGGCGGTTTGGGCGGCGGATTCTGCTCCGCCGACGGCGTGTGAATGACCGGGATGGGATAGCGCAATTTCATAACGTCATCCACGAGTACTTCGACGAAGTACGTGCCGGCGGTTTTGAATTCGAGCTGGCCAAAAACCATGACATTGGTGGCGTGCAGCGCCGCGTCCTTCAACTCAAATTTCATCTCGCCTTTGCGCAGCACGGTCGTCTGGTCGGGCGCGATGAACTTGACGCTTTCGGTGAACTGGCCGATGCCCGCCGTCCAGCGGTTGAAAACGCAAAGCCGCCCGGCGACAACGGGCAGTTGGGGCACGCGCAGGAAGTTGATGACGCCGACCAGGAAAAAATTCCCATTGGCCTCCTGGCGTACTTCTTCACACACCAGCGAGCATTGCAAATCCGGTAGAATTCGAGTGGGTTGCATATTTGATTCATGATAGCGGCACCCGGCGGGCACCGCACCTGCTTATTTTAAATTCAGTGGTCAACGTCCGCCGCTACAAGGTCATCTCCGCCGCGCGCACGGTGTTTTGCATCAACATCGCAATGGTCATCGGGCCGACCCCGCCGGGATTGGGCGTGATTTGACCGGCAACTTTCTGGACGGTGGCAAAATCCACGTCGCCCACCAGCCGCGATCCGTTTTTCGCCTTCGGATCGCTGACGCGGTTGACGCCCACGTCAATCACGGTGGCGCCGGGCTTGACCATGTCTGCGGTTACAAATTCAGCGACCCCCATGGCGGCTATCAAAATATCC
Organism: Verrucomicrobiia bacterium; assembly: GCA_035945675.1. GTDB lineage: Bacteria > Verrucomicrobiota > Verrucomicrobiia > Limisphaerales > UBA11358 > UBA11358. The sequence continues at coordinate 6,498 of DASZAB010000164.1, read as the reverse complement.
GCGCGGCGGCAATGCGCCGCGAGGTCGCGGGTGGCGGAATGGCAAATGGTCACGGTCGCGTTCGCATTTTTGTCTTTTTGACAAAGCATCGCCGCCATCGGTTTGCCGACGATATTGCCCCGGCCCAGGATCACCACCTCCGCGCCGCTGATTCTCACCTGCGAACGGACCAACAGCTCGCGGACGCCCGCCGGGGTGCAGGGCTGAAAGCCGGTTGGATCGCCCAGCATCAATTTGCCGACGTTGACCGGATGAAAACCGTCCACATCCTTTTGCGGCGACACCGTCGAGTAAACGACGGATTCCCGGATTTGCTTCGGTAACGGGGCCTGGACGAGAATGCCGTGCACGTGCGAATCGGCGTTCAGTTTTTCCAGCAATGCGAGCAAATCACTTTCGTGCGTTTGGTCCGGCAAAACGTGCGTGGCGGAGGAAATGCCGAGTTCGGCGCAGGCCTTTTCCTTGCGCCCGACGTAAACCTTGGACGCGGGATCCTCGCCGACACGTACAAACGCAAGGCCGGGTACAACCCCGCGTCCTTTCAACGCGGCGATGCGCCCGGCCAGTTCGCGCTGGATTTGCGCGGCAACGGCGCGTCCGTCAATGAGAGTTCCCACGCTGTCTGGGACTCCGGAGGTCAACGTGCTTGACGGCATTGGTAGCAACCACCTGGATGCTCTGGATGGCAACGATCGGACTGCTGGGCCAGCGCTGGTCAATGCCTTCCACGCCGGTGACAATGATGCGCATGTTGACATAGCGGCCCAGGTCGAGGTCCGGCGCCGTCGTGTAAAGATAATCAATCGTCTGATACGTGTCGGGATCGTACAGCATGTATTTGGTCGGGGCGACCGGACTCATGACCGGTCCCACCACGCCTTCATGCGATACGACGCGGTCCGTTGGCGGCGGCGCTTGCGCGACTGGCGGAGCGGCCGGTTGGGCGGCGGCCGGCGGCGGCTGCTCCGGCACGGTGGTGGGTGTGGGTTGTGGCGCGGGAGCCGCCTGCGTCAAATACATGGCGGCGACAAAAGCGTAGGCGTTGGCCGGCGGCTCGATTTCCATCCATGCACCCCTGCTGCGGATGACGTTCACCGTCGTCCCGCGCTCAATGGTGCCGAGAATGCTGTAGTTTTCACCCGGTCCACCGCGGAGATTTATTTTTTTCGCCTTCACCGTGTGGTTGGCCTTGTCAATGTATTTGGCAAAAACCCAGACGTGAGCACTGGAGGGGTACGCGATTTGCGCCCATTGCGCGGGCTCATTAGCCTTGTGTTTTTCCAGGTTGATCTGGGATAAAACCGTCACCGTGTCGCCTTGTTTGAGATGGGCAACCACCTCGCCCTTGAGGCCGGCCTGGCCGCGCGCGGTGAGGCTCTTGACGGCGACCTGGGCCGGACCGGCAACCAGCGCGACCGACGGCTCGGAGAGCGGGACGATCCTGGCCGGTGCGGCATGGCGTTTGTGTTTTACGGCCTTGGGTTTGGCCTCCGGCGCGGCGGCCCCGGTGGCCGGCGCCATCGCGGGCGCAGCCTCGGCGGGCGGCGGCGCAGTTGGCGCGGCGGATACCGCGTTGGTGTTGTCCTGCGCGACTGCGCTTGCTGCAAGCAGCACGCCTACCATCAACCAGCAATTCGTTTTCATATTTCTGCAAGTAAAGTTTTAATCTCGGTTTCTGTCAATGTCCGCCATCGGCCGGGCTTCAATTCGCCCAATTTGATTTTGCCGATTTGAATCCGCTGCAGCCGTTTGACCGCCAATCCCTGCGATTCAAACAGCCGCCGCACTTCGCGGTTTTTGCCTTCGGCCAGTTCAAGCTCCACCACACTGCGCACACGGCTGGCCGAAATGAGTCGCGCCGCCTGCGCCTGGAGTTTTTCGCCTGCGTGCCATACGCCCCGCAAGAATCGTTCCAAAATCGCCCGAGCGACGCAACCCTCAATCGTTGCAACGTATTTTTTGCCAACGCCATAGCGCGGATGGGTCAGGCACAGGGCGAATTGTCCATCATTGGTCAAAAAAAGCAATCCTTCCGTGTTAAAATCCAGACGGCCTGCAGAGTGAAGATTTTGCCATTCCCTGGGCAATAAATCATAAATCGTCGGCCGGCCCAACTCGTCCCGGCGCGAACAAACGCACCCGGCCGGCTTGTGCAGGGCAACGTATAATTTTCGTCTGGCCCGGACGGGTTTGCCGTCCACGGTTACCGTGTCCCGGTCGGGATCCACCCTGGTGCCGAGCACCCGGACCGGCTGGGCGTTGACCTGCACGCGTCCGGCCAGGATGATTTGCTCGGCCGCGCGGCGGGAAGCGACCCCGGCTTCCGCCAGAAATTTCTGCAAACGTATGGCCGGTGGCATGTGACAAGGGACAGGTGACAAGAGCGGATTCCGTGTCACGCGTCACTTGTCACTCGTCACGTTTTACACTCCAGGTTTGGTTTTACGGAGGCCGGTGATGCGGTCGCCGTCCTTCCATTGGCCGCGCTTTTTGAGAAGCTCAACGCGCTCGAAACGCTTGAGCACATTGCGCTTGCCGCCCAATACGGTTGCCGCGCGCAGACTGCGATGCTGTGACATAAATTTTCTTCGGTTAAATGCCCGTTAAAAAACGAGCGCCAAATTTAACAGATTCAATCCTCCCCGCAATCCTGAAATTTCGTGGCTTTGGCTCCGGAGCGTGTTGCCCAAATCGGACAGGAGCACGGACAGCCATGTTGCTTGGTAGAAAACATCGAATCCGGAGACGACACTTTCGTTTGATCTCCCTCTCCGCCAACGAAGTTGGGGGAGAGGGTCGGGGAGAGGTGGTTTTTTGTTGAACGGCCCCTCTCCCTGTCCCTCTCCCCGCGCTTCGCTGCAGGGCGAGGGGAATGAACTATCGAAGCCGGACAATCATTTCTACAAGGCAACAGCCATGTCCACGGGTTGTGGACACCATTGCGGAACTCCAAAACATGGGCATACGGGAACACGCGGACTCAGCGGTCCGCGCTCCGAGCTTTTGGACAACACGCCGTTTGGCAATCGCTGCGCATTAACCCGAAGCTTTCAGGTGAAAACGAACCAGGCCTCAGGCCTCGAACAATCGCTGCAATTCCATGAGCAACCGCTCCGGATGGACCGGCTTGTGGAGCACCGGGGATCTCACCTGGTTGAGGAACGAATGATATTTGGGATCATCGGCCGCGCCCGTGAGAAAGATAAAACGGCGGCACAGATACGGTTTCACGCGCTCGATGGTGCTGTAAAACAAGTCGCCTTCCAGTTCCGGCATCCGGAGATCGCAGATAATGGCGTTCACGTCCCGGCTGAGGAGTTGTCCCAGGGCCACTTTACCGTTGGCGGCGATGCGGACTTCGTAATTGAACGTCTCGAGAAGATGCTGATAGATCGACGCCAGTTCGACGTCGTCGTCCACGATCAGCACGCACTTTCTGTGCGACGCGGGTTGCCTGTCCACGACGGTTGTTGACATCGGTGTTTTGGATTGCGCGGCCCCGGAACGCCCCGATTTTTAAACCCGGCATCACCAAGGCGGTCGCCGGCACATTCTGCGCGTGGCCGGGAATACCAGGCTGAATATGGCACAACTCGTGAAAACGGACAAGCGCCGGCCGGTGTGGCTGGCGGATGAGTTCGACGCTGCGGCGCGGCCAACGCGCCAGCCTTGGCGCGGCAAAGCAAAGCGGCGGCGGCTCGCGCTCGCCCCGCCCAATCCACCAAATGACCCACCCGGAATTTGGTAGAACCGAGGCAAACCGACTTCGGCCGAATTTCAAAGAATTCGATTTGAGAGTCGTCCCCTCGCTTTTAAACTGGCGGCGTGAAAGCCGCCATCCTTCACGGCAGGGAACATATCCAAATCGAGGACATTGCGCCGCCGCCGTTGAAACCCGGGGAAGTTCGTGTCCGGGTCGAGGCCGCGCTGACTTGCGGAACCGATTTGAAAGTTTTCAAGCGCGGTTATCACGCCAAAATGATTGTGCCGCCCGCTGTCTTCGGGCACGAGCTGGCAGGCGTCATTTCGGAAATCGCGCCACCTCACCCCGTCCCTCTCCCCCGCTTCGCGGCGGAGAGGGAGAAAAACCGGGAAGGGTCCGGCGATTTTCCTTCTCCCCGCCCGGGCGGGGAGAAGGTGGCCGAAGGCCGGATGAGTGGATTTGATTGGAAAATTGGCGACCGCGTCGTGGCGGCCAACTCCGCGCCGTGCGGTGAATGTTTCCATTGCCGCTGCGGGCAGGAAAATCTCTGCGCAGATTTGCGGTTCTTGAACGGCGCTTATGCCGAATCCATTGTCATTCCCGCGCGGCTCGTCCAAAAAAACCTGCTGCGGCTCAACCCGGAAACCGAGTTCCGCGACGCTGCGCTCGTCGAGCCGCTCGCCTGCGTCGTCCAGGGAGTAGCAGACACAAATTTGCGTGCCGGACAGAATGTGCTGGTCATTGGCGCCGGTCCGATTGGCCTGATGTTCGTCGCGTTGGCAAAAAGAATCGGCTGTACGGTGACAACGGCCGGACGGCGAGCGATACGGTTGGAAGCGGCCCAACGATTGGGTGCAGAGCAGGTCATCGACATCGGTGAAGGTCGGGAATCGGTTACGAAAGTTCACCAAGCCACCAGGACACCATTCGACGCAGTGCTTGAAGCGGTCGGCCGGCCTGAAACGTGGGAAGCTGCCGTGCAGTTGGTGCGCAAAGGCGGCACGGTAAACTTTTTTGGCGGTTGTCCCTCCGGCACCAAAGTGTCATTCGACACGGAATTGATTCATTATTCCAATCTGACCCTGCTGGCGAGTTTTCATCACACGCCGCGCGTCATCCGGCAGGCGCTGGAATTCATCGAGGCCGGCGTGATTCGCGCGCAGGATTTTGTGGACGGGGAATGTCCGCTTAGCCGGTTGCCGGAATTGTTCAAGCAGATGGCTGCCGGCAATCATGCCATCAAAACCTTGATCCGAGTGCATGAGTGACCCTCACCCGGCCTGCGTCCACCCTCTCCCCGCGGATGGGAGAGGGCCAGGGTAAAGGCTCAAGGTTCCAAAAATTTTTCCAGAACCGTGTGCATTTTTTTCAGGTCCGGCAGGTTCACATACATCATGTGACCGGCTTCGAAGTTGGCGTAGCTGATGTTCGTGCGATAGGCCGGGTCGAGCGGCATGTGGTCGAGCGCGTAACGCATCGTGTCCGGCGGGCAAACGAGGTCGCGCATACCATTGAGGACGAGCACGCGCATGTAAGGATTCTGGTTCATCACGGACGCGAGGTCACGGCTCTCACTCGGATATTGATTGTGCACGTCATATTTCCAAGGTTGCACGTTGGCGATGATTTCGTAGGGCAAATCATCCTCGAATTTCAATTCCTGGCGCGCGTAGGCGTTCATTGCCGCCGCGAACGGTCCGTAAGTCGCCGCGTAGGACGGGTCGAAATCGGGATACGGCGAGGCCGGGTCGTCGTCACGCCCGGTGATGCGGGCGTCGTAGGCGCCGAGAATCAAACCTTCGTCATGCAGCAATTGTTTGCGGAAGACGTCGCTGTCAATCCGCAGATGGTTGTCTGCGATGACCTGCGGTTTCAGGCCGGTGAGCCGTGCGAGTTCGGCGACGATTTTCTCGCGTTCGGCCGCAGGCAACGCCGCGCCCTGTTGCAGGGCGGAGGCGTACTCGCCCAGGGCGAATTTCCGCGACTCGGCCAGCGCCTTGGGCAAATCGCTCTGCAAATCCGGCGGCAGTTTTTTGAAGTAATGCGCCGTGGCGGTGTAATTGGGCAGGAAAAGCTCATACGGCAAATCATTGCCCGGCCCGTCCTCAATCGTGGCGAAATCCAGAACGCCCGACAGCAGAATCACGCCGTTCAGATACATGCCGTAGCGCGAGTCCAAATACGCCGCCAGCCCCGCCGCGCGAAAGACGCCGTAACTCTCGCCGCACAGATATTTCGGCGAAAGCCACCGGTCATGCCGCGTCGTCCACAATCGGATGAATTCACCCACTGATTCCAAATCGCCCGCTTGGCTTAAAAACTGATCAGATTTTTCGTCCTTGGCCACACGACTGAAGCCGGTGACTACCGGGTCAATGAAAACCAGATCGCTGCCGTCCAGAATTGAATACGCGTTGTCCTCGATGCGGAAAGGCGGTTTGGGCAAGGTGCCGTCGTCGTTCAACTTCACCCGGCGCGGACCGAGCGCGCCCAGATGCAGCCATACGGAGGAAGAGCCGGGACCGCCATTGAAACAAAACGTGACCGGCCGCTGCTCCATTTCCGATTTCCGATTTCCGATTTCTGATTTTTCAACCCGCGTATAAGCGACGTAAAAAACCGAGGCGCGCGACGTGCCGTCGGGTTTGAGGATGGGCAACATGCCGGTTTCGGCCACGTAGGTCACGCGCTTCCCGGCAATCGTCACCGTGTTGGTGGTGAAAACCGGTTTGTGCGTCGCATCGGGGATGGCGGCGACCTCCGACTTCTTTGCGGCGGGCGCATTGGTATCTCCG
>DASZAB010000163.1:0-7117 GCA_035945675.1 Verrucomicrobiia bacterium | reverse complement strand
GGCTTGCGCGTCGAACGCGCGGCAATGCCCGTCCGGCGACGAGATGCCGCCTTCCTGGAAATGATAGCCGCGCTTCTGTGGAAACGTGACCGACACCGCGCCGGCCAGTGCCACGTCGCACTCGTAGTTCAAAAGATTCTGGCAGGCGACACACACGGCGACGAGCGACGTGGAGCAACCGCTCTGGATGTTTATACTCGGCCCGCGCAGGTTGAGTTTGTAGGACACGCGCGTCGGCAGAAAATCCTTGTCGTTGCCCAGCAACAACTGGTGCTCGCTGAATTGCGCGACAACCTCCGGCCGCGTGAGCAGGTTGCGCGGGAGGTAGGTGTTCATGCTCATGCCGGCAAACACGCCAATCGCGCCCTCAAATCTGGCCGGGTCGCAGCCGGCATTTTCCAGCGCCTCCCAGGCGCATTCCAGAAAGACACGATGCTGCGGGTCGGTCGCCTCGGCCTCGCGCGGATTCATGCCGAAGAAAGCCGCGTCGAACTCCTCCGCACCCTCGAGCACGCCGCGCGCTTTGACGTAATTCGGATCGCCTTTCGGAAAATCAACGCCGGCGGCCTCCAGCTCTTCGTCGGTAAAAAATGAAATGCCTTCGACGCCTTCGCAGAGATTGCGCCAGAACTCGTCAGGGTTCCGGGCTTTCGGGAAACGACCGGCCATCCCGACGATGGCGATGCCGGTCGGGTTGTTGTTTTGCGTTCCGCTCATGCGGGAACCGCCCCCTCCGGTTCGAACTGTCGCGCGCAAGCCGCCTGTTTCCGCCGGCCGCGTTCGCGGATTTTTCCCGGGACATTTTCCGCGCGCTCGCCCAGAAAACCGGCCAGGGCGGCGACCGTCGGATACTGGAACAGCTTGACGACGGGCAAATCAAAACCAAGCGTCACGCGCAGCCGCGCCTGCACCTGCACGATGAGCAGCGAGTTGCCGCCGAGATCAAAAAAGTTGTCGTGCCGGCCGACCTGTTCGACGTGCAGCAATTCCTGCCAGATTTGCGCGATGGACTTTTCGGTCTCGTTGCGCGGGGCGGCGTAGGCGGTTTCCAGTTCCGGCCGCGCGGTTTCCGGCGCGGGCAGCACCATGCGATTCACCTTGCCGTTGGGTGTCAGCGGCAGCTGGTCGAGGAAAATAAACACGGAGGGAACCATCGCTTCCGGCAGTTTCTCCTGCGCAAACCGGCGCAGTTCGGTCGTTGTGGGCTTCGCCTTCGGCGCGGCGACGACATAGGCCGTCAGCCGTTTATCGCCGGGGGAATCTTCGCGGGCGACCACCACCGCTTCCCGCACTGCCGGATGCCGGGCCAGGGCCGATTCAATCTCGCCCAATTCGATGCGGTGTCCGCGAATCTTCACCTGATGGTCCAGGCGGCCGAGGAATTCGATCATGCCGTTGGCCCGCCAGCGGCCCAGATCGCCGGTGCGATAGAGCCGGGCGCTGGCTTCCGCGCTGAATGGATTGCGGATGAATTTTTCCACCGTGAGTTCGGGCCGGTTGAGATAACCCCGCACCACCCCCTCGCCACCGATAAAGATTTCCCCCGGCACGCCGACCGGAACCGGCCGAAGTTTCTTGTCGAGAATATAAATCTGCGTGTTCGCAATGGGCCGGCCAATCGGGACCGGGTCTTGGACTTTCTCCACGCGATGGGCGGCGGACCAAACGGTGGTTTCGGTCGGGCCATACAGGTTGAGGAGTTCGCCGCGCAGGACTTCGCGGAGCCGTTTCGCCAGCGAAACCGGCAGCGCCTCCCCGCCCAACAGCAGTTTGTCGAGCGACCGCATCGCCGCCTGCGATTCCGGCGCGAGCAGCAATGTTCCCGCCAGGGAAGGAGTGCACTGCAGGTGCGTGACACCATGCCGCTCGATTTGTTCCGACACGGAGTCCCTCTGGCCATCCGCTCGCCTGCCGGCCACCGCCGTGTTTTGAACGCTGTGCTCTTTGAGTTCGTGAAGCCGTCGCAGGCCGGCGAGGACGGAATCAGCGTCAACCCCAAAATCAATCAGGCACGCCACTTCGTCCACACCGAGCGCGTGGACGCGTTCGATCATTTGCCGGCAATCGCGCGGCGTGCCAAACAGCGCGCTGCTGGAAAAATAACGGTCCACGGCGCGTTCCAGCACCGCGTCCACCCAGTCGCCGGTTGAACCGTTGACGGAAGGCGAATGCCGGTGTTCCCGGGAAAAATTTTTCATCAGGTCAACCGAACTGCGCAGATATTCGCGGAAGGGATTCCGGACTATTTTACGAACTTCAGCTTCGTCCTCATGCACAAACGTGTGCAGCATCAGCGCGACGCGGCCCGCTCCGGGGTGGCCGGCCTGCCGCCAGGCGGCGCGGTAGGCCGCGATTTTTTCGGCCAGTTCCTCCCCGTCCTGGCCGAGCAAATGCGTCAGAACATTTGCACCCAGCGCACCGGCCAGTTGGAACGTCTCCATCGAACCCGCGGCGGTAAGCCAGATGGGCAGCCTCTTTTGGATGGGTTGCGGGAAAATTTTCACGGCGGTCCGGCCTCCGTTCGCATCGGGAAATTCCACCGTGTCGCCGCGCCATAACCGCTGAACGGTTTCGATCTCGCGGGCCATGGTTTCCTTGCGCCCGGGATAATTTTCCGGCGCGAGAACGAAATCATTCACCTGCCAGCCCGACGCGAAGGAAATCGCAGCGCGGCCGTTTGACAGATTGTCCACGACCGCCCATTCCTCCGCCACACGCGCCGGATGATGCAGCGGCAGACAGACACTGCCGGCGCGAATTTGCAGGCGTCTGGTGATCATCGCCACCGCCACACCCGTCAGCGACGGATTCGGGTAGAGGCCGCCGAAAGGATGAAAATGCCGTTCCGGCGTCCAGACGGCCGCAAAGCCGTGTGCGTCGGCAAATTTCGCGCCTTCAATGAGCAGCCGGTACTTGTCAGGCGCTCCGTTGCCCGCGTCATTCGCAAAATAGAACAGACTGAAATCCACGTTTTCCCCGTCGGATTGTCTGATGGGAACCGAAGGCTGCGCGCGATCGTCATCCGGCTGAATGACCACTTTGAAGCCGCGGCAGAGCGTCCAGAACAGTTCCAGCACGGAAATATCGAACGAGATGCTCGTCACTGCCAGCCACACGCCAGGACGGGTGCCCAGGACGCGGTCCATGCCGGCGAAGAAATTCACCACATTGCGGTGCATGACCATGACGCCCTTGGGCTGGCCGGTCGAGCCGGAGGTGTAAATGATATAGGCGAGGCTGGTTGAAGGCTGGGAGTTGCGGGTTGAGAATGGCACGGAATCGGATGCGTGACTCTGCTCGTCCACACAGACCAGTTTAAGCTTCGAAGTTTCGGATTTGAATTGGTCACGAAGAGCCGTCTGCGTCAACAGTACTGGTGCTTGTGAATCCTGGAGCATGAACGCCCGTCGTTCTTTCGGATACGCCGGATCGAGCGGCACATAACAACCGCCGGCCTTGAGAATCCCGAGCAAACCGATGACCATTTCCAGCGAGCGCCTGACGCAAATGCCCACGCGCACGTCCGGGCCGACACCGAGGGTGTGCAGCTCGCGGGCCAGTTGATTTGCGCGCTTATCCAACTCGCGATAAGTCAGCTCCTCATCTTCGAAAACCAGAGCCGCGGCGTCCGGGGTGCGCCTGACCTGTTCCTGGAAAAGTTCGTGGATGCACCTGTCCCCGGGGAAACCGGCGTCCGAGTCGTTCCAGTCGGCGAGTATCTGTTTCCGCTCCGGCTCGGTAAGCAGCGGCAGTTGCGAAAGAGGTTGCTGCACGCTCACGGCAACAGATTCGAGCAGCATTCGATAATGATCCAGCAGACGTGCGATGGTTTCCGCGTCAAACAAATCCGTGTTGTATTCGATGAAACCGCTCAGGCCGCCGGCGCCTTCTTCCAGCGAAAGCATGAGGTCAAATTTCGCCGTGCTGCTGTGGACCTGGAGCGGCGCCAATTTCAAGCCGGCCAGCTCAAGCGACCGGAGGGGTGCGTTTTGCAGAATGAACATGACTTGAAACAGCGGTGGACGGCTTAAATCTCGTGCCGGCTGGAGCGCCTCCACGAGTTTTTCAAAGGGAATTTCCTGGTGCGCATAGGCGGCGAGCGCGGTCTGGCGGACGCGCTGCAGCAATTCGCGGAACGTCGGGTCGCCGGACAAATCGCCCCGCAGCACGAGCGTGTTCAGGAAGAAGCCAATCAATGGTTCCGTCTCCACCATCGTGCGGCCGGCAATCGGCGAACCGACGAGGATGTCTTCCTGTCCCGTGTAACGGTGCAGCAGCGTTTCAAACGCCGCCAGCAGGAGCATGAACAGCGTGACCTCTTCCTGCCGCGCCACGGCGTTCAGTGATGAAGCCAGGCGCTGCGGCCACGCGAAGTGCCTGGTAGCGCCCCGATACGTCTGGACCGGCGGACGCGGACGGTCGGTTGGCAAATCCAATGTCGTTTGTGCCCCGGCCAGCTGCTGTTTCCAGAAATCAAGCTGGCTTGGTAAAACGTCGCCCTGCAACCGGGTCCGTTGTGACCGCACATAGTCGGCATAGTCGGATGATAATTCCGGCAACGGCGAAGGCCGGCCCTGCAAAAACGCTTCATAAAGCGCCGTCAATTCGCGGTAAAAAATTCCCGCCGACCAGCCGTCGCAAAGAATGTGGTGCGTGGTGAACAGCAGCAGATGCGCGTCGGCGGCCAGCCGGACCAGTTTGGCACGCAGCAGCGGACTTTGCGAAAGATCGAGCGGTTCCCGCGCTTCCTCCGACGCCAGCCACACGGCCTTCTTTTCACGCTCCTCCGCCGGCAACGAACTTAAATCAACCACCGGAATTTTGATCACCGGTGCGGGCATGACGGTGGCCACCGGCCGGCCGGCTGCGCTGTTGAAAACCGTGCGTAGCGGCTTGTGGCGGCGGACAATTTCCGCGATGGCCCGTTCCAGCGCACCAATGTTCAGTGCGCCTTCGAGCCGGAGGGCGATGGGAATGTTGTTGAACGCCTGTCCCGGCTCCAATTGTTCCATGAACCAGAGCCGTTCCTGGGCGAACGACAACGGCAGTTCGCCATTGGGATGCGGCCCAGCGGCTTTCGCCGGAAAGCCGGATGATTTGTCTTCCCGCCGGACGCGACGCTCGGCCGGGACGCCGCCACGGCGCACCGGGCTGCGCGCCCGGGCTTCGATTTTTTCGGCCAATTCGGCCACGGTCGGTGCGTCGAACAAATCCGGCAGCAACAACTCGACCTGGAATGCGCCCTGCGCCCGGGCAACCACCTGTGTGGCGGTAAGCGAATGACCGCCGAGTTCGAAAAAATTGTCGTGCATACCGACGCGCTCCACGGCGAGCACTTCGCGCCAGATGGCCGCGAGCCTTTCTTCGGTCGGTGTGCGCGGCGCGACGAATGGCCGTTCGGATTCGACTTGAAACTCCGGCATGGGCAGCGCTGTGCGATCCACCTTGCCATTGGGTGTGAGCGGCAGCGCGTCCAGGAAAACAAACGCGGACGGAATCATGGCATCCGGCAGTTTCTCCCGTAAAAAGCGGCGAAGTCCCCCCGTGTTGATTTCCGGTTTCCGGTTTCCGATTTCCGATTTGAGGACGACGTAAGCTGCCAGCCGTTTTTCACCTTTGGCGTCTTCGCGCGGCACGATGACGGCTTCGCGCACCTCGGAATGCCGGTTGAGGGCGGCTTCAATCTCGCCCAGTTCGATGCGCTGGCCGCGGATTTTCACTTGATTGTCCATGCGGCCCAGAAATTCGATCTGGCCATCGGGCCGCCAACGGACGAGGTCGCCGGTTCTGTAAAGCCGCGCATCCGATCCGGCCCGGAACGGGTTCGGAATAAATTTTTCCGCCGTCAGCTCGGGACAATTATGGTAACCGCGCGCCAGCCCCACACCACTGATGTGCAGTTCGCCCGGAACACTGACCGGCACGGGCTGAAGATTCTGGTCGAGGATGAAAACCTGCGTGTTGGCCAGGGGCCGGCCGATGGGCGGCGGATGAGCATTTTCCCTGATCGGAGGAACCAAAGTCCATGTCGTGACCACCGTGTTCTCGGTCGGCCCGTAATGATTGGCTAACATGCAAGGAAGCTTTTTCCCAGGCGCCCGATGCAATTTGTCGCCGCCGGTCAGGAGCGCGCGCAGCCCGCAATCCTCCGGCCACGGTTCATCCAACATCGCCTCGGCAATCGGCGTCGGAACAAACGAGAGCGTTATCTTGTTCTCCAACAGCCAGCGCAGAAGTTTCCGGGATGAAAGCCGCGTCTCTTCGTCCGGAATATGAATGCTCGCGCCGGCGGTGAGATACGGCCACAACTCCCATACCGACGCATCGAATGCCGGGGTGGCGATCTGCGTGCCGCGATCAGCGGGCGTTACCCGGTAGGTACGCTGGTGCCACGTGATGAGATTGACCAGACTCCGGTGCTCAATTTCGACGCCCTTGGGCCGGCCGGTGGAACCGGAGGTGTAGATGACATAAGCGAGATTTCCCGAGTGCGGAGTGCGGAGTGCGGAGTGCGGAGTTGAATCATCGTCCCTGTCCTTTGTCCTCGTCCTTGATTCCAGCAATTCATCCACACTGAGCAACTTCAAATCGGGAATTTCAAATTGGGAATTGTTGCGCAGCGATGGTTGCGTCAGGAGCACGGGTATATTGGCGTCTTCGAGCATGAATTTGAGCCGCTCAGCCGGATAGGACGGGTCGAGCGGCACATAGGCGCCACCGGCCTTCCAGACCGCGAGCTTGGCGGCAATCATTTCGACGGAGCGCTCCAAACAGACGCCGACACAAACGTCCGGCCCGATGCCGAATTTTCGCAACTCCGCCGCCAGTGAATCGGCACGCCTGTTCAACTCGGCATAGCTCCATTGCTTCTTCCCGTCCGCGACGGCGAGCGCATCCGGAGTCCGCCGGGCTTGTTCCTCAAAAAGTTCGTGGACGCATTTGCCCTCGGGAAATTCCGCCGTTGTGTCGTTCCATTTCGCGAGCAGCTGGTCGCGTTCAGCCTCCGTCAGCATCGCCAGCTGGCCGACGTGCTTCTCCGGGCTGGCGGCCATGCCTTCCAACAGAACCTGGAAATGACCCAGCATCCGGGCGATGGCATCGTCATCGAACCGGTTGC
>DASZAB010000162.1:0-58457 GCA_035945675.1 Verrucomicrobiia bacterium | reverse complement strand
ATCTCTACGCGCACCTGGTGGAGAACCGGTTTGTGGAAAATATCCGCAATTACAACCCCGATTATCTGTCCATCTATTCCCGCGACGTGCTCGACAAGATCAAGGCCGGTGATGCTGCCTGGGAAAAGCTCGTCCCGCCGTCGATTGCCCAGGTTATCAAAGCCAAGCGCCTGTTTGGCTGGCGGGAAAAACCGGCGGCAGTAACGGCATAATTGCCGCGCTCTGTTTCCCGGTGGACGGAAAAGCGCGGAGGGCCGCCGCACCCCGGGACGCGGGCGCGTTTCAATCGACATGCAACGGACGCGAAGCGTTTTGGAGTGCGCCAGCCCTCTGGCGCTTTCATGCCGGACTTGTTCTGGACAACCGGTGGCGGTGGAAACCATGTCGCGGTGTGAAACCGTTATGATCGCGTTTGACCGATTTGATCATGCAGCGAGACACTTCACGCGATTTCTGAACTTGAGTGAATGGGATGAGCTGAGGCAAAGACTATAAAACAGGCGGCGACCTGTAATTCGTTTGCACTTTCAATCCATAACGCTTTCCCGCCGTTTGTAATTTCATCCGGGCGTTGAAGGCCTGGGAAAGGTTTCGGGAATTCAGCGCGTTTGTTTTTTTGCCTGACGCCAGCACGCCGCCGTCTTTCAGCAGCAGCACATGTGAAAACACCGGCATGATTTCCTCGACGTGATGCGTCACCAGCACGAGCGTCGGCGCCTTTTTGCTTTTGCCCAGCCGTTGGAGGAATTGCAGGAAATGTTCGCGGGCCGCGGGATCCAGTCCGGCGCACGGTTCATCCAGGATCAGGACCTGCGGTCGGGCCATCAGCGCCCGGCCAATCAATACTCGCTGCCGTTCGCCTTGCGAAAGCACGCGCCACGGACGCGCCGCCAGTTGGACGCACTCTATTTGCCGGAGAATGTTCAGCGCGCGGTTTTTGTCGCCGCGCGACAGCGTGCCCCAGAAATCAATCATCGCATACTTGCCGCTGGCGACGGTTTCCATCGCCGGTTCGTCGTCGGCCATCATTTGCCGGACGGCGGAGCTGACCAGGCCGATTTGTTTGCGCAACTCGCGCCAGTCCGAACGCCCGTAAGTCCGGTTCAGCAACGAAATGTCTCCCGCGGTCGGCGTCAGATAGCCCGTCAACGCGCTCAGCAACGAGGTCTTGCCTGAACCGTTCGCGCCGAGAATCACCCAATGCTGTCCGTGTTCCACGCGCCAGTTCACGCCGTCCAGAATAGTGGTGCCGCCGCGCTCCACGCGCAGATCGCAAACTTCTAAGATCGTCGGGCGTCCGTCAGGTCGCGCTTTGACTCGTTGAACCGGCTGGCGGTAGGGCGCGTGACTCCGTGCGCGCCGCCTGGAAGCAAAGGGCCGCCCTTCCACGTTCCCGGCGCGCAGACGACTGCGCGCCCTACCCGGTGGTTCATGGAAAGGGGTTTTCAATTTCTCTGTGTGTTTTGTCACTCTCATTACAACTCACGGATTTCCGCCCATAGCGGCTGTAAATCGTCGTCGGCCAGCGCCATTTTCCGGATGGCGTCCCTGCCCCCGATTTTCATCGCCTGCCGCAACCAGTGTCGTGCGATGTCGAGTTGCTGCATCTGGCAGGCGTAACAAGACAGATTGTAGGCGATGACCGGTTCGCGGGGAAATTTTTCCGCCGCGGGCAACAGCGCCTCCCAGGCCCGGGACAAACCGTCCTCCGGAACGCGGCGCAAGGCATAAGCGCGGTGCAGCCAGCCGCTACAATCGTCGGGGGCGGCGGCCAGTTCGGCCCGCGCAATTTCCAATGCTTCGGGCCAGCGTTTTTCCCGGGCGCAAAGGGTCCAGCGCGCCTCCAGCACAGCGGGATGGTTTCGGTGCGCGGCTGTAATCAAATCCAGTTCCGTCCGCGCCTCGGCGACACAATCCAGCCCCAGCCACCCGACGGCGGCGTCGAGGTGGTGCGAATCCGGCGGTCCCAGTCGTTGCACAAGGATAGGAAGCCTGCCGGACATGGTGCGTGTCAAGCCGTTGGCAATTTGCCCGGGAGCGGTTACAGTAACGCCATGAAAAATTTGATTTCTGTCTTGCTCGTTTTAATTTGTGCCATGACGGTGCGTGCGGCCATCCAAACCAGGACCGTTGAATATAAACAGGGCGATACCGCGCTCGAAGGCTTTGTCGCCTGGGACGACGCCGTCAAGGGTGCGCGGCCTGGCGTGCTGGTGGTGCACCAATGGATGGGGCTGACCGATTACGAAAAGCACCGCGCCGAGATGCTTGCCCAACTCGGCTACGTCGCGTTCTGCGCCGACATCTATGGCAAGGGCATCCGCCCGAAAAACACGCAGGAAGCGGGCGCCCTGGTGGGCAAATACAAGGGAGGCGACCGCCAGCTTCTGCGCGCGCGGGTCAACGCCGGTTTGGACGCGTTGCGCCGGCAGCCGCTGGTGGATCCCAGGCGTCTTGCCGCCATCGGTTATTGTTTCGGCGGCACCACCGTGCTGGAACTGGCGCGCAGCGGTGCGGACTTGAACGGTGTGGTCAGTTTTCATGGCGGACTGGATGCGCCCCATCCGGACGACGGCAAGAACATCAAGTGCAAGGTGCTGGTGTTGCACGGCGCGGATGATCCCTATTCCTCGCCCCAGGACATCGCCGCGTTTGAAAACGAAATGCGCCAGGGCGGCGTGGACTGGCAGATCAATTTCTACGGCGGGGCGGTTCATGCCTTCACCCAGCCGCTGGCCGGCAATGACAATTCCAAAGGCGTCGCCTACAACGCGAAGGCGGACAAACGTTCGTGGGCGGAAATGAAACGGTTCTTTGCCGAGATTTTCAAGTGACGGGTTTTCGTTAAATCGTTAAATTGGTTAAATGAGTTAAGTGGTCAAATTGGCGGCGCCATCGACCCTTTTACTGATTTAACCAGTCACGGTTCAACCAACACCATGCGCATCACCGGCGGTAACGCGGCCCGACGTCTTCTCAAGGTCCCCAAGGGATTCGACGTCCGGCCTACGCCTGACCTCGTCAAGCAGGCGGTTTTCAACAGCCTCGGCCCACAGGTGGTCGGCGCGCGGGTGCTGGAATTGTTTGCCGGCTCCGGGGCGCTGAGCCTCGACTGCCTCAGCCGTGGCGCCGCGTCAGCACTATGCGTTGAAAAATCCCACAAGCACGCCGAATTCATCCGCGATAATGCCCGGGCCGCCGGTTTTGAACCCAATCTCGAAGTCCGCACCCAGGATGTTTTTACGATGGTTCGTCAGATGGCGGAGACCAGGCGGCCATTTGATTTGATTCTGGCCGACCCCCCTTATGGCGAGAAAAACGTCGGTCGGCGCTCGACGTCCTTCGCCCAACAACTCCTCGACGATCCCAATCTGCCGAAACTGCTCGCGCCCGGCGGACGATTCATTCTCGGCCATACCAAACGCGACACGCTGGAAATAGTGTCACCATGGCATGAAGTAAAAGTACTCAAACATGGAGACAGCCTGATGCGGTTTTTGGAGTTGTCGCCGCCGACGTGAGGGCGTGTTGCCCAAACCGCCCGGAGCGCGGACAGTCATGTTGGTTTGTGGGAAACATCAAACCCGGAAACGACACCTCCATTTGATCTCCCTCTCCGCCAACGAAGTTGGGGGAGAGGGCCGGGGAGAGGTGGTTTTTTGTTCAACGGCCCCTCTCCCTGCCCCTCTCCCCGCGCTTCGCTGCGGGGAGAGGGAAATGAACTCTTGAGGCCGGACGATCATTTCTACAAAGCAACAGCCATGTCCGCGCGAACTTATCACGGTCCAAAGGCACGAATTTCCATCCAGTCCAAAACGCGCGGACTCAGCGGTCCGCGCTCCGGGCGCGTTTTGAAGTTTTGGACAACACGCGCGTGAGGAGGTGGATCTTGGTGCGTTACTGATGCGGTCCGCCTCGTTACCTCGGCGGCTACGGTGAGCCTCCCTCCACCGCCTCGCGGATCATCTTTTTGAATTTCTCAACGCCTTCATCAAACGCGGCGGAAATCGGCAGCACCGAAACTCGCTTAAACTTCTTTTTGAACTGCTTCAGGTTTTTCCCGGCGACGGCTTCGTCCATTTTATTCGCCACCACCAGGCGCGGCTTTTCCAGGAGGGCCGGATCGTAAAGTTTCAGTTCGCTGAGCAATTGCCGGTAATCGTCCCACGGCGCCCGGTTGTCCGTGCCGGCCATGTCGAGCAGCAGCACGAGGACTTTGCAGCGTTCAATGTGGCGTAAAAAAGCGTGGCCCAGGCCGACGTTCTGGTGGGCGCCTTCAATCAGACCGGGCACGTCGCAGACCGTGAGCCGGTGAAAATCCTCATATTCGACGATGCCGATTTGCGGATGCAGGGTCGTAAACGGATACGGCGCGATTTTCGGACGCGCCTTGGAAATGGCCGTGAGCAATGTGGATTTGCCGGCGTTGGGATAACCGACCAGCCCGACCTCGGCCATGATGCGCAACTCGAACAAAAAATCACCTTCTCCGCCCGGCTCGCCCGGCTGCGCAAAACGCGGGGTCTGGCGCGCCGCGGTGGCAAAGTTACGATTGCCAAGTCCTCCGCGCCCGCCCTGGCACAGAACAAACTGCTGGCCGTGTTTGGTCAGGTCGGCGATCAGTTCGCCTTTGTCGGCTGAGGCAGATTTCCCGCCCGCTGCTTCCTTGCTCAAATCAATTTCCTGTGCCAGCGCACCGCTGGCGCTGCGGATCAGTGGCCGCTTGCCGGCACTGGAACGGATCATCGGTTGGTCATCCGGGCCTTCGTCCTCGTCCTCCGAGGTTTCTTTTGCGCCGCCGGCCACCTGCCAGACCAGCGTGCCGCAGGGAACCTTGACGATCAAATCCTTGCCGGCATGACCGTCCATGCCCTTGCCCAGGCCGTGTTCGCCATCCGGCGCGATGAGGCGCGGCTGATAGTACTGGGCGATGAGATTGTTGAGGTCGTGGTCGGCCTGCAAAATCACGCTGCCGCCCCGTCCCCCGTTGCCGCCACTGGGGCCGCCCTTGGGCACGAACGCTTCACGATGGAACGCGACACAGCCTTTGCCGCCGTGCCCCGCCCGCGCGTAAATTTTAATTTCGTCAACAAACATGCGGCTGGATTACGATTGATGATTTACGAATTACGATTTAAAAAACGCACCAGATCATCAGTCATAAATCGTAAATCATAAATAAAAAAGGCGAGGCGCCTGGCCTCGCCGGGAAATTCATTGGCGCCGTTCAGTTCTTCGCGGCGGGTTCGGGCTTCACGTTCACACGGCGGCCATTCTTGTCGAACGCAATCTTGCCGTCCACGAGGGCGAAGAGGGTCCAGTCGCGGCCGGTGCCGACGTTCTGGCCCGCTTCAAACCGGGAACCGCGCTGGCGGACGATGATGCTGCCGGCGGTGACAAATTCGCCGCCAAATGTTTTCACGCCCAGCCGTTTGCTGACGCTGTCGCGGCCATTGCGAACGCTGCCTTGACCTTTTTTGTGTGCCATAAATTTTTTGGGGGCCGGGTTCTGGCGTTCCGGTTCCGGGGTTCCCCGGATGCCGGACACCAGGTCCAGGACCCGATGTTACGCTTTGATTTCCTTGATCTTCACCACGGTGAGTTCCTGACGGTGACCGATGCTTTTGTGATAACCTTTGCGGCGTTTCATTTTGAACGTGAGCGTTTTCTCGCCGCGCTTGTGTTCCACCACGTCGGCCACGACGCTGGCGCCGTTGACCGTGGGTGTGCCCACACTCAGCTTGCCGTCATGGTTGACCAGCAACACGCGGTCAAACGTGACGGGCTTGCCGGCCTCAACGGCCAGGCGCTCGATTTCCAGCGTGTCGCCCGCGGCCACACGATACTGTTTGCTTCCGGTTTCTAAAATGCAATAGCTCACGATAAATATCCCATTCTATCTGGGAACGGATAATTATATGGAAGAGAAGGGAAATGGCAACCAGAAAAAGGTGAATGTTTTCCCTTTCCCTTGCACCCGCGGTCATCCGATCAGCAGACGCAGGGGAATTCACTCCGCCGGCACACCCGGACGGCCCTGGCGTGGCGCCGGCAGCGCAGCTTGATTGTTCGTGAGCCCATTGCTCGCGGACCAATCTCCATTTTGGTCCACGTTATTTGCGATATGGTAATTCAGCCCCTGGAGAATGTTGGTTAACTCGTTGTCCACGATGTTTCCCGAAATCAGCACCCCGTAAAAATTGGACGAAGCCGCCGCATTGGTGGCAACCCCCAGCCAGAATGCCGCCTGATTGGGCTCTATCCGGGTGGGCGCGACACCGTCGGCAAACCTCAGGGTGTTGCCACTGATGGCTATTCTTCGCCACGGCGCATCATTCGTGGATAGATTCATCAGTCCGATCATCATCCGTTCCGAAGAAAAATAATTGGTCAGGCCTTCAATAAGATTGTTAACCACTTTTATGTTATCTGCGGAAACCGGGGTTGGACCGCAAATCAGAAAACCGACTGAATTGTTTTTCAGGATGTTATTCTCAAAAATCAAGTTGGTTTCTCCCCACGTATCTCCATACGCTCCATACTGACCGCCTTCAATGTAGTTGTCTTTGATAATGGCACCGCAACCGCCTGCAACTGGCAGACCTGCGCCATAAAAATAACTGCCGTTAGTGAGAATCGGAAAATAAGCCTTGTTTCCTTCCATTAAAAACTGGCCGTCGGAATTGAAAGCATCATCATAGTTTCCCTGCGGAGAAGCGGCTATACAGTTTTGAATTAATTTACCTTTGTCCACCCAGGGTTGAACGGGATAACCTACCAGGTAAATTGCCCAGGATTCATCGCCACTACCTGGACTATAGAAATGTCCACACCAGTTGAGGACCTTGCAATTTTTTACCTGGTCAAAATCACCTTCAAGCTGAATGCCGTTGATTTTGTTTGTCTGATACGCCTGTCCCTGGCAATCCACCGTCAAATTCTCCACGATTACGTTTGAACCGACGCTGGAAATTATCCCTTCAATGTTCCCGCTTCCGCTTGCATAGCCGGGCGCATTCGTACATCGCAGGAAGGTTGTTATATCCATTCCTGAACCAACCAGCCGGTCTCCTGCTTGTAGATAAACCCCTGCATTCACACCACCCAGATTCCCACGGGTATAATAGACGCCCGGAAAGGCATGAATGACCTGATTGGTTGTAAGCTTCGTCCGGAAAATGGCATCCACGTCGCCAAAATAGGGATTCATTGCGGTTCCCGCGCCAAGCACCACTCGGCTTCCGAACAAATTCGAGCTGCTCTGGGCCGAGATCCAGATCGCGTAGGCCGGGCCGGTCAGCGTTTCCTGTTTCGAGCATCCAGCGGCAAAAGCGGCAAAGGCGACAGCCAAAATTAATCGTTTCATGGCAGCAGGATTGTGGTGTTTGTTAGGCCCCACCCCGCCCATTCATTGGGAATCAGAGGGGGTGGCCTTTGCGCCCTTTAAAGGTCAGTTCCGCGATGCCGGACTTGTCGAGGTCGCCCAATCCTTCCTTGATCATCCGGTCGTATTGTTTCTTCGCAGCCAGGGCGAGCGGGAGATTCAATCCCTGGGTTTTGGCCAGTTTGAGCGCGATGCCCGAATCCTTGGCGGCGTGGGCGGCGGAGAAAAAGCACGCGTGGTCGCGTTTTTGCATGTCCTCACCGTCCGTCCGCAGCACGGACGAATTGGCGCCCGTCTGGGCAAACACCTCGCGCAACATCGTCAGGTCAAGGCCAAGGGCGGCGCCCAAACCCAGTCCTTCGGCGAGCGCGGCCGTGTTGCAGTTCATGACCATGTTCACGAGTGCCTTCACCTCGGCGGCCTTGCCCGCCCGGCCGATGAAACGGAGCGACGCGCTCAATTTCTCCAGAATCGGTTTGGCCCGTTCGAACGCCTCTGCTTTGCCGCCGCACATCAGATACAGCGAACCCTCCCGTGCCTGGGTGATGCTGGAGGCCATGCACGCTTCCAGCGATTGCGCGCCTTTGGCTTCGCATTTTTGTTCCACCCAGGCGTGAATGGCGGGCGTGACCGTGGCGCAATTGATAAACAATTTGCCCTTCGCCCGGCTCAACAAGCCGCCGCGATAAATGCTTTTCATCGCCTGGTCATCGGTGACCACGGTGAAGACGACGTCAGCCAGCGCGGTGACGGCCTTGAGGTCGCCGGCCACCGTACCGCCCAGTTCCCGGGCGAGCGATTGCGCGGAGCCGGGGTTCACATCGAAAACAACAGGGACGGGCCAGCCGCATTCCTTGAGACGGCGCGCCATGTTCGCGCCCATCCGTCCGACTCCGACAAAGCCAATGTTTTCCGGCATAAAATTCCTTTGCTGTTTGATTTCCGAAAGAAAGTAACAGAACCCGCCGGATTTCAAAGCCCGGATGCAGGGATAGGGCGCCGGCGGTAATGGTTAAAATTGAATGAAATTCCTTGCCGCCCCGTTGGCTTCGTGGGTTCTGCATTTCGGTGCTGCGTGACTTTGGGGAATAGGTGCAGGCTGGAATCACTGCAATCCCGAGGTTGAAGAAAGAGGGTTTCCTGCCGGGTGCAATATAGGATGGATGTTCGCCAAAAAATCTGAAGCCCGGATTCTGTACTGGTGGAGATTGAATCATGCATACTATTGCCTGCGGGCAGACCATGGTGAGTCGGGCGTCGAAGCGGCCCACCACGTTCACAAAGGGTCCGCAGGGCAAACCGAGCCGTTTTTGAACATGGTCATTTGGACTGAACAGTTCGCGTCGGGTTCTGATGTGATCGACCAACAGCACCGGATGTTGATTAATAACATCAATCATCTGGAGGGCATGTTGAATGGTGCCAACCTGACCCGGGAGGAGGCCGAATTTCTGGTCCATTTGGTGGATTTTCTGGAGTCATACGCCGGCTCGCATTTCAAATTTGAGGAAGCCTGTATGGAACGGTATCGGTGTCCGGCCCATGCCCGGAACAAGCGGGCGCACGAACAGTTTATCGGGTTTTTCGAAGCGTTCAAGAAACGGTACCAGGCGGAAGGTCTCCACCTGGACCTCCTTCGCCAACTGCATCAGGAGCTCAGTTTGTGGATTCAGGAGCATATCCTGTCAGTGGACACCCAGCTCAGGCCTTGCATCAGGGGATAGGGTGGAGCCCGCTCCCCCGCTTTATTGGAGTCATGAAATCGCTGGCACCATCCGGAAACGCGCCCCGCAAAGGCCTCCTTAAAGACCAAGCACTCTCGCGGCTTCGATCAGGTTTTGACAAGCAACCACCCGTGGACGATGCGGGTAGTGAAAAACTGTCAGGATATTCATCCCGATGTCCTTGCTCGGGTCGGGAAAGACCCGCACCACCAGGGCCACCCCCGCCTGCCCGATCAATTCCATCATCCAGCCCAGATCCGGTTCGCAATCCAGCTTCATGGATTCCAACTGGCTGAAATCGGCCAGCAAACGAAAGCCGGCCGGCAACTCTCCCAGTTGCGCGACCAGGTCCTCGCGGCTGCGCTGAAACTCTTCCGGTCGCACCTGGCCGGCGTAGCGGATATGCAGCAACTGCCTGAACTTGTTCGAGGTGACCAGCAACACGTCCATCACCCTAGCCGGCCGGCAATGGGAACACGAGCGAATAAGCGCCCGGCGGCGAAAATCCGTTGCGGGCGCCGGTTTATTTCTTGAGCGCCGTCATGGCGCGGTAGGTCACCGCCACCTGCCAATCGGCGTAATTGGGTTCGAAGGTTTTCATGGCGCGGACCATCTGTTGCCGGAACGTCGTCTCAATCAGACCTCCCTGGCCGGGCCAGATTTTGAAATGGACCCGCAGGAAACTCCAACCGCCGCCCTCCGCTGTCTCCACCGGACTCAGGACCGGCTCGCTCAAAATAATCGCCCCGAATTGCTGCCACATGCCCCGGGCGACGTTTTCCACAGTTTGGACGGCTTTGGGCCGGTCAACGCCGTCGGGAATCTGGATGTCCGCGTAGGCAAAAACACCACCGTGCGGAAACCGGCTCACGTTGGCGATGGTCCGGTTGGGAATGAAAATTTCCTGGTTGTAAAAATTGCGAAGCACGGTAAAGCGCAACCCGATTTCCTCCACCCGGCCGATGACCACCGCCGTGCCGGCAATTTCGACCAGCTCGCCCACCTCCATCGCGTCGGAAAAAATCAGCGTCAGGCCAATCACCACGTCCTGCACCAGACCCTGCGAACCGAAGCTGATGGCCAGGCCGATGACCGTGGCGCTCGCCAGATACGCCGTAAGATCAACGCCAAACTCCTGCAGGACCAGTCCCAGCGCGAAAAAGTAGATGACGAACGTGATGCCGCTGACGATGAGCCGGGTGAGCGTGATGAATTTCGGCTGTTGTGTCACGAAGCCGAGCGGATTTTTCTGTGCCTGGCTTTTATGGATGAACCATTCGCTGAGGTGCCGGGTGATTTTAACCATCACATGGACGAGAATGGCCACCGCCAGGATGAGCAGAATGTGCGTCAGGGTGGAGGATTCCTGGTGGGAAAAATACCTGTAAATGCGCCCAACGACGGTGTTGGTCGCCAGCTCAAACGATGTCGACGGCGGATTGATCGCGTTCATCAAAATTCCTCTGGCCAACTGAACCGGCATTCCCGCGGCCCGGCGCCGCAACCAAAAAGGGAACGCCAGTCGAAAAAGATTAAACACCGGTTCAAGAGCCGACGCAAGCGGGCGCTTGTGCCCGGGTACGCAAACGTGGCCGGGAAATTGCAGTTGACGGCGCGGAAAGATGAATCCAGAAGGTGCTGCTCACCAGTCCGGAATCAAGGGAAGTGATCCCGACTCGGCGGCTACGCCCCCGCCGTCACTCGGAGGAGCAATTCGCTCAATTGCTTCAGGGACGCCGGTTTATTAAGCACGGCGTCCACGGATGCAGAGGGCACCTCGGTTTCCTTAGGGCTGCCGGCCGCACCGGACAGCAGAATGACGGGTGTCCTGGGGGATTCGGCCTTGATCGCCTGGGCCACTTCATAGCCATTGACATCCGGCATGCTCATGTCGGTGATGACCACATCGTAAGGCTCGCTTTTTAGAATGGCGGTGCAGAACACTTCAATGCCACGTTTCCCGCCGGAGGCCCCCTTCACCTGGTGCCCCAGATACCCGAGACAAACTTGCAGGGTTTCCAGGATCTGCTCGTCATCGTCAATACACAACAACCGCAACGAACGCTTGACCGGAAGCGGGGCCGGGCCACCGCCCGCCGGAGCCAAAGCGGACGCACCGGGTCGGGAACGGTCCACCGCATCCGGCGGATCTTGACGCGCCGATTCGGGATGCGGACTTTCAGGAGACGCATTCATATTAAAACCAGGTTGGCCGGCTCGAACTGCGGCTGGAACCCGTCATCGCGCTGACGAGCCATGCGATCGAACATTGATGGGCTGCGGGCACAAATCACTATCCACAATTTTACCATATTTAGTTCCTTCCAACCTGAAAATAATATCCTGTCAACTGCACAACTGTATGACCGAGCTATGCAAGTCATTTAGCATAAACGGACTAAAACCTGGATAAAAAGGGATGGTCAGGCCTGTTTGCGGGGTCAAACGGACCCGGCGAGGGGTGAAATCTCAGGCGAAATGCGGATTTTCCCGGCATGATTTTGTCGATACCGGCAATCAATCAGGAAATAATCCTGCTTGCGGAATTTCCCGGCGGCCCGGCGTGACGTCGGAAGCGTCCGGTCAGGACCTGGCCCAAACGTGGCAGGCTCGCCTCCCGATTGAACCCCACCCCCATGCCCGCCGGCAAAAGACTGCGGTCACGGTTGGGTCGCCGCGGCATTTTCGGCCAATGGTTGCCGGCCGTGGTGCTGTTTGTTCCCGCCGGCACGCCCAAATTCCGGCCAGGCCAGGCCTTCACCATCGTGAATTTCATCAGTGTTTTCGTCTGCTGCGTTTATTCCCACCAACACGAACCCCAATTGCTTGAGCGCCGGCGGCTGATCCGGGAGCAAGTCCACACCTGAAGCGGTGCCGGGGATTTGACTGCGGATGCGACATTCCTCAGTTTTGCGACCCGGCCAGTTTGTCCTCGTCCTGGCCGATGATGCGATAGAGCCGGTTGATTTCCAGCATCTCCGACTCGTTCAGCTTCTTTTTGGGCACCGACCAGTTGGTGTAGAAGAATTTGGTCATGGGGTTGAATTCGAGCTCCGGGCCGATGTAAACGACCTTCGGATTCTGGTCCGACGTGACATATTCGTTCCCGTCATAGGGGAATTTCTGGGTGTTGCGAACATCCACCCGGTTGAAGTCGGGTTTTTCGGCGCCGGGGCGGAACCAGCCGGGACTGTACGTTACGACTTTCATGTGGGGCGTGCGAGGCTGGCTCTCCACGGGCTGGTTGACGATTTCCCGCACCCGGGCGATGGCATCGGCGAGCTCTAATTTTACATCGGCAATGCTGGCAGGCTGATTGGTGCCGCCGACTCGAAAGTGATATTGGGCGTTGCCTGGCTTTGGTTTCGGTTTCGCGGTTGCCTTCGCCGGGTCATAATGGAAATGTTTTTGCCACGTCGGATCGAGGTTTTTCAATTCGGCATTGGTCAACCTCCGGTCGGAAATGAAAAAGATGTTTGTGGCCGTAACTTTCGTAACGGTGACGTTACTGTAAGTATCGCTGCCGACTTTGAGCGTCGGCAGCTTCTCTTCGGCCGGGGCGCCGGCGGCCATGGCCGCCAAACCGATGATAAATACGCTCCTTGTGCGCATATTTTGCCTATGGCTCCAGGTTGCCCATTTGTCAAGGCCCGGCCTTCACCCCATGTCGATTCAGGGTGAGGAAGTTCTTTCTACCAGATGTACGTTTCAAAAGCGCCAAGGTCAGGTGCAGCGCCATGGAATGGATTGCCCGGAGGGGCACCCTGATCCACCAGCCGTCCGGCGGGTGGCCGGGCCTCTCCGGCCCAGGCCATGGCCGGCGGATTTGGTCACGGGCGCAAAGGCTTACAAATTTCGACCATGGTTGGAATTGAGGAACCGGTCCGAATCGATCAGACTGTTCTGGACGATGAACTGTTTGGAACCAATGTTGATTTTCAACCTGGCCCTGACTCAATCCCATCCCCCTGAATATTATGTTCTATCCCACAATGATTGGCGCTGATCTGTCCGGCAGTTACGCTTCGGCCACGGCGACCACGGCGGAAAATGACGTCCGGGAAGTCCGGACGGACGTCGAATTATTCAAACACGACATTGACCGGCTGCTCATGATCACCGAGGCCATGTGGAAGCTGATGAAGCAGGAGCATGGCTATACCGACGAGGTCTTGACCGGGCTGATTCAGGAAATCGATCAGCGGAAACTCGCCCTGGATGGTGTCGCCGCCAAAGATCCTCCGGTGACCTGTCCCTCCTGCGGGAGGCCGAATCTGGCGAAGCGCACCTTTTGCATTTATTGTGGAAAACCCCTGGCGGGGAATCCTTTTGCCCGGTGAACGTGCCGCCCGCGGGCGAGTCACTGGCAGGGCAGCGGTGGTTTTTTGCTGAACGGCCCCTCTCCCCGCGCTTCGCTCGGGGCGAGGGAAATGAACTTTTGAGGCCGGACGATCATTTCTACCAGGCAGGTTGAACCGCGAACCTCACGGACCCGGCTGAAAATCAAATCACGGTTGGTCCCGGACGCTGGGGCCCATAACGCCAGGGGCGGAAACGAAGAAGCACGTTGCCGCCAGGGATTGATTCCCTCAATGCGATCGATGAAATTATCAATTCACGCCGTTTGTCAGCCGGAAGTAAAATCGCATCATGAAAACAAAACCCGATCAATCAATCCGCAAACCTCAAAGTGCCATGCCTCGTTTCCTGGGGCCGTGCCTGCTCACCGCCTGCCTGATGCTGGCCTGGACCGGCTGCAAAAATGAGGCGGGCGGCAATGCCAGCAGCGATCCCACCGGCGTGTATGCCCTGGTGAGCGTGGATGGGAAAAGCCTGCCTTGCAGCCTGCTCCATGAAGGGGCGTCGCCGACCGTCAAATCCGGAGTCTTCACCATCACGGCGGACAGCCATTGCGTCAGCCAAATCACCTTCTCCGTGCCGGGGCGGGGAGACATGAGCCGCGAGGTGAAAGCCACCTACGCGCGCCAGGGAGCGGACCTCACCATGCAGTGGGAGGGTGCGGGCATGACGATGGGTCATGTCGCGGGAAGCACCTTCACCATGACCAATGAGGGGATGGTTTTTGCTTACCGGAAGTAACGAATTTAAAATTCTACCATCCCGCCTGACCAATCACGGCCAACGCCAATGTACTGCATTTCGCGCAGTGTCCTGATTTGAAGTTTGGAGTTCCGCGTTTAGAGCCTGTGTGAAAAACCCCATTACAAACTTGAACAGGAGACTCGGCATTTCAATCAACATAAGTAACATGAACTGGATTGAAGGATCGGATCGTCAACAAACCCAGCTTCTGCCGGCGGCGTTGGAAGATTATGTCGGGCCGGACAACCTCGTACGCTTCCTCGACGCCTTCGCAGCCACGCTGGACTTGCGCGCCGCCGGGTTCGTCTTTCCCAAGGAAGACCCGCAGGGGCGTGGGCGACCGGCCTATCACCCCGCCGATCTTCTCAAGCTTTATCTCTACGGCTACCTGAACCAACTGCGCTCCAGCCGCCGGCTGGAAGCCGAATGCCGTCGCAATTTGGAAGTGTTGTGGCTGTTGCGCCAACTGACACCCGACTTCAAAACCATCGCCGACTTCCGCAAGGACAATGCAGTGGGCTTCAAGGCGGTGGTGCGCGAGTTCACGCGGCTGTGCCGCCAGTTGGATTTGTTCGGCGGCCAACTTCTGGCCATTGACGGTACCAAGATCAAAGCTTCCACCGCCGCCGATCAGGGACAGCTGGCTCCGGTGGCGCAAGCGGCCAAAACGGAACTGCAAATCCCGCGGGCCGACGTGGTGGCCGATGGCGGCTACTACCAAAGCCAGGACATCAAAGCCTGTCAGGAAATGGGCGTCGAGCCGCACCTGCCCGCCGTACAGAATTCGCCCAGCGAACGCGCCGGACTGTACGGCAAAAGCGATTTTCGTTACGACGCGGCGAAGGATCTTTACCACTGCCCCGGCGGGGCTCAGTTGAGCTGCCGCCGGCAGATGGCAGTCGAAGGCAAGATCGTGTTCAACTATGACAACCCCAAAGCGTGTGGCGGATGTGCGTTGAAGGCGCACTGCACGAAGGCGCGGTATCGCACCGTGAGCCGGTGGGAACACGAAGCGAGTCTGGAACGGATGGCGGCGGTGGTGGCGGCGGCCCCGGAGAAACTGGCGGCGCGCAAGACGCTGATCGAACATTGCTGGGGGACGGTGAAGTGGTTGTTGCCCGGCGGATTTTTGGTGCGGGGCAAAGTCAAAGTGGGAGCCGAAGTGGGCCTGGCCCACTTTGGCTACAATCTGAAGCGGGCGCTGACGGTCTTGGGATTGGCCAAACTGCTGGCGGCCTTGCGGAACTTCAAGCCAGACGGTTGGCTGGGTCCAACGGACACCAGCGCGCCGCTAATTTTCAAACCGAACGCGGTGGGAGCGCTGGCGATGCTCTAAACACTGTGGCGTCGCTGGGATGGCGGATGGGCCAACGGCAAAACCTTTTTTGCAACCGCATGAAAAAATCCCCCGTTTTTCACACAGGCTCTGAACGCGGTCCCGGGCCGCCTGAAGGCGGAACTCCGAGCAAATTAAGGCACTCCCGCATTTCCCGCCGGTCAGTCGCCGGTGGCAGTGAAGGCAACTGATTTTTTAGTTGTCAGCGGCGGATTTCGGGTTAACAGTTTGAATAGCTATGATTCATCTAGATAAAATTGTTCTGGGTCTATGCGGGCTGGCGGCCCTGACCGGGATGTCCGGCTGCGTCGTTGAGCCTTATGGTGGTGTGGCGGTTGAGGTACCGGGGCCGCCGCCGCCGCCGGCAGTAACAGTGGGGGTGGTGGTGGCTCCTGATTATTACGTCTGGGACGGTTTCGAGTATGTGGGTGTCGTGGGCGGTCGCTATTACTATCTGGGACCGCGCAATGTCTGGGTCGCTTGCGAACCCTTCCGCGTGGCCCGGTTCCATGACTGGGAACGGTATCATCCGGATTGGCACAACCACGCCATTCGCAATGAACATTACCGCAACGACAACCGCGGACATGACCGTAACCAGGATCGCGAACAGGACCACGGTCACGGTCGCGGCCACGGCGACGACCATTAAGCCGCGGCCCTGTCTGCGGAACTGAGCCACCGCGGATTTGGGCGGGTTTCGTTTGGAGGGCACTGCTTCGTCAGTGTCCGAATCAGGGAGGCGGCAAGGCGCTTCCCGCCAGTTCGGTGTCACGTTACCGCCCGCCCCGCAGGAGAATCAGCAAGTCCAGCGCGAAGAAGATCACAATAATGACTTCCAGCCACAACATTCGCTGCTCGTTCACCTCGGTGTGAGCGACGCTATAGAGTTTGTCGAGCTGGGCCAGCCGCTGCTCCACACTGGCGCGCCACTGATCGAGATAAAACCGGTCGCGCGCCCCCAGGTAAACGCGGGCCAGATGCCAGTCGCCGAAAAACTTGGTGATGTGCGTGACTTCGTCGGCGAGCTTCGCCACGTCCACGCGGAAGCGGCGCAAGTGGCGCAGGGTTTTGGAGGCCCCGCCGAATAACGGGAGCCGCCGGCGTTCCAGGTCATCGTAGGCCCGGTCAAGATACGCATCCAGCCGGCGGTCCATCACGCGGAATTCCTCCAGTTGCAGGTTCGCCAGTTCCAGCGCATACAACACGTCGTCGACGTAACCGGTCAAATCCACCACCAGCGCCGCGTCCCAGTCAATCACCTCCAGGTCGGTGTTCTCAAACGAGCGCTGGATGCGCAACACCTCGGCCACCTGCGCCTCGCTCAACCGGTCCGGCGCCGTCTCGGTGAGCAACCCCGCCACCATACGCCGCTGCTCGACTACCCAGCGGTTCACGTCCTCCGCGCCGGCCAGGTCAGTGAGGCAAAACACCGTGTAGGCCTCCGGTGGCGGCGGAAACTCGGTGCGCCCCACCAGCAAATTCGTAAGGCTGTCGCAAACTTCCGCACAATACTTCAGCGCCACCGTGTCCAGGGACAGCCCATTCTCCAACTTCGGATTGTGGAAGGGCATCAGGTCGGTGAGGGCGTCCGTTTGAAAGGCCGCCCGCAGCATCACCGTGACCACCCCCACGTCATAGACGCGAATCAACAGGCGGACGGGCGCGCCCTGCAACCGGGCGGCCGGCGGGTGCGGCTCGATGGCCAGCGGCTTGTAGAGTGGCATGTCCTTCGGCAACGTCCGGTCCATCTGAATTTCAAACGGAAACGGCTTTTCCGACAGGATTTCCTCGACTCGCGACGTGATGATTTCGTTCGCCACGTCGAACGCGTAAAGGTAAACCACTTCGCCTTTCATTCCGTTCAACCTAACCGACCCGCCCGGTTTGTCGAGGGATGGCCGGAAGTGATCCCGCCCTGCGGCACTTCTCACCGGATCAGCAAAACTTAAAACCATGACGGCCGAATGACCGAATGAACCGGAAACCTTCGGGCTTCCCCCCAATTGCCTGTTATCTGACCAAGTCTGCAAGGATTGTGACCAGCCGCCGGCGCCATTCCTGAAAAAGCACCCGGATATTCTGTGTTTCAGGGCAAAAAAGCGGGAAATTTGAGGGCGGCACGCCCCAAGCTTGGATACAAGGCATGAAAAATATAAGGAAAAATACAAAAATAATCACTTTGGTGACGGGCATTACCGGCCTGGTGACGTGGACATTAATGTCAGGGCCGATCGTGACCGTGCGAGTACCAGCGCCCGTAGTGAAGGTGCAGGTCCCGGCGCCCACAATCACGGCAGTTGTTCCTGACACCTATGTCTGGGACGGATTCGAATTCGTCGGTGTCGTCGGGACGCAGTATTTTTATCTGGGTGCCGGCGATTACTGGCTGCCGTGCGATTCGGTCCGGCTGGCGCGGTTTCATGAATGGGCCAGAGCCCATCCCGACTGGCACGCGCATGTGATTGTCAATGAGCGTTACCGTCTGGATGCTCGTGGGCACGTGCATCCGTGGCACGGGGACAAGCAATCCTCCAAGGATGGCCATGGCCACGCCCGCGATCATTGAGTACCGGCCGCGGCCCACACGTCTCTGTGTGACCGAATAGTCAGCGCAGGGACGCCAGGGCACGGGGAAACAGCCCGCAGGGATTAAATCATTCCGCCCGGCGTTGACGCGTTGGCGTTTACGCCGGGGCGAATGACGGATATCTCCTGAAACGGTTTGCCGGGTCGGAATTACCGGCAGTGGTAAACACGAATTGCCGCGCTGCCGGAAACCAGCCCGGCCCGCACGGCCACAAACAGCTCCCTCCGTTCCGGCCAGAAACAACTCGTCCGCGCTCCGCTCACCGTGGGAATCCGTTCGCGCAATTCATACGCATCCGCGCTGCGCTGTTGGATGACGTCAATAAATCCGGCTCCGCATGAGGCATAAATCAACTTGCGGTCCGCGTCATAAAACAAATCATCCACGTCACCGGAAATTTTCAGGTTGCCGGTCACTGTTCCCGTCGTGGTGTCCATCACCACCAGCCGCGCCGGACGTCGGCAGCCGATGAACAAACGATGATCGGTTTCGTCCAGCGCCATGGGGAAATTGGCGCTGAATTCTGCCAGCGGCCACGTTGCTGTCACCGCGCGTCGGTCGCGGGCCACCACCGCCACCTCTCGCGCCTCCGGCACATTCACAAAAATTTGCCGGCCGTCGTCCTCCAATTGGAACGACTCCGGATGGCCCGCGAGTTGGATCTTCGCCACCAGCTCGCCGGTCGCCGCGCGAATCACCGCCAGCGCTCCGCCGCCATAACCCACGTAAAATAGATCCGATTTCGCGTCGTACCGCGCATTGTCCGCGTCCGGCAGGTCGCCGAGGCTTTTCAAGGTTTTAAAGGAGTTGGCTTCGAGGATTTTCACCACGCCACTGCCGCCGTTGGCGATGAGCAGCCGGTGATCCGCGGGTGCCAAAGCCACGCCCTGGGGTTCGGAGCAATCGCCGATGGTGTGGATGCGCTTGCCCGTGGCCAGGTCAATCACCTCCACCGTGTCGTTGCCCAGCGCCGCCACGAAGAGCCGTTGTCCCTCTGCATCCAGCGCGAAGTGGTCGATTCGCCCGCGCACGTCCGGCAGCGGAATGGTCTGGAGGAGCGTGAGGGCGTGGGGGTCCGCCGCGCGCAGATTGAGCGCGAGCAAAACGATGGCAAAGCATGCGAGGCGTTTCATGGCCGTCGGATCGGCAGTGCAAAACTAAAGTGCCGTGCGGGGGCGGTTCAAATGAAATTGTTGTCATAATCGTGACCGGGAGGGGAACAGGGATGGCGCGCGCAATTTCACAGCCGGGCGCTGCAACACATTTTCAAATGGATTTACGCTGACGACCGGCTTTGGCAGGGGCGGGCAAAATTGCGCTTTAATCGGCCGCCGGTAACCAATACGTTGGGGCTGCTCTTCCGGATTGAAATGTTATGAAGAAAAGTTTCGTTGCGGCCGCTTTGTTTTTGACGGTTGCCTTTTCTTTAAAGGCCCAAAAACCGCTCACGGCCTGCGTCAATCCCTTTTTGGGGACTGCGCCGCTGACGAATCCGGCGGACATTGGATTCACGCCGCCGTGGCGAGTATGGGCCGGTTTGACATTTCCCGGCGCCTCGCTCCCCAACGCCATGGTTCAGCTCAGTCCCATCACCAAATTCGGCAGCGGAGCCGGTTACGAATACGAGAACTCCGTCATTTATGGCTTTGCCCACTCGAACAAAGGACATTGGAATTATTGCAATATTCCTGTTTTGCCGGTGACCGGCGAGATCAAAGCCGATGATTTTGGCTCCACGTTCAATCATAAAAACGAGTCGGCTCATCCCGGTTACTATCAGGTCTATCTTGAACGATATGGCATCAACGCCGAATTAACCACGACCTTAAGATGCGGGTATCATCGTTATACCTATAAAGCCGGGCAAAGTAAGAGACTGGTGGTCAACCTCGCGGTGTCGAATGAAAGAGTGCGGGATTGGAGCATCGAACAGGACGGCGACCATGCGTTTAAAGGTTATCAGGCAACGGGCGAACGGATTTTCTTTTATGCTGTTGCCAATCAGCGGATAAAGGACATCGAGGAATTGAAAAATAAATACAGCGACATATCCGTCGTCAATTTTTAAAGACTCCACCAATCCCGTTTTGGAGATTAAAATCGGCATCTCGTTTGTCAGCACTGAAAATGCAAAGCTGAACCTGGAAGCAGAACTGGCCGGGAAAGGTTTTGACGAGGTGAAAGCGGAAGCTTCACAGACATGGGAAAATTTATTGTCCAGGGTTCAGGTCACCGGCGGGACGGAACGGCAAAAGGAATTATTCTATTCCTGTTTATACCGCTCGTTTCTCTGGCCGGCGTTGCGAAGCGATGTCAACGGAGAGTTTTTGGATGAAAGCGGAAAAGTCGTCAAAAAAGATTTTCGTTATTATACCCTGCCGTCTTTATGGGACACCTTTCGGAATAAATTGGTTTTACTGGGATTGCTGGCTCCCGACGTTGCGGACGATGTCATCCAATCCCTGGTTGACCGTGGTGAAAAAACCGGTTTTATCCCGACGTTTTTTCACGGCGATCATGCGGCGGTTTTTATTGCCGGCTCGTATTTGCGGGGATTGAGAGGTTTTGACGTCACCAATGCCTATCATTTGCTGTTAAGAAATGCCACCGTTGATGGCGGACGGAGAGGCCCCAGACCCTATCTCACCGAATACCTGAACCAGGGCTATGTCTCGACCCCCGACATTGAGAACCCGCAGGTGGAAACGAAGGCAAAAGCCGGTGTCGCCAAGACGCTTGAATATGCCTACGACGATTACGCCGTGGCGTTGCTGGCCAAAGAGGTGAAGGATGAAACCAATTACCACCTGTTGATGAAACGATCGCACAATTATACCAACGTGTTCGATCCTTCCACGGAATTGATGAGAGGACGGCTGGCGAACGGCGACTGGGTGAAGCATTTCAACCCGCAATTCCCCTACTACGAATACATGTATCGCGAGGCGAACGCCTGGCAGGCCTCTTTCTTTGTGCCTCAGGATACGCCGGGGCTCATCGCGCTTTTCAAAAGCAAAGCAGATTTTGAAAAGCAGTTGGATTTGTTTTTTTCAATTCCCTGGAACACCAATTACATCGCGGAAAACATCAACTGTTTTATCGGCCAATATTGCCATGGGAATCAGCCGGATCACGGTTTTCCCTACCTCTACTATTTTGTCGGCAAACCGGAAAAAGCCCAGGCCATTTTGGATACCATCATGAGTCGTTTCTACGGAATGGGCGCCGACGGCCTGGCTCTGTGCGGAATGGATGACTGCGGTGAAATGTCGGCCTGGTATGTGTTTAACGCCATGGGTTTTTATCCCTATTCTCCCGCCGACCCGGATTAAATCGTTTCCGTGCCGCTGTTTGATGAAGTGAAGATGAAATTGAGCAACGGGAAGACCTTTACCATCCTGAAAAAGAATTCAGGAAGAAAAATAACCGGCCTCACCTATGATCACCGAAAAATGGACGGTTATTTTATGCCTCATGACGAATTGATGCAGGGGAGGAAATTGATCGTTACGACTCAATAATCTTTTGGTGAAAATTCCTGTCGCGCCGTTCCCGAAGCCACCGGCAGCTGTCACCGGATATTCTTTTTGAAAAGCAGCAGCAGCCGTTTGCACGCGGGAATGTCCTTCGCCAGCAATTCCCCGTTCAGCGGTGTGTTCAAAAACTCGCTGTAACCGGGCAGGTGCCGCAGCTCCGGCGAGTCAAGGTCCCGGAAGGCCATGGCCGAATCGGGAAAATTCCGCTCCTCAATCGGCCCCTGGATCAGGCGGATGAGGTGATGATGACGCGGGTCGTGGCTTATTTTTTCGAAAAGGTCCGTGAGCGCCGCCTTCTCACCTTCCAAGGCTTGGATGAACGCGCCGCTCTGGTACAGCAACAAACCCGTGATGCCGGCCCGGGTGTTCCTCCGGACACTGCCCTTGAGCAATTCCATCAAGTCCGTCCTGCCGAACGGCACGGTGGCAACACTCGTATAGACAATCTGATATAGCGACTCCATAGCCGGTTGAATTTAGCCAAGTCCTTGTCGCTAATATAGCAAATAAAAACTTCTGACAATCCTTTCGGCGCGATTTGTCTCGCCGAAGTTCTCCTGATTCTACTGAAGGTGGCTGACCCGGAGGGGAACAGGAGGAGGAAGGGCGCTGCCGGGACGGTATTGCTTCGTCAATGCCCTGAATTGTGGAGGTGACGCTGCGGTTCCTTCCGGGTCACGCCGGGCACGGAGCCGATGTGCGGTAATCATTTGGCACGCGCAAGACCACGTTCGGGTATCCCGTTAAATCTTACAGGAACAAATTGTTCGGCGGCATCTCTTATAACAGTTGAACCAGTTAAAATTGATCCGGGGGATAAAAATGAAAGACTTCGATGAATCATTCGGGAAAACATCAATCGTGGGCGGATGTGGCAATGTTTGAGGACGTGGGCGCCGGCAACGCCGTCGAGACATTTCTGGCAGCCAAAGGGCTGCCGGCGCGGACTTACGACGACAAAATCTTCCGGTGTTTTTTATTTTTGCGTCCGCCGCGGGTGACATTTCGGGTGCAAGTGCGGCAGGATAATGTCAAAACCGCAGGTGACTTGTTGGCTGCATTCACGCCGGACGCCCTGCAAAAGGCGATTCACTGTCCGTCCTGTGGTTCGCGGCGGGTTTCCTATCCGCAAATGACGCGGAAATTCATCCTGCCGACGATCCTGCTGCATCTGGGAATCATCTTTCGCGTGATTGACCATGAATGCTATTGCGAACATTGCCATTACATCTGGAATCTGCCCGGGGAAAATGTTTGCGCCAAGCCGAGACCCGTCAGTCAATTTCCCCTCTGACTCATCGTGATTAACCGGGCTGGCGCGCTGGCAAAACTCCCGGCAAATGCCCGCGGCCACAAAATAATGGGGGATGATGGGCAACACTTCGTCCGTGCCGCGATTTAGACTCAGGAAGGCGATGATGCGCTTCCCTCCAGGTTGGCTGTCCCCGGGTGTAACGGAATCGTAACAAATCCATTCTTGTCCAGGCGGTTTCGCCTTTGCGAAGTTTGCGCCGATGAATGTGCCCCAACCTCCCTTGACGTTGCCCCAATGAAATATTTATCCAGCGGCTTCGCCTTGGTCTGCATCGTCCTGGTCATCTCGTTGGTCATGGTGAAACGGAGTGACGACGCGCAGCATGACAATGATGCCGGTGCGCTGGCCGGTTGTTCGAACCAGTTGACCCTGGCGCAGGCCCAAATCACCGGTTGTAACGAAATGCTGATCGCATTGTCGAACCGCCTCGACGAAAGCGTGTCCGCGTCATGGGCGTCCTCAAACCGGCTGATGGAAGCCGAATCCAACCTGGTTCTCGACATCGAACAAATCACCAACCTGACCCGGCAAGTCGCGGCGGTGGAATCGGAAAAACAGGCTCTGGACCGGCGCGTCATGGATTTGACCAACCAGACGGCCGGGCTCACGAGGCAAATCGCGTCGAACCAGGTCAGTCTGGAGCGGGCCAACCAGGCCTATGCGCTCCTGGAAAATCGTTTGCGCCGGGACGTGGCCGAGCGACTCGTGGTGGAACGAAAATTTAACAATCCTTCCGAGCTGCAGGCGCAAATGCAGAATTTAAAGCAGCATCCCGCCGGGGTGATTTCCGCCGAGGGCATTTATGCCGGTTTGGACGTGGAGGTGATCTCGAACGCGTTCCATGTCATCTCCCCGGAGTGATGCGATACGCATTTCACGAATTGATACCCATTCCATTCGAGTCAATCCGTGTCATTCGTATTTCAAATCACGGCGCGAGTTCGAGACGGTAGAACCGTTGCGCAAAATTCGTGGCGGTTGGGTCGGTGAACTGCCAGACGCCGTTTGTGCCGAGTGTGTTCGTGGCGAGAGGCTGCCAGCCGGCGGATGAATGATCGAGGTTCGTTGTCGCCTCCAGAATGTAGGTGAATTCAGGCGCGCCGCTGAGCCTCAAAACCACACTGGCATTGCTGACCACGACCCCGGTCAGGCGCGGCGTCGTGTCGGGCACCCGCGCGAGCGTATTGATCAGAGTTATCCCATTCGGCGTGCCGAGGCCGCTGCAAAGGTCATAGCCGGCCACGGCGTTGAACAGTCCCGGCGTGCCGGTGCCAATGTTGTTGCCCGTCGTGATGTCGTGAAAACAGGCGTGGTAGTTCGTGCTGTTGGCGAGGGCGTAGAGGGCGGGGTTCAAAAAT
This sequence comes from Verrucomicrobiia bacterium, assembly GCA_035945675.1. GTDB lineage: Bacteria > Verrucomicrobiota > Verrucomicrobiia > Limisphaerales > UBA11358 > UBA11358. The sequence continues at coordinate 34,111 of DASZAB010000162.1, read as the reverse complement.
CCAACGGTCGTTCCGTTCACGGCGACGGCCTGCTGGTTGACGAGCGCGCAAAAGCCCGCCCACAACGGCGCGGCGCAACTGGTACCCAGGAAATAATACTGGCCGTTGGTAACGCCATTGTTGTAGCACACAAAGATATTGTCCGCCGTCAGCGCCACGTCCGGGATGTTGCGGAACGTGCTCGAGCCCGAATTGGCCGCCATGCTCACGTTGGTCTGCCAGTAAGGAATCGCGTAATAAGTACTGATGCCGCCGCCGGAACCGAGATCGGCATCGCTGCCGCCTTGACTGATGTAGTTCCAGACGGTTTCCGATGACCACGACGCGCCGTTGTTTGTCATCGTTAATGTCGTTCCTCCAACACAGGTGAGGTTCGTGCTGTCCACCGGTGTGTTGGTCTGGCTGGCATTATCCAGTATCGCGGCGCCGGTGTAAGCATCGCCGTCGCCGGACGCCTGAAAAAACGACTGCCCCTGCGCGGCCATCTGCTGGAAAAGACCATCAATCGTCGCGTCCGGCCCGCCCGTCCAGGTCCACGAGCAGCTTAATTGACTGGCCAGGTTGTCGTCGGCCATGCGGGTCAAAATGGAACTGGGATTGACGGCGCTTTCCTCATAAACAATCACGTTCGACAACCCCGGCGCCATGGCGATGGCCATTTCAATGTCCAGGGCCACCTCATCGTTGTTGGCGGTGCCAGGGGTGACGCGGCCGATTTTCTGATTGTTGAGGGGAACGTAACGGGTCAAGCCGATGAGATTTTCATAATTCGTGATGTCCACCTGATAATAGGAGGAGAATTCCAGCAAGGCGACGGATTGTCCCGCGCCGTTGAGCTTTGTGCCGGGCGCGTAGGCGTTGCGAAAATCGTTGCCGGCATATTCGCCGTTCGGACCGGAACCGTTAAGACTCAACGGCCTGACTGTCAACGCCTCGGCCTTGTGCCTCAACGGGCGCGGCGGGCTATAATCACTGAGACCCTCGACCGTCACCACGGATAAATTCGCCGGCACCGAAGGCTCCGTGTCCGGCGCGAAAAAGTTGCGGGCTTCCCTCGGATGCCGGTACGTGTGCAGCGTGATGTGGAAGGCCCGCTCGACGTTGGAAACGTTGCCTTCAACGTCCAACACCACGCGGTTGCCATTGGTTGCGCTCACGGTGAGTCCGTTCGCCTCCGCAAATTTTATGACCGCCTGATACTCCGGCGCCGTCGGGCCGAAGCCTGCCGTGAATTCCCCGGGCGTGAGGAATTGATGAAAGTTGGTGCTGCGCGGATCGTAAATCCGGCGGAGCAATTCGGCCAACTCGGCCTGGTTGCGCAAGGGCAAACCGATGGCGAGGCTGAGGCGATTGGTCGCCGCCAGATGACCTGTGGGTGTCATCCCCGCAACCACTGATGGCACCTGGCCGTCCAGCACCACACGATCCGGCTCCGGCGTTGCGTTCCCGATCGATCTCAGCGCGAACAGCAGCACCAGGAACGAACAACGTGCGGTTTGGGGGAGAATGCCAATTTTCACAAATCACAGGATATTTCTGCGCTCCAAAATCAGGCGGAGCGGCCAGAACTTATGCAGGTTCAATGCCAATTCAAACCGTCCAGCCGGGTTTCCAGATTTGCCCCAAAGCGGCCGCGGCCCGGCTTCAAGACGGAAGATAAACCGCCGGTACGCCAGGACGCGGAGAATCCAGAGCTGTCCGCGGACAGACGCCGGTGAGCGCGGATATTTTGGGCGCCGAAAGATTTCGCGAGTGGCGTGCGGCGACACGCCGCCGCTTTGGCAAAATCAACAGAAGCAAACGAAGGGAACGAAGGCATTCGCCTTTCGTTGCTCCCTTCAGTAAATTTCGCGGCAATCTCGAGCCACTCACCCCGATGCTGCCTGCTCGCGATTCATCGGCGTTTTTCGGGGTTGCCGGGATGAGTGGCGGCCGGCCGCAAGGTCTTCCAGTTCGCGGGTGAAGGTTCCGCACTGCGGGATCCGACGCCGTGAATTCTCCCGCAGGAGCCGACGTGAGGCTCTGATCCATTTCTGATTTCCGATTTCCGATTTGGCTGTTAGAGACTCGTCACTCGTCTCCTAGATTCCACCAGGCGTCTTACAACGTTCAGCGTGTCCAAGGTCCAGCCGCGCAGGCGGTGGCCCCGTTCAGGTTTTGGCATGAATCACGGCGCGCCGGCTCCAACCCAGGAGGAATAAGGCGCCCAAAAGGAACAGCGGACCGGCCATGATGAGGTAAACCGGCCAATGAAATCTGCCCCAAAAAGCGACCAGGTAGAACACGCCCAGGGCGGAGAAGAACAAGGCCCCCGTCCATTCCCAGCGCCAGGCCACGGCCAGGATGAGCAACAGCAGGCCCGTCGGGATGAGGTGAATCGAGAGGGCCAGGAGCGTGTTCCAGAAACCCTGGTTTCCGTCAAACACGTCCAGCGCAAACAGACTGATGAATCCGGCAAAGAGGAGGCAAAGGATCCTCGGAGCCCAGAACAGGAAACGTCTCGTTGATGTTTTCATAATTTGGATGCTTTCACACGGTTAATCTTCACGACGCAGTCTAACCCGGAAAGCGGTGGCCCGGTTAGTTGATAAAAATAAGCGGTACATTGACAGAAGCGATGGACGATAAACCGCCCGGATGGGGCTGCTGGCGCTACGACCCGGCAGGCCTCGTCTCCTGCTATCAACCAGGTGAGGTGCCGCGTTGGGTGACGGAAATTTCCTTTAATGGTTTTACGCGCTTGAATTTTTCGCGGACTTCCTCCGGCGGGATGCTGATAGAGTCCGTAGCGCGGGCGTCCGCGCCGGCGGGTTCATGGAGCGTCTCGCTCCGTGTGCCTTCAGGCGGCGGGACGCCGCCCGAACCCACAGCCGGGACGGCCGCGCTACGAGCCCCGTGCGCCGGCGTGCGCACCAGCCAAATCCGCGCCTCAGCCGAAATCGGATGAAGGCGGAAGCGCAGACGGATCAGTTTGGGCGACGAACAGCCCGGTTCAAAATACCGATTTGTGACCCGTTTTCGAACGGAATTGTTTGAACACAACCATCATTGAGTCAATTCGACAGACATCGCCGACAAATAAATCTTGCTTCATTCATTCCGGAGTCCTATAGTGTACATTGCTAGTTTAGCCGGCGCGGAAGTTTCCATCGTTTCTCATGCGTGCCGAAACCTGACGTCGATGCATAACGAGATTGAGGAATTCTCGGTCGAGCGATACGTTGAAGATCGCCGGCAGGAGTGGAACAGCTTCGTCAAGACCGCGAAGAACGCGACATTCCTTTTCCTCCGCGGCTACATTGACTATCACGGTTCCCGATTTGCCGACCATTCGCTGATGGTTTTTCACGACCAAAAACTGGTCGCCCTCCTGCCGGCCAACCTCAAGGCCGATGGCACGCTCATCAGCCATGAGGGACTGACGTATGGCGGGCTTGTGGTGTCTCGCGGCGCCACCCTATGCCAGGTGCTGGGCTCTTTCCATGCGGTCCTGCGCCACTTGAACCGGGAACACATTCCCAAGCTGCTCTACAAGCAGATTCCCGGTTTTTACTGTACGCTGCCCGTCGACGAGGTGAACTATGCCTTGTTCCTCCTCGATGCCCGGCTTTATCGCCGGGATTGCGCGACGGCGGTCTCACAGGTGGACCGGATTCCCTTCCGCAGGGGCCACCTGCGAATGATTAATAAAGCGATCAGTTTGGGAGTCCGCGTCGTTCAGGAAACATCTTTTCAGCCATTTTGGGAACGGGTGTTGGTGCCGCAACTGGCGGCGCGATACGGTGTCAAACCCGTGCATACCCTCGAGGAAATCACCCTGCTCGCGTCGCGCTTTCCCGAACAGATCAAACAATTCTCGGCCTATTGTGGCGATGAAATTCTCGCGGGCACCACCATTTACGAAACCCCGACCGTGGCGCACGCGCAGTACGGCTCGGTGACGGAAAAAGGAAGACAGATTGGCGCGGAGACTTACCTGTTCAGTTCGCTGATCGAGCAATACCAGGACAAGCGCTTTTTTGATTTCGGCATCTCCAACGAGAAGGAAGGCCGTGCCATGAATCATGGCTTGCTGGAATGGAAGGAAGGTTTTGGCGCACGCTGTTACGCACATGATTTTTACGATGTCTGCCCGGATAACTACGTGAACCTCGAACCCTTCCTGTCCCCCCGGTTGCACAACGTCCCCCCGGCGTCGGTTTCGACGGTTCCGCTGAGTTTGATGGCCGCGTCGCAAACCGCGGACGGTGGAACTCGACAAAACATTCCTGCGGCGGACGCCCGCAACCGCGCTTGACGTGTAGCAACCATCCGGCATCGCGGAGAATTTGCGGCCGCTGGGAAGTGCCGGAAGCTGCCGGCAAATCTGGTGAGACCGAATCAACAAAATGAGCCGGATTCGATTCTGCATCGTTCGGTAAATTCTGTCGGAAAAAGTTCACAGCCAGCGCCAGACACCGCGCCTGATGTGAATTAATAATCCCATGTCGCGGAGGACTTGGAGTGGCTGGCGGATTTTAAAAGACCAACAGAAGCCAACGAAGGAAACGGAGTTTTTTCCATTCTTTGTTTCCCATGCTTCCTTCTGAAAAAATGATGGAGCTTTTCCAGTTCGTGTTCAAATGCTTGGGCGTCGGCGGTGGTGAAAGTCCCTCGCCCATCGGATGGGAGAGGCCGGCCGGCAGGCCGGGTGAGGGACAATCGCCGCACAACATTCAGCATGTCCAGCCCCGAAATTCTTCGGGGTTTTACTTTCACCGTGTTGGGTGACGGAAATTTCCTTTAATGGTTTTACGCGCTTGAATTTTTCGCGGACTTCCTCCGGCGGGATGCTGATAGAGTCCGTAGCGCGGGCGTCCGCGCCGGCGGGTTCATGGAGCGTCTCGCGCCGTGTGCCTTCAGGCGGCGGGACACCGCCCGAACCCACAGCCGGGACGGCCGCGCTACGAGCACGGCGGGTGAACGCAGACGACCGCGGATTTTAATTCGCAGGAGCCAACTCCGACACGTCGCGAGCAGGCAAAGATAACGGAGGGGTGGCAAAACCTGAAAACCTCTGTTTCCTCTGCCCGCTCGCGATTTATCGGAGTTACCTCCTGTAAAACAGTTACGCCTTCAAAATAAGTCAGTTAAACTTTACAGAATGGTTGCGCCGGATTTTCGGACAGCTTTTCGACAATAATAGGATTGTGAATAAGTATTTAGTCCCGAAGCCAGCTAAACAACGGAGGCTTTCGGGACATTCTTTCGGGCAGTCCATTCAACCGCAAGCAGTTGCGTGGTTTTCGGCCCTGGAGAGCATGTCGGTCATCGGAATGAGCAGAATGAGTGATTTCCCTTGATTTTTTATCGCTCCTGGTGCGTAATGTACCTACTCAGAGATTTAAAATTATGAAATCATTGCTGCAAACTCGGTCCGATAAACCTGCCGTCAACTTCTTTTCGCGGTTTGCCAGTGCTGTAGCGCTGATGCTCATCGCTTCGGCTCCGGCGGCGGTCGCCCAGATCTACACTTTCTCGTTCGCCGGCAATAGTGGCATTGATGCCACGGGGACGATCACCATCTCAGGCGGAGTCGCTACCAGCGGCTCAATCAATGTTGTAAACGTTCCACTCGAATCCTTACCAGGCACCACCACCGCGTCAGGGAGCTTGCTTTCGTTATCAGACGGCTCGCCCATCTCAATCAGCCAGTCCAATGTCAGGGATCAAAATGGCGACGTAATTACATATGACGTCGCTGCTTTTGCCCCTCCGAGTGATCCCATTTTTGATGGCACCGGAGTGTGTTTTGCCTCCGGCTATGCCGGTTTACAAAGCAGCACTCCTTCATATGATACGCTTGTAAATATTTGGGGTAATGGCCCAGGTTCATACGGTATGTTCATTGGCGAAGCGAACCCAGCTTACTTGAACCCTGATGGAACTCCGATCGCCGGAGCTCCCCACAATGAGATTCAATGGGTTTACGTGTTTGATGAAACCGGCACTTTGACCCTGACCCCCGTCCCCGAGCCGGCCACCCTCGGGCTCGTCTCCGCAGGGTTGCTCGGCCTGTTGGCGCTCCGCCGCCGCAAAGCCTAATCCCGGTTTATCTAATCCCAGTTTATCTAATCCCAGTTTACATTGGGGTCAGCGCGCGATTTCCCTCTGTCGCTGCCCCAACGGGTATTTTCAGATTGGATGTGACGGGAAAACTGGATTAAACTGACATTTCCCATTTGGTTTCTTGCCCACGACCAGCGTGGGCCTTTTTTGTGACTCTCTTCCTGTGCCGCAAGTTTGCAGGTCCTTTTCCAGTCCGCACCCGGTTTCTTCCGGCACAGGGGGTGTTCCGCTGCCTTTTTCGACTCCACTGCCCTTGATACCCGAAACCACCCTGTCGTGCCGATTCGTCGCACCAGCCATCCGATGTATTCCGTCTCGCTCCTAATCTGGCTCTGGATTCCGCTGGCGCTCGGCTCGTTCGTTGTGCTGCCGGCAGTCACATGCATCGCCCCCATCCTTATGCTGCGCCTGCTCAATGAAGAAAAGATGTTGCGACGCGAACTACCCGGCTATGCCGAATATTGCCAACGCACGCCCTGGCGGCTGATTCCTTTTGTCTGGTAACGATTTCAACCGTCAGACGCCGCGCTCATCAAATGTTTAACCGCCGAGACGCAAAGACGCGGAGTTTGATTAACCACAGAGAACGCAAAGAGCACAAAGGCAAACATTCAACTTTCAACTGCCTGACAACCGCAGACCTGCCGCGACGGGCGCGAGCACGGCGGGTGAACGCAGATGGACGCAGATTTCTACCGCTCAAAGGCCCGGAAAAGCAAAGAAACTTGAACAGGAGAAAACGGAGGAAACGGAGGTGTTTTTTTTCGGCCCGGAAGAACTCTGTTATCTCCGGTGCGTCATGGAAAGACTGAATGAACTGGCAAGATGAAAGGAATTTGCCATGTGAATTGAACATTGAACATGTAGCGAAGCCGGTGGCGGAGGGGAGTAATCCTGGCTGCCAAAGCCCGGTGGAGCGAACGACCGAGCCGCAGCGCAAGCGAACCGAAACGAGCCTCGTTAAGCAAATCGAGAGCGGCCAACCTTTCAGAGGTGGCGAAGCCAGAACTGACGCCCAAGCAATGTTCAAGAGCAGGCGGCAGGCTCTCCGGGGTCAAAGAGGGCGGCGCGGTCGGACAGTCCATTCAGGAACATGAGAGGCCCGCACAGGCCGACGGGGCGCGAGCGCAAGTCAGCGCCGGTCGGGAACAAATAATCGGCCAGCGCGCCGGTGCGGGAGTCGGAGCGGCCCATAGTAGCTGCGAAGCGGGTAACGACCGTGGAGCCAAGGGGCCGCAGTGACAACATGCGGAGTCAGAAGAGCGGAGAACCGATTGAACGACCAACGTCCTACTACGGAACAAGCGGTGGAGGAACTTCCCTTTCGGGAGGCGATTCTGCCGCCCAGACTCGCCGCTCTGAGACAGAAGCTGGCTCAAAAGGCCAAACAGGAACCCTCCTTCCGCTTTTACAGTCTGTATGGCGGAGTGATGGACAAGGACACGCTGAAGGCAGCGTGGCGCAGAGTGTGCTCCAATGGTGGAGCACCGGGAATCGACGGCATCAGCATCGAGCAAATCGTGCGGAAGGAAAACGGAGAGGAAAACCTGCTCCAGGAAATTGGCGGGGAACTCCGCGCCAAGGCCTACCGGCCCCAGCCGGTCAAGCGGGTGTATATCCCCAAAGCCAACGGAAAGATGAGACCCTTGGGCATCCCGACGGTCAAAGATCGAGTCGTGCAAATGGCGGTGCTCCTGATCCTGGAGCCGATCTTTGAAGCCGATTTTGAGGATTGCTCCTACGGGTTTCGACCGGGGCGCAGCGCCCATCAGGCACTGGAGGAAATACGCCAGCACCTTCTGAGCGGAAAGACCTCGGTCTATGACGCCGACCTCAAGGGATACTTCGATTCGATACCGCACGACAAGCTGATGGCGTGCGTCAAGATGCGGGTGGTGGACGGTTCGGTGCTCAAACTGATACGGCTCTGGCTGGAATGTCCGGTGGTCGAACCACCGGAAAAGCCCGGCGGCAAGCCGACGGTCAAGCGCAACGGCAAAGGCACTCCCCAAGGAGGAGTGATCTCGCCGCTGCTGGCGAACATCTACCTGCACTGGTTCGACAAGGCGTTTGAGGCGGTCAACGGGCCGGCCCACTGGGCCAAGGCCCGGTTGGTGCGCTATGCCGATGACTTTGTCATGCTGGCCCGTTATCAGAGCCAGCGACTGCGGCAACAGATCGAAGACAAACTCGAAAAGTGGCTGGGATTGGAACTCAACCGGGAGAAGACACGGGTGGTCAACGTGCGAGAGAAGAGCCTGGACTTTCTGGGCTACACCTTTTGCTGCGTCAACAGCCGCCTTTACCCCGGAACCCAGGTATTGAGCATGAGACCGTCGGCCAAGGCCCTACAACGGCAGAAGGACGCGCTGCGCTGGCTGACCAGTCCGGCGATGAGAACCGTGCCGGTGACCGAACTGATTGGCAGAATCAACCGGCAGCTCCGCGGCTGGGGCAACTACTTTGGCCGCGGCTACTGGAAGGATGCCTTCCATGAAATCAACGGACACGTTCACATACGGCTCGCCATCCACCTGCGAAACAAGAGCCAGCGGCGCTATCGAGTTCCCGAGGGCCAAACCCTCTACCAACACCTGCAAAGGCTGGGTCTGAACCATCTCAAGGGACACCTGTGAGACGCCTGATGAGCGAGAGTTGTCATACGAGCCGGATGCGGGAAATCTGCACGTCCGGTTCCCAAGAGGGGCGAGGCAGCGACGGTCATTGGCCATGCGCCTTTCAACCCGTCCTCCTCGCCTACTCGACTTTGCTCCTGTTGAACAAAGGTTTTGACCGCGGATGGACACGCAAAAAATTCGTGAAGGAAAACAAAACTTTCATGGATAGTAGCACCGATGGACACAGATTTCTTGCTCTGCGCCTTTGCACCTCTGCGGTTCAAATGTTCTTTATCCGCGTCATCGAGACAGTCAGTCCGGAAGGAAACCCGCTTGCGGAGGGGCGTTCAATTTCGAATAGTTGACAAAAACAGCCATGAAATTGAACAGGAACAAAGCAGAAACGATGCTCAGCATTTTAGTCGTCGTCATTATTTCCAATGCCGTTTTTGCCGCCGGCAATCCGCAATTCCCCATCACCGGCGCGGTCGGCGATGGTCACACACTCGACACGAAGCCGATCCAGGCCGCCATTGACCGATGCGCGGCGGCGGGCGGCGGGACGGTGGTCATCCCAAAAGGCGAATTTGTGTCGGGCGCGCTGTTTCTCAAGCCGGGCGTCAATCTCGAGCTGGCCCAAGGCGCGGTGTTGGAGGCGTCGACTAACTTTGCCGATTTTCCGGCCATGCCGCATGTGCGCTTTGAAGGCCATTTCCTGGAACACGCCACGTCGTTGTTGAACGTGGATCATTGCGATCATTTTCGCCTGACCGGCCCCGGCCTGCTCGATGGCAACGGCGCCGCTTACTGGAAGAGCCACCAGGTGAACGGCCGCCCGCGGTTGTGCGAGATTATCAATTCCAAAGACGTGGTGGTAAGCGGCGTGCGGTTCCTGAATTCGCCGCAGTGGAATCTCCATTTTTACAACTGCCAGGATTGCCGGGTGGAGCATTGCCGGTTTGAAGCCAAAGGGCCGAGCACGGACGGGACGGATATTGACAGTTCCCAAAACATCACCGTCAAGGGCTGCTATTACGCGGTGAACGACGATTGCGTCTGCCTGAAAGGAAACCGTTATGACGGTCTTGACCAGGAGCCGAACAGCCCGCCGGTGGAGAATATCCACGTCACGGACTGCACCTTTGTGCGTGGCATGGGGGCGTTGGTGCTGGGAACGGAGGCGACGAGCATCCGGGACGTGGACTTCAAAGACAGCACGGTCCGGGGCAAGATGCCCATGCTGCGCATCAAGCTGCGCCCGGACACGGCCGGGCAGGACTACTCCGATATTCACGTGCAGGACATCAAGCTGGACGGGCGCGGAAAGATCCTGAGCCTGGAACCGACGCACGGCACCAAAGTGCCCGCCGACAAAGCGGCGCATGGCAAGGTCAGCAACGTGACCGTCGAGAACATCACCGGCACCTTCGGGTCGTTTGGCAAATTCAGCGGCGTGGTCAGCGAGGTCCGCAATGTCACGCTGCGGAACATTGACGTGAAGGTCTCGGGGGATACGAATCTGGATACGGACAACGTCGTCAATCTGAAGATGGAGAATGTCAAAGTCACCGCCGCTGGAACGCCTTAAAATCGGGGCGTGAAAACCCAAAGAACACAAGAAACCAATTTGAACAGGAGGTAACAGAAACGCGTTGGAGGGCATTGCTTCGTCAATGCCCTAAAATGGGGAAACGACGAAGCTCTGTTCTCTCGGTTTGCTCCTGTTGAACAACTGACAACCGCGAAAGACGCCAAATACGCGAAAGGCCGACGGGAACCGGAATTTTTACCACAGACCTGCCGCGACGGGCGCGAGCACGGCAGGTGAACGCGGATGAACGCAGATTTCTACCGCAAGGAACGCAATGAGCACAAAAGCAAACATTCAACATTCAACTTTCAACAACTTTCAACCATCAACCTTCCCCAAAAGCCGCACTCTAAAGGTTTCCTCGAAAGAACAGCGCGGCCCCGGACGCGGGTTCCATGACGAGCTGCACCTGGCGGTCCTTGCTGACGAGACGCTCTTCCTGAGCGGGCTGCCATATCTGGTCAGGCCTGATTTCCGCTCCAGCCAGCGTTACGCCTGAAATGGCCGTCAACCCCGGAGCCTGCAAGCGCCACAGCCTGGCGTCGTTGGGTGACTCAATGGAAATCTCCAGCTTCTGGCGGGCGTCCTTGTTGAGCAGGACCAAACGTGTGCTCCCGTCCGGCATCTCCGCCGCATAGGCGCCGGCGTTGGCCGGCGGCTGATCGAACTGCGCGGAACGCATCCGGCCTCCGGCGAGGACACCGGCCAATTTCATGCCGTAGAAGACCGGCCGGGCGCTGAAGCCCATTTCGCGATTGCCGGCAATGGGAGTGTAAAAACTGCCCTGGGCGGCGATGGCCGCCGCTTCAGGGGAAAGCTGCGCTCCCGGCAGATGTCCGCCGAGGGACTTGGTAATCACACCGGCGCCGCCGCCATGGAGGTTCACCCCGGCACAGCCAAAACCGGCTAGCTTGAGAAGGTAATCCGCCGCCCAGAGCGCCGAGCAGAACGCGTTGCTCACCCCCGGCTTGCCGCCGCGGTAACAGGAGTTGCCTTCGGTCATTCGGTAGACGAGGTGATTCTCTTCGGCCGCGCGGATGATGCGCGGCACCTCCCGGTCCACCTTGGGATCAGGAACAAGCAGCCGCTGGGCGGTCACGCGCGGATCGTCCGGAGGCCCCATCGCGTAATAATGCCCGGTACAAGCCACAATCCGGCCGGGGAGCAGTCGCGGCGCTTCCCGCGCAAATCGGATAACCCACTCCGCATTGGAACCGACATCCGGCCCGGCGAAACGCGCTTCCGGCACGCGGGCGATGACCGCCCTGGCGAATGTCATCCATTGAGCGAGATATTTGTCAAAGTCCCAGTCCTGGGGCCGCAACCGGTTGTTGGCATCGCGGTAATACTCCGGTTCATTGCCGATCTGAAAAAAGCGCAACCGTTTGCCCAGCCGCCCGGCGACATAGGCCGCCTCCCCGGCATCCCGTTCCGGCGTGCCGGTCCCGAGGTTCAAGCCATAGATTGCCCTCCAGCCCGTCGCCTTCAAGAAACCGGCCAGGCGGTCCACGGCGACCGGTTCAATGGCCGTGAACGAGTGCGGCATCCAGTTATCCGTACGGCGGGCGGATGCGGGCAACGCCGGCGGTTTGCCAGCCGGTCCCGCCTTCCACCAGCAAAACTCGCTGGAATTTCCGCCCAGGCGCAAAATGCCTTTGGGCGTGAGCGCCTTGAAAAGCGACACCAGCTCCCGGTTGTCTGCGGCAAAAAAGGCCGGGTCAGCCAACTGTGCCGTTTCACAACTGAACCCAAGATAATCAACGGGCACGGCACGGGGCGCCGCGTTTCCGAGAGAGAGCCGAATTTTCGTTGCACTCTCCTGTGCCCAGGCTGGAATGCCCGCCAGCGCACCCGTGGCGAGGGCGGCCAGCGTGAGGAATCGCCGCCGATTCATGCGCCGCAGCCAGCGGCTGTGCCCGTCGTCCGGCTTCTCGCGGTTCCCAATCACCGGTCGGTTCGTCATAGCTTCGAAGCTATTCCGGGTCCGGGTTGCACGTCAATTGGGAATGCCCTTGACGAGTGATAAGGGCCGGAATGGGAAATATTGAACATCCAACATTCAACATCGAACATCGAACCAAAATTCAAATGGCCGCAAGAAAGCGCAGAAGGCGCAAAGAGAGTCGAGGGACGAGAGTCGAAGGTCGAGGGTGGCAACCAAGCACAGAAGGCACAAAAGCGGCCGAGGCAAAAAACATTCAACATTCAACATTCAACATTCAACTCTCAACCAACTGACAACTGCGAAAGACACGAAACACACGAATTGTTCTGCCGCAAAAAAGCACAAAAGGCCCAGCGCGGCGGGGCCGCAGCCAAAATAGTGGCACGGGCGTCCCGCCCGTCAGTTTCTAAAGATACCGGTTCGATTGAAACTCACGGGCGGGACGCCCGTGCCACTACGCCACGCGAAAAGTCTCCGCAGAAAAACAAAACTTTCATGGATAGCGTTACAAGACATTTCAACCACGGATGAACACGGGTGGACACGGATTGTTGGCCGCCTAAAGGCATAAGAGGCGCAATGCAAGAAACCAATTTGAACAGGAGGTAACGTAGAAAACGAAGGTGTTTTCTTTTTACCCCTTGCAAGGGCTCGGTTCCCTCCGTTGCCTCCTGTTGAACGACCACAGATGTTTTGCCGCGCGCCACTTACGGCAAAACTCTTCCCGGGGCGGTTCGCGCCGCCAGGGCGGCGCCGGCAAAAGAACACGCCAAAGCGGTCAACGCCAATATCACGGCGGTCAACCGGGCTGCCGGATTGGGTTCGAGCACCAGACACAGGACGGTTGACACGAGCACCATAAAATTCAGGCACAAGATGATTGACCAGTCCTTGCGCAGCGCCTGGAGATGACCGCGGGAAAGGAAGTATTGTGCGATCAGGCAGTAGGCCCCCACACCGATGAACATGGTATTCTCCCCCCAGGTTTCACCCAGGAAGAAGAGCAGAAAGAGCGAGATAATGCCCAGCAGGACGGCGATAAACCAGCGAGACATGGCGGGACGACGGCCCCGCTTTGCGGGTGGCAGTGAAGTGTTGTTCATAAAGTTTCTCAGGGTTGATGGTTTCATTATTCCGGTTCAACCGCGAAGATAATGCCGCCGGCCCGAACAGTGTGAATTGATAATTATGCTGCCAGCATTGAATTAACCAATGGCGTCGAACTCAAAGATTTTAACCGCGAAAGACGCGAACTACGCGAAACGGCGAACGAGCCGGGGAACTGAATGACAAAACACCAGGATGGAACAGGAGTCAACTCCGAGACGTCGCGAGCAGGCATTCAACGCTCAACCCTCAACCTTCACAAAGGCGGCACGCGTTAATGGGCGCCGCCTTTGTTGCCGGGATTGCCCGGGCCGGTGCCGGTGCCGTCGTTGATGGGCGGATTGCCGGGCGGTTGGGGGTCTTCGCCGTTGCCAACGCCGTTATTGCCTTTCACGGGGGAAACGGGCTGCTCGGGCTGCACCACAATGGTCGCGCCACCCGCCTTGAAGACCTGGGCGTTCCGTTTGACGGTGTTGATGTCGGCAATCAGGTTCTGCAAATAGGACGGGTTGGTGGGGACAACGTTGCCGGTGGCGGGGTCAAAGGTGGAGCCGGCGGGCACGCTGACGGTGACGGAACCTCCGTTGCCGGGGAGGTTGTAGTTCAATTTGACGGTGCCGTCCAGGACGCTGACCGCCCCGTCGGCGTTGACGACGTATTCGGTGCCGACAATGGTGGCGGTGTCACGGAGGGTCGTAAGCTCAAAGTGTGACGGGGTGACGAGTTTGCGTTGCGAGCCGATCACAGAACCCTTGAGCAGCTTGAGCGACGTGTCGCTGAAGCTCAATTCGCCGACGGGCGTTTTGTTCAGGCGGGCAAATTGAAGCATGGAATCCGGCCGTATCCGCAGAACGGTCCCGCTGTCCGGCAGGAACAAATCAACGCTGGAGTTGGCTGCCGTTTTCAGAATGGACCCCGGCCCGATGGTATCGCCGGCGTGCACGGGGAGGTAATCCGTGCCGTTTACAGAAACCGAAGCCGCACCGCAGACCGTCTCGATCATAATGCGCGCCTGGACAGGCCCTGCCTTGGCGTAGTTGCCGCCAATCATACCGGCCAGTATGAACAACTGCACGACCCAAACAACAATTACGCATCCTTTTCTCATAAAGCACTCCTTTTGAATGCTCGTTATTTGCCTCTATCTCCAAGTAACAATTCGCTTGCGTGTGGCAGGACTGCAAGCGGGAAAGGGAAAAAGTTATTCACAGCCCCTCGGGCGGGGAGGGTTCCGAAAAATGCGGCCAAGGAGTTTGACCTTGGGTCGGCTTCTGTTCTCGAGTGACAAGTCGGGAATGGGTGCCCCGGCACATATCCTAAGTATCTTAGAGGCAGGGTGGTCCGATGGTGATCCGGCTCAAGGCCAAACCGGATCAACCACGAAGGAACGAGAAAACAAAGAGGTTCGATCGATTCTTTCTTGGTTGTCGGGTGGTTCGGACACGCCAGGGGCTGAAGGAATTCTCTGCCGCAAAGCGGCACAGGAGGCGCAAAAGCGGCCCGAGGCAAAAAACATTCAACTTTCAACGCTCAACCAACATCAGCCGCCAAGACGCCGGGACGCAGAGTTCCTACAAATTTATTTTCTCAGCGCCTTTGCGCCCCTGCGGTTCAACTGTTTTGCGCTTGATCAGCCTTTTGGCGGCAACGATTTAATTTCCTTTGAAGCGGCAATAGCGGGCGGGGCCGGTGATGCCTGTAATTATTAAGTAATATTTATCTAGACTTGTATTTTATTTCAATTCACTAATTGGTGCAGTTGGTTTTATCAATCAGAAATCCGCGTTCGACGCTGGATGTGAAAGGAACCTGTTTATGAAACTGATGAAACGGCTGTGCATCGTGACGGCGATTTTGTCGCTGGGTGCCTGGGCCGGGGCGCATACTTTCACCGTCCTCAAAACCTTCAATTCCAGAATCAACGTCACGGGCCAGCATTCCGTGGGAACGCTGGCGCAGGGTGCCGACGGGACGTTGTACGGCGTGACCACAGACGGGGGGCCGGCGGGGCGGGCGTCGTGTTCCGCCTCCAGACCAATGGCGCCGCATTCACCGTCATCAAAAGTTTTCCGCTGGTGAATGTCGTCACGGGAACGAACGTGGATGGCGCGACGCCTGAGGCCGGGCTGGTCCTGGCGGGCGGCACGCTGTATGGCACCACGTCGGTGGGCGGCAGCGGGGGCAGCGGCACGGTGTTCAGCCTGGGCACCAACGGAGACAATTTCACCGTGCTCAAAAATTTTTCCGCGCTTACCGATTTCACGAACAGCGACGGCGCGGATCCGGAGGCGGCGTTGATAGTGTCGAACGGGGTTTTGTATGGAACGACCCAATATGGCGGCGCCGGGGGCTGCGGGTCGATATTCCGGGTGAACATCAACGGTACCGGCTTCACGAACATTTACACCTTCACCGGAAACAGCGATGGGGCTAATCCGGTGGCACGGTTGCTGTTGTCCGGCAGCACGCTCTATGGAACGACCCTGTACGGCGGCGATTCCGGCTATGGCACCGTTTTCAGCCTGAGCACCAACGGCACCGATTTTGCCACGTTACACAATTTCAGCGGGTCGGAGGGACAAGAGGGGGCGAATCCCTGCGCCGGGTTGGTATGGTCGAGCGGCCAGCTTTTCGGGACAACGCAGTATGGCGACAGCGGGGACGAGTCGCATAACGGGACGGTGTTCCGGCTGGATATCAACGGTGACAATTTTACCACGCTTCACAGTTTTGTTGACAGCGAGGGATTCTATCCCGACGCAGAATTGGTGCTCTCGAGCACCACGCTTTATGGGGTGAACGGAAATCCGTCCGGGACGGTATTCCAGATTAACACGGATGGCAGCGGTTTTGGGACGGTGGTCGCTTTCGACGGCATTCATAGACTTGGACCGGATGGCGGCCTGGTATTGTCGGGCGGCGTGCTGTACGGGGTCACGGGGATGGGCGGAACGGGCAACAGCGGATTGGGCAACGGCGTGGTGTATCGCGTGGCCACCGACGGTCGCGGCTTGGCGGCGCTGGAAGTTTTTAGCGACTTTAACGGTGGGTCGGCGCCAGCCACGGGATTGGTGTGGTCCGGCAACATGCTTTTTGGCACGACGGAATACGGCGGCACCGGCAATCAAGGCACCTTGTTCCAGATTGGCACCAACGGCAGCGGCTACGCGCAGGCGCATGAGTTCTCGTTCCCGGACAATAATGGCGTCAATCCGGACGGGTACGACCCGCGGGCGGCCATGGTGTTATCCGCCGGCATGTTCTACGGCACGACTCGCTACGGCGGGACCAACGGCTCGGGAGTGGTGTTCCGGATGAACGCCGACGGCACGGGCTTCACAAATCTTTCGAGTTATCCGGGCGGATCCCTGGCCGCGTTGGCGGTGTCCGGCACCAATCTTTACGGCGTCAACGACGGAATATTCAAGCTCAGCACGAACGGCAGCGGGCGCTTGACTCTGTACACCTTCACCGGCGCGGAAGGTAACAATCTCTTGGCGGGATTGACAGTGTCGGGCAATAACCTCTACGGGACAGCGGCCGGCGGCGGCGCCTCCAATGCGGGCTGCATCTTCAGGCTCGACACGTCGGGCAATAATTTCCCGGTATTGTACAGCTTCACCGGCGGTGCCGACGGGGCGAAACCAACGGCGTCACTGGTACTGTTGAACGACATGCTCTACGGGACAACCGAGGAAGGCGGACTTTCAGGCCAGGGCACGGTGTTTTCGCTGGGGTTATCATCGGTGGTCACTCCGATTCCGTTGAGCATCCCGGGCATCAACAACGCGGTGGTGTTGGAATGGAGTGACCCGGCATTTTCCCTGCAGATGGCGTCGCTGGTAACGGGCACTTACAGCAACGTGCCCGGCGCCAGCAGTCCTTACACGAACGCCATCAGCGGTCCTGCGGAATTCTTTCGTCTGCGGGCGAATTAGCACGGCCTCCCGGGATCAACCCCGATGCATCGCGAGCGGGCCCCGAAAGCTTTCGGGGCAGGCCCCGACTTTATCGAGGCCGATTGCTCAGATCACGGATTGGGATCAAGCCCAATCCACGTGACCGACCTACGCCAAGGCTTCGGCCCGGCAGGCAAGTGACGGGTGACGAGTGGCAAGGGCCAGAATGGGAAACGTTGAACATCCAACATTCAACATCGAACATCGAACCAAAATTCAAATCGCCGCAAAAGGGCACAAGAGGCCCAGCGCGGCGGAGCCCGCAACCAAAAGCTTTTGTTCCTTTTTGCAGCCGGCGATTGTTCGTGTGTTTCCATCGTCGCCACGTCTATGGCGGAACAGTCCGCGGATTTCGTGATCTCACTTACAAGGCACGTGTTATTGTTTGCGAAAGTGACTTCGCGTGAATTCTAGAAATTCGTGTCACGGACTTCAGTTCTTCGTGTGGCTTGTGTTATGCGCAGTTTGGGCCGGCGGGTAATGGAAGACGGTTTCGGCATCCAGATATTTCCAGGAATTACCTCTTTGGATGCGCGGCGTGGTGCGCCCAATGTAGGAGACCATGCGGTGCGGGGAATCTTTTTCCACGGTAAAGATCAGCGGGTCCACCAGCGCGGCGACAAACAGGCTGTCCGGCGCCATCCGGATCTGTTCCACCGTCCGGCCGTGCTGCGCGGATTCCGCAGTCTTCACAAGGTGGAAGGCAAAGGTCCGCCCCCATTCAAAGGAAATAAAGCGAAAATTGACGGTATTGCCCCGCATCAATTCGTCCCAGTGGGCCATCATGAAGGGATACAAGGTGTCGTCAAACACGATGTCAGGCGGGAGGTTTTGGGCATAGCCCTTCGGGGGAACCAGGCCGGGACCGTAACTGATGAAAATCTGTTGGCGGGCCGGGTCCTGCGGATCGGGCGCAATCCGGACGGCGCCGGAGACGCGGGCCTGGAAATCCTGCATCTGATAGGAGTCGAGCCGGTTGGATTTATACACGACTTTGTCCACGGCGGCCATGAGACCGTTGGTGCGGAAAAATTGGCGCTCGACATGGACGGTGGCGCCGGAAGACACGGCAATCCGCCGGAAAGTGTAGAGAACCTTCTGCCGATGCGACCCGATTTCATAGAGGGTGCCGGTGAGCAGTTTGGGTTCGGCATAGTCATACGCGGCGGTGGCAGCCGGGCGCGCGGCGTCGCCGGCCAGGCCCGCGGGGAGGACGGACAGCCACAGTGCGGCCAGCAGAATCCGGCGCGCGGTCAAAATAAGTCCGGCAGGATGTTTTGTCATCGGGGGACATATAATGGCCAACCCGGCGTGCCGCAGGCAAGCTGTGTCGGCGGCGAGCGGCAGAAATTTTCAACCGCCAAGGCGCGTCCGCCTGCGTCCCGCATTGCGGGACTTCGGCGAGACAAGGAGGGCGCCAAGATTTCAACCGCAGATGAAGGCGGATAAACACGGATGAAGACCGCTCAAAGGCCCGGAACAGCAAATAAACTTAAACAGGAGGTAACAAGGGAACCAGAAACCGATTTGAACAGAAGGTAACGAAGGAAACGGAGATTTTTTCTTTCGGAAGGTCGCTGCCTCCTCCGTTTGCTCCAGTTGAACAAAGGTTTTAGCCACGGTCTCCGATAAACTGAGAACATGACATCGCGAGCAGGGATTCAACGCTCAACCCTGAACCTTCCTCAGAAGTGGCCGGCCAGAGGCGACTCCGAAAATCTTCGCAACCGTCGAGGACACCAATCCTGCGACCTGCAATTAGAGCTTGACATATTCGAGGTGGCCAATATCATCAATGAAGATGAGTAATCATCGTCTAATTCAAAAACAAACTTTAAACTGTAAACTGATTCCAACGAGAAAGGGTTATTATGAAACACACATTGGCACTTCTTTTGGCTTCCGGCGTGGTCTGTCAGGCGGCCTTGATTCCCTTCGGCATTTCCCCGGCCGGCACCGATGCGGCCATCGGCCTCAGCCCGAGCAACGAGGTCCCGGCGGTGCTCAACAGCACCGGTTCGGGCGGCCCGATTTCCGGCGGCCTGGTTTTCGACACCGACACGTTCACTTTGATGGTGAGTGTCGGTTACGGTTCGGCGGCCGGTTTCACGGATTTAACGGGCCCGGCCACGAGCATGACGCTCAACGGTCCGGCCGGGACGAATCAAACGGCGGGGGTGCTGGATGATTTGATGACGCTGAGTTTTCCGGCGGTCAATCCCGCCCAAGGCGGCATTATTTTCGGCAGTGTGACCATTCCCACCAACGCGGTGGCGGATCTGCTGGCCGGCCTGGATTACCTCAACATCGGCACGGCCACCAACACCGAGGGTGAGATCCGGGGACAACTCATTGCGCTCGGGCCCACCATCAGCTGCCCGGAGCCCATCACGGTGGAGTGCGGCACGCCGGCTGTGGTGTCGGTAGAGGTGGGCAGCCCGGTGGGTAATGCGATGGCGGTGGTTTGGTCCTTGAACGGGGTGACGGTGCAAACCAACCAGGTTCCGGCAGGCAGCGCACCGACGGCCACGAATGTCGTGTTTTCCGCCGAACTGCCGTTGGGAACAAACCTCATCCAGGTCGCGGTCGCCGATTCGGCGGGCCTTTCCGCGTCTTGCGGGACCACGGTCACGGTAGTGGATACGACTCCGCCGGTGATTCGCAGCGCGAACGCCGCGCCCAATTCTCTCTGGCCGCCCAATCACATGATGGTGACGGTGACCATCAGCGCCGTGGTGACGGACAATTGCGGCCGGACCACCTGGAAAATCATCAAAGTGCAGAGCAATGAACCGGTGAACGGCCTCGGTGACGGCAACACCTCGCCTGACTGGCAGATTTTAGGGGACCATAAAGTAGCCCTGCGAGCGGAGCGTTCGGGCACCGGCTCGGGCCGGATTTACACCATCACGGTGCAAGCGAAGGATGAGGCTGGTAACCTGTCAGCCCCCGTCACGGTTACGGTCAAGGTGCCTAAAAGCATGGGAAAATAGCAGCACGGCTCGGACGCAAAATGGAGATGCCGGGCGAGCAGGCGCCAGCAGGCGGTTTTGGCCTGCTGGTGGGATAGTGGACTTTTTCGCCACGCCCGGCTCAAATCCAAATGTCTTCGGGACTGGTTGCCAGGTCAGCAATCCGGATCAAGGATTGATTTTGTCTGCGACGCGGCTCGGACGGCCCAACGCCCTCTCCTCCTGATTTCCGCCGCGCCGCTTATCGCCAGACCTGGTTGCCGGCGTGAATTAGAACGTTTTTGGAAAAGGCGCAGCCGCCGACGTCAGTCGGCGCAAATCAAACAAACGGGGAATTATATGGGCAATGGTGCATTTTGCTGTTTTTGGCAGGACGAGCGTACTTGCGAGCCGGCTCGTCCGTAGCCTCGCCCCACAAAACCGTACCACTACGATTATATGGCGCGAACTGACGTTCGCGGCTACGAGATTAATTGAATTGCTCCGGCGCCGGTGAAAATTGCGCCCGCTGCTGAGCGGCTACCGGCGCCGACCGAACATCAGCAGGGCCAGGGAACCCAGGCCGGCCAAGGCCAGCATGCCCGGCTCCGGCACAGCAGCTGGAACAGGAAGGGAATTGGGCATGTCGTAGTTGCCTCCCAGATCAAACCACGCCGAATCGCCCCCATTCAGTGTCGCCGTGCTTGGGCCGGTGAGACCCTGATTTTGCCACCCGATGCCGCTGGTGTAATAGCTGATATTATAAGTCTGGGTGAGCCGATCCAGAATGGCCACTCCTTCTCCGTCAACGGGATTTCTTCCGGTCACATTGAGAAACTCGGTGTCCAAAGGTCCGGAATGGGGAATGGGATCTGATATCAATTGCAGTCCATTGGGATAGTTCGGATTCCAATTTATGTTGGGGCCGCCGTCCTGAAAATAGGGGCCCACACTGCCGACAAAGGTGTTGACGAATGACGACGAGGATTCCAGATATCCGCCCTGCCCCAGATCCAGGCTGTAATTAATGCTCCAGGAATCGAGGCCGGCATCATAAATGGACCACGGGAGAAACGCCCCGTTGCTCCACATCGTGAAGGCGGTATTATTTGCCAGCCCTCCGTTGCTGGAGGTCGCGTTAAGAATTGAATCCAACGAATTGTCCGGCGAGGCTAAAAGTTGGTCGGCAATCAGGTTGACGCCCGGTTGCATGGTGCTGTTGATATAACCGACGATATTTCCAAAGGTGGATTCAGCCAGAATCAGGCTGAACGCACACAGGACTGCTTTTCCAAGGGTAGTTTTCATAACTGATTTCGATTTTTATGGTTCGGAATTCCCGCACTCCGGAACCCTCCGGCGCTGGTTGGCTGTAACCACGATGTCGCGGCGCACCCAGAGCCAGTTTCACGGCATCAGTCCCGGAATTATGAATTACTCCATCTTTTTTGAACTTGTTCTCAAAAGTATTAAACTACTATGTTCGTAAAGTTTACATTAATCATAACATGTTACTGTACAACGTATTGACAAGATTTAAGAAAGATTCAACTCCGTGGTAGCGACGGCGCGCTGCGCCGTCCGGTCATCGCAGTGCGATGACCCTGCCGGTTCTTCGCGGGGTTCTAATCCGTGTTTATCCGTGCGAATCCGTGGTTGAATTTCATGCGCTGGTTGCGCTTTTGGGCGGCCAAAAAATTCCGGGTGATAAAAAATGGGGCGCAGGTAGAATTATAATGTTCATGAAAACAACCGCTTACCTCCGCCTGGTCCTGGCGTTGATGTTATCGTCGGCTTTTGGATCGCCGGCGCAACCGGTGTCGTCCCATGTTCCCGGTGCGCTCGAAACACTGCCCGCCTCGAGTCCTTACGGTGAAGCCACGGTAAAAAGAAACATTCCCTACGTCAGCCATCCGACGACGAATCAGAACTTCGATCTTTACCTGCCCCGGAACCCGGGCGTCCGACCCTTCCCGCTCATCGTCTGGATCCATGGGGGCGCGTGGATGATGGGGAGCAAGGAATGGGACAACGTCAAATATCTGGTCCGGCACGGTTACGCGATTGCCAGCATTGATTATCGCTTCAGCCCGGAGGCGCCGTTTCCGGCACAGATTCAGGATTGCAACGCGGCGCTGAATTTCATCCTGGCGCATGCGGCCGATTACGGGGTGGATGCTCGGCGATTCGTGGTGGGGGGTGCGTCCGCCGGCGGACATCTGGCGCTGCTTTTGGGCCTGGCCCGCCAGGAGCGGGATTTTGGCGCCCATCCCGCCGTTAAACCGCTGGCGATACTGGATTTTTTTGGCCCGACCGATTTGAACGGCATGACGGCCGACCTCCAGGCCATTCATTCCCGGAAGGGCATTGAGTTGTGGCAGGATGCCGGGCCCAAGCTGTTGGGCGCGCCGTTGGACCAGGCCGCCGCCCAGGCCAAAACCGCCAGCCCCATCACTTATGTGAGCGCCGCCGCTCCGCCCGTCTTGATCCTTCAAGGCGACGAAGACGATCTCGTGCCCGAGGCCCAGAGCCGGCGTTTGCATATCGCGTTGAACCGGGCGGGCGTGGACAATGAGCTCATTATGGTGCATGACGCCGGCCATGACGGTCCGATGTTTTCGACGCCGAGGATACAGCCAGGCATTATTGATTTTTTGAACGGAATTTTAAAGAACGCGGGCAGGCCATGACGGCCCAAGGTTTTTACCACGGACTCCGATGAACTCCGAACCAGACATCGCGCGTGCAAGCATTGCGAGCAGGTGAACGCAGCTGGACACAGATTTCTGCCGCACTTGTCCCGCCGAAATCCAATGCGGGTGGAAAGAGGCACAGGAAGCCCATAGGTTTTTGACCGCGAGGAATACAGAGAATGCAAAGGCGGTGACCACCGAAACAGCAAATCGGACCTGAAAGCGGTGCGTGGTTCAGGTTCGTTATCCGTTCAGCAGGGCCTGAAGATTTTGGATGCCCTGGTCCAAATTCGCGGTCTGGGAAGCTATTTGCTGATCGCGGTTGGCCGCGGTCGCTGCATTTTCCTGCTGCACGGGTGCCAAAATGTAGGTGTGCCCCAGTTCGACCAACCGGTCGACCGGGCCGAATCCACCGAGGTCCACAAATGTTTTGTATTTGGTCTGGGCCTCCTGAGTCCGTGCCTGCATTTGCCGGTCGGCGGTTTCCCAGAGGCTGTCGATTTGCGTGAACCGGGCCAGGACGGCCGCAATCTGGCGCCGGATCCGGGACTCGGGCAGTGCGGCCAGCGAAGTGTTCACCGCCGATTCGGTGGCCAGATAATTCTGATGGTAGCCGTCGAGCCTGGCCGTTTGGCCCCCCAGGGTGCTGCGCAGCGCCTGGAATTGTTTGAGCGCCGCGCCCGCCTTGTCCTGGTAGAGCTGCAGGGCCTGCTCGGCTTTTTGCCGGGCCTGCTGGGCGTCGTTGAGTTGCTGCGTCAGTTGATCAATCTTCTGCTTCAGGCCGTCCACCTGGCCGCTGAGAGACTTTGCTTCGTCGGCGGCCGCGTCGGCCTTTTTTTGCGCTTCGGCCAACTGGCTTTGCACGTCGCCGGCGGCGGCTGACGATGGCGCGGCGGCTGCTGTTTCGCCCTTGGCGGCCTGGAGTTGCTGTTCGAGCTGTTGCACGCGCGCCTTGAGGTCGGCATTCTCCGACTGCAATTTCGCATCCGTTTTTTGGCAACCGGACACCAGAGCCGTGATGGTTAGGAACAACGCAAAGGAGAGGAGGCTTGTGGTTTTCATAATTTTGACATTGCTCCGTACCGGGTCAGGTGTCGAGTGTAAAATTACCCCGATCGTGGACGGACCGAAGCCCACGGAACGTTCAACCTTCAACGCGTAACCAGCCAAGAACCGCGAACGAGGCGAAAGGCAAAAGAGCCGGGGAGGTGAACGACAAAACATCGGGATGGAACAGGAGTTAACTCGGACACGTCGCGAGCCGGCGGAGAACGCAGGGATATTTTCTTTTTTTCCGCCGTGGGATCTCTGTTCCCTCAGTTGCCTTCTGGTGTTTTGAAAAATGTTCGCGTATTCGGCGTGGTTCGCGGTTTGAAAACCCGGCTCGCGCGGACGCTTGCCCCACCGAAGACAGGAAATTCATTTTTGCCTTTGCGCCCGGTCTTTGTGGTTAAAAGCCGGGCATCCTGGGCGCCGCCGTGATTTTGCCAAATCCCGGGCGGCGGGATTGCGATTGCCCCCGGGCCGACCCCGGTGCAGAGTGAAACCGAAAGGCCAATCATGCGCGAGTTCATTTGCCGCGTCGGCGCCAGCGACCAAATCACGCACGTGGACGCCAACTGGCTGGCTTTTGCGAGGGAAAATGGCGCGCCGGGATTGACGGCAGCATCGGTGAACGGGGTGCCGTTATGGAATTATATTTCCGAATCGGCGACCCAGGAGTTCTACCGGATTTTCATGCGGAAGGTGCGCGCGACCGGCCGGAAGATTGTCGTGCCATTTCGCTGCGACGGGCCGGAGTGCCGGCGGTTCATGGAGATGTCGATCCTGCCGCTGGAAAACGGCGCGCTGGAGTTTCACAGCGTGTTGCTGCGCGAAGAGGTGCGGTCGCGGATGGATTTGCTCGACCCGGAATTCCCGCGGACGGAGGAGCTGCTTCGTTTGTGCGCCTGGTGCAAAAAGGTCGAGGTGGCCGGATGGGTGGAGGTGGAGGAGGCGGTGCGCCGGCTGCAATTGTTTGATCAGCCGCGCCTGCCGCGAATCACCCACAGCATCTGTCCGGGCTGCCTGCAGACGTTTGAATCCGTTTGAATCCGTGGCTGAAATCTGGTGTGCCTGACCGCTTCAATCTTTCATGCGCTTGACGAGCACGGAAATCTGCCCGTTCTCGTCGTTTTGAATGACCAGCAGTTTGCCGAAAGTGACGATGAAAGTGGATTGCAGGCCAACGCTCAACTGGCTGTAGGACGATGACGTGCCCGCACCACTGCCGTAGGTGCCGGTCACATAAGGCACGGTGCGGCCCAGGAACAATTGCAGCCGGCCCTTTGCCTCGTTGAGGTCGGTGAGCGTGCCGCTGAATTTGAGGGTGACGGGTACGTCGTTGTTATTGATTTTCACGGAGGTTTTCTGGATGGTGTTCAGGTCGAAATTACCTTCGGTGGTCAGCACTTCCAGGAATTTCGGGTCGCCTTTCGGCTCCTTCCATTCCACCCGGATGAGGTAGTTGACGGGTTCCCTCGCGGCAACCGTCGCCGCCGGCGGCGCGCCTTGTGCCGCGATGATGGTCTGGAGGCGCTGTTGGAATGTGGATTGGACCTGTCCGGTCGTGGCGGGTTGTGCCTGGGCGGCCACGGTCAGAAACAGGACGGCTGTCAAAATGGAAGTGGTTTTCATGGGAGGTTGGTTTGGGGTCGATTCACAAGCAAGCAAACACCGGTGCCGCCGGCGAGTTGCGCATGAGTTGAGGAGAGAGTTGTGGAGGACTATTAACCAATGGACTCGGATAAACTCCGAACAAGGCATGGCGAGTGCCGACTTGCCGCGTCGAAGCTACGCGAGGCGGGAATCGAATGCAGGTGGAAAGCGGCACAAAAAGCGCACAGGTTTTAACCGCAAAGACCTGAAATCAGGGATGCGACTCCGAAGTCAGGGCTTCGCGTCTTTGGTGTTGCTGGTCGGAACCGGCGACTACAATTCGTCGTGCGCTTGGCCAGCGCGTGCGGAATTTCATGTGTTGGTGTTGGTTGACAGCGCTGTCGTTCCCGGTCATGCTCGAAAGAGAAGCTCAGTTAGGCGCAAGCCTCGTGCGGGTTCAAATCGTTGCAGATATGAATACCAAACAGCCCGATTGGCGGCGAAAAAGGCAGAGAAAAATCATGTTATGGGCCGTATTGTCGGCAGTCCTCACGGCAGGCATTATGGGAGCGCTCATGTATTACCTGAACTCACAAAACTGAACCTGGCATCGCCCCGTTCACCTGCCCTGAACAATACATCGCCGGAGGAGAGGAGTATCAGGTCTTCCTGCTGAGAGAATAAATCCGCCGGATTCAGTTGATCAGGAGCATAGGTGGCGAGGCGATGACTTCAGGTTACAAACCGGTGACAAAATGAAGGCGGAGGGTTTAAAGCGCCCAAACGCCACGGATTTTAGTGACAGCTCCCGAGTGTTTTGTTAATATGGAAGCCTGAAAATCAGGGGAAAAACTTATGAAAAACGAACGTTTCCCGTTTCTCTCGTGGGTGGTGTGCGGTTTGTTCATTTCCGGCGCTGTCCAGGCCAACCAACTGCTGGTTCCTGCTGATTACCCGACCGTTCAAGCGGCCATCAACGCCGCCAACGCGGGGGACACGGTGCTGGTGTCGCCGGGAACCTATTATGAGAATCTGGATTTCAAGGGCAAGGCCATCACCGTGGCCAGCGCCGACGGCCCGCAAACGACCATCATTGACGGCAGCCACGCGGGGGCGGTGGTCAATTTCAGCAGTGTCGAGGGGCCGGATTCGGTCATTAGAGGTTTTACCATTCAGGATGGCTATTCCAGTTGGGGCAGCGGCATCAGCCTGTTTGTGGCTTCCCCCACCATTGTCAGCAATATCATCCAGTACAATGATGAGGTCATAGGTTATTGGGGGGCGGGCATTGGCGGCTGGAGTTCATCGCCCATCATTGAACAGAATTTGTTCCGCTATAATACCGGCGACAGCCAGTATCTGACGGGCGTCATCGCGTTCGTGAACGGTTCCTCTCCCCTGGTGGCCAACAATATATTTGAAAGCAATTCCTGTCGCGCCATCACCCTCATCCTGCCGGCAGATACCGCGCCGGTGGTCATCAATAATACGATTGTCGGAAACCCGGTGGGGATTGATGCGAGCATTTTTGGGGAGGGGATTTTTGAGAACAACATCCTGTTGGACAATGATACCGGCGCGGCGGTGGGCGGCAACATCGTTTGGGCAAACAATCTGGTTTTTGGCGGGCAAACGCTCTATGCCGGTCAGGATCTGACCGGCACCAACGGGAACATTTCCGCGGACCCGCTGTTTGTCGATCCGGCGGACGCGGATTTTCATTTGCAGGCCGGTTCGCCCGCCATTGATGCGGGTGACAATGCTGCGCTGTTTCTGCCCCCTCCGGTAGATTTTGACGGGAACCCGAGGATTATTGCCGGTCATACGAATGGCCCGGCGGTGGTGGACATCGGCGCTTTTGAATTCAATCCCGCCAACGCCGTGGTTTCGCCTCCTGTCATCACTTGTCCGGAACCGATGACCGTGGAGTGCGGCCTGGGTGTCGTGCCGATGGTGCAGGTGTTCAGCCCGGCAGGGGAGGCGATGACCATTGTCTGGTCGGTGGATGGAATGACCGTGCAAACCAATCTGGTTGTCGCAAGTAATCCGCCGGTCACGGCGGGCGTGACGGCATCGCTCGGCGCATTGCCGCCGGGCACCAATCTCGTCGAAGTCACCGTGACGGACAGCTCGTCCAACACGGCATCCTGTTCAACCACGATCACGGTGGTGGATACAATGCCGCCGGTGATTGACAGTGCCAGCGCCTCGCCCAACATCCTCTGGCCGCCCAATCACAACTTGGTGACCGTGGCCTTCAACGCCGCGGTGACCGATAATTGCGGCCCGGCCACTTGGAAAATCATCAAGGTCCAGAGCAACGAACCGGTTAATGGCCCCGGCGATGGCAACACGGCGCCCGACTGGCAGATTTTGGGAGACCATGCGGTATCGTTGCGCGCCGAGCGGTCCGGCGCCGGCTCGGGTCGGATTTACCTCATCACCCTGCAGGCGGAAGATGTGGCCGGCAACCTTTCAATGCCAAGCACTGTCACTGTCACCGTCCCCAGGAACATGGGAAAATAGTCGTCACGGTTTCAGGCGCGGGAATAACTTCAGGGACAGATGGATTCGCGAAAATTCGCGGATCAATAGATTCCGTGTGGTTCGGATTTTTCGCGGTCCGTTCGGGCCCGGAATTCAATAATTAAAGACGGTTTCGGCGTCCAGATATTTCCAGGATTTGCCCTTCAGGATGCGGGGCGTGGTGCGCCCGGTGTAGGACAGGATGCGGTGCGGGTCATGCTTTTGCACGGTAAACCGGAGCGGCTTCACCAACCGGGAAATGAACATATTGGTGGGTTTCATTGTGAGCAGTACCACCGGCCGGCCGTTCCGCATGGTTTCCCCGGTCTTTACAAGCTCGAACTCAAAGGTGCGTTCCCAATCCAGGGAAACGAAGTGGAACTCGACGGCTTTGCCCCGCTGCAAGTCGTCCCAGTGGGCCAGCATGAAGGGATACAAGGTGTCGTCAATCACGGTGTCCGGTTGGAGCGTCCGGGCGCGGCCTTTGGGCGGATCGAGGCCGTGGGCGTAGCTGATAAAGATGTCCTGTCGGGCCGGGTTTTCGGAATCCGGCTCGATGTGAATGGCGCCGGAGACCCGGGCCTGGTAATCCAGCATTTCGTAAGCGACGAGCCGGTTGGATTCATAGAAGACTTTTTCCACGGCGGCCACCGCCCCGTTGGTGGTGAGGAACTGCCGTTCGACGTGAACGGTGGCGCCGGAGCGCGTGGCGGTC
The DNA here is from genome assembly GCA_035945675.1 of Verrucomicrobiia bacterium. Taxonomy (GTDB): domain Bacteria; phylum Verrucomicrobiota; class Verrucomicrobiia; order Limisphaerales; family UBA11358; genus UBA11358. Next base: position 5,261 of record DASZAB010000162.1, on the reverse strand, counting down.
CGCCGGAAGGTGAACAAAACCGTTTTCCGATCCGAACCCATGGCATACAGGGTGCCGGTGAGCAGCTTGGGTTCGGCGTAGTCGTAGACGGGCGTCGTTGCCGGGGACGCGGTATCGGCGGCCAGGCCGGACGGAAGTCCGCTTCGCCACAGCATGAGCAGCGCGACCCAACGCGCGACCAAGGCAATCCTGACGGAGAATTTGTTCATCGTTTCAAATCCGGCTACAGATTCGCACAGATTTGCTCAGATGAAAACCGAACGCTGCGCCGGAAGGCAATGACGCAATCTTTTAATCACGGATGGACAGATGAACACGGATTCTTTTGCCGTAAAAATGCACAGAACGCGCAGGAAAAACAACCGGCGAGATGTCCCCGGCGCCAAGGTTTGGTGCTAAAACGTGGCACCTCCCCCATGTTCATGCGGTGGCAGTGGCGCCGGCCATGCATTATTATCTGAAGATGTTCCCAAGCAGTTCGAGCCTGGTGAATGGCCGGGATTCCGCAGGTTCAATATTTCGTGCCTTACGTACCGCGCCGTTGACCCTGGTCTTTGCCGCGATGGTGATGGCCGCTGCGGCGCCGGCGCAATCCACCCGCCCGGGCTTGGGTTCCACGCCTTATCACGACGCGTCCGGCACGGGCGTCACTTTCCGGGTCTGGGCGCCCAACGCCACCAGTGTCTATGTTCCGGGAACATTTAACAGTTGGTCCACCTCGGCCACGCCGCTGGCGAAGGAGCTGACCAACGGTGTTTGGACTGGCGTGTGGTCGGCGGACGTGACCGGCGCTTCAGCGGGCCAGCAGTACAAGTACTACCTCAATTACAACGGCAGCGGCAATTGGAAGCATGATCCCCGGTCGCGCTGGGTGACTTCGGCCGGTTCGGCGTCCGGCGCGAATGACATCATTTACGATCCCACCGCCTTCAATTGGAACGGCGACCATTTCACAGCCCCGGCGTTGAATGACTTGTTCATTTACGAATTGCATATGGGCACCTTTCCGTCCAGTTCAACCCCCAGCCGGTTTGTGGCCGCGACCAACAAGCTGGATTACCTGAAGAATCTCGGCGTCAATGCCGTTGAGCTCATGCCGATTATGGAGTTCGGCAACAGCGGCAGCAGTTGGGGTTACGACCCGGCCCAATTGTTCGCGGCGGACAACACCCAATACGGCGGACCGGATGCGCTCAAGACCTTTGTCCAGGCCTGCCATGCCCGGGGCATCGCCGTGCTGCTGGATATGGTGCACAACCATTACGGACCGGGTCTCCTGGACATGTGGGACTTCGACGGCTGGGCGGGCAACAACTCGGTCGGCGGCGGCGGCATTTACTTTTTCCAGACCAACGTCAATCTGCAAATCACCGGTTGGGGCGATACCCGGCCCAACGTCAGCAGCAATCAGGTGGCCGGTTTCATTCGGGACAACTTCGCCCTGTGGCTGGGCGAATGTCACGTGGACGGCTTCCGCTGGGACTCGGTCTATACCCTGACGCATGGCAACGACGGCACTTACATCCCCGCCGCCGGCAATCTCGTCAACGCCATCAACGCCATGATTCATGCCAACTACCCCGGCAAAATCAGCATCGCGGAAGACGTGTATAATTACTGGGGTTTCGACAGCTCCTGGGACACCGGCTACCCGTATACGTTCACGCCCGTGCTCACGAACACGGTGGACGCCAACCGCAACATGAACACGGTCGCCAACGCGGTGCAGGACAACGTCAGTTACGGCGGCACGGCCAGCTGGTTGCGGACGGTTTATCTGGAATCGCACGACGTGGTCGGCGATTTGAACGGCGCCACCCACGTCCGGCTGGTCACGGCCATTGACCCCGTCACGCCCGACAGTTACCGGGCGAGAAAACTTTCCACCCTCGGTGCCGCCGTCACGCTCACGGCGCCGGGCGTGCCGATGATTTTCCAGGGCCAGGAAATGCTGGAAAACCAGCAGTTCGATTCCGGCCGGAACGTGGACTGGAGCAAGACAAACACGTACAGCTACATTGTCCGGTTCTACCACGATCTCATCAGCGCCCGGCGGAATTTGCAGGGTCTGACGCCGGGGCTGAAAGGCGACCGGTGCACCCTGCTCGCCGTGGACAACGTCAGAAAGCTGATCGCTTTTAATCGCTGGAGTTCCGCCAATCCGAACCAGAGCGCGGTCGTGATCGGCAACTTCACCAGCAACATCCTCAATAATTATTCCCTGAGCTTCCCGTCGGCCGGCGACTGGTATGTCCAACTGAACAGTGACGCCACTGCTTACGGCCCGGACTATGGGAACATCGGCAGCTCGGTCATAACGGCCAGTGGCAGCCCGGCCACAGGGAACGTCACCCTCGGGCCTTACAGTGCCCTCATCCTGTCGCAGGTTCCTCCCATTCCAACGCTTTCCATCACGCAAACCAACAGTGGGCTGACGGTGTCCTGGCCGACCTCGCCGCCGGGCTGGCTGCTGCAAAGCAGTTCATCTATAACCGGTGGTTCGCCAGTCTGGAGCCAGGTCCCGGTCTCGCAATACCAGACCAACGGAACCACCGTCTCCATCAATGTCAGTTCGCCGGCCGATACCGTCTTCTATCGGCTGCAAAAACCGTAAGCCAGCTCCGGGTTTTGACGGCGGATCTTCCCGACAACGCATTCGAGAACGGCAGTGGTATCAAGTCCGGCTTATTGCCCGTATTTTAACCGTCAAGCCGCAAAGAGCACCGAGGTTTTAACCACAAAGACCTTTTAAATAATGTTCGTTTATTCAGCGCGGTTCGCGGTTTCATCGATTCCATGATCAGTGGCATTATTCGGCGCTTGCCAGTTTGCCGATGGCCATTACAGTTCGCCGCATTACCGCGGCTTGTCCGACCACGCACAACTGCGCGCGATATGAAAACATGCCCCTATTGCGGCAAGGAATATCCCGACGATGCCGTACGGTGTTTGATGGATGATCAGCCTCTCGAAGGCGGTGAACCGTCACCGCTGCCACCGCCGACTCCGTTGTCCGAGGCTCCCGCACCGCCACCGTGCCCAGCGGTTCTGACCGACCGACAGATGCGTATCATCGAACTGGTCCTGGTTTGCGGAATAGCGTTCGGCAGCAGCATTCTCAGTTCATTATATGAGGTATCCGGCCATGTCTTTAGCAGTCCGAGCAGGTCGGAATTCAGTTGGATGATCGGGAATTTGCGTGAGGGATTATGCCTGGGATTGCTTTGGTATGTGCTCCGGCGCCGTGGAAGAACTTTTTATGACCTGGGGTTGTCTTGGACATGGGCCGATGCAGGTTGGTCCCTGCCACTCAAGCTGGCCGGCTCGGCCGGCTTCTATGCTGTTTTTTTTGTGTTCGATTTTACCGGGTTGTCTTCAGTCGACACGACCACCGCCACCGGCCACGTGGGTTATTATTTGTTTGGCAACCATGTCGCTTTCACGGCGATTCTGCTTCAGTTCCTGAACCCATTTTTTGAAGAACTGATTGTGAGGGCCTATATGATGACCGAAATCAGGCAACTTACAAACAGCATGACGAAAGCCGTGCTGCTTAGCACTGTATTGCAGACGAGTTATCATTTTTATCAAGGCGCCCCTGTCGCGCTCGCTCATGGCGCAACGTTTTTGATTTTTTCAATCTACTACGCCAAAACCAATCGCATTGCTCCGGTCATCCTGGCGCATCTTTACTCGGATGTAGGTTTCACCTTGTTCTATTTATTCCACCATTGATTACCTCGCGGACTTTGATGGAACCCCCCCCTGGGCGCCAGGAACACAAAGGTAAGGAAAAAAATTTGAAACCTTGGCGTCCTCTGCGTTTTGGCTGCCCTCCCAATTGTCGTTTTTGATTCGATTGCGGGTGCGAGCTGCGGCATTTTTGTGGTTCTGAAAATGCCTGAAACCGTCAACCACGCGTCGGCCGACGAACGCTATCCCACACGGGAACTCGTTCGCCGGCTGTTGGCCCTGGCGTGGCGGTTTCGCCAGGATTGCCTGTGGTCGCTGGTGTTGAGCGTCGTGTTGCTGCTGCTCGGGATCGTGGGACTCAAGTTGTTGGGCGTGGTGATTGACGTCATCCGGCACGCGCTCGATGCGTCGCTGCCGCTGCCGGTCTATCCGTTCGGCTGGCACCCGCCGGCGGGCTGGACCCCGCTGCGGATTGTCACGGCGTTGTCGCTGGCCATTGTGGCCCAGGCGTTGTTGCGGGCGGCGCTCACCTACGCCTACAACATGGTCACCGCGCGGTTGACGCAGGGGGAAATCGTGCCGGAACTGCGCGCGCAGCTTTACGCCAAACTGCAACGCCTGAGCTTCAGTTTCTTCGACGTTCACGGTTCCAACTCGATTTTCAACCGGGTGACGGGCGACGTGCAGAACACGCGGCTGTTCGTGGACGGGGTGCTGTTGCAGGGCGCGACCATGATTCTGACGCTGGCGGCCTACGCGGTTTTCATGTGGCGGATTCAGCCGGCGCTGACGCTGGCGTGCCTGTGCGTGTCGCTGCCGCTGTGGTGGCTGGCGCATTTTTATTCCGCCCGGTTGCGGCCCGGCTATCTGCGCAACCGTGAACTCTCCGACCACATGGTGTTGTTGTTCAGCGAAAGCGTGCGCGGGATGCAGACGGTGAAAGGTTTCGCCGCCGAACCGCACCAGGTCCGGCGGTTTGAGGAGGCGAACGATCTGGTGTCGTCTCAGCAGCGGAAAATTTTCCACGATTTGTCCGTGTTCACGCCGGGCACGCAGATGCTGTCGCAGTTGAGCCTGGTGATTTTGTTCGCCTACGGCGGCTGGCTGTATGTGCAGGGCCAAATTCCGCTGGGCAGCGGACTGGTGGTGTTCGCCGGCTTGCTCCAGCAATTCACCGGACAGGTGGCGACCATTTCCACCATCGCCAACTCGGTGCAGCAAAGCCTGGCCGCGGCGCGGCGGGTGTTTGAGGTGATGGACACGCCGCTCGACGTGCAAAACAAGCCCGACGCCATTGCCCCGGGACCGCTCACGGGCCGGATGATTTTCGAAAAAGTGACCTTCGGTTATCACCCGGACAAACCGGTGCTGACGGACGTGTCCTTCGAGGCGAAGCCGGGGCAAATCATCGGCATTTTCGGCATGACGGGCGCGGGCAAGAGCACGTTGCTGGGATTGGCTCCGCGGTTTTATGATCCACAAAACGGGCGGATTCTGGCGGACGGACAGGATTTGCGGGACCTCGACCTGGACACGTTCCGGCGGCAGATCGGGATTGTGTACCAGGA
>DASZAB010000161.1:0-4761 GCA_035945675.1 Verrucomicrobiia bacterium | reverse complement strand
CGCTGACTGCCATGATCGCCGAGCTTTGCCGGGCGGCATCGGCAGTGTCAAACGGCCCGGTCCAGAGCATCCCGAGTTGGTTGGATGCATTGCGGTCACTGAACCAGACCGATTGGGCATTGGTAAACAGAAAATTGAAATAGGCCGCCTTGTGGTCCTCATCATAGAGGCAGGCCAGGTTGCGGGCGAAAATCCCTTTGAACTCGGGGACATCGGGGCCGCTGCAGTTGCAGGGTTCCACCAGCACCCCGTTGGCGGAAGTGAGGCTGGCGAGGGCGGCGTTGGCGATGGTCTCGGCCTCAACCAGATAATTGGTATTGCCGGTGACTTTGTACAATTCAGTCAGGCCGCCGAGAATGACGCCTTGATTGTACGTCCAGGTGGTCTGGCCGTTGTTCAGGCAATTGGTGGTCAAGCCATCATTGATCAGGTTTTGAGCGTTGATCATGCCGCTGTTCAGGAACCAGTTCCACTCGTTGGTAGCCCAGTAAAAATAGCTCCCGGTTCCGCCGTCGCCCGGCGTGCGCTGATGCAGCCGGATGGCCACCAGCTGGAACAGTTCGTTGGGAATCGCGTTTTTGTAAGTGCGCGCCGAGCTCCACCAGAGCCCGCCGCTGCAATGGTTGTCCCAGGCAGTCGTCATGTCGGCAAAAATGGTTTTGGCCATGTTCAGGTAGGTCACGTTGCCGGTCAAATCGTAGGCGCGAATCCAGGCCTCGGCCCACCACCCCTCGTCATCATAGGAGCCATTAAGAAAATTGCCGCCCGAATTAAGGGTGAACGTGTTCTGGAGCGTCGCCAGATAATTCGTGTCGTGGTTGGCGACGATGTCGTACTCCAGGGCGTCCACGCAATTGGCTGCATTCCACCAGCCGGTGGTGTTCCACAAGCCGCTGCTGTTGTACCAGGGTTGAAGCGCGGAAACGGCAGAGGCAGTGTCGGCATTAAAATCGTCGCCGGGCAGGACCGTGCCTTGACAACACATCATGCCGGCCAGGCACAACAGAAGCACGGGAAATCCGTTTCTCATAATCAATGATTCAACCCGTCTGCCCCGGCTGAAAACTCAGCCACTGCGAGGTGGGAGAAACTGGAAAGCGACTGGTTGCCATCCGCGCAATAGTCGCGCACCCCGATCATGCCGCGGGTGAACGTGCCGTCCCGCAAATCCAGGACGGGCTGGTTTGTGTCCGCGACATAAATGCGTATTCGTGAACCGACGGCTTGAACCTTCAAATGATAAAATGTATTCGCCACAATGGGCATGGGCAGGTTGGTGACCGAGTACCAGCGGTTGCTGGCGTACCCGAACTCCAGTTGACCGCTCTGGGCGCTGATGCCGGCATAGTAACCACAGTACGCGTCGGCTCCGATGTCCGGCTTGCTGACGCGGAAAATCAAGCCGGCATTCCCGGCCGGCCCGACCGAGACATCGCCTTCATAAGTGAAATTGGTGAATGCGGTCGCCATCGCCACCGCCTTGGCGCCGTTGGCGGAGGCCGGCACCGTGCCCAAGGCATCGTTGCGCGCCAGCCAGTTGCCGCCGAAGGTTGTCCAACGCCGGCACCAGGTCGGATCGAAACGCTCCGTGAAGGAACCAGCGGTCGGCGCCGGAGTTCCCAGATACGGAAACCAGCTTACCCGCAGATGCTGCGAACCGAACGGCACGAGAGTTACCTGCTCCAGGGGATTGCTCGAGGCCACCGGGCTGACGGGCGGCTCGAAGGCCTGGGTGCCGCGCCAGCCGACGGTCCACTGCGGCACTTGCCGCGCATGGGCCAGCAAGGCGACCGACGGCTCGGCCGGATCAAACGGGTTTGTCGGCATACCATAATTGGTGAACGTCAGTGACGCGGCGGGATTGATTGGATTCAATTGCAGCGCATAATTCCAGGGCGTCGTCGGGGTCACTTGATATTCATTGAAACCCATCCCCAACGGATCGGGCGTGCGGACCGTCCAGTCTTCGCCGATGCGCAACGAATAAACCAGCGGCCCACGATTGATGGCCACGGCCCGGCTCGGCCCGGTGAGCGTCTGAACGGGCATCGGCAGACGGGCTGCCACGGTGTCGCCGTTGTTCCACCGGCGCTGGATCCGGAAGAACGAGCCGGGCGTAACACCGGATTGGATCCGGCCATTGACGGTAATGGTGGCGTTGCGGCACCAGCCGGGGATCCGGAGCACCAGCGGAAACACCATGGCGTTGCCGAGGGAAATGTGCAGCCGGACCTGTTCTGCAAAGGGATATCCGGTGTCTTCGGTGACCTGGACCTGTTGGCCTCCGGCCATCGCGTTCACCACGGTTGGGGCATACGCGATCACCGCCAATCCGCCGTCCGCCGTGGCCGCCCATGAGTTCTGGACAAACTTCGGCCAGCCCATCTGAAAATCAAAGCGGCAGCAAGGATAGCCGGAATCGGGGCCGGGCAGCGTGCCGTTGGCGTAGTCCTGGTTGAAGCCGTGGCCGCCATAAATCGCGATCACGTTGTTCGCCAGCGTGTAATACTGGAGGCCTTTGAGGTCGTGGGCGGTGGCGGCGGGCAGCGCGTTGAAGGCGATGGTTTCCAGGCGGTCGGCGAGCAGCGGGTCGCCCGTGATCCGCGCGGCGGTTTCGAGGCTCAGCATGGCTTCGACGATGGCACAAAATTCCACGCCCTGGATGCTCGAATCGCCGGCCAGAAATTCCGTGCCGCTGTTGATGCCAAACGACAGCGCGTTTTCGCGCATGAGATGGTCAAGGCCGAGCGTGATGGCGTCGCGGTCACCGGATCGCCGGGAAAGCTGGTAATACACCGCAGGCAATTTGAGCGCCTCTTCCACGTTGACATTGTGTTTGGGCTGGAAATCCGTGCCGTAAAGATCAAAGCGGTTGCTGGTGAAAATGCCGGGCCAATCGTAAGCCTGCCGGCGCAGCAATTTGACGAGCGCCAGCAGATTGGTGTCCCCGTTCCGGTTATAGAGCCAGAGCGCCACGGCCATCTCATCGCCGGCACGCGCTTTCGCCCAATCGTTCAGCGGGCGGGCCGGCAGATTGGCGAGCAGGTAATGAAAGTAATTGTCCAGGACGGTGGGCACGCGCGGATCGGCGGTGGCCTCATAGTAGTCCTTCAGGGTGTCCGTTGCCAGAATCCGCGGCCACCAATCGTTATTCGCCGCCGGTCCGAGGTAACCATCCGACCATTGATGGTCGAGCAACCAATCCATCCATTTTTGCGCTTTCTCTTTGAGACCGGCGTCGTTCAAAGTGTAAGCCAAAGCCACCAGCCCCCGGACGTAATAAGGGCCGCGCTCCCAATTTTCGCCGGTGCCACCCAGCCAGGCGCTGTTCGTTCCGAGATCGTTGGGGTAAAGCTCCTCGGCGTGGCCGGTGATTCCGTCGCGCTGCAGTTCGCATTGAATCCGCAGCCAGCCCTGCGGACGCACGCTGCCCAACGGGAGGGCGACAAAGGGGGTGGGCAGCAGCGGCGGGCGGTTGGTCACGATGGCTGTGGGCGGAAGATTGGCAGCGGACGGAAACCCCAATGCGCCGGCCGGCGACGAAAAACAGGTCAATTCTGCAAAAGCGAACGCCGCAGCGGCCTTGATCAAAACTCTCACACGAGTTTAATCCGGTTGAACATCCACCAGGCCGAAATCCACGTACTGCCCGCCGACGGTCTGACGGCAGTGGATGGCAATCACATTTTTACCCGGTTTCAGCGCAGCGTCGCCCTGAGGCGTCAAAGGGAACGTTTCATAGTGGGTGATAAAACCATTGGTCTTGAGGGCGAGCACACCGTTGATATAGACTTCGACATCCTCGTCGTGGTGAAGCCAAGCCTGCGTGTCATCGTATTTTTTCACGGGCAAATCAATTTCCCGCCGCAGCCAGATGTCATCCGTGCGCCAGGTTGTGCCGATAACCGCCCCCGGAGTGCCAGCCGTGCCAAAGCCGCTCTCCCCATGTTTCCATGACGAATCATCAAACCCCGGCTTCATCCAATCCGCCGCCGGCTTTCGGGTCGTGTAACTCCACAGCGCCGGCCTGGTGTCCGCAGCCGGGACAATCACAGTGATTTTGGGCGGTTTCGGCAGTGGCGCCCAGGGACCCGGGTTTTGCCGGTCGCCGCCGCTCCATTTTTTCCAAATCCCATCGTCCGTCAGCATCTTGATAAATAATCCGCCCACCACGGGGCGGGCGTAAAAAAGCGGACCCCAGCCACCGCCCAATCGGTCAGTTTGATACGAGTCCATCAGCGGCAGCCGGAGCGTGGTCTGGTTCAAATAATCATAAATCGGCGTGATGAACGCCTCAAAGTCAGCCGGGTTGTCGGCCAGCGTGGCGCTCCAAATGGACCAGTCGGTCTTGGTCAGGTGGGTGCGCGAATCCAGCGGCAAGCCGTAGCGCTGCATCACCGTCTTGTAAAACGCCACTTCCTTCTGCGCCACCACCGGTGGAAACACGTTCAGGCCCAAAATCCGGTCCCAAACCAGATTGTAGGTCTGGCTCCAAGTGCCGGGTTTGTCGAAAGCGAGGCGGTAATGATTATCCTCGGCGGCCACCTTTATCCAGTGTTGGGCGTCGGCCTTGGCCAGTTTCATAAATTTCCCGGCTGTCGCTTCGTCCCCCCGCATCCGGCAAAGATCGCCGTAGGCGGCCAAGGCCACAATGGCCTTCACGGACAGATTCGCGTTGTGCGCCAGATGCCCCATGAAGTCGTCCGTGCAAAGCTGGTTTTCGGGATCCAATCCATAGTTTTCCAGGTAATCCGCCCACTG
>DASZAB010000160.1:0-8367 GCA_035945675.1 Verrucomicrobiia bacterium | reverse complement strand
GCACGGAGTTTCAAGCCGGCGCTCCCGGCGCCAGCCCCGAGGCGACGTGATCGAGCCTTGATTTTGGGCGGGGGCCGGACGCCGGCGAGTTGCTCGAGAGCGCGGCAGTTGCCTGCCGGCCCGGCCGAAAAAGCGGGGAGTAACAAAGGAGATGGTGGGGAGTGGAAGAGGGGAAAGGAAGGAGGTGGTCGACAAGGAGGTGAAAGTGGGGACAGCGAGGAACCGCTGAAGACAGACGGCCGGGTGGCGTGGTGTGCGCCGCCCGGGCAGTCTTTGGGACTGACATCCAACAGACCGGGCCGTCATTTTGGCAGATTCGACCCGATGCGCCGCCAGTTGATCGGGGACCATGATTCAACGGGTTGGCGTTTCCGCTTGTCAAAAGTTCAATGCGAGCATGAAATTGCCAATGCCGTTGCGGCAATCAAGAAACAGCTTCACCAGAAGGTTCACAACAAAACGGCGCCGGAGAAAGGGCTTAAAATGAAAATTCGTCTGGGAAAATGCATATTGCTGCTGGGATTGATCCCAGTGCTGGTCACGGGTTGTGTGACTTATCCCATTGCCAGAAACCTCCAGGACCAGGCCCAACCGCTGACCCTGGCACAAGTGAAGGCGGATCCCGGCGCCTGCCAGGGAACCGTCGTCATCTGGGGCGGCAGAATCATCAAAACCGTCAACGACGCGAACCGCACCGCACTTTACGTCCTGGAACTGCCGCTGGGCGGTGATGGCAGACCGTTGGAGTATGCCAACACTTCCGGGCGCTTTATCGCCAGCAGCAAGGAATTCCTGGACCCGGAGGTTTACCAGCCGGGCCGGCTGGTGACAGTGGCCGGCGCCGTTGCCGGATTGGAAAGCGAGCCCGTGCAGAACGCCAAATACACTTACCCGGTAGTGACCGTTAGCCAAATCCACCTCTGGCCGGTCGAGCGGAGGTATTACTACGATGGGTACTCTGACTATCCGTACGGATACTGGTACGGATATTATCCGGGCTGGTACGGGTGGGGTTGGTACCCGGCTTGGGGTTGGGGCTGGGGCTGGTGGGGCGGGGAATGGTATGGCCACGATCAGGATTGGGGTGGAGGCTGGCACTATCAAAATCAAGGCGGGCATCCGGAGGGAGCAGCTCCCAGCGGCCATTGGGGTGGAGCATATCATTATCAAGGCGGACCTCAAGGCGGACCTCAAGGCAGAGGCGGAGGTGGAGGCGGAGGGGGAGGCGGAGGTCATTGGCATCGTTAGGCGCAGACCATCGCGGTGGCGGCTGGCGCCGGTGATATTGGCGTCAACGTCACCAGACACTTGTCCCTGCACAAGGTCAGTGCCGCGTGACTGCACCTTAACAAAGAATCCCGCAATCAGCGGCGTGGCGGATTCATGATGCCAGCGCGGTAAAGAACCCACAGATTCGCGGAACAGTGTTGGCGGTGAAAAATGGCGCTTGCCGCGTGGTTGTTGGCCGCGCCATTTTAGGTGGCGCTATGAAGATTAAATCGGAGACATTCCGGGTCTGCGAAGGTGAAAAGGTCAAGCTTAAAAAATGGCCGACGAAGGTAAAACCCTTTTACCATTCCAAGGAGCATTATCAAGGAATCCTCGCCGAACACACAAAGGAATTGAGCCGGCGGCAAGGCCTGCTTTACGCCGACAACCACTACGCGGTGCTGCTGATTTTTCAGGCGATGGACGCCGCCGGCAAGGATGGTGCCATCAACCACGTCATGTCCGGCGTCAATCCGCAGGGCTGCGAGGTTTTCAGCTTCAAACACCCCAGCCCCGAGGACCTGGAACACGACTTTCTTTGGCGCACCACCTGCCGCCTGCCGGAACGCGGGCGTATCGGCATTTTCAACCGTTCCTATTATGAGGAAGTGCTGATCGTGCGCGTGCATCCGGAAATTCTCCGCGCCCAGCCAATTCCGGAGGAATTGCTCAAGGGGAAAACGATTTGGGAAAGGCGGTATCGCTCCATTCTGGATCTGGAGAGGCATCTGTATCGCAATGGCACGCGGGTCGTTAAATTTTTCCTGCATTTGTCCAAGGATGAACAACGCCGGCGGTTTCTCGAACGTATTGCCGATCCGGAGAAAAACTGGAAATTCAGTCAGGCGGACCTCGCCGAACGAAAATTCTGGAAGGACTACATGCAGGCTTACGAAGATTGCCTCGGTGCGACCAGTACCAACCATGCGCCGTGGTATATTGTCCCAGCCGACGACAAGGAAAATGCCCGGCTCATTATTTCGCAAATCACCCTCGATACCTTGAAATCGCTGAAGCTGAGCTATCCCGAACCCAGCCAGACGCACCGCCGGGAATTGCAATCCATCCGCAAATTTCTCGCAAAATAAAAACCAGACAGCCCGCCATGACCAGCTTGATTGCCACGGTGCCCGCCGATCTTCCCCGGGAATCCGTCATTTTGGCGATTTTTGTCATCACTTACCTCGGGATTGCCATGGGACACGTACCCGGCTTGAAACTCAATCGCGTCGGCATCGCTTTGCTGGGCGCCATCGCCATGATGATTTTCGGTGATATTGGCACCGCCCAGGTCGTTGCCTACATCAACTGGCCGACCATTTTTTTGTTGTTCGGATTTTTTGTCATTTCGGCGCAACTCCGATTGTCGGGTTTTTACGACCTCGTCGCCGGCGGTATTTCCGCGCGACTCGGACATCCGGCGCGGTTCCTGCTGGTTTTGATGCTGGTCACCGGCGGTCTTTCCGCTGTTCTGAATCACGATATCGTTTGCTACGTTTTTGCGCCCATTGTCGGCACTGCTCTGTTGCGCAAACAACTCAACCCCATTCCATTTTTAATTGCCCTGGCCATCGCCAGCAACATCGGCGCGGCGGCAACGCTCATTGGTAATCCGCAGGATATGATGATTGGACAGGTTGCGCACTTGAGCTTCGGCCATTATCTCCTGTGGAGCGCTGTCCCGGTCATTTTGGCCATGGCCGCCGCTTACGGCATCATCTGGAGTTTGTCGCAGAAAATACTCCAGTCCGCCGGGTCCGTTCCTGGCAAATCAAACGAATCATCCCGTCCATTTAACAAGCCGCATACGATTAAAGGATTGATCATTCTGGCCACTGTCATCGGCTTGTTCTTCTCGCCATTGCCCAAGGAAATTATCGCCCTGGCTGCCGCCGGAATTCATCTGGCGAGCACCCGGTTTCGCACCGATGAGTTGCTGGGTTTGGTGGAATGGCCGATTCTGGTCCTGTTCATGGGATTATTCGTGGTTACCGGCGCTTTTGAGTCCACCGGTTGCGGCGATCAAGCCGTGCAATGGCTGGCGCACGGCGGTTTTAATATCAATGCACCCGCCACCCTCGCCCTGACGACCGCCGGATTGTCCAACCTGATCAACAACTCGGCGACGGTGATGTTGCTGCTAAAAGTAGTCAACCTCTCACAGCCGGCCACGGCTTACATTCTGGCACTGGCCAACAGCTTTGGCGGCAGCCTTATCATCATTGGCAGCGTTTCCAACATTATCGTGGTTCAACAGGCCCGCGCGCTGGGCATCAAAATTTCCTTCCGGGACTTTGCCCGGCTGGGCATTCCGGTGACGTTGGCCTCGTTGGCCGGATTGCTGGTCTGGATTGCCTTGGTGAATTAGGCGGAAAACGGCCCCGGAGTTGTTAACGTTCGTCACCGCTCCGCTGCCGGCAAATTTCCCGACTATCAACGTCCGAACCAGCGAACCGGATCACATGGAACCGGGATATATGTTGCTCGTCATTGACCACGCTTATTCCCGTCTTAACGACTCTATCGCCGTCCTGGACAATGCCGGGAATGTGGTCTGGTATAGTCCGGTTCCGATGTCGGGCGCTCCCTATGCGGATGTGCGACAGCTGGACAACGGCGATTTGTTCCTGCAACTGACACCGCCGTCGAACGAGTTCATCGAAATGAATATGCTCGGGGAAATCGTCAGGACCTGGCAACCGCCCGCGGAATATCCGATGAACGTACATGAGGGCCTCGTAACCAGTCATGGCACCATCCGCTTTTATCGCGTCGTCACGGAGTAGAACGAGCCGGCGTCGTGTTGTCCGGCCTCCTGCCGGCTGATTTCGCGTCTTCCTTCCGTCTCGACTCATCGCCTCATCAAGCTTACGTTACCGATATGAACCAACTTCTCATCGGCCTGGTGGGTGCGTTGCTGGCGACGAATCAGCCGCAGGCCGTCAGCAATTTGATCCAGCAAAATGCCGGCGTCTCGGTCAACATTCCCAACCCGAATGACCCGGCAGAGAAGGAACTCGACCGGTTGATGTCCGAAGACGATGCGGCCATGGCCGAGGTGGACAAATGGATTCAGGACAATAATGCCTTCGCCGCCAAAGGCGGGGGCGAAACCAAGGCAGAACTCAACAAACGCATCATGGCCCGGCTGGATATTGTCCGCAAACGCTACGAGGATTTTTTGCGCCGTTACCCGGATTTTGTCCGCGGGCACCTGGCCTACGCCAGCTTTTTGAACAACATTGGTGACGAGGAAGCTGCGAAGGCCCAAAACGAAAAGGCCCGGGAGCTGGATCCCAAAGATCCGGCGGCCTGGAACAATCTCGGCAATTACTACGGCGAAAACGGCCCCATCACCAACGCTTTTGTGTACTTTGCCAAAGCCATCGAGCTGGACCCTGGCGAGCCGGTTTATTATCAGAATCTCGCCACCATGGTTTATCTTTACCGCACGGATGCAAAGTCCTTCTACCACATTGACGAGCAACAGGTCTTCGACAAGTCCCTCGCCCTCTATCGCAAAGCCGTGCAACTCGATCCGGATGATTTCCCGCTCATAACCGACTACGCGGAGAGCTACTACGGTATCCGCCCCCTCCGCACCAATGACGCGCTGGTCGCCTGGACCAATGCGCTTCAGGTCGCTCACAATGACGTCGAACGCGAGGGCGTTTATATTCACCTCGCCCGGGTTAAAATGCTGGCCGGGCGCTACGCTGAAGCCCGGGCGCAACTTAACACGGTGACTAATGAGACCTATGCCAGCCTCAAACACACCCTCGAAAATGCCATCTCCTGGCGGGAAAACCAGGCGACGAATCCCGTCGGCGCCGACGATTCAACCAATGCACCGGGTTTTCCGGCAAACGATGTTTCTACGCGGACAAACACTTCGCCCGCGGTCACGAATGCAATCGCCCTCCCAACCAACTAATTGCGGGTGCTCACCAATGGTGTGCCCGCCCTCGCCAATTCGCCCGGCTTTTCTCCGAAGATTGTTGGCAGCATGACGAATATCGCGCCGGATCCTCCGCCGGCGTCTCATGGGTCACAGTCTTGAGCGCGCTTTAGATTCAACTTTTGTCCCGGCCGATTTGTGCTAGAGTAGTCAACACATGGATTTTTACGACAATCTGAAATTCGACGCCCAGGGTCTGATTCCCGCCATCATTCAGGAACAGCAAACCGGTCGTGTGCTGATGATGGCGTGGATGAATCGCGCCTCACTGGAAAAAACCATTGAAAGCGGCCGGACGCATTTCTGGAGCCGTTCCCGCCGGAAATTCTGGATGAAAGGCGAAACCAGCGGCCATGTGCAGAACGTCAAGGATATCGCGTTCGACTGCGACGGCGACGTGCTGCTCATCCAGGTTGAGCAGACCGGCGCGGCCTGCCACGAAGGCTACCAATCCTGTTTTTTCCGTTCGGTGGAAAAAAACGGGAAATCGGTTAGAATAACGGAGGCCCGACTCGAAACGCCGGAACAGATTTACGGAAAGAAATGATGGAAATCACGGTTCCATTTGACAGCCGCCAGTATCTTTTGATGCTCGGATTGCTGGTCTTCGGGCGCGGCATGGATTTTCTCAGCACGTGGATCGCCACGCCTAACCTGGCGCTCGAGGGCAATCCCTTTGCCAAAAAGCTGGGCTGGAAGTGGGGATTGCTGTTGAACGCGGTGCTGGTATCGGTCCTGGCCATGTGGCCGCTGTCGGCCATCGTCGTCGCCACCGCCAGCGTGCTGGTGGCCGCGCGCAATTTCCAATCCGCCTGGCTCATGCGCTCGCTCGGTGAGGATGCCTACCGCGAATGGCATGTCCAACGCGTCCGGGAGACCCGGGTTACCCTTCACCTCTTTTGCCTCGCCGGCAATACCCTGCTGACCGCGGTTGTCGGCGCCGCGCTGATTCTCTTCAGCAAGCCGTTGGAGGTGCCGTTCGCCATCGGCATGGGCATGGTGGCTTATGCCATCGCCGTGGCCTTTTACTCCATGCTGGCCATCTGGCGCATCCACCAGGCCACCAAACGTGAAGCACGCCGGTTGCAGGCGTTCCCCCATCAACCGCCGGACGCCGAGGCGCTGGCCGTCGAAACGTGCTCGCGCCCGCCCGACCAGATTGTTTAAGCTGTTGGCGCATGTACTCGCCAACGCTTGAAGAATTCTTGAAATTGGCCGGGCAGGGAAACCTGATCCCGGTCACGCGCCGGCTGCTGGCCGACATTGAAACGCCGCTGTCGGCGTACCGGAAAATTCGCGGCCAGGGCGAATCTTTTTTGTTTGAGTCTGTCGAAGGCGGCGAACATTTGGGCCGCTACTCCTTTGTCGGTTGCAACCCCCGTGCCGTCGTCCAGCAAACCGGCGACCGCGTTGACGTCATCGAAAACGGCAAGGTCGTCGACAGATTTATTGTCGCCCCCTCGCCCCAGCCCTCCCCCCCGCCAACGGGAGAGAGGGTGGCCGACCGGCCGGGTGAGGGGGAAACAGTTCGTGATGGCCTTGTCGTCATCGAGCGCGTGATGAAAAGGTACCGGCCCGTGACGCTGCCCGGCCTGCCGCGGTTCACGGGCGGCGCGGTTGGCTTCATCGGCTACGAATTCATTCACGACGTCGAGCCGGTGGTGCCGCGCCCGCCCCAGGACGAATTGGGCACGCCGACGATGGTTTTCCTCATCGCCGACCAATTGCTGATTTTTGACCGTGTGGCGCAGACCATTACCATTCTGGTTAACGCGATTCTCGACGACGCGGCCGGCCCGGCGGACGCCTACGAAAACGCGACGAGCGAGATTGACCGAATCATATCATTGCTCGAACAGCCAAGCGAACACCATCCGGTGACGGTGCCGGACGATGTGCCGATGATTCCGTTTGAATCCAACCAGACGAAGGAAAAATTTTCCGCGAACGTCCTGAAGTCCAAGGAATACATCACCGCCGGCGACATCATTCAGGTCGTCGGTTCGCAGCGGTTTTCCGCCCCGGTCGAAGCGTCGCCCCTGGACATCTACCGCGCCGTGCGCTCCATCAACCCGTCACCCTACATGTTCTTGTTGGAATTGGGTGGTTTTTCTTTGGTCGGTGCGTCGCCGGAAATTCACGTGCGTTGTGAGGACGGCAAGGTTGAGATTCGTCCCATTGCCGGAACACGGCGCCGCGGCAAAAGCGACGAAGAGGATTCAGCCCTGGAAAAGGAATTGCTCGCCGACCCGAAGGAACGCGCCGAGCACGTCATGCTGGTGGATTTGGCGCGAAACGACATCGGGCGCGTTTGTGATTTCGGCAGCGTGCAGGTAAAAGAGTTGATGGTCATTGAGCGTTACAGCCACGTCATGCACATCGTCTCACAAGTCGAGGGGACTCTTTCCGCCGGCAGGACGCCTTACGACTTGATGCGCGCGACGTTTCCGGCAGGAACGGTCAGTGGCGCGCCGAAAATCCGCGCGATGCAGATCATTGCCGAACTCGAGCAGACCGCCCGCGGGCCCTATGCGGGCTGTGTCGGCTATTTCTCTTTCAATGGCAATCTTGACACGTGCATCACCCTCCGCACCGCCCTCATCAAGGATGGCAAAGCCTATGTGCAGGCCGGTGGCGGCTGGGTGAACGATTCCACGCCCGAAGGCGAATTTCAGGAAACCGTGAATAAATCCATGGCCATGCGCAAAGCCGTCGCCATGGCGGAAGGGTTTGCAGAAAGCTGATTTTAACCACGGACGGGCACGGATGAACACGGATTGCGAGATGGTGCCGGGGAAAAGCGGCGGAGGGCCGCCCCAGTCCCAAACCTGGCGGAAATTCAAAGCGGCTTGGTGAACGCGAAGCGTCTTGGAGTGCGCCAGCCCTCTGGCGCTTTGCAGCGGAGCAATGACCAATCCAGACGTAGTAGCGGACGTCAGTCCGCTCATTATTCCAGCGAGAGAGAAGTTTGAGCCGACTCACGTCGGCTGCTACGATATTCCGAATGCCGCAGGGGCAATCGGTCGTGCCGGCTCGTCGCACGAAGCTTGGCGAAGACGGAAATCAGATTGGGGCGTACTCCGCACCCCGCACTCGCCATTCCGCACTGGAACGGCTCTTTTCCTGAATCCAGTTTGCGA
>DASZAB010000159.1:0-2842 GCA_035945675.1 Verrucomicrobiia bacterium | reverse complement strand
AGATTTGCAAGCCCGTTTCCAGTTCTTTTTTCAGTCCGCACTCCGTTTTTCTCTGGCAAAGGGAGCGCCTCTTTGACATTTGTGCCTTTTCGCACGCTTTTCCATGCCCTCTGAAGAAACTTCTTCCGTGCTGGCCGATGTTTTCATGCGAGTTGCTTCACTTTTCATTCATCCGCCGGCCCCTGCGAGCAACCTCAGCCGGCCAATCCCTGCCAGAATGGCCCGGAACAACTCCCGTGGAACCGCCACTGCCGCCATCTGGAAGACGATCTGCCGGGAATGGCGCACGACTTTCGCCCCGATCTTGATCAGTTTTCACGAACCTCAGGAGCCAACCAGTGTTAAGGGCTCGCGAGCTGGATCTTGCCGTCGACACCAATCTGTTCGGGAATCAAGGTTCGACCCAGGCTGATGGGACCCTTCCGGCGTTTGAAATGAACAACAGAGGTTCAAATGCCGTTACATCATCTTCGGGAACCAGTCCGGACACATCTGCCAGCGAAACCGAAGATATAATCCCTCAGTGAAGACGCCCGGTTCAAGGGTTGCAGTCCGGGAAGCCGCAAGCCCTGTGACTGTCAGGTCATGATGCAGCAAAAGACATTGCGGAACGCGGCTTCAATGTCTTCTTACTTCCTTTCCCTGAGCATCGCCAGGAACTGTTTCATTGCCGGAGAGAGGATTTTGTTCTTCTTGTAAATGACGCCGAGCGGACGGTAGAAGGGGCCGCCGTCAATCGGCACGGCGACGAGTGTTTGCTGGCTGACTTCCTGCACTACCGTCTCCTGCGGGACTATGGACACACCGGCATCAATTTCCACCGCCCGTTTGATCGTTTCGATATTGTCAAACTCCATTGCGTTGCGCACCTCTACCCAGTGAGATCGCAAAATTTTGTCCACCGCCTTGCGTGTGGGTATGTCCGGCTCAAAGCCGATGAATTTCTGGCCGGCCAGCGCCTTAAGCTTCACCCCCTTTTGCCTGGCAAAGGGATGCTGCGGATGGCAGATGAGCACTAATTCATCTTTCCGAAACGGGACAAGTTCAAGTCTGGCGTTGCGCTCCGGATAAGCGACCAACCCAAGGTCCACCACGTTGCTCAGTACATCTTCATACACCTGGTTGGCGTGGCGGTATTCCACGTGGACATTGACAGTGGGATAATCCTTCAGGAATTTCTTGATGTACGGGGGCAGGTCGTGCAGGCCGATGCTGTAAATTGTCGCCACGCGGATCGTGCCCGCAATAATATCCTTTAGCTCTTGCAGCTCGCTGTGCAGCAATTCATAGGTCTGGAGGATCTGTTTGCTATAATCATAAAGCGCTTGGCCCTCGGGGGTCAGATGCAACTTCTTTTTGCTCCGCTCCATGAGCCGTGATTGGAAGACGCGCTCCAACGAGGTGATTTGCTGGCTTACGGCCGATTGGGTGACACCGTTGAGTTGGGCGGTCTTGGTGAAGCTGCCCGTATCCGCCAAGTCACAGAATACTTTTAAGCTTTCGACTTGCATAAGGGAAAGGATACACAATCCAGCTTACACAATCTGCTTTTTTCCACGGACCTTGTGGCTGGAAGGGCGACAGGGTTTTAAGTTGAATTATCCGTCAGGGTGGCGATGGCTTTCCGCAAGTCTGCCGCCAGAAAAGGCTTGTTGACGATGCGATCCACTCCGCTAATTGGCTTTCCTGAAACAAGAAGCCCCTCTCCGTAGGCGGTGATCATGATGATCGGCTGGCCCGGCGCACGCGCCTTGATGGCCGCCGCCAATTCATCGCCTTTGGTTGGCATCATGGAATAATCCGTGATCACCACATCGAATTTTTCCTGCTCAAACAACACCAAGGCCGACTGCGCGTTGTTGACAGTTTTGACCTCATGGCCTTCGAACTTGAGCATCATTCCCACCGTTTCACAAACCGTAGGCTCATCGTCCACGACCAGGATTTTTCTTGGGGTAATATTATGCGGTTTCGTCACTGATTGCTGGTGGGGAATACACTCCCTGGCGCTCATGGAAAATACCAGCTTTATTTCAAACAAACTTGACAGGCCCCGGTTGCCAGCGCCGTTCCTCTTTAAAAGGTGAACCGAAAAAGCCCAAAAGCGAGTGCTTGCCTCAACGGGAAAAGAGGCAATGCTCGAAACCAATCAGCCGTGTGATGTTTGAACACAGACCTTTGCCTGCGCGAAAACAGGTTGAGAAATGAAAGACATCTATGAATTCGAAGGAACTGTTTACCTTGTTTCTTCGCATAGTTGGGATTCTGGGCATCGTATTCATTGTTCGTCATGCCCTGGAATCGGCTTCCGTTAGCACGGCGCCAGCGTATCTGCTGATCAAATGGATTGCCGGTGTGCTTGTGGCCCTTTACTTGATTCGGGGAGCGCCGTTGCTGGTGAAGTTCGCGTATCCCCGTCACCAAACCATGCTCCGTTGACTGCCAGATTTCATATCTCAACCGAAATATCTCAAGCGGCAGTGGCCGTTAGATGCCAGCGTGATGCTGTGCGAAAACTCATTTTTGACCATCCTGTCCATCTGCTCGATTCATCAAAACGATTCTCAACCGAAATTTGATCGTTACCCAATTTTGCGCCAACACTTTTCACACGGCCTCGCGCTGTATGAGGCCTTTCGATTCGTTTAATTCTGCGCATACTCCAATCGCTGCTTTTCGTGCTTCTTCTGCTGGAATGAACGAAAGTCTCGGATAATCGCTTCGAGGACTCGACCATACGATGAGAGCGTGTCATAGCCAAGCTCTCGCTCATACTCTGGTAGCCGACTCGCCTCGGAAACGCTTGAATATCCATTGTATGCTTGGTAAATCAAGTTTGCGA
>DASZAB010000158.1:0-10939 GCA_035945675.1 Verrucomicrobiia bacterium | reverse complement strand
CCGGTCCAAAATCCGCTGGGATTGATGTAATTGGTCGAGACCAACAAACCAAAGTTGTAGGGATTGGTGGTGGCGAGGGTATTGGCGACGATTTGTCCCTCGGCGGCGGCCAGCGCGTCGTCAGCGGCCAGTTGGGCCGAGGCGGTATCGGTGGTGGTGGTCACCGCGTTGCGTTCACGCCGGCTGACGGCCAGGAACGTGAGCGCCATGAACGTCACCACCGCCAGCAAAATCAACGTGATGATCAGGGCAACACCGTGGGAGTGACGGGTGACACGTGACGGGTGACGCGAAAAAGGAGAGCATTCAACCTTCAACTCCCAACGCCCAACATCGAATGACCAAGCGTTGCCACTGCGAATTCCTTCGGAGTTCGACGTTGAATGTTGAATGTTGAATGTTGGTTTGATCTTCATTGCTTCATTGGTACGCCGTCAGGTCAAAATTGCGGATCACGACGCGCTGGCGGAACAGATGCACCTGCCCGACGTGGCTCGCCAAATAATTCATCTGCGCGTAAACCGGAGGTACGTTGGGCAAACCTTCGGCGTGCTGGAGCGTGGTGTCTTCCAACACGCCCAGTTCCACTTGCACCGAGGCGGGCACCGTGTTGCTGTACGCGTAGAAGCCGGCCAGGCCCAGGTAGTGCGTCAGGAACAAGGTGTTTGGATTGGTGAAGGTATTGGTTGAGCCATTGTAATTATACTCGTAGGTGTTCGTCATTTCCAAACCATTGGGATCGTAGGCGCGCACGGTCAAGTCCACCACGCCGTCCATTAAATGGCTCCAATACGCGGAATTGGTCAGCGGGATTGAAAAGAAAGCGTTGAACAGCGAAGCCGGCAACGCGGCTTGCACATTCGCGGTGGCATAGAAACGGTAGAGGGCATAGATGTCGTTCGTATCCGGTGGTGGCCGGTTCGCGACCACCGTATAACCCGTGCCCACCCAGGTCGGGCTGCCGCCGATATTTTGACGGCTCAGGCTGAAAAAGCTTTCCAACACGTTGGTCCGTGACTGACTGCTGGCGGTCAACGGTTGTATCAACGGCGTGTAGCCGAAATTGGTAGTCGCGTAAAAATTGAAATTGTTGTTCGTGTTGTAGGGATCGGTGCTAGCAATGTAAGGCGAATACCAGTAAGCGGGAGGGATGGGAGGATTGTTGGTGTTGACCGGACTGGATGATGGCGTCATGGCTTCCAGATCACTCGTGATCAGGCCCATGGCCAGGCGGCCGGATTCGAGGATGTCGGTCTGGGTGAGGCTGGCGCGAAAGGCTTTCTGGGTGCTGTTGAAGACCGTCATCAAGGCCAGCACGATGAGCGACAGCAACGCCAGCGTCACCAGCATCTCGACCAGGGTAAAGCCGGAACGCGTGACGGGTGGCGGGTGACGGGTGACGGGACAAACCGCCCGCGAGCCGATTCTCGTTACTCGCCACTCGCCTGCCGTGCCGAAGCCTGGCGAAGGCTGGTCACTCGTCACTTTGATTTCAGGTCTCATGGCGCGGTGGTGAACGTTTGCGGCTGGAAAAAATACAACGCATTCGGAGAAGGAAGTGCGTAGGGATTGTTGATGGGCAGCAACCGTCCGGCAACGGAGGTGCGGAACGTCTGCCGGCCATTGCCGACCGCCCCGCTGGGCAGCAACGGCCAGAGAAACGTGAGCCGCAGCTCACGCAAATTCCCGGCCAGTTGCGTGGAATAGGAATCCTGAACCCACAAGGGGGAAACGCCCGGGGTATCAGCCGACCCAGTTGCGGCAATGGCCCGCCAGTATGTAACTTGACCGCCCCAGAGTAACGAAACATAGGCGCCTGCCGGGTATGGCCCGTTCTTCCAGGGCGGGGGAGTGTAAACCGCCCCCGGCACGTTTTGACAAATCATCTTGTAGCTGAAGGAATCGCCGCGAATGATGTCGTTGTCCTGCGGCGGTTTCTCCACCGCCGGCCCGCTGAGTGATCGGACACAGGCGACGACGTAATTACTATAACCAGGGTAAACCAGAATCGAAGTTGGCGTGCCATTTTTCAGCGTGTATTCCGGCAGGCTCAGGAGTCCAATAATATTCGCGCCGTTGGTGAGCGCCATCGAAGGAACCGGGGCCCTGTAAGCAATGGCGTTTGTATGGGTATAAACGTTCACTCCATGGTCGATGACTGCACCGTTAACGGAGTATGATGTCCACGTATTGCTGATAACAAAAGCGTAATTGGTCAGGTCATCCAGCCCGCGGGCGCCGTTGCGGATGTTCTCGATGAACACGGTCGCGTCCTGGTCAATCAAGGTCTCCTGGCGATTGTCTTTCTGGACGTTGAGGCCGGCGGGCAGGATGCCGATGATGGCCACCAGGGCAATGCCGATGATGGCCAGGCAAATGGCTATCTCGACCATGGTAAATCCGGTGACACGTGAGGTGTGACACGTGGCACGATTTTGTCGGCGACCGTTTCCTGTCACCTGCCACTTGTCACCTGTCACTTGATAGCGAATCTTCATTGCACTTTCGGTTCCTGCAGCGTCGCCCGGCCGGTCAACGGGTCGATGTCAATGAGGTTGTAGGCGTTCGTGCTGTTGCCGGGCGGGACTTCGTAAAGCTGCGGCGGCCGGAGCTGAAACGTCTTGGTGGCCGGGTCCACCGCCGGCACGACGCTGCCGCGCGCCAGCGGAATATATTCATGTTGGGAGGCAAGGTTCTGCCCGTCATCGGTCAACTGGCCCAGATAATTGAAGGCAATATAAGGCACATAAAGGGAGAAATAGTTTGTTTCCGATGGAAACGGAATGGTGTTGGTCAGGTCGAACCCGTAAACCCGGTAGGAGTGGCCGCTGCCCAGCGGATCGGTAATGGTATAAAAGACCGCCGGCGAGTTTGGCGATACGTTGAATTTTTGCAGGGCGATGAACGTGCCGTCGGGCAGCGACTGCCATGGGGCCAGGTAGTGCCATTGGTGCTGCCCCGGCTGGTCGCCCACCGTGCCGTAAGCGGCAAACGTGTAACCGGTCAGTTGTTTGTCGCACAGGTTGGTCGTGGCGGTCAGGGCCCGTTGCGCCGGGGTCATGTTGTTCCAATAGTTGTTCCAAAAACTCGACGGGACGAAAATCATATAGACGGTCGTGCGCTGGCTGATGGCCAGTTGGCGGGCGCGCGCGACGTCGTTGAGCAGTTGCTGGTCGGCGCCGGTCATGGCATCCGCGTGGCCGAAATTTTTAAGCGCCGGCACGGCCAGCGCCGCGATGATGGCCATGATGCTCAGCACCACCAGCATCTCGATGAGCGTAAAGGCCCGCCGGGTGGCCAGTGGCGGGTGACGGGTGACAGGACAGGGGCATCGGGCGGGCACACCGCTGGCTGCCTCCCGCTCGACACCCGACGCTCGACGCTCGACGCTCATATCAATTCTGCCAGCTCAGAATGTTATCGTTGTTCACGCCCGTGTTGGCGCTGACAGCGGGATCTGCTTTTCCATCCGGCCCGGCCGACCAGACCATCACGTTGCCGTGGAAGGCAAAATTATTTCCCGCGCCATTGGCGTCGGTTGAATTAACCAGGCCATTGAAACCCGTTGTGCTGCTGCTGGCCGGCGGGCTTTGCGACACGGTCTTCTGCTGATAGAAGGCGTCCAGACAGTGGTTGTCGTCATTCACGTCGATGGTGATGATGTACGGATTTTTCCACGGATCGCGATAGACCAGGTCCGGCCCAACGCCCGGGAGATTCGGATCGCTGACCATCTTGGCGTTCAGGAAAACGGTCTGCTGCGGATTCTTCTGGTGATTGGCGTTTACGGCCGTCACCGTGGTGTTGGTGATGTCCATCAAAATGGCGATGACTTCCGAATTGTTGGTATTATAGGTGACGGCCGGAGGGTTCAGCAGGTTGAATTTGGCATTCGCCACGCCATTGGTCCCATAGGTAAAACTCCCGCCATTGGCTGACGCCGCGTTTTGCGCCAGGCTGGAAACGGGCATGCGGCTGTAGGCCGAATCATAGTTCTGAATGGCCGTGACAATGTCCTGCATTTGCAGCAGCGCCTGTTTTTTCTGCGCCTGAATCTTGGCGCCCGACAAAGCCGGCAACAGCATCGCCGCCAGAATGGCAATGATGGCGATGACCGTCAGCAATTCCACAATGGTGAAGGCGGAAACGCGACGCCCGCCTTCACTCCGTTTCGGCGCGGCAGGCGTGACGCGTGACGCGTGACGCGAAGGAGCAGGGCGCACTCGCAGTATCAACTCGCCACTCGTCACCCGCCACTCGTCACATTTTATCTTTATGGTTTTCATAGGTTGGGAAAAGTGATGCGCCGGGAGGAATTCCGGATCGCGCTTGCCGTCCGGGAGTGCGGTGGCGGCGACACCGCTTTCGATTCCATCATCAGCGTGAAAGCTTGCCGGGGCGTTTCAGAATGCCACGACCACCCCGAAAGCGGCGTCGCGCTCCGCTTGCCGCCGCAGTCCAGGACGCTGACACGCCAGTCAGGATCCTGCCGTCCCCCAAACCGCACCACCAGGCGCGGCCGCCACGCCTGGTCGTGCCATTCAATTTTCAGGCAGCGACCGGACCGGCCGCCAGTGGCAAAATTGGGTGGGGCGAGGCTGCTGACGAGCCGGCCTTGGCGCATCAAAACCCGGCGGCCGCGGCTCGCGAGTACGCTCGCCCCACCGAAAGCTGGAAAATGGACCACGGCCAGGCGACCGGACTTTGATCTGGCATTGCTACGCATAAAAAACTCAGCGCAAGGCGCCGTTGTTGACCTGCACCTGTTTGGTCCAGTTGCAGACGAGGTTGGTATTTCCGGCAATGCCGAGCTGAATCCACAAGTCGTACGAGCCGGGGTTGTTGGTCCCGGGATAGGCGTAGCGCCAGGGATTCACGCCGATGTTTCCCGACCCCAGCGGGGTGTAGCTTGAATCCGGCCCGCCCAGGGGAGTGACCAGCAGGTTGACCGGCGTGACACCCATCATCACCGTGCTGACTTGATTGGTATTCAGGTCCGGAAGAAAATTCCGGGCCGGTTGCGCGGATTCGTCGCCACCGGGTTTGCTGCAATTCATGAAACCACCCACGCCGAACGCCTGGACCACCTGCCCCGCCGGGCCGCCGGTGAGCTGCTGACCGGGATTGCCAAGCACTTGATAAATGGGATTGGCGGGAGGTGCGGCAATGTTGGTTGTTCCCACCAGTTCATAGTACAATTGGTTGGTCAAAGGGCCATTGGGACAGGACGGCGGATAAAAACCGTAGGCGGATTTGTAATTTTCCAGCGCGGTCTCCAACTGCGACATCTGGGCCTGGGCGGCGTGCAGATCCACCTGCCGTTTGACCGTGCTGGCCACCGGAAAAATCAGGGCGGCAATGACGGCAATGACGGCAATGACGGTCAGCAGTTCAACCAGGGTAAACGCAGAAACGTGACATGTGACACGTGGCAGGTGACAGGAAAATGTGCCACCGGCCGCGTCCGTCGCGCCACTCGTCACTTGCCTGCCGGGCCGAAGCCTGGCGAAGGCCGGCCACTTGTCACATTGGTTCGTTTTCATCGTTCACGCACTTCGTGTTCCATTCGTTCGCTGAGCCACTGCTTGATCATGCTCTGGTAATTCAAGTAACGCGACCGCGCCAGGCGTTTGATGCGCGCCAGCATCCGCGGGTCCATGCGCAACGTGATGGTCACCGACTCGGCGGATTCGGCGCTGCCGGCCACCGCGGCCTCCATCAGGCGCAGGTCCGGGCGGTTCTCCGCCCAAAAGTCCGCCTCGGCCTCTTCGGTGTCGAAGAGCGGGACTTCTTCCCATCTGGCAAACGTTCGCATAACTGTGACCTGTGACGAGTGACAGGATTCGGCCAGACACGGTTCGTGACATAATCTTGTCACCTGCCACTTGTCACTTGTCACTTGTCACCCACATTCAGCGTGTGGTCCATCTTCCGCTGGTAAAAGAAGCGTTCTTCCGGCGCGAACGGGCGGGCCAACAACACCCGCACCAGCCTTCCGTTCGTCCGGTACACGCTGAAGATGCCGATGCCGCCCGCCGACATGCCCAGGTTGAAAAAACGCGCCTGCACGCCAAACCGCGGCGAGTCCGGCAACAGCCGGATCGCAAACGGGTCTTCAAAGGACTCTTCAATTTCCAGCGGAGTCAAAGAACTTTCCGGTGCAAATGGCGGATTATTCCAATCAAACTCCATATCGAGCTAGCTGTAAATAACACGCCCATGCAATGTGTTTACATTGTATTTACGCATGGATGCTGTTCTTTGTCAACGGTTTTTTTGAACCGGAGCGAAACGGCTTTGGACCAACCGGATGAATATTAGTCTCCGCCGCTGCCGCCGCTGCCGGACAGGTTGCTGATCATGGCAATCAAGGGCAGGAACATGGCGATGACGATGCTGCCCACAATGACCGCCAGAAAGATGATCATAATGGGCTCCAGCAAAGAAGTCATGGCGGAAACGGCATTGTCCACTTCTTCGTCGTAGTTGTCAGCGATGCGCAGCAACATTTCCGGCAAGGCGCCGGTTTGTTCACCCACGTCCACCATGCTGACGACCATGGGCGGGAAAACCCCGGAACCTTCCAACGGCGCGGTGATGGTTTCCCCTTCCTTGACGGCCTCATGCACCCCGCTGACGGCGTTGGCGATGATGACATTGCCGGCGGTTTCCTTGACAATGGTCAGCGCCTGCAAAATCGGCACGCCGCTGCTGACGAGCGTGCCGAGGGTGCGGGTAAAGCGGGCGATGGCCACCTTGCTGACGACCGGGCCCAGGACCGGAACTTTCAATTTGAATTTGTCCCAGACCAGCCGGCCGATCCGGGTCCGGATGGTCAACATAAACACCGCCACGAAGGCCGCGACACAGATGGAGGTGACGAAAAAGTGATCCTTGACAGCGGCGCTGACCGCCAGCACGAAGAGGGTGAACTTCGGCATCTTGACGCCCATGCCTTCAAAGACGCCCTGAAACCTCGGGATCACAAACGTCAGCAGCAGGATCATGATGCCCGTCGCCACGATGAGCACGGCGACCGGATAAAACATCGCCGCCTTGACCTTGCCCTTGATCTTCTGCGCCTTTTCGGAAAATTCCGCCAGCCGTTTCAGCACCACTTCCAGCACGCCGCCCAGTTCGCCGGCTTTGACCATGTTGACAAAGAGGCGGTTGAAAACCTTGGGATGCTGCGCGAGCGCCTCGGAAAACGTGCTGCCGCCTTCGATCGCGAGCGCCAGCTCGCTGAGAATTCCCCGGAGGGTGGCGTTGCGTTCCTGCTTTTCGAGCACGCGCAAACCGCGCAGCAGCGGCAAACCCGCGTCCACCAGCGTGGCCAACTGGCGCGTGAACGTCGTCAACACCTTCGGCTTCACCCGGCCGCTCAAGCCGGGAATTTTGATCTGGATGTCGAGCGCGCCCCCCCGCCTTTTGCCGCCACTGGGCCGGGGCGCCGCCTTGGCTTTTTTCCGGCTGACTTTTTCCTGCGGTTTTTCGGCCTCGACAATTTTGGTCGGGAAGAAACCCATTTCCTTGACGCGGCCGATGGCCTCGTTCTGGCTGGCGACTTCGATCGTGCCTTTGGTTTCCTTGCCGTGCGCATCCAGCGCGACATAACTATATTTCGGCATAACTGTTCTGGTGACCCGTGCCGGGTGCCGCGCGACGTGATTTGCGGCTTGCGTCACCCGTCACCCGTCACTCGTTAAGTGTATTTGACGATTTCCTCAATAGTGGTATCACCTTCAAAAATGCTGCGCAAGCCGTCTTCGCGCAAGGTCACCATCCCCAATTCGACGGCTTTCTGACGCACCACCACCGTCGGCGCGCGTTCATTGATTAAGGTCCGGATTGCCTCGCTGATGATGAGCAGCTCGAAGATGCCCTTCCGGCCCTTGTAGCCGGTGTCGTTGCAGGTGGAGCAGCCGCGGCCATAGTGAAAGACCTTGTCGCCCAGGTCGTGCGGCGAAAGGTTCAACAAGCCCAACTGCTCCTCCGTCGGTTCGAACGGTGTCCGGCAATTCTGGCAGATGGTCCGGACCAGCCGCTGGGCCAGCACCGCCATCAAAGTCGAGGAAATCAGAAACGGCTCGACGCCCATGTCCAGCAGGCGCGTCACCGCCCCCGGCGCGTCATTGGTGTGCAGCGTGCTCAAGACCAGGTGACCGGTCAGCGACGCCTGGATGGAAATCTGCGCCGTTTCCAGGTCGCGCATTTCCCCCACCATGATGATGTCCGGGTCCTGGCGCAAGAACGACCGCAACGCCTTGCCGAACGTCATGCCCACGGCTTCGGCGATGGCCACCTGCATGATGCCGTCGATGTCGTATTCGACCGGGTCTTCGGCGGTGAGCAGTTTGGCATCGATGGTGTTGATGCGCCGCAGGCAGGAATAGAGCGTCGTGGTTTTGCCGGAACCGGTCGGGCCGGTGACAATCATGATGCCGTTGGGGCGCTGGATCGCCTCAGTGACATAATCATGCACGTATTTGGGGAAGCCGAGCGTTTCAATGTCCAGGTTGACCGCCGCGCGGTCGAGCACGCGCAACACGACCGATTCGCCGAACTGGGTGGGCAGCGTGGACACGCGCAGATCGATCTGCCGGTTGCCCATCGCGAAATTGATGCGCCCGTCCTGCGGCAGCCGCCGTTCGGAGATGTTCAGGCCGGACATGACCTTGATGCGCGAAATCACCGGCAGGGCGAGGTGCTTCGGCGGGGGCGACATTTCGTAGAGGGCGCCGTCCACGCGGTAACGGATGCGGAATTCGGTTTCAAACGGCTCGAAATGAATGTCGCTGGCGCGGTCCTGGATGGCCTGGAACAGGACCAGGTTCACAAATTTCACGATGGGCGCCTGGTTGGCCAGATCCTCCGCCAGCTTCGCGTCGTCGGCGGCTTCGCTCGCTTCGCGGGCGATTTCGGCGTCCTCACCCAATTCCTTGAGGATCGCCGAGACGTCCCCCGTTTCCTCCTGGCCGTAATGCTGATCAATCGCCCGTTCGATGTCGGCGGGGTCGGCCACCACCACCTGCACGTCCTTTTTGACCGCAAAATGGATTTCGTCCGGCCGCCCCGGATCCAGGGGGTCGGCCAGCGCAATCTGCACGGTGCCGTCGTGAGTGGCGATCGGCAGGCATTGATACATGCGCGCGACATTGGCCGGAATCGTCTTTAACAACTCGGGCGTAAACTGGACCTCGCGCAGGGAAATGACTTTGGTGCCCAGATAGTTCGCCATCACCTGCAGAATGTCATCCATCTGCATGATCCCGAAATCCTGGAGGAGGCTGATGACGGGCGTGCCGCTGCGTTTGAATTCGGCGGCCACCTCTTCATATTGCAGGTCGTCAATCAACCCCAACTCTTTGACGAGGGACAGCAACGGACTGGAAACTTCTTCGGCCATTTTAAGAGAGCATTATTTTTTGGGTTTGGACGGAGCCGGTTCGCTCAGGGACTGGGCCAGCTCCAATTCCTGCAATTTTTGCTGGATCGTGGTCGGGTCCTGCGACTTGGTGATCACTTCCTCGCGCGCAATCATGCCCTGCTGGTATTTTTCCATGAGGAACGAGTCGAGCGTTACCATGCCGTATTTCGCGCCGGTCTGGATGTCCGAGTTGATGCGGAACGTTTTGTTGTCGCGGATGAGGGCGGCGATGGACGGGGTATTGACCATGACTTCAAAAACCGCCACGCGGCCCGGCTTGTCAATCCGCGGGATCAGCAACTGCGAAATCACCGCCTGCATGACGGTGGAAAGCTGGATGCGCACCATTTCCTGCTGGTTGGTCGGAAAGGCGTTGGTGATGCGGTCAATCGTCTTGGCCGCGCCCGTCGTATGCAGCGTGCCGAAGACCAGGTGCCCCGTTTCCGCCGCCGTAATGGCCGCTTCAATGGTTTCCAGGTCGCGCATTTCACCCACCAGAATCACGTCGGGGTCCTGGCGCAAGGCGCGGCGCAGCCCCTCGGCAAAGTTCGGCACGTCCACCCCGATCTCGCGCTGCGTGACCAGCGACTTTTTATGGTGATGGTAATACTCAATCGGGTCTTCGATGGTGATGATATGCACCTCGTCGCGCTGCTCATTAATGACGTTGAGCATGGAGGCCAGGGTGGTGGTTTTGCCCGAACCGGTCGGCCCGGTCACCAGCACCAGGCCGCGCGGCTTGTACAACAATTCCGTGGTGCTGGGCGGAATGCCGATCTGCTCCAGGGTCAGCAGCTTGTTGGGAATCTGCCGGAGCACCAGGCCGAAGTTGCCCTTCTCCTTGAAGACGCTGACCCGGAACCGCGCCGCGTCGCCGAAGGCAAAACCGAAGTCCGCGCCGCCGTGTTCGCGGGTGCTCTGAATGTGTTCCTCGGACGTGATGCTGCGCATCAATTCCTCGGAATCCTCCGGCTTGAGCGACGGGCCTTCCACGCGGTGCAGAATGCCGTGCACCCGGATGGTCGGCGGCGTGCCCACGCGGATGTGCAAATCGGACGCACCTTCCGACACCACCAACTGCAACAAATCGGACATGGAGTATGACATGGCTTCGTTAAAGGGTTACATCGTTAAACGGGTTGAGCGGGCCAAACCCGCCACACTCGTCAGACCGTTCCTATTCATATTATTTGACCGATGATGCATTGAATCCTCACGATTCGTCGCCAATGGTCGCCCGGATGACTTCCTCGGGCGTCGTGAGACCGGCGAGCACCTTGCGAATGCCGTCCTCGCGCAAGGTGCGCATGCCCATCTCGCGGGCGCGGGCGCGCAAAACCGAAGAGGCCGCCTTGTCGTAAATCAATTTTCGCGCCTCGTCATCAATGGTGAAAATTTCAAAAATGCCCATGCGCCCGCGGAAACCCGTGTTGGAGCAGTCGCTGCAACCGCGGCCTTTCTGGATCGTCGCCCCCTGCAAATTGTCGGCGGTGAGGTTCAAGGCGCGCAGCT
>DASZAB010000157.1:0-8084 GCA_035945675.1 Verrucomicrobiia bacterium | reverse complement strand
ACGTACGTGGCGCCACCAAAGTTTACCGGCGTGCCTGCTGGGAGGCCATCGGCGGGCTGGTTCAATCCACCGGTTGGGACACCATGGATGAGCTGAAGGCAAACATGCTGGGCTGGAAAACCAGCACCTTCGCTGAGTTGCCGTTGATTCATCATCGCAAAACCGGTGAAGCTGATGGTTGCTGGCGCAACTGGTTCAAGAATGGCCGTGCCAATTACAACGTGGGCTATCATCCCGTGTTCATGCTGGGCAAATGTGTCCGTCGCTCCTTTCGGCGGCCCTACGGCATTGCGTCGCTGGCGTTGTGGTGCGGGTTTGTGACGGGGTATTTTTCGCGCACGGGGCGGCGCGTCTGCGACCGCGAGCTGATCCGGTATTTGCGCGGCGAGCAACTCCGCGCTCTGGCCGGTAAAAAATGCCTCTGGAAAGCCTACGAGGCGTGATTTTGAGTATGCCCGAACTATCCGTGATCATCGTCAACTGGAACTCCAAGGATTTCCTTCGACGATGCCTTGCGTCATTGAATGCCCATAACCGCGATGTCTCGATGGAGGTCATTGTTGTGGACAGCGGATCCTTTGACGGCTGCGGCGAAATGCTGGCGCGCGAGTTTCCCCTCGTCAGATTTATTCAGAGCGGAAAGAACATCGGGTTTGCCAGGGCCAACAACCTGGGGGTGCGTTCCGCCAAAGGGCAATATTTGTGGTTTCTAAACCCGGACACGGAACTGACAGAAAATTCCATGGGCGTCCTGTCGGAGAAACTGGATATTTTGCCGGAAGCCGGCGCCATCGGCTGCAAGCTGCTGAATTCCGACGGTTCGCTGCAGGCCAGCTGCGTTCAGGCCTATCCCACCGTGTTCAATCAGGTGATCAACTCCGAGTACCTGCGCCGGCGGTTCCCGCATTGGGAAATGTGGGGCAACAACCTGCTGCATGCGAACCCGCCATGCACGGAAAGGGTGGAGGTTCTTTCAGGGGCGTGCATCATGGCAAAGCGAAAGGTTTTTGAAGCTGTAGGCGGGTTCACGGAACAATACTTCATGTACGGTGAGGACGCTGACCTGTGTTTCAAAATCGCCCGTGCCGGCCACGGGGTTTATCACACGCCGGAAACCAGACTCATTCATCATGGCGGCGGTTGCTCGCGCCAGGCCAAAAACAATTTTTCCAACGTCATGTTGCGTGAATCGGTTTACCGTTTTTTGAAGCTGAATCGCGGCCTGTCCCACGCGACGGCCTACCGTCTGGCGATGGCGGCGTCCTCGGTCGTGCGCCTGCCTTTGATTTTTCTGCTCCTGCCGCTTTCCCGCGACCGGGTCGTCCGGCACGGGTCCGGTTCACTGCGAAAATGGTTTTCCATCCTGCGCTGGGGGTTGGGGCTCGAATCGTGGGTGCAAACCTATCCCGAAGCTGTCTGAGCGGCGGTGCGCGCAAAAATTGCGCCTTCAAACAAATTACGAAAATGTGCGGCATCGTCGGCAAACTTAATTTTGATCCCGAAGACCGGATCGAGCAGGCGTGGATTGAGGCGATGTTGGCGCCCATTGCCCATCGCGGGCCGGACGGCCGGGGTGTTTATCTGGACCGTAACGTCGGTTTGGGGCATTGCCGCCTCTCCATTATTGATGTGGCCGGCGGCGGCCAGCCGATGGCCAATGAAGATGAAACGGTCTGGATTGTTTTCAACGGCGAGATTTACAACTTCCAATCGCTGCGGCGGGACTTGCTGGTTCGCGGCCATCTCTTCCGTTCCCGCACGGACACGGAAGTCATCCTCCATCTCTACGAGGAATATGGTGTGGAATGCGTAAAACATTTGCGCGGCATGTTCGCCTTCGCCATTTGGGATGCGAAGCGGCGACGGTTGTTTGTGGCGCGCGACCGCGTGGGCATCAAACCGCTCTATTATTGCCGGACCAAAGACGCGCTTTACTTTGCCTCGGAATTGAAAGCCATCATTGCCGACCCGGCTGTTTCCCGCGAGGTTTGTGCTCCGGCCATCCGCCAGTTCCTCTCCTTCTTTTATGTGCCGGGCGAAAATACGCTCTTTCAATCGGTGAAGAAACTTTTGCCCGGCCACTATCTCGTGGCGGAGGACGGGAAAGTTTCCATCAGCCGGTTTTGGGACCTGCAATTTACCCGGGAACGGTGGGTGGAATCATTTGATGAGGCCGCCGAAGAACTTCGCGAATTGCTGGGCACAACCGTGCGCGACCACATGATTGCCGACGTGCCAGTGGGTGTGTTGCTGAGTGGTGGAGTGGACTCATCGGCCGTGCTGAGCTTTGCCGTCCAGAGCACGGACAAGAAGGTAAAAACCTTCACAGTTGGTTTCGACGGCGGCAATGTGGTGGACGAACGACCCTACGCGCGGTTGACAGCGGAACAATTTGGCGCCGAACATCACGAAATCAGCATCACGCCCGAGGATTTTTGGAATTTCCTGCCTGCTTACGTCTGGCACATGGAAGAACCGGTGTGCGAACCGCCGGCCGTGGCGCTGTATTACGTTTCCAAACTGGCGCGCGAACATGTCAAAGTGCTGCTTTCCGGCGAAGGCGGCGATGAAGCCTTTGCAGGTTATCCAAATTACGCGAATATGCTGCGGTTACAGCAATTGAGTTCCATTTTGGGTCCCTTCTCGAAACCGGCCGGGGCGGCAGCTTGTATCCTGGGCGCGCTGTTCGGCGAATCACGATTCCAACGCTATGGACAAGCCCTGGGACATGCTTTGCCGACGCACTACTTTAGCCGCACTGCGGGACCAAGGTCGTTCTTCAACCGGCAGGCGCCGGCCTTCTTTACCTGTGAATTTTCGGAACGGACATCGGCAGTTTCCCCGGCGGAATTCATCGCTCAGCTGACGAGGCCGGTCAAAGACGAATCACTGCTGCATCAGATGTTGTACGTGGACAGCAAGACGTGGTTGCCGGACGACCTGCTCGTCAAGGCCGACAAAATAACCATGGCCAATTCACTGGAACTGCGGGTGCCGCTGCTGGATCATGAAGTGTTGGAATTTGCAGCCTCACTGCCGTGCAATTTCAAGGTACGTGGACGCGAGAACAAGCGGGTGTTGAAAGCCGCCTTTGCCGGAGTGTTGCCGGCGGAAGTTCTCCATCGCCGGAAGGCGGGTTTTCCGGTGCCGTATGAATCCTGGCTGCGCCACGAGTTCAAGAACGAAATTGAAGAGATCCTGCTTTCAGACCGTGCCCGGTCGCGCGGCTATTTTGAGAAAGACGAAGTCGGCCGCCTGCTTCAAGTCAACCGCCGCGAAAGCGGTTATTCAAAGGAGGTTTTCTCACTCCTCGTCCTGGAATTATGGCATCGGCAGTTCGTGGATCGGCGCACCTCCGATTATGGCCGGGGGGAGCCAACGTCACAATTGTTCGCATCCCCTGAACCGGCAATTGCCGGTTGAGAACGCTGTTCAACTTCAAGCGTTAATGGCTTCCAACGACAAAACCATCCGGGTGATTTACAGCTTTCCGCACAAGCTGGGGGCGGAAAGGATTTGTTATACTGCGTGGCAGCAGGTAAACGGCCTGGCGGCTGCGGGGACGGAGGTCCTGGTGTTCCCCGGTGCCTTGCACCGTCCGGTTCCGCAAAACGTGAAGGTCCAACCAACACTTGCCCGGGGAAAATTCAGGATTCCCTATCGGCTCCTCGGCCGAATGCGGGCGTGTGCGTTGCACGATTACATTGTTTCCCGACGGGTTGAGAAATTGGCGGGGCAGATTGATATCATTCACATGTGGCCGTTGGGTGCGTTGCGGACTCTGAAAACGGCCGCCCGGCTTGGGATCCCCACCGTTTTGGAACGGCCCAACGTGCATACACGGTTTGCCTACGAGGTGGTCCAGAAGGAATGCGAACGGCTCGGCATGGCAATGCCGCCAAACCACGAGCATGCATACAATCAGGCTGTTCTGGAACATGAGGAGCAGGAGTATAAGTTGGCCGACCGTTTGTTGTGCCCTTCGGATTTTGTGGCGCAAACGTTCCGGGAACGGGGCTTCCCGTCCGGGAAACTGGCCAGACATCAATATGGTTTTGATGATAAACGATATTATCCCGATCCGCAAAAAACCGCAGCCAACGGCGGATTGACTTTCCTCTTCGCGGGCGGTTGCGCTCCGCGCAAGGGATTGCATTACGCCTTGGACGCGTGGCTGCAATCGTCAGCCTCCCGGAAAGGGACTTTTCTGATTGCGGGAGAATTCATTCCCGGCTATGCGGAACGGCTTGCCGCGCAACTGGCGCAACCCAATGTGAAGACCCTGGGTTATCGCAAAGATTTGCCCGAATTGATGCGCCGTAGCGATGTGTTTGTATTGCCGAGTGTGGAGGAAGGCAGCGCCCTGGTGACTTCGGAAGCGCGCGGGTGCGGATGTGTTTTGCTCGTATCCGATGCCGCCGGCGCCGTTTGTATCGATTCCGAAAATGCGCTCGTGCACCGTGCTGGTGACGTTTCCAAACTTGCACAGCAGATGAGCTTGTTACATGAGAACCGTGCCTTGCTGGCAAAACTGCGCACGGCGTCTCTCTCCACAGTGGCCGCGATTACCTGGGAAGCAGCCGGCGTGAAACTCCTTCAGATCTACCGACAGACAATCGACGCGAAGTCGGAAGCAGCATGAAAGTCAGCGTTGTCATCCCTGCTTATAACGCGGCGGCGACCATTGATGCGGCCGTCGAATCTGTGCTGGCCCAGACCGTTGTTCCTGACGAAATTCTCATTCTGGACGACGGCAGCACGGATGACACGTTTCGCCATCTGCAGGCGCATCAATCCAGAGCAACGATCTTCCGGCAATCCAACCATGGTGTTGCCCACGCGCGAAATTATCTGTGCCAGCTCGCCAAGGGAGAAATCATCGCCTTTTTGGACGCCGACGACGTCTGGCATCCACAGTACCTACAAACGCAATGTCGGCAGTTGGAAGAACATCCCCGGGCTGCCGCCAGTTTCACCGGTCACTTGACCTTTCGCGGCCCCAGCAAATACTCCTGGAACGGACCGCTCCCGGACCGGTTGCGGGATTCTGAAGTGATCGAGCCGGCGCATTTTCTGAAGCGATACAATCTTTGTCCCGGTCCCTTTGGCTCGATGAGCTTTTGCTGCATCCCCAAGCGGGTTCTTAACCAGGTGGGCGCGGAGCCGTTTCCGGCGAAATTAACCAGCGCAGAGGATTTCTGTCTCATGAATTTACTGCCACTCTATGGGTCCATTATCTATACTGCAGCGCCGCTTGTTGCCTATCGAGAGACGCCGGGGTCTCTTTCGTCGAACCGGCTGGAATGCGTCAGACTTGCGGTAAGGGCATTTGAACTTCTTGCCGACACTTACAGGAAAACACCGGCCGGTCGGAAATATGCGAAAATTTTCAAAACGGCCTTCGCCTCCAAACGGCGCCATTACGCCAAGTTTCTCATGGGCGCCGGACAGGCTTCGGAAGCGAAGATACAGTTGAAGTGTTCTTTGAGCGATGCGGGCAGTTTCCTGTCGCTGGCCAAATCCATGGGTTTGTTGCTCTCGGCCTATCTGCCGGCCACCCTCCAACCGCGATGGCCCACGAGTTGTCGTGAATAGGGAGAATTTCATCCTGAAACCGTGTACTAACAAACAATGAAGTTATGAAACAAACAGTAACAATCCCCGTTAAAACCAATTGTCTTATCCATGTCTCACTCGGGGTGGCGCGGAAGGCAAAACTAGTTGTATTACTTGCTTGCGGCTTATGGCTATTCAGCAGCCGCACAGCTGTCTGTGGACCGATCTATGAATATGATTTTAATCCTGGAGTCGGGAGCATCTCAATCAATGGCTACCTTCTTTTGGATGCCCCGTCCGGCGATTCGGGCACCGCGGCGGACATTCTTTCGTGGGATCTGACGGCGGATGGCTTGAACTGGACTCCAAGCAGCTCGTACGTCGCTCCGGTGACCCTGGATAATAATCTTACCTGGGATAATTCAAGTATTACGTCGCTCTCAATTCAATTGGTCGCCTACACCAGCGCGCCCTGGTATGACACGGAAATGTGGGGGCCTCAATTGCTGACCTTGTGGGAGAGCGGTGTGTCGGATGGGGCAGGTGGCGGACTGACACCGGGAGCGTGGGTGGGAGCGCAGTCCCTGTCGCCGACTTTTGTGCCTGAACCGTCGACGGTCGCTTTGTTATTCGAATTGGTTCTTTTTATCGGCGGATACTGCCGGTTGCGCGGTTATCGTTTTCAACCTAATAAACGCTAATCGCCTGTCATCCGAAATGTGATCCATGACTTCGCTGGGCAAAGCATATACCTCCATGCTGGCGTCGAACAGCATGACGCCGCTAGGTCTGTTGCTGACGTTACTGATGGCGTCGATGGTGTATTTTTCCCCGCGCCGCTGGGCGGTACTGGGCGTAATGCTGGCGGTTTGTTATATCACCCAGGGACAGCAGATTCCTGTTTTCGGATTTCACTTCACTGCCATTCGGATTGTCCTCTTGGCTGGCCTGATCCGTGTGGTGAAACGGAAAGAGATCAATCAGTTGCGCCTCAACCGTATCGATCATTGTCTGATAGCTTTTATTATCTCTTCAATTCTCGTCCCCACCATCAGAGAGGGAACGACACAGATGTTGGTTTATCAACTGGGTTGTGCATATGACTCCGTGCTTGCCTATTTCATCTTCCGCAGTTTGCTGCCGACCTTGGAAGACGTGAAAGACGTTCTGGCGCGCATGGCTTTTCTGATTGTACCGCTCGCAGGCTTCATGGTGCTGGAATTTGCGACGGCGAGGAATCTCTTTCACATATTTGGAGGAGTTCCGGAACAGGCGTGGTTGCGGGATGGGCGTGTGCGAAGCATGGGCGTGTTCCGTTGTCCGATCACGGCCGGTTCATTTGGAGCCACGCTGGCTGTCTTGTATCTTGCGTTTATTCGTTGCGGAATCCATCGCAGGTCTGCTCTGGTCGGTTTTGCTGCTTCAATGGTCATCATGATCACGGCTGGTTCAAGTGGTCCTTTGATGGGTTTTCTTGGTGGAGTGATGGCTCTGGCGTTTTGGGTATTGCGCAATCACATGCGCATGATCCGTTGGAGCGTGGTCCTGATACTCGTGGGGCTGGACCTGGTGATGAAGGCACCGGTCTGGTTCCTGATTGGGCGGATGAGCGATATTGTCGGCGGTGACGGCTATTACCGGGCACACCTCATCGATCAGTTTATCAACGCTTTCGGTCAATGGTGCCTGCTGGGAGTCGGTGACACTTCGGAATGGATGCCCACCGGAACGATATATGGCGGGG
Organism: Verrucomicrobiia bacterium; assembly: GCA_035945675.1. Lineage (GTDB taxonomy): Bacteria > Verrucomicrobiota > Verrucomicrobiia > Limisphaerales > UBA11358 > UBA11358. Next base: position 784 of record DASZAB010000157.1, on the reverse strand, counting down.
CGGATATGACGAACCAATTCGTGGCAGTAGGGGTTAGTGGGGGGCTGATAACGCTGATTTTTTACGTCGCGTTTGTTGTCAGGTGTTTCCAACATTTGGGCAGGGAACGGAAAGCCGCAGCAGCAGACTCCTTCCAGACCGAATTCATAATTTGGGCAGTCGGAGCAGCCCTTTTCGCTCATATTCTCAACCTGTTCTCGGTGACCTACTTCGACCAAATGCAGGTCGCGTGGTACCTGTTAATTGCCGTGATCTCCACCCGCACCGTGGGCCTCGAGGAGAAGCAGGCCGCTGGTGAAACACAAGCGGCAGATTTCAACGCCCCATACCTTGGCAAGACACCTGCTATTTCAGCGGAATAGTGATGTTATGTCGTAACTTAAAACCATCAACCACCCGCGAGATGCGCCTGGTGAGAAAGATAGTTTTGCGCCATGGCATCCTTAGAGGAGGTAAATCCGCTGATGAAGCAGAGATCTTTCAATGAGGGTGATTGGCTTTTTCTTGGTCCACGTTGTTTTCATAAAAAGCTTTTGAGTAGAGTCTTCATGGCAGGCGTTTGGCTCATATGCGCATCAGCTTTGCCGGACCTTGCTTCGGCGAAGAACCTGTATGTGGCGCAAGTGGCGCAGGGGGCCGGGACTGGGCAGGATGCGGCGGATGCTTATCCGTTGAGCTGGTTGAACAGTTCGGCCAACTGGGGCAGTGGCAGTTCTCAATTCAATCCCGGGGACACCGTTTATCTGGTGGGGACCATCAACCAACAGGTGGTTGTTGCGGCCAG
>DASZAB010000156.1:0-8707 GCA_035945675.1 Verrucomicrobiia bacterium | reverse complement strand
CTGCTGGAGAAAATAGCGCTGGAAAACCGCTTGAAACAATTGCAGAGCATGGCGCCGAAGCCGCCGCCGGCCGTGGCGGGGCCGAGCCAGGCCGAAAACGAGGCGCGCATCCGCGAGCTGCAACAGGAACGCGATGATTTGCTGGCCCGGTTGGGCGACGCGAACAAAAAACTCTACGGCCGCAAAGGCCAGGACGCAGCGGCACAAATTGACTCGCTGGCGCAGCAGGTGGACACCTTGCGTGCGCGGATAGCGGTGGACGAGGCGCAGGCGATTCCTTACACCCCCGAGGAACTGGCCTTGTTCAAGCAGTCAACGCCCACGCTGACGGCCAATCCCAACGCGGAGAAGAAGTCGGTTCATGAACTGCCCAGCGGCGCGGCTTCCCTGGTGGCCGAGGCGCAGAATTATTTTTCCGCCCGGGAATACGGCAAGGCCGAGGCCGATTACCAGCAAATCTTGAAACAGGACGAAAATAACGGCCTGGCCCTGGCCAACCTGGCCGCCATTGAGCTGGAGGAAAACAAGCTGGACGACGCGGACAAACACATCCAGGCGGCGCTGGCACAGAGTCCCAATGACGCCTATAACCTGACCGTCCTGGGCCGCGTCCGGTTCGCCGAGGCTAAATATGACGAGGCGCTGGACGCGCTGAGCCGCGCGGCGAAACTCGACCCGCGGAATCCGGACATTGAAAATTATCTGGGGGTGACGCTGGCGCAAAAAGGGTTGCGCGCCCAGGCGGAAACGGCGTTGCGCCGGGCGGTGCAACTGGACCCCAAATACGGCGCGGCCCATAACAATCTGGCGGTGATCTACCTTACCCAGCAGCCGCCGATGGTGGAACTGGCGCGCTGGCATTATGAAAAGGCCCTCGCCGCCGGCCAGCCCCACAATCCGGCCCTGGAGAAAATGCTGGCCGAAAAAGGCGCCCCCGTCTCGCCATGAAGAAAAACGGATTGATGGATTGTTGGATGCATGGATGGATGGACGACCAGGGCGGCAAAGCTTTACCCAATCATCCATTAATCCATCCATCCAATAAACCAATTATTACAAACCCCTCTCCCGGCTTCGCTGCCACTCTACCACCCTCTCCATGAACCTCGTAGCAGCGGACGTGAGTCCGCTCCATCTGAATCGGGTCAGTGAGAGCCGACTGACGTCAGCTGCTGCGCTCAGGGGTTCAATGCGCGAACTTTTTTTGGAGAAATCTCTCCCCGCCGGGACGGGGCGAGGGGCGCCGATTTAAAATGCTTCGCCAATTATCCCACGAACTGACCGTCGCCACGCGCGGGCGCGGCCTGTATGAGTTCACCCATCAGATTGGGTTCTGGGTGGACCAAAACAAATTCAAAGAGGGTTTGTTGACGATTCATTTGCAGCACACCTCGGCTTCGCTGTTGATCCAGGAAAACGCCAGCCCCGAGGTGCGGCGCGATCTGGACGCGTTCTTCCAACGGCTCGTGCCCGATGGCGACCCGCTGTTTGAGCACACCCTGGAAGGGGACGACGACATGCCGGCGCACATCCGCACGGCGCTCACGACCGTGACGCTGAGCCTCCCGGTGCGCCGGGGCCGGCCGGTCCTGGGTGCCTGGCAGGGGATTTATCTGTGGGAACATCGCCTCCAGGGGCATACCCGCCACGTCGTGCTGCATTTCATCGGCGAATAGACTGGCCAAGCGCATCGGTAGCTGGCAGCTTGCGCGGCATGAAATTTTCGTGGTGGGCCGTCCTGGCGGCAATGATTTTCAATTTTGTTTTCGCCGGTCATGGCAAAACGAACGCGCCGGATCTGGTGTTTACCGGCCCGGAAATCTTTCCGATTGACCAGCAAATCAGCCTGTTGCACGCGGCGGATTTGAACGGAGATGGCTTGAACGATCTCATTGTGGCCAACAATCTGCGCTCGAAAATCATGTTGCTCTACAATCAGACCGGCAAAACCAATGTCAAAGCCACTGTGGAGTTATCGCAACCGCTGGAGATCAATCAATTGCCGCCCGGCTCGCGTTTTCGCATTGATTCCATTCCCGTGGATGAACACCTCAGCGCCATGGTGGTGACCGAGCTCAACGGCGACGGCAAACCGGATATTGCCTTTTATGGCGACGGCAAGGACCTGGAGGTCGTTTACAATCAGGGAACCAACGGCTGGAGCGATCCCAAACGCTGGCACATTGACAACGGGCGGACCGACGCCAACGCGCTGGCCGAGGGCGATTTGAACGGCGACGGGCGCACGGACCTCGTTTTACTGGGCGACAACGGTTCGCTGTACTTTCTGCCGCAACTGGCGGACCACACGCTGGGCGAGCCGCAAAAAATCGCCTACTCGGGCACACCGGAGGCGGCGCAAATCGTGGACGTAAATGGCGATGGCCGGAAAGATTTGTTGTTGGTGGATTGGGACAGCCCGACCCCGTTCCGTTTCCGGCTGCAAAGCGCCTCCGGCCAGCTCGGCCCGGAGATTTATTTCAAATCACCGCCCATCCGCTCATATACGGCGGACAATCTGGAAGGGGACGCCAAAAATTACGTGGTCTCCATCGCGCAGAGCTCCGGTCGGGCGGAGGTTTCGCAATTCGTCCGCAAGCCGGCCGAGCCTTTGTCCGGCGCCTTCCACCAGGGACAATTCCAAATCCTGCCGTTGACCAAGACGGATGCGGCGCAACGCGGGGCGCTCTGGGCCGATGTCAACGGGGATGGCCGGCCGGATTTGCTCGTCGCCCAGCCGGACAGCGGCCAAATCTCGGTCTATTTGCAGCAACCGGACGGGTCACTGGCCGAACCGCAGACATTTCCCACCCTGGCCGGCGTGAGCCAGTTGGCGGCGGCGGACTGGAACACCGACGGCAAATCGGAAATCTTTCTCCTGAGCCAGAGCGAAAACGCGGTGGGCGTGACGCAATTTGATAAAAGCGGCCGGTTGCCGTTTCCCACGCTCCTGCCGATTGACGGCAAGCCGCTGGTGATGGCGGTGGGCGCGCTGCGTCCCGGCGCCAAACCCGCCCTGGCGATGATTGTGGATCAGAATGGTCAGCGGTTTCTGGTGATCCGCACCGCCGACGGCAAAATCCGGACCCAAAAGCTCAGTGAAACGTTCACGTCCAACCCGGTGGGGATGGCGATTCAGGACGTGAACCAGGACGGGTTGCCGGATCTGGTGGTGCTGATTCCCTATGAAAAAATCAAGGTCCTGCTGCAAAAATCCGACGGGAATTTCGATGAGGAAAATGTGGACCCGCCCGGTGGCGCGATGGAACGGCCCTGGCTGACGTCGGTGGATATCGATGGCGATGGCAAACCGGAATTACTGCTGCCGCAAAAGAATTTCGTGCGCGCGGTCGTGCTCGAAAAGGAAACGGAAGTCGCCGGCACCACCAACCGGTCCGAATGGGTGTTTCGCGTGAAGGACCAGATCAACGGTTCGTGGAGTGATTCGCGCATCGTGGGCGCCACGGCCCTCCAAAACGGCACCAACGCGGCCCCGTCCATTTTCCTGCTCGACGCCGAGCATGGCTGTTTGACGCTATCCGAGCGCAATGCCGCCGGGGTCTGGCAGGTCAAACGCAACGTGGAACTGCCCGTCTCCGATTTCAACCGCCTGCAATCCGTGTCGCTCGGCGGGCCGGACACGCACAGCATCGCCTTTCTGGGCCAGAACGCCGTTGCCTGGATGCCGTTGGGAGGCGAAGTCTGGAGCCTGGAAGCGCTCGACGGTTATGACACACCCATCAAAAACGGTTATCTGAACGATGTGACGGCGGGTGATCTGAACCATGACGGCCGCAAGGAGCTGATTTTTCTGGAGACGGCCAAAAACTATCTCGACATCGTCAATTTCACCCCGCAGCACAAATTGGTGCCGGCCATTCGCTGGCAGGTTTTCGAGCAGCATACCTTCCGCGGGACGACGGACGCTTTGCCCGAACCCCGCGAAGCGCTGGTGGCGAACGTCACCGGCGGCAAGAAAAACGATCTGATCGTGGTGGTGCACGACCGGATTCTGGTCTATCCGCAGGAATAACGTGAAAAACCGGCTGGGTTCGATGCGATGAAGATAATAACTCTATGCCTCTCGCTCCTGCTTTTCGGTTTTGCCGCCTTGCTTTCCCGGGCAGGACAAATCGAGCTTGCTCCCGGCTTGGGGGACGATAACCGCGAGGCCGCGGAACCGCGGACACCCGTTCCGCCCGCGTCCGGTCCGAATGCGATGACGGATTTTGCGAGGCGGGTAAAGGTGGCCGTCGAACGCCGCGACCTCACCGGGATTTGGGATCTTTACCAGACCAACGCTGCCGCAACTGACGACCTGAAACGCGAGCTCAACCGTTGGCAGCCGGTCTTGGCCCTGGCAGCCGGCTCAAGGATATCCGTGTATTTTAAGGAGCTTGGCACACTTCCACCCACGGCGCGTCAGGTCTGGGGTGATTACGCGCGGCGGCTGACAACGCACAAGGTCACGCACCTGGCTTTTTTGCTGAACGGCGCGCAAGCCGTGTTGGTGCTTCCGTTGGTTGAAGTTGACGGCAGACTGTTGATTGTCCCTTCAGATAAGCAGCAACCCGGCTCGTGTATTCAACCATAACGGGTTTGTTGTAACAATTCGGCCACTCTATAAGGAAGAATCCCTGCTCTGGTATGGGTCGTGCAAATAAGGTAGGCAGGCGAATATGCCAAGAGGCGGACAGGAATTCAGTTGATTGGGCGCCTTTGGAGACGAACGCGTCGCCGTTTACCTTTATGGACACGAACACGGCCGTTTTTCCGCAGCGGTTTTATCGCTCCGTTTTTACGCCTTAAAATGCGTGCTAACGCGGTCTTCGGCTCGTCTTGTCAAACGGCCGGCGTGGGCGTCGGGCCGACCTTTCGTTCAGTGGAACACCGACTGTGATTTTGGCACAGTCACCGTGGTCATCGCCGTCGTTTTGTTGCCGCTGGCATCAATCATGTCCACGTAGATGGTGTAAACCCGGACGCGATTGCCCGATCGTTCGGCGCGGAGGTCAACGCTCAAGGGCCCGGTAATCGTCCAGTCCGGCGTAAAATGTTCCGGCGGCTCGTTGCAGGTCACCTGCGTGATCTGCGCGACCGGCGAGGGATCGCAGTTGTCAACCGCCTCGACATACACGGTGACCGGAACCAGGTGATGATTCGGAGGCCAGAGCGTATTGGGCGTCGCCGAGATGCCCAGGACCTGGGGCGGCAGGGTGTCGCTGACGGTGACGGTGGTGGAGCAGCTCACCGGCGGGGTCTGGCCGTTGGATGCCGAAACGACGACGGTATGCTCGCCCTCGCCGAAGATTGCCGTAAACGTCACGTTGGACGAGGTAAACGTTCCCCCCGAGGGAATATCATTTGTCTGGGAGGCAATGCCGTCCACCGTCCAAATCACCTCCAATGGCAACCCATTTGTGTCCGCCGCGCCGACGGTGACTGTGCCCACCGCCGCGCCGTTGGTGCATTCCAGGGTTAATGGCTCAGGACAAATAATCGTAGGGGGAGATGCGGCCCGGATGGTCAATCCCCAGGGTTGGTCCAACCCGGTGGCAAAGGTGCTCGGTATTCCGGCCGGGGTGATTTTGGTGATGAGGCCGTTGGGGGCGGGGGCCGCGTTGACCACAAATAGATTGCCCGCGGCGTCAAAGGTCATTCCCGAAGGATTGTTCAATCCGGTCGCAAAGGTGCTTTGCACTCCGCCCGGCGTGAACTCGACGACGGCGCCATTGACTACCGACACGAACACGTTGCTGGCGCTGTCGATGGCCAACCCCGAGGCGGAGGGCAATCCTGAGGCAAAAGTGCTTTTTACCCCACCGGGTGTGATTTTGATGACACTGCCGCCGAAGTAACTCGCCACCAGAAGATTGCCTGCGCTGTCAAAGGCCATTTGGTTGGGGCTGGACAAACCCGAGGCAAAAGTGCTTTTCACTCCGCCGGGCGTGATTTTAATGATGTTGCCGCCGAGAATACTGTCCACGTACAGATTGCCCGCGTTATCGAACACCAACCCGGTAGGATTAAACAGCCCGGAGGCAAAGGTGCTTCGGGCTCCACCCGGCGTGAACTCATAAATATTCCCGCTCCCGCCGTCCGACTCAAATAGATTGCCCGCGCTGTCAAAAGCCACCCCGATTGGCTCGTTTAACCCGGAGGCAAAGATGCTTTCGGTTCCGCCCGGTGTGATTTCGGTGATGTTGTTGCCGGAATAATCCGCGACAAAGAGATTTTGGGCGCTGGCCGCATTCAGGACCAACATGCCAGTGAGGGCTGCGAATAGCTGTTTTTTCATAATAGGGTTATGATTCTAATTTTTATTGATCGTGTTTCGTAGAGCTGCAAAGTCAATCCAGCACCGTGCTATCCACAATTTTAAGCATGTGCGGCTTTTCACATTCCAATGCCCCGCGCTTCCTCATGCTCTCATAGAACGATTTCGTCATGGGAGTGATAAGCAGCTCATATCGCAATTCCGTTGCGGCCTTATAGACGACCTTGATCAGTTTTCTTCCTATCCCTTGATGCCGCATGAAGTCAGGCAAATTGATGTTGGAGATATACATCTTCCTGGACTCTTCACTGATAAAAACGCGAATAAGAACAAACCGGCCCGATGAAGGGTCATCCGTTGCACCAACCACCTTGATTTTATTACCCTCATTTTCGATGGATACATCATGTAATTTTTCAAGAAAAGGTTCGAGGTAATAGGTGATTCGTGCGACCAGCAGCTCCTTGATTTGATTTAAGTTCATGAGTCGCCTGTTTCTGTTGATACCTTAACGACCCAAAGCCGCCCGCGGAGTCCTGGCCCGGCCAGAACGAAGAGGGGAATCAGGGCTCCTGTAAGCCGCCTTTCGACGGAAATCTGGGCTCTCAAATGTCATGCCCCAAATATAATCTGTCCCCTGTCGTCTGTCGTCCGTTTTCTGTTCTTACGGCTCCAGCGCGCTGCCGGGCGTCATCTCCGCCTGGCCTGGTGAATCAGCTCCCGCAGGCTGACCTTGCCTCCCTCGCCGGTCGTAAAAAGATGACGCCGCCCCTTGAACTCATACACGATCACCAATTCCTTGTTCCAGCCGGGCGTGGGGTCGGCGTGCAACCATTGGGGATGCGCATTATAATGTTTTCATGGTGCGCTTATTATGCCAACGATCCAACTCCCGCAGCGCGGGGCACAGCCAGTTCACAGCCGTGCAGTCTTGACCTTCAAATCTCATCGGACAACCCTATTTCAGCATTCAGCGTTCGGCCTACCGCATTTCCTTCATATCAGCCCGGCATCAGGGCGCAACCCTCGATGCCGATCGGTGCAATCCGAAACCGAGGCCCTGCCTTGACACTTTACCTGAGTTCTCGAATCGCCTGCACGATGCTCCCGCCAATATTCACAGCAAATCGGATACATAACAACAAAACTAAACCGGTAATGCTCCAGAGTATGATAACGACCGCGCGGTCAGCCCGGTCATCAGGCTCGCGCATCTTTGCAAGATCAGCTCGCCAGCGCGAAAGTATCTCCTTGCACCACCAAATCCCAAGTGCAAAAAGAATGGCCTGAACAAGATTCCACGGGCTCAGAAACATATCTTTCCTGTGCGTCTGACGTTCCAAAGAAGAACCACGCCGACGGCCGAGCGGCTCCGCAAGCCTCCCGACATCACCTGCGCGCTCCGCGCGATGCTATCTTTGTTCGTTAGGTGGTGTCATCGTGTACAGGCCGCAACCAATATAACAACTAATGGAAACAGCACTCCGAAGGCCAGGCAGCAATATGCCGCTTTCCGACTGTGAGCATACCGCAGTGCCATGATAATACCAAGAATGGCGGTGACAGCGAAACATAACGCCATGACAAGCACAAAATCTCGAAGAATCGAACTGCTCAAGGTGGCACCTGACTTCAGCGTGCTGCTCTTGTGGATGGTGGACAACAATGCCAACGCCTTCGAGTGAATATCATAGCCAGGGTCATAGGTCTGCCAAAACCCTGATATGGCGAAGAACAACAGCATCGGTGCAAAAATGCACCCCAGATACAAATGAAGGGAACGGAGTTTTTTCATAATGCTCAATCCCGTCTAACGTCCCAAAGGGCCGCACCGATCTGTCTTTGCCCGGCTGCGAGGAGACGGGCCGGCCAGTGGCTCTGCGAACTCGATAATTGTTGTATAACCCAAACCATTCATAAACTCAACTGTCGCGCCGTAGCGCAGCGAAGGCAGCGGGGCAGTCGGCGTTGGCGCCAATAATTTAGCAGAAATCATTGTGGTTTGTGCGGTGGGAGAAGCATTTGCTCGCCGGGATTTCTAAGGATCACAGAGAACAGGCCCAAATCAGTGTTGGTCGCCTCGGTGTAACCGAACATGCTGAATGGCTGCATCAGATTCGTAGTGGTTTCCAGCATAAAAGCCCGAAGCAGAAACCCTATTTTCGCGAAAAAGGAAAGCTATGACCCACGACAATGTGGATACCTCTGGTTGACATCATCCACGAAATCAGTATGCCGGCGCTGAACAGACAGGTCAGCGTAACCAGCAGGACGATAATCATTCGATGGTGACGCTGATCGGGCGCCAGACGAGGGAAGAACAGCTTGCCGATACGACTCAACAAGGTTTCATTCATAGTTTTGAACCGGGATTTCCCATTTGGTTTCTTGCCCACGACCAGCATGGGCTTTTTGCGTGATTTTCTTCCT
>DASZAB010000155.1:0-88276 GCA_035945675.1 Verrucomicrobiia bacterium | reverse complement strand
GTGGTGTAGTAAATGTAGCCGGTGTTGATTTGCTGCGAATAACCGACCCGCACCCAGATGTCCACGGACTGGCCGGACGCCGGATTGGTGGGCGACATCTGGTTGGCTGGATCCACCGGCACGTCGGCGTTGGTCAGGACTGTCACGGGCGCGTTCGGATCGTGATAAACCCAGCTCGCCGTCTGGTTGGTGATGCTCTCCCCAAAACCGGTGCCGGGGATGACTGTGCTCGCGCCGCCGACGGTGTAATAATAGGTTTCGGCGCCCAGCGAAACGATGTTGTTGCTCAAAATATTCCGCGCGGCGAATTTCTCCGGGCCGTTGCGGAACTGGAATGCCGTTTGTTCGTAACCGAGAAACCGGTCGTCGGCGTAGCCGGGCTTGTTGTCGCGCAGGTCGAGGAAATTGGTCGGTGCGATGCCCGTCTGGAAATTCGTCGGACCCAGCCCCATCTGGCTGTTGAGGTCGGTGCCGCCGTCCAGCTTGACGAGCGTATTGGAAGTCGAGGCATCGCTCCGGACGAGGATGTCGAACAGCGCGTTGGTTACCACGGGAACATTGATGGCGTAGGTGAGGTTGGAAACGTTGCCTTCGCCGGCCGCCACGACCGGTTGTCCGGTGTAGGGGTCAACGCCGCCGCGCATTTTGAAGGGGAACGTCGGATCATAATTGGGATCACCATTGGCGCCGTCCGTACGATAAACCGTAATGTTCGGCACCGGGACGCCGCCCTGGCGGAAAACGATGGCATTGGTGGCCGGGTTGGCACGGCTCGGTTCCGGCCACTGGATTCCGTACATCACCCAGGCGTCGCTCGGGACCACCAGTTCGATGGCGCCGAAACCCGCCGGCGGGGCCGTGTTGACATAAATCAGGCGATTGGTCGGGTTCGGATTATTGGCGGTGGCCTGGGCGGTGCTGAGGCTCGTGGTGGCGCCATGCACCAGCAACCGGTGGAAGGCGCGATTGCCGCCCGCCACGTCGCCGGCACTGGACAATTGGGTCAGCAGCGTGCCGGGCGGAAAACCGACAATCAGTCCGCAGCCGCGCGAATTGGGTTTGGAAACGTCCGCGGTATTTGACCCGTCGACGGTGTTGGTGCCGACCAGATAATAACCGTCGCTCGTCCGGGTGACGCCATCGTCGAAGGCGATGTCGCCTGAACTGCCGCCCTTGTCATTCATGACGTAGCACACCACGGTGGCTGCCGGATTGGTAAACGCATTCCCGTATTGCGAAGGCGGGTTCACATCACGGTAATCGTAGCGCTCGAAGGCGATGATGTTCTGGTCGCTCCAGCGCGAACGCGTGCCGCCGCGGGACAGTTGATTGTGCGTGTACATCGTGTCCGGGATCGAGTTGTCACCGAATTCGCCGAGATAATTGGCGTAGGAAACGATCGGCGTGCTGCCGTTGGTCAGGCTGGCCAGATTATGATTGTACCCGTCGGAATAAACCATCGGCAGCCCTTCGTGCATGAAGAAATAGGAATCCTCCAGCGTTTCATTCGCCGGGCAACAGGTGCCGTTGTCCTGCGTTTGCGGCATGTTGACGGCCTGCGCCGCGCTGAAATTGCCGTTGGCGTCGCAATTGCCTCCGGGCGGGATATAATCGCGGCCATCCATGTTAGAAAGTCCCGGGCTGCTTCCGTAATTGTTGATGGCATTGTTGAACTGGCTGAACAACGGAAAATTGCACAGGCGCATGCCCGACTGGAGATAATCATTGAAGTCCTCGCCCGCAGCCAGCGCCGACGGCTCATATTCGCCGAACAGCATCGCGTCGTTGCGCGGCATCTCGGTGTTGAACAGGCTGTTGCGGTTGCCGTCCGTTTCAAGGTAGCCGTTGCTCACGTCGTTGCTGCCGTAGCCGTGGACATAATCGTACATGGCCTGAACCGCGCCGAGGTAGCCGCCGAAAGATGGGTCATCCGTCTGGCCGGTTTCGTTGCCGAAGAAATTCACCGGCACATGCTTCACTGCGTCCAGCCGGAATCCGTCGCACTTGGTCATGTACAGCGTCCACGCCACGGCGCGACAGAGATAGGTTGACACATCTTCCGGCACAGGCTGGCCGTGGCCGTCGAAGGGCCGCCATCCATTAACCGGCCCATACCCGTTCGCCGGTGACGGCCAGCCGGTGCCGGTACCCGCGCCCAGCAAGGGACCATTGGTATCCATATACAAATCCGTCCGGCCCGGGAACCGCACAAAGCTCAGCTTGTTGGTCGTGTTCCCGACGGCGGTCCCAAAGTTGAGATTGATCGTGCCCGGTTCCTGTGCGAGATCGGACAGGCCCAACAAGGGCTGGTGTTCCACCACGGAGGTGGTGCACCAGTAGGGATCACCGATGGACGGCCAGTTCGCGTAGCCGCCGGTGACGGTTTGCAGATGAAAATCCTGCGGCAGCAAGCCCGGGTAATAATTCGTCGGCGTCCCCGAACCGGGATACGCGGGCACCGTGCTGGACCGGTGGTTCATGATGTTGTCGAAATAGACGCGGATGCCGAACCGATGCGCCGTTTGCACCATTTGAATCAGTTGGTCCTGGGTGCCATACATGGTGGCAATGGTGCCCTGCTGGTTGGTGCTGCCCAGATCAAACGGATCAAACTGGTCGTAGCCGACTGAATAGGCGCCGCTGTTGCCCTTGGCCGGGTTGGGCAGCCAGAGGCTGTCGTAGCCGGCCTCGGCAATCTCCGGCATCTTTTGGGTGATCTCGGACCAGGGCGTTTGGAACAACTCCAGCATCCCCTCGCCGCGGACCTGGTTGACGGCCAGCCCCGACAAACCGGCCAGCAGAACAGCGCCGATCGTGTGGCGGAGAAATCGCTTCAACGAAATTGACGAACCAGGACTCCGGTGGAAAGTCCCACCGACCGTAGCGGCGTCTCGGAAGCGCGCCGCAAACTCCCGAAGACCGAAGCGAGCGATTTTCCGCCGAAAGCCGCTGCGCCTGTTTTGCGAAGGTTTCCCGGGATAAATTTCCGCTGTCATCGAGTGAAGGGCAGGGGAATCCCCACAAGCTTTTTTGTCACCGGCACGGCAAGGCATGTTTAGATTGTACATCGGGCAAACTACAAACCACCGCTCGGGCGCGTTTCAACAAATGGCTGCGGGCTTTGCGGTGGCATTTGAATATCGGTTATGTTTTCCCTGATTTCCACCGCATATTTGTGTGGTCAGAACGCCCCGGCTACCCGCCTCGGGTGTCTCTGCGATCTCCACGATCTCTGCGGTTTCAAATATCGCAAAATTTAACTGCAAAGAGCAAAAGGACACAAAGATTTTCACAAAAGCAAACAAAGGAAACGAAGAATTGTCTCAGAACCGCGAAATACACGAAATACGCGGAAACTGTTTTTCCAACCTGCTCGCGACCTGCTCGCGATATATCGGAGTTGATCGGAGTGGTAAATGAGCCCAGCCTTCCCTTGCCACCCCGTAGCTTCCGAGGGAAGGCGGATTTCCCGGTTGGAACCATGAAGGACAGGTGCCGGCGACCTGACTCATTTTGAGCAAATACTATGATCGGGACTGCTTGGGTCATTACCGCAAGCAAAGCCAACTCTGAGAAGTTTTACCGAAAGCGTTAGCGGGTGAAACGCTCTCCAAACTTTTAGTTCAGCGAGGCTCCGGACCAGTTGACGAGGAGCTTCCAACGCCCGTGTTGGCCAGGCACCTTGGTTGCGGCGAGGACTCGACCGCCTGATTCGTTGATTCTGTAAATGGTGAGCAAGGCGTTCCAGCCGGCAGTGAGGACCTGCCGGGGCTTGTGATTCGGGGCAAGTATTTTAGGCATACCGGCGCATTAAGCACAATTTGTGCCGCCGGAAGCAGAGATTGCCAGATGATCCACCTCGTATGGCACGCGTTTCTTGGCGTTTGGTATCAATAAAGGTTTCATCCTGCATAGCCGCGTATTCTCATTAAGGGATTTGAAGAACGCTCCTCGCTTTACACCAGGCGGCAAATGGACAACCTTTGAGCTAATGTCCTTCCAGAAAGTATTCCGGTCAGGATTGTTCGCCGCGTGGTTACTTGGTTTGGCTGCCGTTTTGGCCAATGCCCAAACCTCAAATTCCGTGATAACTTTTAATGTGGATATGTCCGCACAGGTCCTGGCCGGCACTTTTGTTCCCGGAGCGGAGGTGGATGTACGGGGGACCTTCAATGGGTGGGGCACAAATCAACTTACCAACATTACGGTGGGCGGGAACACCAACCTCTATGCGGCAATGGTTGCCGACACCGTGGATGTCAATGGCGGAACAATCAGCTATAAATATTTTGCGCCCTCGATCGGCAGCAACAACGGTTGGGAAAGCACGAGCGATACTCAGAATCGGGCGGCGCGCCTGCCTGCCGCCAGCGGCGCCGGCGCGGTTTTGCCAACGGCGTTTTTTGACGATGCCGGACCACTGGCCACCAACGCGATTACTTTCAGCGTCAACCTGGCTGAACCAGTCAACCTCGGGTTGTTTGTGCCGGGCACAGACACGGTTTCTGTCCGGGGTAATTTGAACGGCTTCGCTTTGGGAAGTGTCTTGACCAATGATCCGTCCATTTTGACAACCAACCGTTCGGGTGTGGTGACTTCCAATGTTTACGTGGGCACCTTCATGAGTGTGTCCCCTGTCAATGCGGATCAGGGCTACAAGTTTTGGAACAGTGATCCGGAGAGCGCGCAATGGGAAACGGTTGCCCCGGAGAATCAGGAAGCGGATGGCAACCGTTATTATATCAACGGCAGCGGCGATCAAGTGCTGCCGCTGGTTGATTTCAGTGACACACCCTTTCAGAGTGGCGCATCAAACACCATCATCCTCGACGTCAGCGGTCAGGCAAACATTTGGGGGGCGGGTCATACCGGCCTGCCCTCCGGCACCGGCGGTGGTATCGAGCCGCCCATGGTCCGTTTCGAGGCAGGTTCAAATCAAGTTCTGGTTTTCGCCAGTGTTTCAGGTCTGATCGATATTGGTGTCACGCCGGGCGGGTATGTCTTTGGCCAGCATGGGCCGGATGGGGATGCCGATTCGCCCTATGGCGATTTCTACAGCGCGGTGGATGGCATTTCAGGTTATGTGGATTCCAACCGGGTCGCGATGCTGGTGGGTGTTTTTCTGGATGATACCGAGCCGGCAAATCCCGCGACCGGGAGTCTTGATTTTTCCGATGGCGGCATGATTGGCCATATTTTTTCATCGCTGGCGCCACAACTCGGACAGGTGTTTTTCATCGGGGACGGCCTGGCGGGGACCGGCACCGGAAGCCAGCAGATTTTCAGGGTGCCGCCCACGGCCACCCGGCTCTGCCTTGGCATTCCGGATGTGCATTACGATGACAACTCCGGGTCATTTGTGGCGGTATTCACCATTTCTCCTCCGGGCCAGACGCCGGCGCCTTCCATCCAGTCCGTCGGATTCATGACCAATGGAACCATGCAGCTACAGTTGTCGGGTTTGGCGGGGGAGAGTTACCTCGTGCAGGCAAGCACAAATTTGTTGGACTGGGTTCCGCTCGGCACCAACATGCCGGTGGCCACGCCCTTTTACCTCGCCGACCCTGCGGCGACGAATGTTCCGGTTCGTTTCTATCGCGTGATGCAGCAATGAAGGCAGGATGATGAAAAGGGGTCCCGATTAGAAAAGAGGGGTCAGTCCTAGAATTCTGACATTTTTTTGCATCCTGAAAATCAAACCCTCCGTCGTTCCTCGATTGGAACGATGAATGACAGGCGTTGGAGACCTGATTCATTTTGAGCAAATGCTTTAATCCCGACTGCTGTGTCGTTGCTTCACGGTTATCATACTTCCAATCGGTCATCGGAACGGGCGACGAGAGCATAGAGCGCCGGCATCAGGAACACGCTGATAGAGAGTCGCGTGAACAGCCCGCTGACAATGACCAGGGCAAACGGCCGCTGGGAATCGGTGCCAACCCCGGTGGCCAATGCTGCCGGCAACAAACCCAGTGCGGCCACCAGCGCGGTCATCATGATAGGACGCAGCTGCAAAATGGCACCTTCGCGAATTGACTCCGCGAGGCCGGTGCCGGCGCGGCGCAGTTCGTTGACGTAGGAAATATAGACGACTGCTGTCTGAACCGAGACTCCGAATAACGCCAGGAAGCCGATGGCAGACGAAACCGAAAACGGCGTCCTGGTAAGCCAAAGGGCCACGATCCCGCCCACCGGCGCTGAAAGCACAACGCCAAGCACGGTAATGAACGGAAACTTCAGGTTGCTGTAAAGCGCGAACAGCAGGAGAAAAATGAGGAACAGCGTCAGCGGCAGGATGATGTTCATTTGCTGGCGCGAAGCGGTGTATTCGGTGTATTCGCCGCCCCAATCCAGCCGGTAGCCTTCCGGCAGGGAAACCTTCTGTTTGACCTGCTGCATGGCGTCCTCCACCGCACCGGCAAGGTCGCGGCCCTCGACAGAAAATTGGACACCGATGTAGCGGGAATTGTCCTGGCGATAAATGAACGACGCGCCGTTGACCACTTGGAGGTCAGCGAATTCCTTGAGCGGAATCTGCTGGCCGCCGGGCGTGGCCACCGGGATGTTTCCGATTTCCTCGGGATTGTCCCGGTATTGGCGTTCGAGGTGGACGACGAGATCAAATTGCTTCTCACCCTGGACCACTTGGGTGGCCACGTCGCCGCCGACGGCGGTTTGAATGAGACGGTTGATGTCGGCAACGTTCAAGCCGTAGCGGGCAATCGCGGCGCGGTTGATTTTGATGGTCAAGCTCGGCTGGCCCAGTTCCTGCACGAGGGTCACGTCGCTGATTCCGCGCACCCGCTCCAGGATTTGTTTGATGGCTTTGCCCTTTAGCTGAAGCACCTCCAAATCGGAGCCAAAAATTTTCACGGCCAATGCACTTTTCAAACCGGTTTCCGCCTCGTCCACGGCATCCTCGGCAGGCTGGGTGTAATTGAAGATGATTCCGGGGAACGACTGGAGTTTCTGGTTGATGGCGTCAATCAACGCGGCCTTCGTGCGATACGTGCCGGTCCATTGCGAGTAGGGCTTGAGGCCGACATAAAACTCGCAGTTAAAAAATCCAGTCGAATCCGTGCCGTCGTCGGGCCGGCCCAATTCCGAGGCAACGGTGGTGACTTCGGGGAACGAACTTAAGATGGCCCGCACTTTCGGGGCAATCTTCGCCGCTTCATCGAATGAAATGGTGTAAGGCATCGTTGCGCGCACCCACAGTGCGCCTTCGTCCAGATGCGGCATGAACTCGGCGCCGACGCCCGGGATGAGCAGCAGCGAACCTGCCAGCAGAATGGCCGAGGCGAACGTCGTGCCCCACGGATGAGCCAGACAAAAATCGAGTCCCCTGGCATAGACAGATTTGATGGCTTCGAAGGCGGCGTTGCGCCGTTCGTGCACGCCCTTGCGCATGAGCCAGGAACAAAGCACCGGCAACAAAGTCAGCGTGACCATCAAGGAACCAACCAGCGCGAAGACCATCGTGTCCGCCATCGGCTTGAACAATTTCCCCGACGGCCCGGACAGGACGTAGATGGGCAGGAAGCCGGCCACCGTCACCGCCATCGCGTAGAACAGCGGCCGATCCACTTCCGCCGCGGCGTCGGCGACGATTTCCCTGATGTTTAGCGGTGTTCCACGCCGCGCCGCCACCTGGCGAAAGATGTTTTCCACCATCACCACCGCGCTGTTCACCAGGATGCCGAAATCCACCGCGCCGATGGACAGCAGATTGGCCGAGGCGTTTTGCAGATGGAGACAAATGAAGGCGAACAGCAGCGACAGGGGGATGGCCGTGGCGACGATCAGGCCGGAGCGGATGTCGTAAAGGAAGAAAATGAGGACCACGACGACCAGCAGCATCCCACGCAAGAGGTTCCGCGCAACGACCTGCGTTGTCAGCGCAATCAAATCGCTGCGGTCGTAAAACGGCAGGACTTTCACGTCCTTGGGCAGGACGCTTTCATTGAGTTCCCTGGTTTTCGCCTCGACGCGCTTCAGCACATCCTGGGTTTTTTCGCCAGTGCGCATCAAGATGACGCCTTCCACGGCATCGTCCTGTTTTTCGTAGCCGAATTCGCCCAGCCGTGGAGCGATGCCAATGGTGACACGCCCGACATCCTTCACCAGCACCGGCGTGCCGTTGTGCACCGCCACCACGACGTTGCCGATGTCCTCCAACGTTTCCAGCCGGCCCAGACCGCGCACGTAGTAAAATTGGCCGCCTTGCGAATAAAAGCCACCGCCGGCGTTGGCGTTGTTGGCGGTCAACGACGCCTCCACCTGCGGCACGGACAAACCGACGGCGGCAATTTTGACCGGATCAAGCAACACCTGGTATTGCATGTCGCCGCCGCCGAATCCTGAATCGTCCGCGACACCGGGGACGGATTTGTATTGCGGTTCAACGACCCAATCCTCGAACGTTTTGAGCTCCATCGGCGAGCGGTCCGGGCTTTGCAGGACGTAGCGGTAAATGAGGTCCGAAGGCGAACTGTCCGGCGACACCGAAGGTGACACGCCGGTCGGCAGATTGAGCGCGGCAATCCGGTTGAACACCTGCTGCCGGGCGAAGTCATTATCCGCAGCATCACGAAACGTGAGGATGACGTCCGACAACCCGTAGAGCGAAATGGACCGGATGTTCACCATTTGCGGAATGCCGTTCATTCCGACCTCGACGGGAACAGTGATAAGCCGCTCCACTTCCTCGGCGGCGTGGCCGGGCCATTGGGCGATGATTTCGACCATCGGCGGCGAAAGATCGGGATAGGCGTCCACCGGCAGGCGGTCGAGCGACCACGAACCCGCGCCGATGAGCACGAGGGTCATCAGGACGACGAGAAAGCGCTGCCGCAGCGAGGAAGCCACAATCCGGTTCAGGATTGAAGCCGTGCGCGGCGGGGTTGCAGGCGGGGGCAGTTGGTCGCTCATTGGCTTTGGAGAAATTGAACAAAGATTCCGCCTTCCGTAACAACCTGGTCACCGGCCTTGAGGCCGGCGGAAATGTTGTAGTCGTCTCCGGTGCGATAGCCCAAGGTCACGTGCCGCCGGGCAAAGCTGCCGCCCGATTGGGAGACGTAAACAAACGGCAGGTTTTCGTCGTCACGCAAAATGGCCGAACCCGGAACCAGCAAGCCCGTGGTTGCCTGGCGGGATTGAATCCGCACGCGAACATACATTTGTTTCTTGAGGAGGTTGTCCGGATTGTCGGCAAGCACGCGCACCACCACGGAGCGGGTGTCGGGGTCCACCTCGGCCGAGATGTTGTCCACGGTTCCGGTGATTACATTCGAAGTGGTGCCCGTTTCCACTTCAACCGGGTCGCCGACGCTGACCGAGTCCACGTCCGAGCCAAACAGATGCGCCATGACCCAGACGCGCGAAAGATCGGCCACGGTGAAGCACGGGGTGGTGCCGGCCTGCAACAATTGGCCGGGTGTGACCAGTTTTTCGACGACGGTTCCGGCGATGGGCGAGCGGATCACGCCGACAAGATTCGAAACCGATTCGCCATCCTGAATGGCCTTGATGGTTTCCGAGTCCAGTTGCAGCGAGACGAGTGCCTGCAGTGCGGCATCGCGGTCGGCCTCGGCGTTGACCGCGTCGGACTCCGCCTGATTCGCCTCGCGCTGGGAAACGCCGTAATGCTGCAACAGGTCTTGGTCCAGATCGGCAAGCTGGCGGTCGGTCTTAGCCGTAGCCAGCGCCTTGCGATAAGTGCTGATAGCCGTCGCGAAGTCGGGCGAATTTACTTCGGCCAGCGCATCGCCGGCTCTGACGTGCGCACCGAGGGACACGAGCAATCGCGTCACCGGCCCGCCGAACGGCGCCAGCACACTGGTGGCCTGATTCTGGTCAAAGTCAACCGTCCCGGTGGCCTCAACGGTCCTGTGAAACCTGGCCGCGACGACGGTGTAAAGATGAATATTCTGCCGCTGCGCCGCCGTCAGCGTCACGTTGCTCGCCGTCACCGATGTTGTTTGGGCGTTGGTGTCAATGTTCGACGAACAGCCGGTGAATGACAGAGCCGCAGCCACCAGAGCGACAACAACAAGTGCGCGAGGGAATTCGGTCTGTTGTGGCGGCGCTCTATGAGCGCCGGACGGACATAATTTAGCAGGCAAGGCACGGCGGTCACAGACCGCCGCTACAACGGAAAAAAGGTGCTGGAGAGGTCGGAGTTTATTCATGTTTATACTGGGTTAAATCCGCGCGGTTCCACCAACCGCCCCCGAGCGCCTGAAACAGCGCCGCCGTGTCGGCAAAGCGGTTGGCCTGTGCCTGGACCAGATTCAGCCGGGCTTGCTGATAAGTTTGTTCCGCATTTAACAAAGCGAGATCGTTGGCGTAGCCGGCCTTCGTTTGTTCCCGGGTCAACTCCAACGTCACCTTCGCGGCATCAGCGGCAGCGACGGCGGTCTTCAGGGCGCTGGCGTCCTGTTCCAATGCGTTCAAAGTGTCGGCCACATTTTGAAAAGCGGTCAGGACCGTGCTGCGATATTGTTCGGCGGCCTGAACGTAGGCGGCCTTGGCAGCACGTTCCTCATGCAGCAATGTGCCGCCATGAAATAGGGGCGCTGTCGCCGCCGCGCCCAGACCCCAGAAGCCGGTGCCCGAAGTAAAGACTTTGTCAATGGCCAGCGCCGTGCTGCCGGCGTTGGCGGTCAGAGTGATGTCCGGCAACCGGTTCGCAATGGCGATACCGATTTGCGCGCTGGCGGCGTGAAGATTTTCCTCGGCCTGGCGCACATCCGGCCGCTGTTCCACCAATTGCGATGGCAGGCTCAACGGCAATTCCTGTGGCAATTGAAAAGTTGACAATTCGAAATCTTCCACTTCTGCCTGGTCCGGAAATTTACCAGCCAGGACCGCAAGCAGGTCTTGTTGCTGGGCCAGTTGTTTCAGCAGCGGCGGCAGCGTGGCGACGACTTGCGCCAATTGTGATTCCTGCGCGGCAACATCGAGCCGGCTGGCGTAACCCCTGGCGAATTGGTAGCGCAGGATTTCGACCATATTGGAATTGATACCGATGAGCTCGCGGGTTGCGCCAATTTGCGTCCGAAGCGAAGCTTCCTGAATCGCCGCGACCACCACATTGGCACTCAAGGTCACATACGTCGCGATCAGTTGGAATCGCACCGCGTTTTCCTGCGCCATCGCTGACTCTGTCGAGCGTCGGTTCGCTCCGAAAACATCGGGTGAATACGAAACACTCACCTGCGGGGTGAAAAGGTTGAACTGGAATTCCTGGGGCACCGCTGGATAATTGGGCACTGGTGCCAGGATTTCGGATGCCTTTTGGCGGCTGGCCGAGAAACCGGCTGCGACACTCGGATAAAAGCCGCTCCGTTGAGCCAGCACATTTTCCCTGGCCGCCCGCAACGCCGCCTGGGCCCCCTTGAGATCGGGATTGTTCGTGAGCGACTGCTTAATCAGCTCGTTGAGTGGTGGCGAATGAAACAGCGTCCACCATTCGGCCGATATATCGCGGCTGACTACAAACCGTTGCGATTCCCCGCCGGCAACATTCGTGGCGCTGACCGTCGCCGCGAGTGGGGCACCGGTGTAACCGCTGACGTCCGGCGCGCCGGGTTGTTTGAAATTTGGCCCGACCGCGCAACCGGCGATCAGCAGCAACCCTGCCGACGAAATGGCCGGCCAAAACCATCGGGCAGTTCGCCACTTTGTGTCCTTAATCGTCTTCACACTTCTTCTTAAATAGTTCTTGGAATTTTCGTAAATTCGCGCTTTGCGAACGCCGCAGCGCAACGCAAAGACTGGATCAAACGGAAATAATTTCAGTCCACGCAAACAGCCTTGACTGAAACCAACGAGTCAGGAAACGGCGGGCAGAGCAGGAGGGGCGCGGCCTTGCGGAAGATTTTCGATGGACGTGCTGAAAACTGAAAATTCAAAGCGCGGTTCCGTTACAATCGCAACTGTCGGAACGGCGAGCGGAACATCAACCGTGGCCGATGCCACCTTTCCGTGCGCGAACATGGTAACGGCACATTGATGACCGGGTTTGTCCGCGTCGTGATGAATCAGTTCGTGCAGTGCGGGGCAAGCCGCCATCGCATCGAGGAACACAATCATTCCCACCAGCAAGGACGCGAGCGCCGTCTTGCCGTGCTGCATAAAATGGCTGGATCCCACTTGCAAACTGTTTGCAACTTAGCAGATGCCGTGCCGGATGCAACTTTTCTTGCGCCGAACGCACCCCATGGATGGATAGCTGAGAGTTGATCTGTGCATGGCGGGACAGGATGTTGAAAGTTGATCACCGCAGACCAATGGCTGCGGCTTCATTTAATCTATGCTCTCGTCCCGCATTTTTGTGCGGTGGCTGAATCAGGGTTTTGTCGTATCTTAACGTCTGTTAATGAAGCCCTTCAGTTGTGCCACCCGATTTTGCCTTGGCCTTTTGCTCACGCAAATTTCCGCGCTGGCCGACTCCAACACCGGCGTCCACACCACCTGGCTCTGGCACCTGCATCAGCCGATTTACTGGCCGGACCGGCGCGATTATGGCACGGACCATTATGAGAATGCCTGGGACACCATCCAGCAGCAGAACGCCGGACGGCCGCATCCGTCGCCGGAGGTCTTGAGCACCATTTTCGGCGAGGCGGACCGGGTGAATGTCTATCAGGGCGAAATCGAAACCACTCTGAGTGGTTTGCTCGGTTATCCCAACGCCGGCGCGCAGGTGAATTATTCCGGCGCGCTCATGGAAAATGTCCAGAGCCTCGCCGCGGCCGGCCAGCTTGGCTACGCCAGCGGCTGGAGTAACAGTTTCCAGACTGCGCGCGCCTGGACGACCAGCAGCGGCAAAGCGCGGCTGGATCTGGTGAATTTCACCTATCATCATGCCATCGCGCCGCTCGTGGATGACCAAACGCTGGAAATGGAACTGCGCATTCAGCAGCGGCAGATGCAAATCTTCTGGGGCACCAACGTGCCGCTCTCGCGTGGGTATTTTCCGGCGGAAACCTGTTTCTCCGAACATATCATTCCCATTCTCAACAAGGTCGGCATTGCGTGGTCGGTGGTCGCCAATAACCATCTGGCCCGGTCGTGCGCGGATTTCCCGCTCGTGCTCGGCAGCGGCGGCGAGAATTGCGATATTCCCAATCCCGCCGACCAGATCAATCCGGCCCAGGGCGCGACCAGTTACCAGCGGGTTTCCATCGAACGCGGTTGCGCGCCTACGCAGGTCATGCCGTTCGGTTTTCAACTGCATTATGCGCGGTATGTGGATCCGAATACGGGCGTGGCCAGCACGATCATCGTGGTGCCGTCCGACCAGGCGTTGAGCTGGCGGGACAGTTATGGCACGTGGGATTTTGGCATGATTTCGCCGCTCGCCGCCCGCAACAATCCCGCCCATCCGTCGCTCGTGTTGTGCGCGCATGACGGCGACAATGCGTGGAGCGGCGGTTATTCCTACTACAATGAATGGGTCAGTCAGATGGCCAGCACCGCGGCAAGTGACGGCTACGAACCGACAACCATCGAGCAGTTCCTTTCGGATTTCCCGCCGGCGACGAATGACATCGTTCACGTCGAGGACGGCGGCTGGGTGTTTGCCGACAGCGATTTCGGGTCGCCGAGTTTCATCAACTGGAACTGGCCGCCCAGCTACACCGACGGCAGCGGCAACAATGTCGTTGATCCCAGCGTCGGCACGACCGACAAAGGCGACAACTGGCGAGTCATCATTGCCACGGAAAATCGCGTCGAGACCGCGCAGCAAATCTCCGGCATCACACCAAACCTTGATCAGGTGCGCGATCCGGGCAGCTTTGGCGGCGCGCCCAACGCCGTCGAACTCGGCTGGCATTATTGTCTGGGGGCACTCGACAGCGGTTTTGTTTATTACGGCTGCAACGGCGACGAATGTCTCCGCGCCATCGTTGCGCAATCCAATGCCTGCCGGAACGTGGACGCGGTCATCAATGCCAACCCGACTGCCGATACGACGCCACCGACGGTGTTCCTGCCCCAACGGTCACCATGGAATCCCGGAGGAACGAACTTCGGCGTCCAATACGGTTACAAAACCGTTGTCGCTCAAAATTCCGATTTCTGGGTCTGGACTTATGCTTACGACGTTTCGGGTATCACCAATATCAGTCTCTTGATTCGCGAGGATGGCACCAATCCGCCGGCGAGCGATCAATTCAAGACCTACGCCGGCGGCCCGCTCACCGGCGCGTGGGAGGCCTCGGACATGGTCCGGCGGGTTACGCCGCCGGTCAGCGGTGACACGCCTGAATACATTGCCGACTATTATTACACGCAGGTCACCGGGATCTCGAACACGTTCGTGGATTATTACGTCAGGGCGAGCGACGCGCATGGCAACACTTTCAGGACGCCAATCCAACACGTGTGGGTCGCAGCCGGCTCCGGCGGCAGCAGCAGCGGTGGCGGCACTGGCCCCGTCACCGTTTCGCCTGCGCCGCCGGTGGCCGGAGACCCCGTGACGATTCAATACGCCGCCACGGGGCGGGTTCTGGCATCGGCGAGCCAGGTTTACATTCACCTCGGCTGGAACAACTGGAACCCGGTCGTCTCGCCGGACGCGGCAATGACATTCAACTCTGCGTCGAACTGGTGGCAATATACCGTGGCCGTGCCGGCGAACGCCACGAACTTGAACTGCGTCTTCACTGACGGCTCGGGCACCTGGGACAACAATGGCGGCGCCAACTGGAATTTCAATGTAAGCGCGAACAATAATCCGCAACCGCCGTCGCAACCACAGAATCTGGTCATAACGCCGGTCCAGACCAATCGGCTCGACCTGACGTGGTCCGCCGCTTCCGGCGCCACCGGCTACATCGTGAACCGTGACAACGCGCCGGTGACTTCGACGGCAGGGACGAGCTTTTCGGACACCGGTTTGATGCCGGGCAGTTACCATTGTTATTTCATCGTCGCCACCAACAGCCTCGGCTACTCGACGCCGGGCGCGACGGTGTGCACCAACACGCCGGCCAACGCGCCGACGAACCTGCCGCCGTTCGCGCTGGACGGCGCGTTTGATTATCCGGGTTATTTGCTGGCCTCGAACGGCATGGTGCTTTACGCCGCGGTGCGCGGGAGAACGCTTTACGTGGCCACCGGCTCGCCCGGAACGAGCGGGCCAAACGACAATTTCATTTTCGTTTCCGATCAGTTGCTGTCCAACGCGAGCGCGCCGGCGCCCTGGGCCAAGTCCGGCAACGTGGCGGTGGCCACCACCAAACCCTACCTCGCCAGCGAAAGCCAGAATACTTACATCAATTGGTATGTGAACGGCGCGCAAACGAACTGGCCGTGCGCCAAATCCGCCAGCACTTCCGGGGCGATGGCAGGCACGCTGGATTTGGTGCAGGCCTTCGGATACCTGCCAACGAACCTTTACCTGTGCGCGGCGGCTTATGTGACGACCAATGGCGGCCCGCTCGTTGCGGAGTGTCCGGCCGGCAGCGGACGGAACATCGGCACCAACGGATTTCTGGTCATCCCGGTTGTCGCTTTGCGCGATTCACTGGGCAACGGCACGTTCGATTTGCTGGACCCGGCGCGCGGATTCAAGCTGTTAAGCGCGCAGAGGTTGCCGGCCGGTGTCGCTTTGAGTTGGGTGTCCATGCCGGGATCCGGGTATCAGGTTATCTATGCGGGCGCTCTGGGCGCCGGCTGGGGTGATTTACCCGGCGCCTCGAATTTTGCCGGTCCGCTGCAACTCGTCCTGAGCTACACCGATGCGCCGCCGATGGGAATCACGCAGCGATATTATCGTGTGAAATTGCTGCCGTAGCACGGCGTTCCGCCTGTCCTGCTTGAATGAAATTTCCACTGACTGGCTTTCGGAAACCGGCGTCGCCGGCAGGCTGATTTCGAAAACATCCCCGTCCGGTGCGCCGGTCGGATCGCCCAGCGGCATCGCGGCCGCATCACGCTTGAGCCACCGGATTGAAAGGTTGATTTTCCTGCCATTGATGGCGACTTGTGCCGGATTTTTCGGCCAGTCCGCCGGCGGATGAATCCGTAAAATCCAGGCCCGGTTGTTCAGCGCGCCATGAAAGCTTCCCATCGCCGCGCCGATTTCCACACGCACCGTTTTGGCCGTTTCATCCGCCGATGACGTAATAGCAGTGTTGCGAAATTCGCCGCGCTGGTAAGCCGTGGTCAATGTGTCATCCTCATACAGCGTTGCCGAACTGGTTTCGCTGACACGCGGGTAGCAATCGAGCGTGACCGGGCTCCAGGGTTTTTCGCCGGTATATTGCATTTCCGGCGCCAGGGGAAGAACGGCGCCGGATCGGATGTAGATCGGCATCTGATCCAGCGGAACGTCGTTTGTCAGGGGGACGGGGCCGGAAGTTATTTTGCCGGTCCAGGCGTCAATCCAGTTGCCCGGTGGAATCCAGGCTACGCGCGTTGCCGTTTGCGATTTTACCGACTCCCATTGCAGTTTGATGCGCGCGCCGTAATCGAGCTGCAAATATTCGACGCGGATTTGATGGGGCGTACCGGCGGTGAGCATCGTGGACGCCTCGCTGGTGGCCGAGTTGTGTCCGCCCCAGGCGTCAATCACTTCGTTCCCATCCACCCACACGCGCGCGCCGTCGTCTTCCAGGGTGGCCAGCCGCACCTCGCCAACCGCCGCCGGCACTTCAATCGTACCGGTCCAGCGCGCCGAGAAGTGCGTGCGGGGAAAATCCGGTGAGGGGCTGATGCGGTCCCAGTTAAAATTAATATCCAAATCCGTCCGGGTCAGCGCCGGTTGGCCGGACAAATCTTCGTTGGTGAAAAATTCCGCCTGCAAACCGGGCCGACCAGCCGGGGTTTTCAACCATGCACCAGAAACCACTTGCAGCGAGCCTTGCAGCACCGGCGCGACCAGAACATCCCGGCCAAGCAGGTATTCGTCGTTGTTACTCGCTTCGGCAAATTGCGAGTAGTAAAGATCGAGCCGGCGGAGCAGGGGTTCGCCGGTTTCATAGTTTTGGTGGGCGGCGGCGTAAAAAACCGGCAACAGCCGATACCGCAGGTTGACAAACCGCCGGGCGACGCTTTCCGCTTCCGGCCCGAACACCCACGGCATCCGTTCCAGATTGTGGGTGCAGTGCGGACGATAGATGGGCGAAAGCGCGCCGTATTCGATCCAGCGGATATATTGCTCGGGGGTCGGGTTGGCGACGTGCCCGCCCAAATCATCGCTCTCGTATGGGAACAATGATTGCGTTCCGGAATAAACCGCATTCTCCACCGCACGCCGCAAGAAATCAAAACCGGGCCCGATATCGCCCGTCCATTGGATGGGGAAGCGATGCGAAGCCGCGTCCATCGGGCGTCTGCGCATACCATTGTCAATGCCGTCCACGTTGGCCATGATGAGCGGACGCGCTTCCGGCCGGACGCGGCCGGTGGTATCGTGATAAAGCCGCATGCCCCAGACTTCCTTGTTCAGGTTGGGCTTCGGGGTCACCAGATGCACCATCCAGTTACGGTCATACCACCAGAAATCCAGTCCCTCCTTCAGCAATTTCGAGAGGTTCTCGTAACGATAATCCAATTCCTTCGGGTCCAGCGCGGTTTTGGCCATCGGTTCCGGATGGTCGTTGAACATGATGCGGACATGTTTCGCATGGGCTTCCGAGAAGAACCGTTCCATATTTGGAAACAGGTTCGTATTCGGCTGATAACCCGTGGAAGCATTCTGCCGCCAGCCGGTGTCCACGACGAGCACGTCCAGCGGGATCCGGTGCGCCCGGTAATCGTCAATCTGCTTCAACGCCGTGGCTTCACTATAATCATACCAACGACTGTCAAATGCGCCCAGGGCAAACAACGGCGGCATTTCCGTCGGCCCGGTCAGCTTGAGAAAATCACTTCGAAGCCGGCGGTAGTCGCCCCCCGGCACAAACACATATACGTCCGGCGCATC
This sequence comes from Verrucomicrobiia bacterium, assembly GCA_035945675.1. Lineage (GTDB taxonomy): Bacteria > Verrucomicrobiota > Verrucomicrobiia > Limisphaerales > UBA11358 > UBA11358. The sequence continues at coordinate 70,335 of DASZAB010000155.1, read as the reverse complement.
ATTGTTCAAATCCCAGCCGCCATTCCCGGTAGGGCGGGCAGTCCCTTGCCCGCCGCCCGTTCCCGTCTCATCGCCGGCGCGCACGGAGTGACGCGCCCTACCTGCCTCCGGCGGCGTCAGCCCCCACGCTGGCGGAACGATTCGTGGCGTGTCGGCAAACCACCAGGCCTCCGGCTTGTCCGCCGGTCCGGGCAGCCATTGGTTGTTTTCCAGCCTGCCGTCATAGGCATAAAGCAATTGTCCGTTGGCGGACGCCACCTGCACCCCGTCCAGTGATTGGGCGTTTCGGGGAACGCGCACCGTATAATTGGCTGTGTGGATGGCCACGTCACCGGCGTCGGTGTTGGTGGTGAAGGCAGTCCCGGGCCAATCCCGATTCACGACATGAAACGTGTCACGGTTTTCGAATCCTTCCGGTCCTGCCAATTCCAGCCGGACCAGCGAACCGGAAAGCAATTGGACGCGGACTTTCCCGACGACGACGCCCGGGGCCTCAGGTTTTGCAGTAACCCCCGGCGCGGCTGTCAGACAGGCACAAGCTGCGAACGGAAGAATGAACCGGGCGGTGACTTTTCCCACATGGGGCAAAAAAGCTTTTGGTTGGATAGACTGGTTGAACACGCCCATAATATGTCAAACAATTCAAATCAGTCTCAACCGCATAATTATGCGACGCAATGGCCGTCTGCCTCGCAGTGTTCATTCCACAAACCTTCTCGCGGATTGTTGGCTTGTAGAAAACATCGAATCCGGAGACGGCACCTCCATTTGATCTCCCTCTCCGCGAACGGGGGTGAGAACAATTGCTGCGGCCGGGGACAGGTGGTTTTTGTTGAACGGCCCCTCTTCCTGTCCCTCTCCCCGCGCTTCGCTGCGGGGCGAGGGGAATAAACCTTTGACGCCGGACAATCATTTCTACAACGCAACAGCTTTGTCCGCGCTCCGGGGCGATTGGGACAGTGCCATCCTTCTGCTTGTCTTGCCGGGGCGGCGATTATAAGGTGAAACCGTGCTGCGAAGCCCCGTTGTTTCCAACCGGCCTGGTTTGCCGTTTTTCCAGTCGGGTTTGAAATTTTTCTTCCTCCCGGTTTATGCGGGGGTCTTGCTGCTGGCGGCATTCCCGGTGGCGGCCCGCGCCGACATTTTGTGGAGCGATCCGGCTTCGCGGGTGATTCACGCCACGCCGGATGGAACGGACATTTTGGGCGGCAAAGTCAAACGCGATGACAAGGCGAACGACGTGTTGTATTTCAAATTTCGCGTGGACCCGCTTTCGGATCCGGCCGATGAACCGTATTATGCCTTGTTCCAGCTGGTGGAGAGTAATCAGATGCGATTGGGCGTGGGCAATGCGATGGAAGCGTGGGGATATTCGGCGGCGTACGCCGCGGAAACCGGAGCATCGAACAAGCCGCCAAACGAGTTACACCAGCTACACTTCGACGACGCCGACGAATACAACTTGCGGTCGTCCCATCCGGCAGCGGCCGGTATGGGAAATTTTTTTCCCTACGAATTGCCGAGCCACAATCATCCGCGCACGATTGTTTTCAAGGTGCAATATGTCCCGGGCGGCGATGATTTGGTGACGGTGTGGCTAGATCCGAATCTGACGCACGGTGCGACGGCGGAGAATCAGCCGGATAATATCACGACGAAATTCAAGGCGAAGGCAACCTTCGACGAAATCCGGTTGCGCCACGGCGGCAACGGGGGCATTCGCAATGACGGCGGCAACGGCTGGTTTTTCAGCGACATGGCCATCGCCACGTCGTTCAACGACTTTGTCGTAGTCCGCTTCTGGCAGACGTGGTGGTTTACCACATTAATGGCGCTGTTTGTGCTCGCCGCCGTGGGCAGCGCGGTGCGCATGGTCGAGCGGCGAAAGTATCAGCTCCAATTGCAGCGCGCGGAACAGCAGCACGCGCTGGAACAGGAGCGCGCGCGCATCGCCCAGGATTTGCACGACGACCTCGGCTCCTCACTGACCAGGCTGTCATTGTTGAGCGGCCTGATCCGGACCGACAAGGACAATCCCGAACAGGTGGAGGCGCACGCCAGCAAATTGGCCCAATCCGCCGATCAAACGGTGCGGGCGCTGGAGGAAATCGTCTGGGCGGTGCGTCCGGGCAGTGACACGCTGCAAAGCCTGATGGATTACGTGGCCCATTTTGCGAATGAACTCTTCGACGGGAACACCACCCGCTGCCGGCTGGACCTGCCGCATGACTTGCCGGCCAGGCCGCTGCCGCCGGATGTGCGCCACAACATTTTTCTCATCGTCAAAGAAGCGCTGACCAACGCCCTCAAGCACGCCGGCGCCGGCGAAGTTCAAGTCCACGCGAAAATTTCCGGCGACACGCTGGCAATCCTGGTGCAGGACGATGGCAAGGGTTTTGATTTGTCATCGTCTTCGGAAAGCCGCCGGAACGGTTTGGGGAACATGCGGCGGCGTGCCGAAGCCATCGGCGCGGAATTGAAGTTGCAAAGCGCCATGGGCAAGGGGACGATGGTGAAACTTTCGGTGGATTTGCGAAACCAAAAGAAAGGTAAAAGAACTTGAACGCGGGTTTGGCGCCGCACAGGGCGCAACTTTGCACCGCCACCGAACTCCCGCTCCTCCGCAAAGCGGAGGAGAGGGCCGGGGAGAGGAGGCGCGTGCCCAAACCTGCGTCCGACTTGCTCAAAAACCCTTCACCCCGGCCCTCTCCCCGCTCGTCCCTCGCAGGGAGAGGGAGAATCATGGGTGTCGCGTCAAGATGCGCCCTGCCGCACATTCATGCAGTAGAGAATTTGCCGGAATCGAGGTAAATAGGGTAGTGTGGTTGCCAGCATTGCCCAGGATATGCAGATTAAAGTTGCCATTGTGGATGACGACGAGGGCATCCGTACGAGCCTCGCCGCGCTCATCCGCCGCGCACCGAACTTCAAACTGGCCGGCGACTACGCCAACGCCGAGACGGCGCTGAAGGAAATCCCCCGCCACCCGCCGGACGTGGTGTTGATGGACATCAATCTGCCCGGCATGAAAGGCGTGGAGTGTGTCCAGCAATTAAAGGCCGCCGTGCCCGGCGTGCAATTCCTGATGCTGACGGTTTACGAAGACAGCGACTCGTTGTTCAATTCACTTAAAGCCGGGGCGAGCGGGTATCTGCTCAAGCGCACGGCATCGGCGCGATTGCTGGAAGCCATCCGCGACGTTCATTCCGGCGGTTCGCCCATGACGCCGCAACTGGCCCGCCGGGTCGTTCAATTCTTTACGCGGCCGGCGGACGGCGCCTCTTCTTCGCTGTCGGGACTGACTCCGGGCGAGAAAGAATTTCTCGACCAGCTTTCGAACGGTTACTCCTACAAGGAAATCGCCGACCGCATGAAAATCAGCATTGACACCGTGCGCAGTTACGTGCGGACCGTTTACGAAAAGCTGCATGTTCACTCGCGGACCGAGGCCGTGGTCAAATACCTGCGAGGCTAGCGCAATTCAATTAATCCCGTAGCCGCGAGCGTCCGTTCGCGCCATATCATTCCTTCCTGGTTTGATTTGCGCCGGCTGACGTCGGCGGCTGCACCTTTTCTAAAAACGCTCCAGGCTGAGGAAGACCTTTGGGCTTGCGGCGCGGAATTGATGGTTTCGGATCTGTGCCGGCGAAGAGAATGGATCCTTCCCGCTGCCGGCCACTGATTCCGTTCAGCGCCTCGCTGGCGTTTGGACTTCGACCTTGACCACGCCGCACAAACATGCGGTGGAATTTTGTCCCGGCAATGTTACTGTGAAGCAGAACACCATAAATTAATCATATTATGAAGACCAAAACGGCCGTATTTCTCTCTATATTTTGTGCCGGGCTTTTACTGGGCACTGCTCCGTTGGCACATGCCGATACGCTTGTCACCTTTCAGGTGGACATGACGGCGCAGGTTCAAGGCGCCACCTTCAACCCCGCGACAGACACGGTTTGGGCGCGCGGCTCTTTCAACGGTTGGGGAAATTTTGTGTTGACCAACAATCCTTCCGGCGCCAATACGAATCTTTATACGGGAACGTATGATGATACCGTTGATACCAACGGCGCCCAACTGGATTATAAATTTGCCACCTCCGCAATCGGCTATGAATCCACGGCCAATGGCCCGGGCGATAACCGGGCCACACTTCTTCCGGTGACCAGCGGCAGCAGCCTGGTGTTGCCCGTTCAGTTTTTCAGCGACGCCGGGTCGCCCGTGGCCTACCCATGCGTCTTCCAGGTCAACCTGGCGCAGCAAATTGTGCTTGGCGTTTTCAACCCCAACACCGATACGGTTGAAGTCCAGGGTGATTTCGAGGGTTGGACCTCTGGCTACACATTGACCAATGACCCCTCGATTCTAACAACCAATCAAGTGACCAGCGCGGTGAATTCCAATGTGTATGTTGGGACCTATCTCATCGCCGGTTCGCCCGGGCAGGTAAACGAATTCAAATATGTCATCCAACCCATTAACAAATACGAATTTCCCAGCGCGCTTAATGGGGTCGGGCAAAACAACAACCGGTTCGTTTTTGTTGTGAGTAATCAAACGTTGCCGGATGTCTATTTCAGCGATCAGGCCACCACTCCCGTTGTCACCAACTCGGTCACCTTCTCGGTGGACATGACCGATCAAATTATAAGCGGGGTGATGTCAAACCAACAAGTTCGTCTGAGCGGCGATTTCAACAATTGGGACAGCAGCGGCACACACAATAACATCTGCACGAATAATCCCAGTGCCAGCAATACCAACATCTACAGTTGCACTGTGAATTTTACCAACGGAGTCAATACGACGACCCAATTCAAGTTTGGGTATGTCAATGGCAATTGGGAAATCAATCCCAGCCATACCTATCCCGGCAATCCGTCCGTTTCTCCAGGCAACAACCGGAATTTCAACATGCCGGATGTAAACAACGCCAACGTGGCTCTCCCCACGGTTTACTTCAATGACACGTCACCCAACTCCGTGCTGCCGGCCGCCACCATGGTGACGTTCAGCGTCAATATGACCAACGCAGTGGGGACGGATGCGCACGTGTTTAATCCAAACACGGATAGCGTTTATCTGAACGGCTTGGTTCTGACCAACGGGGGGCCAAGTCTCAATAGCGTGGTGCCGGGCTACGCGTTTGCACCGTGGACCAATAATCCCACGGGTAATCCACTGGGCAATTTCCTGATGCAAAACAATCCATTGGGCAGCGAAATCTATACGATCCAGCTGCCGATTCCGGGCGGATACCCGGCGATGGTTTCCTATCAATATAGCATCAATGGGAACCCGGACGAGGCCCTCAATTTTACAAATCATATCCGTTACATTCGCACAACCGGAAACTATGTCATGCCGCTGGATAAATTCGGCAGCATGGTTCAGGAACAGTCGTTTGGTAATCTGGTGGCCGGACCCAAATCGGGCGGCAGCGTTCCGATTACCTGGCTGGGCCGCCCGGGAGTTCATTTGCAGACAAGAACGAACCTGACCACCGGTGCGTGGCTGGATGTATCCGGCACGGATGGCCAAAGTTCGACGAATTATCCGGTGGGAAGTGGCGCGAGCTATTTCCGGTTGATTAACCCGTTCTGATCAGGCAATGTCCCTACCATTACCCGCCCAACACCAGAGTGGACGCTCTGGTTTGGGCGGGCATCTTCCAATGTATCCGCAATCAAAAAACAAAGCTAAAGCTGCGAATAGCGGTTTCACTCTGATTGAACTGTTGGTGGTGATTGCCATCATTGCGATCCTCGCCAGCATGTTGTTGCCGGTCCTGGCCAAGGCCAAATTAAAGGCCCAGGTGATTACCGACATGAGCAACAAAAAGCAGCTCATGTTGGCCTGGGTGATGTACACCGGGGACAATTACGAGACATTGGTGCTCAACGCCGATCAATCCGTGGCGGTCAACGGAAGTCCTTCCTGGATTCCCCAAGCCTGTCACATGGACTGGTCTCCCACGCCAAACAATACCAATGTAACTTACCTGATGACCAATCAATTGGGTTCCTATTGTGCCGGCCAATATAAGATTTACACGTCGCCGGGAGACACTTTTTTGTCTCCCATCCAGAAGGTGCTGGGGATGGGTAAAATATATAATCATCGGGCCCGGAGCGTGTCCATGGATGCGGCGGTGGGTGGCGATGGATGGAACCACCCTAATGGCGTTGGTCAAGGCGGTTATAAACCTCCGGCAAGCCTGTCGAGTTTGAACCCGTTCTTTTTCGCCACTAAAATGAACCAATTAAGGCATCCGAGTGAAAGTTGGGTGTTTATCAATGAGCACCCCGACAGCATTGATGATGGTATTTTGTATGTGGATCCCAGAGCATCGAATGGAACGGGGTCACTTATCGAATTGCCCTCCAACTATCTCGGCGACGCCTGCGGTGTTTCATTCGCCGACGGACATGCGGAAGTGCACAAATGGCAAACCAGTGCGTTCCAGGTTCCGGTCACATACTCGAAGATCCCGACAGTTACTTATACCGGGAATGCGGACCTGGCCTGGCTGGCGCAACGCACGCCCAGCGGGCAATAAGTTTATCGTTGCCTCGATACTTGCCGGGCACACTTCCTCCACACAGTTCACCATTCACCCGCAGCGGTGATGGTTCGACCATTCCCGCCATCCAGGTGACGCCGACATTCTTGATGGTATGTAGAACACATCGAACCCGGAAGCGACACCTCGATTTGATCTCCCTCTCCGCCAACGAAGTTGGGGGAGAGGGTCGGGTAGGGACGTGGTTCATGCATGCGGAAGGTCGTGGCGGCGCCGAACAGCCGGGTTTCATGCCTCGCCACCCGCTAAAATCATCGAAGAACCGTAAAAAGTGACGCCCGATTTCTGTTCACACTTGTCCAACAATCCATTAATCCATTTTTCCACGTTGGCGCGCCACTTCGTAAAGAAACACGGCGGCGGCGGCGCCGACGTTCAACGAATCCACCGTCGGCGGCATGGGAATGGCCACCGTTTCGTCGCAGGCTGCCAGCACTGCAGGTGAAATTCCTTCGCCTTCGCTGCCGAACACAAGACAACAGTCGCCGGTGAAGTCCGCTTGCGACAAAAACTTTTTGTCCGTGTGCGGATGCGCGGCGATGCAATAGACACCGCTGGCGCGAAGCTCCCGCAAACATTCGGCCATGGTCAATTTGATTGCGTGCGGCCTGGTCTTGAACCGGTGCCGTAACCCGAGCTTGGCCAGTTCGAGGACCGGCAATTGAAAGATTGTGCCCATCGAGTTGCGGACGGCCCGGCGCAGGAACGGGCTGCTGGAAGTCTCGCCGACGATCAGCGCCTGAACGCCGAAAGCGACGCAATTGCGGACCAGCGCGCCAAGGTTCTCCGCGTTTGTCAGCGCATTTACGGCCACCAATAACAACGGCTTCTTGTTCTTTGAAAGAAGCTCATCGAGGGAAACAGGCGGGGGAATTTTCCCGACGGCCAGCACGCCCTGAAACATGGAGAAGCCGGTGAGCGTCTCCAACAATTTCTTTTCCGCCAGATAAACGGTGATTGGTTCCGGTCGCGCTTCGAGCAGTGGGCGAAAATCATCAAGCCATTTTTCCGGCAGCACGACGGAGACGACGGAGAATCGGCTTTCCAGCAGGCGCTGAACGACCTTGGTTCCTTCAGCCACGAAGATGCCCTGACGTTCCTGTTCCGCCGGGCGCCGCATCGTGGCGTAAGGCTGGAGTCCGGGTGAATCGAACGCGGAGATTTTCTCGATGAGGAGCATGAGGGCCTGGTTTTGGATCAGTGTTAAGCCGGTAATGTCAGCTCAACAACCTTGACACCTCGGTCTCGAAGAATCTGAAAAACCTGCTCCAATTTCACGTCTTCCGGGACAGCAAAAGTTTGCACTGAGCGGAGAGACTCTTTTTTCATCACGACCAGGAAACTGATAAAATTCGGGCCTTCAACTTTTCTTTGATGAACATTTACAACCAGCCTATTCTGATTCCAAGAATAGGAACAATCGCGATAAAAATTAATACAATCAATATCCTTGTATGCGGACCTTTGGCTGTTGGTTCCGCGCGCTCCGCGAACAATCATATCCTCCTTCAGTTGGACCAGCGTGCCGGGAAGCAGTGATTGAAGCGCCAGGCCGATCACCGCCACCGACATGAATGCAAGGGCGAGGAGATAAATGGAAACGGAGAATTTCCGGTTCCCGGACAAAAAGCCAAAGGGAATGGCAACAATCAGAATCAGACCAATGGCAGTCAGAATATTTTTGGAAGTCACCATTCCCTTAATCTTAGGTTCTCGCCATTTCATCAAACGTTTGCTGAACAGGCTCATGGTTTTACTTAAAGCCCCAACGTCGCACACGGCACTTCCTGCGTGGCGGTGTGCAATTGAACATGGCTCGCGCCGATATGATGGAGCTGCTCGGCCATGACATAGTGGGCAAGTTCCGGACGATTGCATTCCCGGCTCAGGTGGGCCAGGTAAAGATGGCGCAGGTCGGCGGACATGATTTGCGCGGCGCCTTCGGCGGCGGCTTCATTGGAAAGGTGGCCGTGTCGGCCAAGGATGCGCTGCTTCAAACTCCAGGAGCGGCGCGGGCATTCCCGCAACATCTTCACGTCGTGGTTGGATTCGAGCACGAGCACGTTCGCGGGGCGAATGCGTTCAATGACCAGTTTGGTCATGTGGCCCAGGTCGGTGACGAACCCGATATTGCCGGCCGCGGTATGAATCAGAAACCCGACCGGATCCTGGGCGTCGTGCGGAATGGAGAAGGTGTCCACCAGCAGATCGGCGATCTCAAAACTCGCGCCGGTTTCGAACAGGTTGCAGCTAAATTTATTCTGCAATTGAAATTCAAACGCCTCCTGAGTGGCACGATTGCAGTAAATCGGGATGTTCAGCTTTCGCGCGATGCCGGTCAGGCCGTAAACGTGGTCGCTGTGTTCGTGGGTGACGAGGATGGCGGTGAGATTTTCCGGCGTGCGCCCGAGGCCGGCGAGGCGCTGGCGGATCTGGCGCGGGCTGAACCCGGCGTCCACGAGCACGCGGGCTTCAGCGGTCTCGATATAAGCGCAATTGCCGCCGGAACCGCTGCCGAGGATGGTGAATTTGACGGCCACAGAAGGACGTTAATCGCCTGGAACTTGGGTGGCAAATTTTTTCGAGGCATCTGCCAGGGGGCGGAGCGCCGGCCTCCGACCCGGCCCGAAAGGGAATTCATTTTCAAACGCGCCGGGTCGGAGACTGGCGTTCCAAAACACGCATGACAAGTGGTGCGGGGTTTTTCATCGTTGGCTGGGAATGAAAAGGTGGAAGGGTTGAATTCCCGCGATCTTGCTTCAATTCCGCCATGAAGTAACATAGGGACGTGACCGATTTGCTCCAACGCGTCGAAAAAAGCATCCTCAATCGGCACTTACTGAAACAGGGTCAGCCGGTATTGGTGGCTGTGTCCGGTGGGCTGGATTCGATGACGCTCCTGCATGTCCTTTATGCGCTTTCGGTGCGGCATCGCTGGAAATTGACCGTCGCGCACTTCAATCATCAATTGCGGGGCCGGAGCAGCGATGCCGATGACAAGCTCGTCCGCAGAATCGCTGCTAAATTGAAATTACCCTTTGTCGGAGCGCGGGCTGATGTCCGGAGGTTTGCGGAAAAATCCAGACTTTCCATTGAAATGGCCGCCCGAAAGCTGCGACATGAGTTTTATGCGCGCGTGGCCCGGGAGCGGAAAATTTTCGTGGTGGCGCTGGCGCATCAGGCCGATGATCAGGTGGAACTCTTCTTTTTGCGCCTTCTGCGTGGCGCGGGTACTGAAGGGCTGGCGGGCATGAAATGGCGGTCGCCTTCGCCGGTGAACGGGAAAATCATGCTGGTCCGACCGTTGCTCGACGTAACCAAGACTGAACTACACGACTTCGCGCGGGAAAACAAAATTCGCTTTCGCGAAGACGCGACGAATGCGAGTCTTGACCTGCCGCGTAATCGGGTGCGCAACGAATTGCTGCCGTTGCTCCGGCGACGTTATCAGCCGGCGCTGACCAGAACGATTTTGCGGCTGATGGAGCTCGTCGGCGCGGAAGCGCAGGTCATTGGGGAAATGGCGCAACAATGGATTGGCAGGAGACGAGGTGACGAGTCTCAAATTGAAGTCAAAAACTGGAAGGCGAATAGCGCGAAAAAGTCAGAGACTCCTGACGTCGTCTCCCGCAATTTCAAAGAGCTCCGCATCGCGGTCCAGCGGCGGGTGCTGCAATTGCAACTGGCGAAACTTGGCGTTTGGGTGGATTTCGAGTTGGTTGAGCGACTGCGGTGTTCGCCGGACATTCCCGTCAGTATCAGCCCGGGTTTTTCTGTGACCCGCGATTCAGCCGGCAGGGTGGGTTTGCAGGCGCCGGCGCCGGTCGGATTCAAAGTCGGTGAGCTCATGGTCAATTTGGCGGACCGGGCCGGGCAGGTGGATTTCGACGGCGTCCAATTCCGTTGGAAATTCGAAAGTGCGGAAAAGAACCTGCCGCCGGGCAACCGAACCGGCCGTGAATATTTCGACGCGGACAAGGTTGGCGGACAAATCACCTTGCGCCATTGGCGGGCGGGTGACCGATTTCAACCCATCGGCCTGAAAGCGGCGGTGAAGCTCCAGGATTTGTTTACGAACCAAAAGATCCCTCGCGTGCGCCGGCACGATTTGGTCGTCGCGGAGTCCGCCAACGGCAGGGTTTTCTGGGTGCAAGATCTGCGGATGGCGGAGCCGTTCAAGCTGAGACCGGAGACGGAGCGCCGCCTGGTCTGGCGCTGGCGATGTGCTTCTCCTTGAAGGCATTGACGGTTTTAACGCCGGATTCGTGGTGGAAATACCCGGAAAAGACCTTTACACCGGGACGACGGTCGGCTAGACTCCGACGCTCTAGAATTTATGGAAGCGAAGGCGAAGACGATTGAACAATTTAAATTGCACGCGCAGGACACGGGTTCGGCGGACGTGCAGATTGCGCTGTTGACGGAGCGGATTAATCATTTGACCGAGCATTTGCAGGGCAACAAAAAGGACCACAGCTCGCGCCGCGGGCTGCTGATGATGGTTGGCCAGCGCCGCCGCCTTCTGGATTATTTGCAGAGCAGGGACAAAAAGCGCTATCAAACCGTTACCAAGAAATTAAAATTGCGCCACTGATTTGCGGCCGCGCGGCTTTGGCCTTTCGCCTCCAGCCGCCCTCCGCTCTTGGATTTGAGCCGGGAAACGCGACCGGCCCGATTCCCCAACCAAACACATCGCGTATGAAAAATTCGTTACCCCCAGGGAAATTTCATTCAGTCCCGCCCTTCCGTGGAAGAGCGGGGTTCACTGAAGTTCCTCCGGCGGTGACGGGAAAGTTAGAACATGTCAGAGAAAATCACCGCCCAGGTGGGCGACAAACAAGTCATTATTGAAACCGGAAAACTGGCCAAACAGGCCGACGGCGCCGTCACCGTTCAACTCGGCGAAACCATCGTCATTGTGGCCGCGGTGGCCGCTACCAAAGCCAAGGAAGGCCAGGAATTCTTCCCCCTCACCGTGGATTACCGAGAAAAGGCGGCCGCGGCGGGAAAATTCCCCGGCGGTTACTTTAAACGCGAAGGACGTCCGACGGAAAAGGAAATTCTCACCTCGCGCCTCACCGACCGCCCGATTCGTCCGCTTTTCCCCAAGGGAATGTATAACGAGGTCCAGGTCCAGAGCATCGTGCTGAGCGCGGACGGCGAGAACGACCCGGACATTTTGAGCATCGTCGGCGCCTCCACAGCGCTCATGGTCAGCGACATTCCGTGGGCCGGACCGCTCGGCGCGGTGCGCGTCGGCCGCGTCAAGGGCCAGTTCGTGGCCAACCCGACGCACTCCGAAATGAAGGAAAGCGATCTCGACCTCGTTTATGTCGGAAATGAAAACGACATTGTGATGTACGAGGGTTCGGCGAAGGAAATCAGCGAAGCCGATTTCAACGCTGCGCTGAAATTCGGCCAGGAATGCTGCCAGTCGCTGATTGCCGCCCAGAAAGAGCTGGTCGCCAGGGCCGGCAAAAAGAAACGGGAAATTGCGCTCACGATTGTTCCGGACGAGATTCTGGAGGAGGCGAAAAAGCTCGCCGGCGACCGTTTTGTGCCCGCGCTGCTGACGCCCGGCAAACTCGCGCGCGAGGACGCCTGCAAGGCGATTCAGGATGAAGTCGGCGCCAAACTCGTCGAAAAATTCGGCGCGGAAAAAGTGACGGATTTCGTCATCAAAGACGCTTTTTATTACATTCAAAAGGAAGCAGTTCGCAGTCTGATTCTGGACAGCGGCAAGCGCCTGGATGGCCGGGCCTTTGATGTGGTGCGCCCGATTTCCAGCGAGGTGGGCGTCCTGCCGCGCGCACATGGATCGGCCATTTTCTCCCGTGGCGAAACTCAGGCCGTCACGCTCGTCACCCTCGGCACCGGCGACGACGTGCAGGAATTTGATTCCTACACCGGTGGCGACAACGAAAAGAAATTCATTCTGCACTATAACTTCCCGAATTTTTCCGTCGGCGAAACCGGCCGCATTGCCGGTCCGGGCCGCCGCGAAATCGGTCACGGCGCGCTGGCGGAACGTTCCATCGAACCGATGTTGCCGCTCGAAAACTATCCCTATACCGTCCGAGTCACGAGCGAGATCATGGAATCGAACGGCTCGACGTCCATGGCGAGCGTTTGCGGTGGCACCCTGGCGTTGATGGACGCGGGCGTACCGATGCTTCGCCCCGTTGCGGGCATCAGCGTCGGGATTTGCACCGCCTACGGCGCGGACCACAAGATCGCGAAATACAAGCTGCTCACCGACATCATCGGCTGGGAGGACGCGTATTGCGACATGGATTGCAAAATCGCCGGCACGGAGAAGGGCATCACCGGTTTCCAACTCGATTTGAAGCTAAAGGGCATTCCGCACGCGATGATGGCCGAGGCCATTGAGAATGCGCGTGTCGCCCGGTTGTTCATTCTCGGCGAAATGGCCAAAACACTGGCCGAGCCGCGCAAGGAAATCAGCAAATACGCCCCGCGCATCGAGACCATCAAGATCAACCCGGAAAAGATCGGCGCACTTATCGGGCCCGGTGGCAAGAACATTAAGAAACTCGTTGAAGAATCCGGCTGCGAAATTGACATCGAAGACGACGGCACAGTGAATATCTTCTCGGTGTCGCCTGAGGGCATGAAGATTGCCCGCGACGCGATCACGGGGATGACCGCCGAGGCCGAGGTCGGCAAGATTTACCGCGGCAAAGTGGTTACGATCAAGGAATTCGGGGCGTTTGTGGAGTTCCTGCCCGGCAAGGACGGCCTCGTGCATATCAGCGAACTGGCCAATTTCCGCGTCAAGAAGACCGAAGACATCGTCAAAATGGGCGATGAAATCCTGGTCAAATGTCTTGGGGTGGACGAAAAAGGCCGCGTGCGTCTTTCGCGCAAGGCTGCCATGGAAGAACGCGACCGGGAAATGGCGGAGCCGGAGAAAAAGTAGGACCGCGTAGACATTATCAAAACCTCGGTACCGGGAAATTTACACCCGTGCCGAGGTTAACCTTTTTACGGCTACTGAATTAACCGCGAAAAACGCCAAAAACGCGAACCAAGGCTTCCAGAAAAAATACCTTTTGCGTATTTTGCGTATTTAGCGGTTTAAATTCGTTTCGCCAGTTCCGCCTGGCTTTTGGCAAACACTTCCTTGTGCAGCGAATTGCCGTGGGCGTCCATGGTGACAACGGCAGGGAAATCCTCCACCGCAAATTCCCAGATGGCCTCCGGCGCGCCGAATTTCTCGTAGAAATACACGTTGCGTACCCTTTTGATGCAGTCGGCCAGCACCTGCGCCGCGCCGCCGACGGCGTGCAAATACACACAACCGAAATCGCGGCAGGCCGCCAGCGTCTTATCACCCATGCCGCCCTTGCCAATGACGCCGCGGAGACCGAAGTCCTTGATGATTTGCGCCTGGTACGGCTCTTCGCGGATGGAAGTCGTCGGGCCGGCGGCGGTCGCCTTCCAGGAACCGTCGTCCTGTTTCATCACCACCGGCCCGCAATGATAAAGGATGCCGTCGCGCAGATTCACGCCCTCCGGCAGTTTGCCGCCATCGTAGAGGTATTTGTGGACGGCATCACGTCCGGTAAACACGACGCCGGAAATCAGCATCTCATCGCCGACTTTCAGCGCCCGGATTTTGTCTTCGGTAAAGGGAAAGGTCAGTTTGGTCATCGTGCGGTCTCCTTAATACAACCATTTTGCGAGTTTTTCCCCTGCATCCAGCGTGACACCCTGGCGCCGATAGGCCCAGCACATGTAGCTGATACTGACGAAATACGACGCCGGCAAGCGGTTGGCCGCGCAAATCTTCACACCCAACAGCGTTGTCTTGCCGCCGAAACCCATCGGGCCGATGCCGAGTTCGTTCGCCGTCTTCAAAACGTCCTGCTCCAGCTTGTCCAGCTCCGGATTCGGGTTCCGGTCGGGTATCAACCGCAGAAACTGCGTCTTGCTCATCTCGTAACCGGTCGCGCGGTCGCCGCCGATGCACACACCGAGAATGCCCGGCCCGCAGCCTTTGCCCTGCGCCTGCAACACCGCGTCCAGAATCGCCTTGCGGCAGCCATCGAGGTCGCGGTTGGCGTTGAGCTTGCCGTCGGGCAGCGAGTATTGCGTGCCGACGTTTTCGCAACCGCCGCCTTTGAGCACCAATCGTACGTTGACTTCCGGCGAGCGATGTTGATGAAAATGGAACGTGGGCGCGCCGGGACCGACATTGGTGCCGTCATTCTTGCCGGTAAGCGAATCCACCGAGTTCTGGCGCAGATAACCCTTCTTCGTGGCTAGCTTGACAGCTTCCCTGGCTGTTTCCTCAAACGTGATTTGATCAAAACCGACCGGGCAATCCACATAGTAGAGGATGCTGCCGGTGTCCTGGCAGATGGGCTGTGACTTGCGCTTGGCGAGCTGGATGTTCTGGTCGATGATTTTCAGCGCGCTTTCGGCGATGGTGCCCTTCTTTTCCTGTTCCAGCGAAGCGAGGATGGATTGGTTGACGTCGTCGGGAATTTCCGCCGAGGTGCGGCGGATTAATTCGACAAGGGAATTTTGCAATTCGCTCATAGATCTGCGACAGCGTAAGGTCTTTACCTGAGAGCGTCAATTACGGGTGGAGCCGCGTTGGAGGGCACTGCTTCGTCAGTGCCCCGTTAGAATTAGAAGTTGTGGGAAGCGACGAAGCGCTTCCCTCCAATTAAATTTCCGGGTTGTCAATCAAGTCAATCCGGTGTTGATGTCTGCCGCCTTCGAACGGCGTGTCCAGCCAGGCGCGGACGATTTTGATCGCCGTGGCGAGACTAACCATCCTTTCCCCAATGGAAATGACATTGGCGTTGTTGTGTTGCCGCCCCAGCCGCGCAGATTTTACGTTCCAGCACAGCACACAACGGACGCCCCTGACGCGGTTGGCGACGATGGCCTCGCCGTTGCCGGAGCCGCCCAGTACAATGCCGCGCTCAAATTCGCCGCGGGCAACTGCTTCTGCCACCGGCCGGATGAACAGGGGATAATCCACCAGTTCCTCCGAGTGCGTGCCAAAGTCCGCAATGTCGTGGCCGAGGCTCTGCAGCAGCTCCTTGATGTTTTCCTTGTACCGAAAGCCGGCGTGGTCCGAACCGATGGCAATTTTCACTGTAGTTGATGATTGAAGGTTGCTGGTCAATAGTCCAAAAAGCGATGGCGCATTCTGCTTGAACCATGAACCATCAACCGCCAACTATCAACTGAAGATGCGTGCGATGCTTCTCGAAACACCGCGGCAGCCGCTGCGGGCCGTTGACTTGCCGACGCCAAAGCCGGAAGCCGCGCAGGTCCTGGTGAAGGTGGCCGCGTGCGCCGTCTGCCGGACCGATTTGCATGTCGTGGACGGAGAATTGCCAAATCCGAAACTGCCACTGGTGCCGGGACACGAAATCGTCGGCAGGATTGTGGAAAAGGGCAGGGGAACCCAACGTTTTAAAGTCGGCGAGCGCGTCGGCATTCCCTGGCTGGGCTGGACATGTGGCGAATGCGAATTCTGCCGCAGCGGGCGCGAGAATCTTTGTGACCGTGCGCGATTCACCGGCTATACGCTGGACGGCGGTTACGCTGAATTCACTGTCGCCGACGAACGATTTTGTTTTCCGATTCCGAATTCCTATTCCGATGCCGGGGCGGCTCCGATGTTGTGCGCCGGATTGATCGGCTATCGGTCGCTCGTCAAGACCGGAGATGCAAAACGGCTCGGACTCTACGGCTTTGGCGCGGCGGCGCATATCGTGGCGCAGGTTGCGGAATTTCAAGGCCGGGAGGTTTATGCTTTCACACGGCGTGGCGACGTGGAAGCCCAACGATTCGCCAAATCATTGGGTGCGGTTTGGGCAGGGGATTCTGAATCATCGCCGCCGGTCGACTTGGATGCCGCCATCATTTTTGCGCCGGTGGGGAGCCTGGTTCCGCTGGCGTTGAGGGCCGTGGCCAAAGGCGGCACGGTGGTTTGTGGCGGCATTCACATGAGCGACCTTCCGGCGTTTCCGTACGAATTGCTTTGGCACGAACGGACGCTTTGTTCGGTGGCCAACCTGACGCGACGGGACGGTGAGGAATTATTTGCCCTGGCGCCCAGGATACCCGTGCGGACGACGGTCCGGACGTTTCCGCTGGCCGAAGCCAATGAGGTCCTCACACGGTTAAGAACGGGTAAACTCCAGGGTGCCGCCGTGCTGGTACCGTGACCGGGGCGGCGCCGGAACCATCACTCGTATCGGAGCGCTTCGATCGGGTCGAGCCGCGAAGCCTTCCAGGCGGGATAATAACCAAAGGCGATTCCGACGCTGACCGAGGTGGCCACCGCGGCGATAATGGCGGGCACTGAAGGCAGCGTCGGCCAGCCCAACAACGCGGTTACGGCCAGCGATACGCCGCGTCCGAGCAGGATCCCGACGACCCCTCCCGCCAGGCACAGCACCACCGCTTCAACCAGGAACTGCCTCAGGATGTCTCGCGACCGTGCGCCCACCGCCATGCGCAATCCGATTTCCTGCGTCCGCTCGGTGACGGACACCAGCATGATGTTCATGATGCCGACACCGCCCACGACCAGCGAAATGAGCGCCACGATCAGCAAGAGATTGGTCATCACATGGCTGGTGGAGGCGAGCGCCTCCGAGAATTCGGTCAGACTGTGAATCCGGAAATCGTCCACCGCGCCGGGTTGAATATGATGCCGTTCGCGCATTAGAGTGGTGACCTGGTCGATGGCCACGGGGATGTCTCCCGTCGTGTCGGCGGACATCCAGATGTCGTTGATGTCCGAAAACTGCGTAATCTGCGGCGTGTCGGCGGCCTGGATGGCGGAGGGCTGCGGATAAAGCTGAACAGACTGGTTCGGGTAAAGCTGGTTCAGGGAATTGACGCCGCTGCCAGCCGCCGTGGCGGCCGCGGACTGGGTGACTTGGACGCCCGTGACGCGGAACTTGATGGTCGTCCACGGGGCTGCGAGGAAGTCGTCCTGATCCTGCCCCATCATATTCGGCCCTTTCCTGGCCAGGACGCCGACGACTTTCATGGTGACGTCCTTGACCTGGATTTGCTTGCCGATGGGAGACCGGCCGCTGAACAGCTCCCGGGCGATGGTTTGCCCGATGATGCAGACGGCGGCGGCGCTGCGGACATCGTCGTCCGTGAACGCCGCGCCTTCAGCCATGGGCCATTCGCGAATGGTCAGGTATTCCGGCGTTGTGCCAAGGATCCGGCCTGGATTCCAGTTACGATTGCCATAAATGATCTGGGCATGGCAGTCCACGCTGGGGGCAACCCATTTGATGGCGCTGCAACTATTGCGGATGGCGTCCGCGTCCATGGGCGTGAGCGTCGGCCGCCCGCCGGCGCCGGAATTGACGCCGCCCACAATGATGTGGGCGGGATCCATCTGGATGACATTGGCGCCGAGGCTGGCGATGGTCTGCTCGATGGAATGAGAGGAACCGCGGCCGATTTCCATCATGGCAATCACAGCGGCAATGCCGATAATAATGCCGAGACAGGTCAATACCGAACGCATGATGTTCCGGCGCAGGGCGCGCAAGGCCATCCGTAAGGTTCCGTGAAATGAGTGCATGGACGGTCAATGCCGGAGGACCGGCAGGAATGGGTTCCGGGAGCCGGTTTGGGCGCGGCCGGCCACCTCGCCGGTGACGACCACTGCGCCCTCCTGTAAATCAGCGGCGTTGACGGCCGTGTTCACGCCATCAGTAATGCCGGCCTGCACCTGGACGGGGCGGACGTAATTGCCATCCTCTAACCAGATGACGTTTTCACTTTTCTTTACGCCCCTGTCTGGCGTGGATGAATCGTCCAGGGGGTCGGCTTGAATCTGCGAACGCACGTCCGGCGCAATTCCGGCGAGCGAGGAGGGCGACCAACGCAACGCCTCATTGGGGACCATCAGCGTATTGGTTTCCTCGCGGACCACGAAATTCACATTGGCTGTCAGGTAAGGCAGCAGGAGATTGCCGGGGTTTTCCGTGTTGACCACGACGGTGTAGATTACGATGTTTTGCGTCATGGTCGCGTTAAGGCGCACCTGGCCGACGGTGCCGTCGAATTGCCGGCCCGGAAAGGCGGCGCAGGTGAAGGTCACCGGCGCGCCGAGCTTGATCCGGCCCACATCCGCTTCATTCACCGACACCCAGATCTGCATCCGGGTCAGGTCCTTCGCGATGAGAAAAAGGCTCGGCGCGTTGAGGCTGGACACCACCGTTTGACCGATGTTCACGCGGCGATCGATGATGACGCCTTTGACCGGTGATTTGATGATGCAGAAATCCAGATTGCGTTGCGCTTTTTCCAGGCTGGCCTGCGCTTGCACAACGCCGGCATTGGCGACGGAGACGTTGGCCTTGGCGACTTCGTAATTCGCCTTGTCGGTGTCGTAATCCACTTGTGCCATCAATTTGTTGGCGTATAAATCCTGCGCGCGCTTCCATTCCGCCCCGGCCTGATCGAGCTTCGCCTTCATCTGTTCCAGATTGGCGGCGGCGCTCAATTCGCCCGCCCTGGCCACCGAGAGATCGGCGGCATAAACCGAATCGTCAATCTTCGCCAGCACCGCTCCTTCGCCCACCACCGAGCCGTAGTCAATCATCTTGCCGTTGATGTCCGTGCCAAAAGACTTGATGAGACCGGCCACCTGCGCGCCGACGTCCACCACCTCCACCGGTTCGATGGTTCCGCTGGCACTGATGGTGGCCGCCACATTGCCGCGTTTTACGACCGCCGTGCGGAAGGATAATGGGGAACTGTTCCGTGCCTGCCACCACCAAACACCGGCTCCGATGGCCAGGACGGCGATGACTGCCAAAACGACCGGTATCTTCAAAAAACGTTGCATGCCCGCTCAAATTGTGCGGCGTGCGAAAAAAACAGGATTGCGCTTCAAGCCAACCAGATTAAAGAACCTTGTCCAGGAGCGCAAAGGTTTCAACATGACAAATTTGTCATCAGCGGGCCGGTGAATTCCCGGTAATGGCAGGTTCCGGCCACGGTTGCATTGCAGGCCGCTGCTGGTTTAACGTCAATTCATGCGAAGCGGCCTCCGCGTGGCCACACCGCCGCCGAAACCACTGATGGTTTACGACGGTGACTGCAATTTCTGCGCGCTCTGGGTCCGGCGCTGGCAGCAGATGACCGGCGACAGCGTGGATTATCTGCCTGCGCAGGACCCGGCTTTGGCAACGCGATTCCCCGAAATTCCGCGAGAACAGTTCAACACCGCCGTCCAACTCATCGAGTCCGACGGCGCGGTTTATTCCGGCGCGGAAGCGGTCTTCCGCACCCTGGCGCACAGCCCGAATTGGAAATGGCCGTTGCGCACCTACGAAGATTCGCCGGCTTTCGCTGATATCACGGAGTGGGCTTACAGCCTGGTGGCCCGGAACCGGATCTTTTTCTCATGGCTGACGCGCTGGATTTGGGGACGGCGCGTCGAGCAACCGACGCACTTTCTCACCCGCTGGATTTTTCTGCGCGCCCTGGGCGTGATTTATCTCATCGCTTTCGTTTCGTTGTGGACACAGGTCAACGGACTGATTGGTCACAACGGCATTTTGCCCGCGGACCAGTTTATGACGGCGGCAAAGCAGCAATGCGACTTGCAAGGCATCAGCCTGGAGCGGTTTCACTTGTTGCCGACGCTGTGCTGGTTCGATTCGTCCGATGGTTTTCTTGATTTTCAATGTGCGGCTGGCGCGATCATCGCCGTTCTTTTAATTGTCGGCCTGGCGCCGGTGCCGTGCCTCGCCCTCCTGTGGCTGTTGTATCTCTCGCTGGTCACGGTCGGGCGGGATTTTCTCGGATTTCAATGGGACAACCTGCTGCTCGAAGCCGGCTTTCTGGCCATTTTCTTTGCCCCTCTGCAATTCCTGCCTCGAAAGCTTTCGGGCGAGGCGCCACCGTCGCGAATTGCGCTCTGGTTGCTGCGCCTGTTGCTGTTCAAACTCATGTTTTCATCCGGCTGCGTGAAGCTGTTCAGCGGCGACGCGAGCTGGCGGAATCTCACCGCGCTCTCTTTTCATTACCAAACCCAGCCGCTGCCGACGTGGATTGGCTGGTATGCGAACCAGTTGCCATTGTGGTTTCAAAAGACGTCGTGCGTCGGGATGTTCGCCATCGAACTCGCTGCGCCGTGCCTCATTTTCGCGCCGCGGCGAATTCGTTTTTTCGGCGGAGCGGCCATCGCGTTTCTGCAAATCCTGATTTTGCTCACCGGCAATTATACCTTCTTCAACTGGCTGGCGCTGGCTTTGTGTCTCTTGCTGCTGGATGACTTCGTGCTCGGAAGAATTGTGCCACGCTGGTTTTTCAAACCGAAACGTCGTACGCCCGGAGCGCCGGGCACCGCCCCGGCCCGATCGGAAAATGATACAAAATGTAAACGCGCCGAGACGGTGCTCGGCGCTCCGGCTCGCAGCCGCTGGCCGCGCTTCATCACGGTTCCGCTCGCGGTCGGGGTGGCGATGCTTTATTTGTTTCAGATAAGCCTGACGCTCGGCGCACGACCGGCCTGGTTTTATCCGGTGGCCGTGGCCGATGCCTGGCTCGAACCCTTTCGCACGTTCAACGGCTACGGTTTGTTCGCCGTGATGACCACCGAGCGGCGCGAAATCATTGTGGAAGGCAGCAACGACGGCGTGAACTGGCGGCCGTACGAATTCAAATACAAGCCCGGCGACGTGGACCGGCAGCCGGCCTTTGTCGCGCCATTTCAACCGCGACTGGACTGGCAGATGTGGTTCGCCGCCTTGGGCGATTACCGGCAGAATCCGTGGTTCGTAAATTTCTGCCTTCGCCTCCTGCAAGGTTCGCCGGAAGTTCTGGCTTTGTTGGAGAAAGACCCGTTCCCCAATCATCCGGCGCGTTATCTCCGCGCCCGGCTTTACGATTACCGCTTTACCGGCTTTGCCGGACGGCGCGCGACCGGCGCCTGGTGGAAACGGGAGCCCATCGGCGAATATCTGCCAGCCGTTTCACTATCCGATTTTGAAAAAAATTAGAAGTTGCGCTCGACAGCGGGCGGCACATTGCTAGTTTCCCAGCGACGATGGCACGAACGAAACGCATCGGCATCCTGACGGCGGGCGGGGACAGCCCGGGCTTGAACGCGGTCATCCGGGGTGTCGGCAAAACCATACTCGGGTTCTATGGATTGGAGATCGTCGGCTTCCGTGACGGGTTCCGCGGGCTGGTGGAGGACCGGCGGCTGAAGCTCGATAAAAGCACGCTCTCCGGCATTCTCACCGTTGGCGGCACCATTCTAGGCACCAGCCGCGACAAGCCGCACCGCATGTTGATTGACGGACGCACGCGGGACATGACCGATGTCATCACGGGAAATTACAAGAAATGGGGGCTCGATTGCCTCGTCTGCCTCGGTGGCGGCGGCACGCAGAAAAACGCGCTGCGCCTGCAGCAGGCCGGATTGAACGTGGTCACGCTGCCCAAGACGATTGATAACGACGTGGCGATGACGGACGCAACGGTCGGTTTTGCCACCGCGCTGGACATTGCCACGGAGACCATTGACCGCCTCCACAGCACGGCGCACAGCCATCATCGGATCATTGTGGCCGAAATCATGGGCCACCGCGCGGGCTGGCTCACGCTGGGCGCGGGCATCGCCGGCGGCGCCGACGTCATTCTGATTCCGGAAATTCCTTATAACGTCGAAAAGATCGCCGACGCCATTCGCCGCCGCAGCCGGCATGGGACAAATTTCAGCATCGTCGCCGTCGCGGAAGGCGCGATGAGCCACGAGGACGCGCGCGCCTTCGCCCTGGCCGAGGGGAAGATTGAGCGCGCCAAGTCGCAGGAGCAGAAGCGGGACGCCAAGCGTGAATTTGCCGCGCTGGATGCCCGGCACCAGGGCAACACCCTGCGGCTGGCGAAGCAGCTTGAGGAACTCACGCACCTGGAATCGCGCGTGACCATCCTCGGTTATGTGCAACGCGGCGGCACGCCATCGCCGGCGGACCGGTTGCTGGCCACGCGGCTCGGCAGCGCTTGCGGCGATTTGATTCATGAAAATGTCTTTGGCGTGATGGTGGCGGCGCGTGGCGACGGGACCGAACCGGTGCCGCTGGAAAAGGTCGCCGGCAAACGGAAAGTGGTGCCGCCGAATCATCCCTGGATTGAGACCGCCCGCAAAGTGGGGACCTGTCTTGGGATTGAACCGTAGCGGCCGAAGTAAGGAGGCTCTGACAATTTCGGAGTTCGGAGTTCGGAGTTAAAGCAGTGGGGCTTGCCAGCTCGTCTCCTGCGATTTCAAAATCGGCTGATTTCAACTCTTCAAGATGGTTGCTCCGGCCGCCGGGCGGGAACTGAAAAGGGTGGCTTCAATTCCGGTCTTGGTTCTGTAATCTGCGGAAATTATCCTGGAGATGGCATCAATGGCATCGGCTTTCACCAATGCTACCGCACAACCGCCAAAGCCGCCTCCGGTCATGCGGCAGCCATAGACGCCGCCTTTGATGCCGATGCCTCCGGCAATTTCCACGATGGCGTCCAGTTCCGCGCAACTGACTTCGTAATCGTCGCGCAGCGAAGCATGGCTGGCGTACATGAGCTGGCCGACCGTCGGCCAGTTGGCGGCGCGAATGCCTTCGGCGGCGTGCACCGTGCGCTCGATTTCGCCGATGACGTGGCGCGCGCGCCGATAAACCACATCGTCCATTTTATTTCTGACGCGTTCCAGCGCATGGGGCGTCGCGTCGCGCAACGATGGCACCCCAAGGGTTTTTGCAGCGGCCTCACACTGCTTGCGGCGCGTGGGATATTCGCTGCCACTGAGTTCATGTTTCACGTTGGTGTTGATGATCAGGATGGCGACGGATGGATCATTCATGGGCACCAATTCGGTCTGGCGCGAGCGGCAATCGAGCAGCAGCAGATGGTTCTCACGGCCCATGACGGAGATAAACTGGTCCATAATGCCGCAGGGCATCCCGGCGAATTCATGTTCAGCCTGCTGGCAGAGCAGGGCCTTTTCCACCGGGTCAATTTTTTTGCCGGTGACGGCTTCGAGCAGGGTCGCGGTGCAGACTTCGAGCGCGGCGCTGCTGGACAAACCGCCGCCCAAGGGCACGGTGGAATGCAGGAGCACATCCAACCCGCCCGGACTGATGCCGCGGGCCAGGCAACCGGCAATGACGCCGCGTGAGTAGTTCGACCACTTCGGCTTGCCGGGTTTGACGGGCACCGACAAATCAATCGTTGCCGGCTCGACGCCTTCGGCCGTGTCACGGATCGAAATCGAGGACGAGGACGGGGAGGACGCAGCATCGGCGGCCATGACGGCGTAGCGTTCGATGGCCATGGGCAGGACGAAACCGTCGTTGTAATCGGTGTGTTCGCCGATGACATTGACGCGGCCGGGCGCCGCGGCGATCCAGCGCGGCGGGCGTCCGTAGGTTTTGGTGAATTGTTGGGTAACGCGGGCGGTGAGTTCCGGGAGTGTCATGATTAAATAAAAATCGCCGGACAGTTTAACCTGCCGGCGAATTAAAAATCAAATGGATTCAGGCCGAGGGCGGGGTTTTCTTCCCGCGCATGGCGCCCAGCAGCATCAACACGCCAAACACCAGCAAAACGGCGCCCCAGATGAGGTTGATGTTGATACCAAGACGCTGCGAGTCCGCGGAATTGACCACGCCGAAGCCGATCAGCAACACGCCAATGAGCGTGAACATAAGGCCAATTGGCCAGCGAATATCGAGTCCCATAGCTTTATTTATGATTGATGATTTACGATTGATGATTTGCGCACCATTTCACCAAAAGATGATGTTCAAGACGACACAGCCAATGAGCAACGCGACGCCGGCAACGGCTGGCCGCTGCCAGACCGGCTGGTTGTGATCCACGGTCCTGGGCGTCAGCGAATACACCAGGCCTTTCAACTGCTCGTCGGTCTTCGTGCGCCGGGTAGCGAGCGAAATCACCAGCGTCAACACGAAGCAAACGCCGAAGGCAAACGAGGCGAGCCAGAAATTTTGGGCCATTTCGCTGGGGAATTCAAGGTTCCAGCCAAAGTGGCTGCCGAGATAACCGCCTTTGACGCCCGGCAGGTTGCCGTGGGCCAGGCTGAACGCGTGGAAGAGGGTTGAACTGGCAATGCCGCCGAACAGTCCCAGGAAGGCGCCAATACTCGTGGTGCGCGCCCAAAACATGCCCAGCAGGAACGTAGCAAACACCGGCGCGTTCACAAATCCGAACACCAGTTGGATGATGTCCATCGCGTTGTTGTATTGTCTGGCAAAATAGGCGCAGGCGATGCTGGCGCCGATGCCGACCACCGTGATGAATTTACCCATCCAGAAATAGTGCGCGTCGCTTTTGTTCGGGACAAAAAAGGCCTGGTAGAGGTTGTAAGTCCAGACGGTGTTGAAGGCGGTGACGTTGCCCGCCATGCCGGACATGAACGAGGCGAGCAAGGCGGTAAGCGCGAGGCCAAGCAGGCCCGGCGGACAGTATTTCTTTACGAGCGAAAAAATGACGCTGTCGTAGTCGTATTCGGCGACACTCTTATAAATACCTTCCTTGATCTGGTCGTCCGTGAGTTTGTTCGCGGCATTGGCGGCGACGAGCGCCGTGATTTTGTCGGCATTCAATTTTTTACCGAGCGCGTCGCCCACGGCCTTGACCGCGGCGGCAGGATCGGCAGGGTTGGCGTTTTGTAAGGCGGCCACGGCTTGCGTGTAGGCTGCGGGCGCAATAATCGGCGGCGGAATGCGATAATTTTTATCCGGCATGGCCGTCAACGCCACGGCGATCATGCCGGGCACGATGACCAGCGCCGGGAAGAGCATCTTGGGAATCGCGGCGACAATCGGCGTGTTGCGCGCGGCGGTCATGTTTTTGGCCGCCATGGCACGCTGCACGACGAGGAAATTGGTGCACCAATAACCGAAGGACAATACGAAACCAAGGCCGAAGACAATGGCGAAAATGTCCACGCCCATCGGGTTGTTGGCGGGTCCACCCAGGAGCGGTTTCCACGCGCTCGTCCAGGCGTCCGGGGCGAACGATTTGGTGTTCAAATCCAGAGCCATCGGGTTCTGCGCGACGGCATGGAGCTGGTGGGTCATGGCACTCCAGCCGCCGACGTCCTTCAGCCCCAGATAAACCACCGGGGCGAAGCCCAGGACAATCATGAAAAATTGCAGCACCTCGGTGTAAATCGCCGAGGTCAAGCCACCCTTCAATACGTATACCAGCACGACCCCGGAGCAGATGAACAGGGCGAAATGATAGTTCCAACCCAGTAACTGGTTGAGCAGCTTGGCCAGCGCATTCATGGATATGCCGGAGGCGAACAGGGTCATGACGGCAAAAGCAACGGCGTTCAATCCCATCACCGGTTTATTAAACCGCATTTGCAAGTATTCGGGCACCGAGCGCGCCTTGGAGCCGTAGTAAAACGGCATCATGAACACGGCGAGAAAGATCATTGCGGGGATGGCGCCGACCCAGTAGAAGTGCGCCGTGGCGATGCCGTATTTGGCGCCGCTGGCGGCCATGCCCACCAGTTCCAACGCCCCGAGATTGGCGGAAATAAAGGCCAGACCGGTCACCCACGTTGGAATCGAGCGGCCCGTAATCAGGAAGTCCGACGAGCTCTTCATGTAGCGGGTGAGCGCGAAGCCAATGCCCAGCACGAAGGCGACGTAGGCGAGCAGAATGGTGTAGTCAACCCAAGCGAGATGAATTGGTTGCATATGGATTGGCGCGGTTTTTAACGGCTTCCGAAGGCCCTGTCAACCTTATACCATTGTTTTGTCCAGCTCTTGAAGTAAATCTGGACTCCGGGGCGTGAATTGGTAGTCTCCCTCTGCGATGTCCCGTTCAGATGGTTCGACGAATTCAATTGCCAGCACTGCTTTCGGCAAAACCCCCGAGGCCAGGGTTGTTGAAATTTACACCTTGCGCAACCGCAACGGCATGGAGGCGCGCATCACCAATTACGGCGGCATCATCGTGTCGCTGACCGCGCCGGACCGTGACGGGAAGTTTGCCGACGTCGTGCTGGGGCATGACCGCCTGGAGGATTACTTGAAAGGCGCGGCGTACTTCGGCGCGCTGATCGGGCGTTACGCCAACCGCATCGGCGGGGCCAGATTCACGTTGAACGGCCGGACTTATGCGCTCGCCCCGAACAATGGCGCCCATTCCCTCCACGGCGGCGTCAAGGGATTCGACAAGGTTGTCTGGGACGCAA
This sequence comes from Verrucomicrobiia bacterium, assembly GCA_035945675.1. Lineage (GTDB taxonomy): Bacteria > Verrucomicrobiota > Verrucomicrobiia > Limisphaerales > UBA11358 > UBA11358. The sequence continues at coordinate 43,501 of DASZAB010000155.1, read as the reverse complement.
AAGCCGCGAGCTCGACGGAAGGCCCGGTGCTCGAGCTGGCCTATTTCAGCAAGGATGGTGAAGAAGGTTTCCCGGGCAATCTCAAGGCGAAGGCCGTTTACTGTCTCACGGATAAAAACGAATTGCGGCTGGATCTGACCGCGACCACCGACGCGCCGACCGTCTGCAATCTCACCGGCCATTCCTATTTTAACCTGGCCGGCCAGGGCGATGTTCTGGCACATGAGGTCTGCCTCAATGCGAGCCGGTTTACACCGGCAGATGCGGGGCTGATCCCGACCGGCGAACTGAAACCGGTGGTGGGGACGCCATTTGACTTCCGCGAACCCACTGCCATCGGCGCACGTATCGAGGCCGACGATCCGCAGCTCAAATTCGCCCGGGGCTACGATCAAAATTTTGTCATAGACAAACCACCCGGCCAACTCGGCCTGCACGGGCGGGTTTATGAAGCAGTGTCCGGCCGGGTTCTGGAAGTGTTCAGCACGGCACCGGGCGTGCAGTTGTACACGTCCAATTACCTCGACGGCTCCGTCATGGGCAAGGGCGGTCAGGCTTGTCTGCGTTACGGCGCCTTTTGCCTGGAACCGCAGCATTTCCCGGATTCGCCCAACAAACCGGGTTTCCCATCGGCGGTTTTGGAGCCCGGGCAGACGTATCGCCACACCATCTGCTACCGGTTTTCCGCCGGATAATGCGCGCGGGGATTTGTGCGCTGCCGGGAAAGGCGCGGCGGTTGCGGGTACTTTTGGAGTCGGGTCAAGGCCTTGAGAAAACGCTGATCGTAGGCGGCCAGATTGCCGCGTTGCCGGCGGTATTCGGAAGGGGTGGTCCCCGCCAGTTTTTGGAACACGCGCGAAAAATACTGGCTGGAACCAAAACCTGAATCGAAGGCGATGTCGGTGATTGGTTGCCTGCCATTCTTCAGGCGTTGCTGCGCCTGTCGGACCCGAAAACGGTTTAACAGCAGCAGAGGGCTGTCACCGGTGAGTTCGCGGGTGAGGATTTCGAATTGAGTGCGCTTAAGCCGGCACGCGGCGGCCATGCTTTCAAGGGTCCAGGGCCTGGAGCAATTCAAACGCAATTCATCCACAAACCGAAGCACCTGTCGTTCGCCCGGCGAGAGGCTCTGGTTCCGGTCCTGCTGGGAATCAACCGCCCTGACCAGCTCGCCCAAAGCCACGCGGGACAGCGCGATTACCTGGGCGCGGCCCATGACTCCGGGATGGGCCAGTTCCCGCACGAGACGGGCTATGGTCCAGCCCAAATCCTGCCCGGCGGCAAAGCAGCGGGTGCGGGCGGACAAAAGTTTATGGAAAATCTGTCGCTGTTCCGCTTCCGAAAGGCCAAAGCCCGGAACCAGCCGCACCGGTTTCAATCTGGTTTTCGTGCCTCCTTGCAGCCGGAAAACGGCAAAGTGGAAGAAGTGGCCGGGTTCAAAATCCACACAACTTCCATGCTTTTCCCACGGAAAGGTGAAGAAAACCGAGTGGGGCGGGACCAGAAACGGACGCCCCTCAATTTCCCAGTGGAGGTGGCCCTTGGCGATATAATGCAGTTCGAAACCCCCGTTTTGATGCTTGGGCAGCCGCGCAATGCTGCCGCTGCCAAACTCCTCGAACAGATCGAAGAAGTTGCGGGGTTTGTGGGGAAGCTGACGGAACACGCCTCCATTTAACCGGCGGGAAATTTCCATGTCAAGACCCGGTGACCCGTTGTGTATTTTTTACCGGCGGGAATATGGGCAAGCTATTCGTCGCCCCATCGCTTAAATTCAATCAAACGACGGAAACCAAACTAAAAGCATGAACAAAATCATTATTTCACCGAAAAAAGGAAAACAGGGCGTCGGCGCCGGCGTCTGGAATCTGGGAGCGGGTCGTGACCCGTTCGGCGGCCCCACCCGCCGGGAAATCCCCGTCCTGGATCGCATCCCGCTGCTGGCGGCAGCCGGTATCACGTATGTGGAGGCGCATGATGTGGAGATTTCCCTGAACGAGGTTCCGACGGCCAGGAGGCGATTGCAGCAATATGGCCTGAAGATGGGCATGTACACGCCCTCCTTCTTTGCCAACCCGGTTTTCAAGGATGGCGCCATGACCAGCAACGACAGCGCCGTTCGCAAGCTGGCATTGCGCAATGCCTTGCAGGCCGTTGACGCCACGGTGGCATTGGGCGCCGAAGTCATGGTCTTTTGGAATGGCCGCGAGGGCTTTGATTTTGTTCTCGCCAAGAACGGGCAGGATGCCTTTCGCCGCATGGTGGACGGCTTCAACGCCGTCGGTGAGTACGCGCGAAAGAAATACGGGAAAAACGCGCCGGTCTTTGCCCTCGAACCCAAGCCAAACGAGCCTCGTGCCAACATGTATCTGAGCAACGTCGGCGAGGTGCTCTATCTCATCAGCCGCCTCGAACCGGCCAATCAGCCGTTGTTTGGAGTGAATCCCGAAACCGCGCACAGCCGGATGGCGGGCCTGGATTATGTGTGGGACGTGGAACTTTGCCTCGAAGCCGGGAAACTTTTCCACATCCATTTAAATTCACAGGACACCAGCCGCTACGACCAGGACATGCCGTTCGGTTACATGGAACCGTTGAAAGACCTGGCCCTGTGCGTGGTGCTGCAGGATGCCAAATGGGAAGGCATCCTCGCCTTTGATGTCAAGGCCCCGCGGACCGACCGGGAGGAGGATATTGCGGACATTCTGCGCACCAGCGCGGCCAACCTCCAGCGGCTTTGGGCCAAGGCGCTCAAGGTGGACCGGAAAAAGATCGCTGAATTCCGCTCCACCCAACAATACACGGCCCTGGCCGGTTACCTGGCCAAATGCCTGTATTGAGGTTCAACAAGGGTGCAAATCCCCAATCGTTCGAATGGCTTCGGCGCGGCCGGGCTCAATCAAGCCCGTTGTAAAGATACTTTTGTCCCTGATCTGAAACGGAATCATCTTGAAAAGCGGTATCGGCACGAGCTTCAACCTCGAAAAGCCTGGCGCGAGCGGTTGGATCTTTGGGAAGGACGACCAGTAGCGACTCACCGTATTGATTGCCGCCTTCCGCTTCAATGTCCGCGATAAAAACCTGCACCGCTCCGGCCTGATAAAAGTCCTCAACAAACTGTGCGACCTCTTTGGGGTCTGCTTTGAAGAAAACGTGCCCGGGCTGCTGCATCCACTGGCGTGCTTCCGCCTTGGTGGCAGAAGCCATGATCTCATCACCATGCTTGTCAATTCCAGCGATGAGTGAATCCTGAGACCGCCCGTCTGAATCGTTGCCGGCGGTCGTGGGCTGCGATTTGCCACACCCGCCCGCAAACACGAGTGGGATGAGGAAAGCACTTGCCAATAGTTTTTTCATGTGCTGTCTCCGTGGTTTCTGATGTGCGTGCTCTTTATGAATTAATCCTGGCTCAACTATGATCGGTGCTCTGTCCTCTGCCTGCCATCCTCTGTACTTCGGCTTCGCGCGGGTCAGGCGGCGGCTTGTTGCCTTTGGATGCAGCTTTTGAGTTGGGTATCGATCTTCAGTATGTGCTCCCGGATCCAGGTTCGCATGACCTCATGCAGGTTCCGGAGCAGCTCCACCCGGAAGCCTTCGACCTCGCACAGCCTTTTGTAATCATGAATAAACCCTCGGAACCGCTGGTGTTCCTGTTGGTTGAGCGCATGAACCGGACACCGGTAACTCTGCATGCACAGCTCTTCGCCTTGGAAATGAATGCTGGCATAGGCTTCCAGATAATCTACCAGAAAAACCGCGAACTCCGCCTCCTGCCTGCTGGGGTTGGGGGTGTCCAGCAGGTCTTTCAGAAGATTGATGTTATCAATCAACAACCGGTGTTGCTGGTCGAGCTTCGCGGAACCGGTCTCAAACTCTTTTGTCCATATGATCATATCCCACTACGCTTGTTTAAAATTCTGTGCCTACGCTCGAAGTGGCCTGATCTTTGAGTACCTGCCAGGTTGGAGGCGTTACTTGGCGTCATGGAGGGAAAATCATTCACCCCCGAAAGCGTGTCAATAAGTTTTTATGTCGCTAAATCATTGGAACATCGAAATGCCAAATGCAAAGTCGAGGGAGTGGACGGACGGCGGAATAGATTTTGTGTTGACGCCCGCCCTCATCCTGACCTTCTCCCCCGGGAGAAGGAATGGCAGGCGCACGCTTCTGATTTTGCGGATGACCGTCCGGCAAACCCCGGTGTGCGAATTTTCAAGGGGGCGGCGACCGATTCTCCCTCTCCGCCAACGGAGTTGGGGGAGAGGGCCGGGAGGTGGTGCGTGAAACCAAATTTCGGATTCTGAATTCCCCAGGGGCAACTTGTCGCGCCGTAGCGACTCGCCGCGTCGTAACGCCGTGAAGACGGGAGCGTGGGCAGACGGGAACTCTGTTCCGGTATTCATTTTGGGATGGGCGATGGGGGCAAACGGATTTGACCACGGGTGAACACGGATTGCGTGGTGGTGCCGGGGAAAAGCGGCGGAGGGCCGCCGCAGTTCACTCGCGAGTACTTTCGGAGTCCAGAACCTGGCGGAATTGCGGAGCACCCGACGACTGCGAAGCGACTTGGAGTGCGCCAGCGCGATGGAGGCTGGCGCTACGGAACGCTTCCATGGCAAATCCGAACGTAGCAACGGCTGTCAATCCGCTCATTATTCCTGCCTAAAGTTAGAGCGAACTGACGTTCGCTGCCACACACGGCGGTGCTGGTGCTGGCGTATTGAGTTGACAGCCATTCGGTCCCAAAGGTATTTAACTTCAATGACGGGATTTCCATTCCCGCTGATGCCGGCCGTTCGGTGAAGTACAACGGGAAACCGGCGCAAATAACACTTGATTAAGCTGCGACACAACCAACTCAGGCAATGACAAGGAAATTCCCGTTTCGGCCTCTCCACCTCTGTAAATGTTTTTTGATAATGGCCTTGGCCTTTAACCTCGGCCGCGCCGACGCCGCGGAAGTTGCGCCTTATCTCAATCCGCATTTGCCGGTGGATACGCGTGTCCGTGACCTGCTTTCACGCATGACGCTCGATGAGAAAATCGGCCAGATGGCGCAGGCGGATTCCGGCGCGGTGGTGAACCCCGCCGATGTTCAAAAGTATTTCCTGGGCGCCATGCTCAGCGGCGGCAACTCCAAACCGCCGGAAAACAACCCCGCCGGCTGGCTGAAAATGGTGAATGAATATCAGTCGTGGGCACTGAAGACGCGCCTGAAAATCCCGCTGCTTTACGGCATTGACGCCGTTCACGGCCACAATGACGTCATTGGCACCGTCATTTTTCCGCATAACATCGGCCTGGGCGCGACGCGCGATCCGGCGTTGGTGGAACAAGCCGAGCACATCACGGCCCTGGAGATGGCCGGCACGGGCATCCGCTGGTCGTTTGCCCCGTGCATCGCCGTTGCCCAGGACGAGCGCTGGGGGCGCACCTACGAGAGCTTCGGGCAATCGCCGGAACTGGTTTCACAAATGGCGACCGCCGCGGTCAAAGGATTTCAAGGCAAACAACTTTCCGACCGGCCCGATTCCATCCTCGCCTGCGCCAAACATTTTGTCGGCGACGGCGGCACGCAATACGGTACGGATGAGGGCGACACCGTGTGCGACGAAGCGACGTTGCGCAAGCTGTACCTGCCGCCTTATCGCGCCGCCCTCCGGGCCGGCGTTGAGTCCATCATGGTTTCCTACAGCAGTTGGAATGGCGAAAAAATGCACGGCAACAAACATCTGCTCACCGGCGTCCTCAAGCAGGAACTCGGCTTCAAGGGCTTTCTCGTTTCGGACGATGCCGGCATTGACCAGATTTCGCCGGATTACAAGACGGCGGTGGAGAGTGCCATCAACGCCGGACTGGACATGGCCATGATTCCCCGAGGACCGGACCGGCCGAACAGCTATGTCGAATTCATTCAGGACCTCAAGGCGTTGGTGACTGAGGGAAAGGTCGCGCAAACCCGGATCAACGACGCGGTCTTCCGAATTTTGCGGGTCAAGTTTGAAATGGGCCTCTTCGAGCATCCGTACACCAGCGACCCGGCGTTGGCGGCGGCCATTGGTTCCCCGGCGCATCGGCAGGTCGCCCGCCAGTGCGTGCGGGAATCGCTCGTGCTGCTTAAGAACGAAAATCACACCTTGCCCTTGTCGAAGAAGGTAAAACATCTTGTCGTCGTGGGGGCGGCCGCGGATGATCTGGGCATTCAATGTGGCGGCTGGACCATTGACTGGCAGGGGCGCACCGGCGAAGCCACGACCGGCGGCACCACCATTCTTGCGGCGATCCGCCGCACCGTATCGCCGGAAACGCAAGTGACCTACTCCCCGGACGCCGGCGGCATTACTAATGCCGATGCCGTGATTGCCGTGGTGGGGGAAATGCCTTACGCCGAATGGGAGGGCAACGCAGCGAGCCTTGATCTCGATCCAGGCGATGCCGCGCTGGTGGAGAAGGCCAAAGCCTCTGGTGCGCCCGTGACGACCATCCTTCTTTCCGGCCGGCCGTTGATTCTCGGTTCGGCACTGGACAACAGCAGCGCTTTCATTGCGGCGTGGCTGCCGGGGACCGAAGGGCAGGGCGTGGCCGACGTGTTGTTCGGGGATTACAAACCAACCGGCAAACTGCCGCGCGAGTGGCCGCGGAGCATGGACCAGGCGGCGGCGAATGACATGACCGGGGAGCCGCTTTTTCCCTTCGGATTTGGCCTGACTTATTGAACCAGTTGTGCTAGACTGTCTGCCAATGACGACTCTAATTGAAGAACGTACGATTATCGAGAAAACCAAGGCGCTGTGTCAGAGCATTGTGGACCACCTCGGAGCGACTGCTGTCCGGCGAAATATCGACACCTTTTTGGCCGACGCGAATGCGCGCAGCCAATACGAAGCCGTGGTGAACAAAGGCCAGGCGCTCCAGGAAAAGCAGTCGAAGGGCGGGCAATTGGACAGCGCCGAGATCGCCGATTTCGAAAAACATCGCGACGCATTGTTGAACAATCCCGTCGCCCGCGGTTTTCTGGACGCCCGGGAAGAGCTTCACGAAATCCAGCATTCCATCCAGAAATATGTCTCCAAGACGCTCGAACTGGGACGCGTTCCCGTAGCGGAGGATTTGGAGGATGACCATTCCTGCGGCGACGGCGGCTGTGGCTGCCATCATTGAAGTTTTAAATGGCCGGATCGGTTGCTTTTCTCACCCGGTTGAGCCGGGAATTTTTCGCGTGTCAATATCAAGTACCGTTTACGCAAAGCGCAATCCAAAAGATTCCGCAGGGAATTCTTTTGTCTCGTGACTATCCGGGCTTAACCGGGCCAGGGGCTGGTTCATCACGTCAAAAATGCGAAAGTCTGTCGTCCATCTCGCGTAGCAACCGGTGGCGGTCCTTTATCAAGGACTGAACATCAAGTAGCTCGCCGGGAATCTGAGACCAGCCGGCGGCGCGAAGTGCTCCGAGAACCTGCAACTCCTCCGATACGTGCTCCCGCACTGAGTCGACAGTCTCCGGGCCCTGTCGCGGCTGTTTCTGAATCTCGGACCATTTAGTTAATAGCTTGTTCATATTTTATGTGCTGTACAGTGGTGAAACGTTCCTAAGCTGAACTGCGGCCAGGGACGGATGAAATGGGTTCTATTCCGTAATGAAAACCAGTTTCGTTTTGATAACCGAAGGGTATCCGGCGCTCGATGCTGGCCCATAACCTGGTGATTATGCCCGACGATTTACCAGGCCAAACTCTGTTATGGCTGCAAGCCATGCGCCGTGATAAGCCGGCTGGCCGCGCTTGAAATATAAGGTGTTCTACGTATATGGGATTTACGGCGGATGCCGACTTCCGCCGGAAAGATAAAATCGCGCAGCCAGGGCGCAACCGGGATTTCGAGGGCCAATAACCGTCAGATGCTCCAGAATTGATTCACGCTAAATTGATATCGGCCGGTAAAACAGTGAGTCGGCAATGGTTGAATCTTTTCTCTGGAATTATGACCTGCGAACGAGGCGTGCGCCGATTAATGTCAAAAAGCCTCAGCCAGCGGCGAAGTTGACGGTGTTGCCGGGCGGTGTGAGCGGATTGTCACCGCCATCCTCGGGCACAAGGTAATACTGGAATCCGGAGCAACTGAGACACAATGGAGCGGCCCGGCGTTGCGAGGTGCGAGCTGCCAATTTTCATTTGTGCTTTACGCCCGCCCTCATCCTGACCTTCTCCCCCGGGAGAAGGAATAGCAGGCGCACGCTTCTGGTTTTGCGAATGTCAGTCCGGCAAATCCTGGCGCGTGAATCTTCAAGGGAACAGCGGACTTGTAAGCACTCTCCTTGGAGACAGGGTGGGTGAGGGAGGACATGGAGTACTTGAAATTCGCATTCCGCATTCCTCGATTTCAATTCCAATTATCGAACGCAAATCCGGCTTTTCATGCTTAATCATCCAGGCTGGCGGCCAGGGCATAAACGAGGGCGGCATTCCAGTTGAGGGCGATTTCGTTGACCCGGAAATTGGCCTGGTCGTCGTGCCAATCGGTCGCCTTGGGATCAGGACCGCCCACCAGATAGCCGGGCCAGGGATGATTCAGGTATTCGCCGGTATCACGCCGGTCATGCGGATGCTGCGGCGGCTCAAAACCGACGCCGGTGACAAACGACCGGCCATAATAATTCCGGCCGAACAGGTGGTTCAGGGCATCCAGACAGGTGTCGCGATAAACGCTTTTTGATGACAACCGGAAAATATTCCCGTGCGTCACGCGGTCGGCGGCCATGAGAATGACGGTTTGGCGCGCCACGCCGCCGTTGCAACCCCAGTAGTAAATTGAACCCAGGGGACGGGCGTAAGCATCGCGATTGCGGGCCTGGACGATGCCATCCGCCGCTGCCAGCAGGTTGCTGCGAACCAGATTCACCAGGGCCGGATCCCGGCCAGGACGATGGGAGAACAGATAAGTGATCAGCCCGAGATCTTTCGTTTCGTCCCAGTCAAAATCGCTGTCCACTTGACTGTGCACGGACCGGATGCGGTTCTCCAGATCGCGCAACGCTTCGGCATCGCCGGTGGTTTCCCATACCTCCGCCGCCGACCAAAGCCGGTTTTCAGGAACGCCATTCAGGCGGTGGCTGGGCACGTTGATTTCATAAAGGCCGGTGCCAAAGCCGGTCTGGTCGGCGTGGTGATATTCCGGGTGCGCCTGGAGAAACTGGTAACTCTTTCGAGCGGCTTGCAGGCAGCGGTCGGCAAAGACCGGGTCGTACGGACGGTAAATTCGCGCCGTCTGCGCCAGGATGCCCACAAAATCTGCCGTGGCTTCGCTGCTCCAGGGGGTGAAATAGCGCTCCGCCGTTTCGGATTCCGGTGGAATAAAACCCCCGAAGTGTGTTGTGCTCAGTTTGTGGTAAACCGAACCGTCCGGCGCCTGCATGGTCAACAGCCAGTCCAATTCCCATTTGATCTCGGCCAGAAAATCCGGGAGCGGGCCGCCGGATTCGGGAATGTCCAGCCGGACGGATTTGATTTGCGGACCAAAATCCTCCCAGGCCCGGAACATCACTCCCACGGTGACGCCGGCGTTGACCACGTATTTGTTGTAATCGCCCGCATCGTGCCAGCCTTTGGTGCCTACCTTCCGCGTGTGCCCGCCGCCGACAAAATCCAGCCAGCCGTCGTTGGTGTGACAGATGTCGTGCGCGAACGTCGTCCCTTGATAGGTTGCGCTGACGGCCGTGCCGCACCGCCACAGGTAAAATCCACGCATCGCCACGTAATACGGCTCGCGGTAAACGCCCGGGGCGACATGGAACGGCGCGGACCGGCCGACGCCCGGCACATCGAGTTGGTAATCGCCGGGTTGTTTGAGCCTGGAAAAGTCGGCCGTGTAAAGTTGCTCCTGAGTATCCGGGTCGGGCACGGGGCCGATGGTTTTGCCGGAGAAAACCGTCGCGCCATCCGTGACGCGGATGACGGCAAAATTCGTGCAAGGCGCAGCGATGGACGCGGCTTTCTGGGCCCCGGGCGGATAGCCGACGGTGTTGAGCCGGATTGACAGCGATGCTTCCGCTGCACCCACGCGATGGAGAGGCAGGTAAGCCAAAAAGACCGCGATGGACGAAGCAGTAGCCAGGTTTCGCAGGGGCACCACAACGCGAGGGCGGGGAATTTGTGTAATAGCACGTTTTGCCACTTTCGGTGGGGCGAGCGTCCCCGCGAGCCGGCGCCACTTTGTTTTGATGTGCGAAAGGCGGCTCGTCAGTAGCCTCGCCCCACCAAATTGCGGCATCCGAATTTCCAAGGTCATCTCATCAGTCAATCGGTTTTTGGGTTTGAGAACAAGCCATGACACGGCAAAATCATGTAATCAATTTCAGTGACAGGCTTTTCCGAGGGTTCATCCTTGACGCTCGTTACCGGCAAAATATGCTCGCAGTCATGAATTGCTCCCTTGTGAAGTGCTCCCACCCTTGGGATTCTGTCGGCAAACCGTTCACTCACAAATCAGCTCCCTAATCCCATCACCTTATGCAACTTCACTGGATCGACGTAGGCATCATTGTCCTGTACCTGCTCGCCACGATCTTTGTCGGTTTTTGGGTGTCCAAGCGGGCGTCCCAGAGCATGAAGCACTACTTTCTGGGTGGAAACCAGCTGCCTTGGTACATGCTGGGAGTTTCGAATGCGTCGGGCATGTTCGACATTTCCGGCACCATGTGGCTGGTTTATATAACGGCCACGTATGGAATGAAAGGTGTGTGGCTGCCGTGGCTTTGGCCGGTGTTCAACCAGATTTTTCTGATGGTTTATATGTCCATCTGGCTGCGGCGGTCGAACGTGATGACCGGCGCGGAATGGATTCAGACCCGGTTTGGCAAAGGCGCCGGCGCCACCGCTGCACACATCAGCGTGGTTGTGTTTGCGATGGTGGGCGTGATCGGATTTCTGGCCTACGCGGCCAAAGGCATCGGCAAGTTCGCCGGTGAGTTCCTGCCGGGGCATTTCTCGGATGACACCTACGCGTGGATCCTGATGGGCATCACGACGTTTTATGTTGTCAAAGGCGGCATGTTCAGCGTCGTATTCACGGAGGTCGTCCAGTTCTGCATCCTGACCGTTGCGTCCATTGCCATCGGCATCATTGCCATGGTCAAGGTCGCCCCGGACCTGCTCAACCAGGTGGTGCCGGCCGGCTGGCATGACCTGTTCTTTGGCTGGAACCTCGGCTTGAACTGGACGACCATTCCTGAAATCAATAACCGGATTGCCTCGGACGGCTATTCACTCTTCGGAATTTTCTTCATGATGATGGTCTTCAAAGGAATCCTCATCAGCGCTGCGGGTCCGGCGCCGAATTACGACATGCAGCGTGTGCTCGCGACGAAGGGGCCCCGGGAAGCGGCGCTGATGAGTTCGACGGTCAATGTGGTGCTGTTTTTCCCGCGGTATATGTTGATCACGGGCCTCACGATTCTGGCCCTGGCCTTCTATACCCCCAACCTGGCGGCGATGGGCAAAGATATGGACGTTGAAAAAATATTGCCGCTGGCATTGGCGAAATTTGTCCCGGTCGGCATCCTCGGCCTGACCATGGCGGGATTGATCGCCGCCTTTATGTCGAATTTCGCGGCCACGGTCAACGCAGCACCAGCCTATCTCGTCAACGACATTTACAAGCGGTATATCAATCCCAACGCTCCCCAGAAGCGCTATGTGTGGCTGAGCTATATTGTCTCCTTCTCGGTGGTCGTCGTCGGCCTTACCTTCGGCATTTTCACACAGTCCATCAATTCGGTCGTGCAATGGATCGTGTCGGGTCTGTGGGGTGGCTACACGGCCTCGAACGTGCTGAAGTGGTATTGGTGGCGCTTCAACAGCTGGGGCTATTTCTGGGGCATGGTGACCGGCATTGCCTCGTCATTGGCCCTGCCGCTGATCATGCCGCACATTATTCCCCATCTCCAGCCGTTCGTGGAATCGCATTTTAGCAACGACGTCGCCAAGGTGATGGTGCTGCTCGGACATCCCATCACCTCGTTCCCGCTGATCCTCGGCCTCTCGCTCGTGGGCTGTTTTCTGGGAACGTACCTGACCCAGGCGGAAGCGGATGAGGTGTTGAAGGACTTTTACCGCCGGGTACGGCCGTGGGGGTTCTGGGGGCGGATCCATGCGCTGGTCGTCCAGGAAGACCCCGGCTTTCAGCGGAACAAGGATTTCTACCGCGACATGTTCAACATCGTGATCGGCACCATCTGGCAGACGTGCTTCATCGTGCTGGCCATGTTCCTGGTCACACGCCATTTCCGCAATTTGGCCATCACGCTCGTCGTGCTCGTGATCACTTCGGTCATCTTGAAATTCAACTGGTACGACAAATTGCCGGCACCCACGCCCGACCCCGTTCCTGATGTTCAAAACAAAGCGGGCGAAACCGCAGCCATGGCCCGTTAATACTTTGCCCGGAAAATCATCACTATGCGTTTTGGACATTTCGACGACGACCAACGGGAATACGTCATCCACCAACCGCAAACCCCGCTGCCCTGGATCAATTACCTCGGTTGCGAAGCGTATTTCGGGATCATCTCCAACACCGCCGGCGGTTATTCCTTTTACCGGGATGCCCGCCTGCGCCGGCTGACCCGCTATCGCTACAACAATGCCCCGTTCGATTTTGGCGGCCGTTACCTGTACATTCGGGACAACGGCACCGGCGAATTCTGGTCGCCATCGTGGCAGCCCACGCAGACGAAACTGGACAAATACGAATGCCGCCACGGCATGGGCTACACGATTATCGGTTCTACCTATGGGGAAATCGAGGCGCAGACGTGTTATTTCGTGCCGCTGGGCGAGACCCTGGAAATCTGGAAATTTCAGGTGACCAACCGCCGAAAGAAAACAGCCAAACTCTCGGTCTTTTCCAGCATCGAATTCTGTCTGTGGGATGCGCAGGACGACGCCGCCAATTTCCAACGCAACTTCAGCACCGGCCAGGTCGAGATGGTGGACGAGGTCATCTATCACAAGACCGAGTATCGCGAGCGCCGCAACCATTTCGCGTACTTTGCTTGCTCGGAGAAACTCGCCGGGTTCGATACGCAGCGCGACACCTTCCTGGGCGCTTATCGCAGTTGGGACAACCCGGCGGCGGTGGAGCGGGGGAAATCCTTCAATTCCGTCGCCCATGGCTGGGCGCCGCACGGCTCACATCATGTGAAGGTCAATTTGAAACCGGGTGAAACGAAGGAAATCATCTTCGTCCTCGGTTACCACGAAAACCCGGTGGACCGGAAATTCGACCCGCCGGATTCACAAACCATCAACAAGCAGACGGTCAAGCCGGTGATTGCCAAATATCTTGACGGCCGAGGCGTCGCGGCGGCTTTTGAAAAACTGCGCCGGTATTGGGGCAACCTGCTGGGCCTTTACCAGGTGCAGTCGCCCGACGTCCACGTCAATCGCATGGTCAACATCTGGAACGCCTATCAGTGCATGGCCACCTTCAACCTGTCGCGCTCGGCTTCGTTCTACGAATCGGGCATCGGCCGCGGCCTTGGCTTTCGCGATTCCAACCAGGACCTGCTCGGCTTCGTCCACATGGTGCCCAGCCGCGCGCGCGAACGCATCCTGGATCTCTCGGCGACCCAGCTCAAAAGCGGCGGCGCGTTTCATCAATATCAACCGCTGACCAAACGCGGCAACCACGACCTCGGCTCGAATTTCAACGACGATCCGCACTGGCTCATCATGGGGGTCGCGGCCTACCTCAAGGAGACCGGCGACTGGAGTATTCTCGACGAGCGGGTGCAGTTCGAGAACGAAGCCGGCTCCGAACAGCCGCTCTACGAGCACCTCCGGCGCAGTTTCAATTACACGCTCGAACGCCTGGGCCCGCACGGCCTGCCGCTCATCGGCCGCGCCGATTGGAATGATTGCCTGAACCTGAACTGCTTCTCGAACACGCCGGGCCAGTCGTTCCAGACCACGACCAACAAGGATGGCAAGGTGGCCGAGTCGGTATTCATCGCCGGCTTGTTCGTTTTGGCCGCAAAGGAACTGGCGATGATTGCGGTCCGGCGCGGTTTGCAGAAGGACACGGACCGGTGTCTGGCCGAGGCCGCCCGGATGGAAGCGGTCATTCTTAAGCACGGCTGGGACGGCGCCTGGTTTGTGCGTGCTTACGATGATTTCGGCCAACCCATCGGTTCAAAGGTTTGCGAAGAAGGGAAAATGTTCATTGAATCCCAGGGCATGTGCATCATGGCCGGGGTTGGGCTGAACGATGGCAAGGCCGGGCTGACGCTCGAATCGGTGAACAAGCACCTCGCCACCCGGCACGGCATTGTGCTGCAGCAGCCGGCTTTTTCGAAGTATTACCTCCAGATGGGCGAAATCTCCTCGTATCCGCCGGGCTACAAAGAGAACGCCGGCATCTTTTGCCACAACAATCCGTGGATTATCATCGCTGAAACCATGGTCGGCAACGGCAACCGCGCCTTTGATTATTACACCCGCATCAATCCATCGGCGCGCGAGAATATCGGCGAGATCCACCGGTGCGAACCCTACGTGTTCGCGCAGATGGTTGCCGGCAAAGACGCGCCCACCCACGGTGAAGCCAAGAATTCCTGGCTCACCGGCACCGCCGCGTGGACCTACTTCACCGTGACGCAGTGGATTTTTGGGATTCGTACCGAGTACGAAGGCCTGCGCGTGGACCCGGTGATTCCAGCCAAATGGAAGGGGTTTACCGTGACGCGCCGATTCCGCGGCAATACCTACATCGTCGAGGTGAAAAATCCGAAGGGTAAACAGCGCGGAGTAAAAAAGCTGCGGGTGGACGGGCTGGAAATCGCCGGCAACCTTCTGCTCGCGTGTCCACCGCGTTCGGAACCCATTCGGGTCGAAGCCGTGCTGGAAGGTTGATGGATAATCCGAAAACTGAAACAGGAATTCCGAATTCCGAGCCGGCTCTGACTCACCCATCGTTGTCATTTCGTAGCAGCCGACGTGAGGAGGCTCTGAACGGACTTTTGAGGAGAAAATTGAGCCTCGTTACCTCGGCTGCTACAAGAAAACGATGGTCGGTCGGTAGATGAATGGAAAGGGAATTACAGCGTATGAAAATGCAGTCCTTAAACTGTCGCCCAATGGCTTGGTTTTGCCTCATGGGCTTGAACCTCTTGTTGGTTTCTTGTCAGACGAAACCATCCATGTCTGATGCCGCGTCCGCCAATCAACCACAACCGGTCCGATGCCTGGTCCAGCGTATCCCCAACGGAGTTCAACTGAGTAGCGCCGCGCTGAACGTAAAGGTGCAATTCTATGCCGATGACATCGTCCGCGTCGTCAAGTGGTCGCCGGGCGGCACGTCCAAAAAGTTGAGTCTGGTGGTGATTCAAACCAACGTGCCGGATTTGAACATCAGTTTTCAAGAAGATCACGGAAACGTCACGCTCGCTTCGCAAAATGTGGTCCTGCGCCTGTCCAAAAGCAACGGGGCGATTCAATTCCTTACCGCCCACCAGCGCAATCTGCTTGGGGAACAAGGCGCGCCGGTCCTCGCGCCTGTCCGGATGAAGTATGAAACGAACGCGTTCAGCGTGGAACAGGATTTCACGCTGACACCGACGGAAGGCATCTATGGCCTGGGGCAGCATCAATACGGCTGGCTGAATGATCGCGGACACACCGTCAAACTGGTGCAGGCCAACACCGACGCCGTCACCCCGTTCCTGGTTTCCACCGCGGGTTACGGCATCCTCTGGGACAATTATTCCAAAACCATTTTCCGGGACGGTCCGAAAAAAATGTCACTCTGGTCCGAAGTGGCCGACAACGTGGATTACTATTTTATCGCGGGAACCAACATGGACGCGGTCATTGCCGGGTATCGCGATTTGACGGGGCAGGCCCCGATGTACGGCAAGTGGGCCTACGGCTACTGGCAGAGCAAGGAACATTACGCGACGCGTGACGAACTGCTGAACATTGCGCAGGAATATCGCTCGCGCCGGATCCCCATCGACGGCCTCGTCCAGGACTGGAATTACTGGGGCGGCAACACCAACTGGAGCAGCATGTTCTTCGACCAGGCCACATATCCAAACCCGAAGGAGATGCTGGATATTCTGCACCATGAGAATTTTCACCTGATGATTTCCATCTGGTGCGGGCTGGGTCCGGCGACGGCCATTTACAAAGACATGGAACAACATGGGTACCTGTACCCGCCGACGGGCTGGGCCGGGTTTAAATTTTACGATGCGTACAACCCGGCGGCCAACGACCTGTACTGGCAGTACGTGAACAAAGGTTTGTTCTCGAAAGGCATTGACGGCTGGTGGATGGATTCGACCGAGCCCGACATCGTCAATGCCCTGACCAAGGAATCGGAGGAATATGAAATGAAACGGGTGGGGACCAACTATCTCGGGTCCTTCGCCCGTTATCTCAATCCGTATTCCCTCCTGGCGACGGAATCGGTTTATCAACATCAGCGCCAGGAAACCGACCGGAAGCGCGTTTATATCCTGACCCGCTCGACCTTCGCCGGCCAGCAACGGGCTGCGGCCACCACCTGGTCGGGCGACATCGGCGCGGATTGGGGCGTTTACCAGCGGCAGATCCCGGCCGGGATCAACCACAGCATGGCGGGCATTCCGTATTGGACTTTTGACATTGGCGCGTTTGTGCTCAACAGCGCCGGCGGGGTCTTCGACCGTGGCGGCCAGGACCCGGCCTATCAGGAATTATACACCCGCATGTTCCAGTTCGGCGCGTTTTGCCCCATCTTCCGCTCGCACGGTTCGGAAACGCCGCGCGAAATCTGGCGCTTCGGCGATTTCAGCGATGTGCTCGTGAAGTTCGACAATCTTCGCTATCGCCTGCTTCCGTACATCTATTCGCTTGCCTGGCAGGTCACCGGCCATGGTTATACCATCATGCGCGCTCTGCCCATGGATTTCTCCGGCGACCTCAAAGCCTATTCCATTGATGATCAATTCATGTTCGGGCCGGCCATCATGGTCTGCCCGGTGACGGAATACATGCTTTATCGTCCGCCGGAGGCCAGTGTTCTCATTCCCGCTGACCAGTTCCGGACGAAAGACGGCCAGCCGGGCTTGAACGTGAAATATTACAGCGACGACCACTTCGGAACGCTTTGTCACGAAGCGGTGGAGACGAACGTCAATCTGTTCTGGTACACCGGCTGGCCGGATTACATCACCGACCCTAAATTCTCGATGCGCTGGGAAGGCAAGCTGGTTCCGGCGGAAACCGGGATCTATCGGTTCCACTTTAAAAGCTTCGGCCCCAAGCGCGTTTTTCTCGACGGCCAACTGTTGACCAACAGTTATTCGGCGATGGAAGCCGAGACGGTTCCGGTGGAACTCCAGGCCGGCAGGGAATACGACTTTGCGTGTGAGACGGCGAATTCCGTCCTGGGCGCCTTCCGGGCCCAACTTTATTGGAAGACCCCGGACATGTTCGCCCGCGAAAAAATCGTCGAGCCCCGGCCGACCACCCGGCCGGTCTATCTGCCGGCGGGAGCGCGCTGGGTTGATTTCTGGACCGGCCAAACGTTGCCGGGCGGCCGGACCATTGCGGCCGATGCGCCGATCGACAGGATTCCGTTGCTGGTAAAGGCCGGCTCCATTGTTCCAATGGGTCCGTTCGTTCAATACGCCACTGAAAAACCGGCGGACCCGATTGAATTGCGGGTTTATCCCGGCGCGGATGGAGCCTTCACGTTGTATGAGGATGAAAACGACAACTACGATTACGAAAAAGGCGTTTGCGCCACCATCACGTTCCACTGGGATGATGCTCAACGCCAGCTCGTGATAGACGACCGGAAGGGCTCCTTCCCCGGCATGTTGAAGGAACGCACTTTTGACATCGTCCTCGTGGGCAAAGACCACGGCACCGGCGTCGGCATTGCCGATAACCCAGACAAAGTTGTCTCGTACGACGGGCAACGGCAGGTCATTCAAATGTGATTTCGGGGTCGTCGCTCGAGGGTGTGGTCACGCGTGCGATGGAGGCGTTGGACAGAGTCTGGGTGCTGGCGCACTCTGGTGGGGCGAGGCTTTCCAGGAACCGGTTTGTAGCGCAGTCGTCCCGACTGCGGGTTCCGACAGCGTCCCGCTGTCGGAAGGAACTTTCCCGGCGGGACGCCGGGGTGGACCCGCAGGCGCGGACGCCTGCGCTACAACGATGCGGTTTAAGGTCCGTGGGCAGTTTCAAAAGGAACAGGAAACTGCTGACGAGCCGGCCCTGGCAGGTTATAGCGAGGCGACAACGGCTCGCAAGGACGCTCGCCCCACCGAAAGTCGCAAAATTTACCATTACCCGGATCCGCCGGCAGTTGACAATCTGCGTGATTATGAGATGCTAGGCGTCCTCTTTTGAGTGCCTCGGTAGCTCAATTGGTAGAGCAGTTGACTCTTAATCAATTGGTTTAGGGTTCGAGTCCCTACCGGGGCACCAATGAAATCACTGGGTTCGTGAATTCCAGCCGGTCAGCTAATCCACCGAGTAGAACCAATCGTAGAACCATGCCCGCTTTTCGGGCCGCACGTCAGCATGGCCTGAAATGCCAGCGACGGGCAGCCTGCGGCCTGCCAACGCATGGCGTGGGGTGTGGGTGGGGATGCACATGGACTTGGTTGCAATGGCCAAATTGTCGAAGTCTGAAGTTTCCGGCTTAGGATTCCGACCTAAAGGAGTGCACCACATCTTTCGAACACTGTCGCTGCGCGACACTTGGCTCCGTGGAAAATGTTTGATATAAATTTGCAACTCTGCTTTCATGGGATTATGTCAGAACAAGAAGAAAAAGTGTCAGAACAAGGAGAAAAATTGGCGGCGATTATACCAGATTTTTTCTTTGAATTAATCAGTCGAATCGCTCCGGGGTTTGTCGTCATAGTCCTTTCTCTTTACTGGGCTGGGAGTGATTTCAAAGCCGTTGTCTTCACTATCGGACTGTCGGTTTTCATGTTAGCGGCGGCATGGATTATCGGCGTTACTCTTGACGTTGGAGTCTATTCTATTGGAAAGATTCTTCACCTCGATAAGTGGTTGCTGCGAGATCCCGAGGGCGAGTTGAGCCCAGTTACCGAGAAAGTTGATACCGAGGAAGTTGAGTATGATCGATGGGAATACTTACGCAAGGCGAGCAGTTGGGAGCGCGGAAGAATAATCAAGGCGGAGGCCCAGTTGATTTTCTTCCGTAATATGATGTCAGTTTGCGCACTCACCGCGGTGATTTGTTTTATTAGCCCACGTTGGCTCTACGGGATATTTGCGAGTGTTTTTGGCTTTTTTGTCTTCTTGCCGAGTTGGAGAACGATGCGCAGGACTCTTAGATTAGAGTGGAAACGATTATTGTACAGGCGTGAGAGGTTAACTTTGAAAAATGAAATGTGACAGTGTAGATTGCAGTCCTGAGGCGGCCGGTGGTTGCCGCGCTTCAGCTTTGATACGCTAGGGCAGGGGCCACTTCCAGGGTGGCATCACTCTGACACCGCAACGCTTACCGCCACGTTTGCATCGCGAACGAGTCGGCAAGGACATGGCAAAGCGCGGTCTTGCGAATGACGATATCACCAAGACCATCATGTTCATACCGATCCCCGCCGCGTAAAACTTATTGGAGCTTGACCCGGAAAAATTCCTCCGGCTTGCCTGGAGTATTGGTGTACGGCGGCATCATTCCAATAACGTCATTCCAAGGTCCGGTAATATTCGTGGCAGATTGGAGCGTGCCATACGGCCAGTCCAGAATCAGACTGCCATTTAATGCCTGGACGGACACGGTAGCCCGTGAATTGACGGTCACCGATACTGTTGCCGGCGCAGAAAGGCAAGCGCCAACGGTCACGGTGACGCTATAATCGCCTGCGGCTGTGGGGGTCACATTCGGGATCGACGGGTTCTGATCGGTCGAGCTGAAACCGTTGGGTCCCGTCCAACTGTAGGTCGCCTCAGCCACAGTCGAGGCTGTGAGATTCAAGGTCATTCCGGCGTAAATGGGACTGTTATAACCGACGGTCGGTGCCGCAGGAGGCGCGCATTCGGCTACGAAGCTCACTTCGGTTGCCGAGTTGGCGGTTTCACTTGCCTCGCTGATTGAAGTCGCCGCCGAAACCACATAATAGTTGGTCATCCCAGCAACTGCGGTTGTATCCGCATAGGATGTGCCGGTCACGGTTCCGGGTGTTGAAATCATCGTGTAAGGCCCACCGCTGACGGTCGAACGTTTGACGTTGTAGCTGGTCGCCCCCAACAGACTGTTCCAGGTCAGGGTGACCTGGTTGTTGCCCGGTGTGGCGGTTAACCCGGCGGGACCCGCCGACGCTTGACGCACGCTTTCCACAAAACTTGCGTCGCCCCAGCCGATATAAACGCGAAATTCGTCAATCCAACCGGCGAAGCAGCGATTACGGGCCGGACGGTTGCCCAGAAATAGAGCGGCGATGCTGTCAAGAGTTACCGTCTGAGCGGCCGCCGGTGTGGTGCTCACCCGGGTTGCTGAATTCTGGTCGCTGCCTTCGTAAAGCGTCACATTCGCCCCGTCATAAGCCATCGCCACAAATATCCAACTGTTCGTCGGCAGTTTGGGGCTGAAAGCTGCCGTCGCCTGAAGGGTGTTGACATAGAAGTACAAATCAGCGGCGTCCTGCCACTTCATCGAGATGCTGTTGGCCGTCCCGCTGTCCGCGTCATTCGCGCTGCTCCCGAGAATGAACATGCGCGGACCGTAGTTCGCCGGCAGGTAATACAACTGCTTCATCCACATCGTGACGACGAAGTTGGTGAGGTTTCCCAATCCGAGGGCCGAGTTGGTGACGGCGGCGAAATTTCCGCTGGCGCCGCCTGAACTCCCCTGGTTGGGGTTCATCGAGAGATCCAAAGCCCGGTTGGGGTTCGTCAGCCCGGCTACACCCGACCCGGCCGTTCCGTGGAGATTGATGCTCGCGCCGGTACTGCTGATCATCTGCAGGGTGACATTCACTTCCGAACCAAGACTGGTGTCGCTGGGCGTGGTCGTGCCGGGCCCGGCATCATCAAAAGGATACCGCAACTTGAGGGTCGGGCCATGAGGCACATTGCCGACAACTACGGTCAACGGAACGCTGGTCACCAAGGCTCCTTTGGCCGCTTGAAAGTTGAGGAGATAAACCCCGTTGACACTGAAGGCAGCGGTGGTGTTCAGCGCGCTAACGTCGCCGAAAGTGACGGAGCCCGGGCCGGAGGTTTGGACCCAACTGGTCGTCAGCGGCGGTGGCGAATTCAGTTGGTTGTCAATTGCCGTGGCGGACAGTTGCAAGGTGCCATTCGTGCTGTTCAGATAAACCGTCGGGAACGCCGGGTTGGTAATCGAGGCGGTGGGCGGCAGGATCGGAACAATCCAGATCAGGGAATCCGTGACGTTGGTGCCGCCTTTGGTGCCGACAGCCTGGACCGTATTGGTGCCGGACTGCAACATCAGCGGCCACGTAAATATGCAATTTGTGCTCGTCGTACTGCCTTGCGAAACCCCATTCAGAAAAAGTTCGACCGAATCACAATTGGCATAAACCCTGGCCGTGATGGCATTGGTCAGCCGGTTCGTAAAGGTATGCCCGGTGATGTAAACCATGGGGTTGGTCGTCCAGTTGGCTTTGTACCAGTAAAAGGCGTCCTTGCGAACCTGGCGATCATACGTTACCAACCCCTTGTCGTTGCGGCCCGGCGCGCTGCCTTCGTTGCGGCCGTCTGACGCGAAATCAAACAGGTTCCAGATGAATTTGGACCACAGGAACGGCCGTACCTTCATTTGCTGCCACTGGGATTCATGATACAGGTTCTGGTATTCCTCGGGATGATACGGGCCGGAGTTGGCGGGCTCGGTTACAGGATTTTCACTATGCTGGTATATGTTCGCGCCCGCCCCATATTCGCTGACCCCGACGGACCGCGTTGGATAGGTGGCGTGGAAGTTGTCGGCCCAAGGCCCGAAGTCTGAGAGAACACCGTTGTACCAGCCATAATACTTGTTAAAGTCAATCAACTGCGTGTAAAGGGTGGTGGCGTCGTTATCGCTGCTGTTCGCAGCGGCGGTCGAGGGCCGGGTGGGATCCTGTTGGGCGGCAATCTGAGCGAGTTGACTGACGAGCGCGGCCGGACTGGGGCCGGAATTCAAGGTGATTTCATTGAAAATGCCCCAGCAAACCACCGAGGGATGGTTGTATCGCTGCTTGATCATCTCGATCAATTGCTGTGCGCTGTTGGCATAAAACGCCGAGGACGCAGTGATGTTGTCAATCAGCGGAATTTCGCTCCAAAGCACGACACCGTTTTGATCGGCGAGTTGGTAGGTGTAATCGTCGTGCTCGTAGTGCGACAGACGCACCGCCGTGGCGCCGATTTCCTTGATGAACAGAAAGTTGGTGTCCCGTTGCGCATTGGTCAGCGCCCAACCGCAATTGAGCCAATCCTGGTGCAGGTTAACTCCATGCAGGTCATAATGCTGGCCGTTCAGAAAGAACCCGTTGTTGGGGTCCACGCTGAAATAACGAAAACCCAACGGTTGAGCCACCACGTCCGCCGCGTTCGTGCCGTTCCACACCTCAACAAAGGTTTGATAAAGATAGGTATCCGCCAAACCGTTCCACAGATGGGGATTCGCAATGACGGTGCTGGCCACCACATTTGAGGCCGATGCCGCCGAAAGCGTCACCACGTTGGTCAACACGGTTACAATGTTTGTGGCAGCGTCGGTGACAACAGCGCGGACGGTCACCGTCTGGACCGAGGCCGTTGAATTGGAAACGATCGCGGTGACCTGGAGATTGGCAGAGTTGGAGCTGACACTGGTGGTGGTGAGATAGACGCCGGGCGAGCCGTAATCCAACGGTGAAATTTGCACCGGATCCGTCACCAGCAAATGCACGTCACGATAAATACCACCCCAGAAGGTAAAATCGGCGGCCAAGGGCGGAATGTTGGCGTTGGCGGCGTTGTTGACCTTGACGGCAATGACATTGTCGCCACCGACGTTGAGGTATGGCGTCGCGTCGAAGACAAACGCCGCGAATCCGCCCTGATGCTCGCCCAGATAGTTTCCGTTGACATACACGTCCGCGACGAGAAATACGCCGTCAAACTTGAGAAAGAAATGGCGTCCGGAATAACTGTTGTCCACCGTGTAGTGGGTCCGATACCAGCCGATGCCCCGGTAGTAAGCGGTGCTGGGTCCGTCCTGGCCATCGGAAATATCCCATGTGTTTGGCAGGTTCAAACTTGTCCAGGACGAATCATCGAAACTGGTCCCTTGTACGCCCGGAACATCCTGCTGGATAAATCGCCAGCTTGAATCCAGATTAATGTCCACGCGATTGTTGATTGGAGGAGTGTAAATCTGGGCCGTCCCGGTCATCAAAAAGCCGAAGCTGGTCCAGCCGCACAACAGTAACCCGCGTAGAAATAAACTGGCATCGCCAATAAAGGCGCTGCTGGATTTTAAGCCGTGGTTCATAAGAATCCTGAGCTTCAGATCCCCTGCGACAATAAAGGGGGCGAACCGACACCGGTTCGCCCCGCGCGAAAACAGTCAACCGATCAGGCTTTGCGCGAGCGGCGGAGGCCCAGCAGCGCACCGACGCCGAGCAGACCCAACACCACGCTGCCCGGTTCCGGAACGACCGTGTCGATTTGGAACGTATCAACGCGGCGGGTCGCGTTGCCGGGACCCGTGGTGCCGGGTTCCTGATCCGAGTACAGACCGAAGGCGGTGATGTTGCCGCCGGGAAGGTCCGAGGTCAAAGTGCTGCCGAGCACCAGAGAGGTGCCCGGGACGAAGGTCAACGAGTCCCAGGCGCTGGCGGCGGTTGTCCAGTTGAAGGTCAGCTGTTGTGCCTGGGAGTTGAAATTGGCGGCAGACGAGACAGCGACCGTGTTGGCGAGTACCGCGGTGGAGGCATACCAGTTACCGCCAATCTCGACGGCAATGCGGAAGCCGGGGATGCCAAAGGTGCCGTTGGCGGCACTTCCGGCGTAGAAGGAGATGTCATTGATCGGCGTCAGGGTGGTGTCAACGGTGTAACCGGTCGTGTAGGCGATCCAGTTGTTGGTGGACGCCCCGGTGCCGCTGGTGAACAGCAAGCCATTGGCGGTGGAGAGGGCGGGGCCGCCGGCATTGATATTGTCGAGGTTGTTGGGGTCGCCCAGGGCGCTGGAGATGCCAAAATTGTTCGGGCTGGGTGAGCTTGAGTCGATGGCCGTCGGGCCATAAGCTCCAGACCATCCGACACTGCTGAGCAGGGCATTCGCGCCGCCACTGGTGTTGCCAAAGACCTCGCGGTAAATCGGAGACTGCGCCTGCGATACCTGCATCGCGAGCAGGATGACCCCCGCCCAGACAACGAGTTTCTTCAATGAGAGCATTTCCTGATTCCCCACCCTGGAACGAAAATCAATTACGCCAGGAGCTGCCAATAGGGTTGTTTTCATAGATTTTGTTAAGTTTTGTTAACTTTTGTGCACAGGGAGAATATATTCTCTTTCTTTCTACACATTTTGGGAAGACCCGTCATCCCTCTTTCGAGGGATAAAGCTTGATTCAGGTCAAGACCCCGGTGAAATGCAACGCCTTGCAGGCCAGGTGGCTACAGCTGAATGATTCCGCGTTGGATCGCCACGGTGACTGCTTCCGTCCGGTCGGCCACACGAAGTTTTGCCAGAATGCTCTTCAGATGATCCTTGGCCGTATACTCGGTTATTTTCAACGCTTCAGCGATTTCCTTATTGGACCGACCCTTGGCCATTTCATTTAATACCTGCACTTCGCGCGGCGTAAGTTGTTCAAACGACTTTCGGCTGGCCAATCGGCCGGCCACATCTTGAGAAAGCCATGTGTGTCCTCCGGCGACAGCGCGAATGGCGGGAATCAACCTGTCGCCGGTGGAATTCTTGAGAACGTATCCCTGAGCGCCCGCTGCCAGAGCCCGGGCAATATCGTGGTCCCCATCGTAAGCCGTCAGCATCAACACGCGCGCAGCTGGATTCTTTTTCCGGATCTCCCTTACCGCTTCAATCCCATTCTTCATCGGCATTCTGGAATCCATCAGGACAAGGTCGGGTTGAAACTTCTCAAAAAAATCAACGGCCTGCACGCCGTCGGCGGCTTCCGCCACCACTTCCATGTCCGGCTCGGTGTTGACCAGCGCGACCAGCCCAATGCGAACGATATAATGATCGTCGGCAACCAGTATTCGAAGCGGTTTGTCCTTCTTCATGTAGTCGCAGACCTGTCGGCGGTGGCGGAAGCCTCTGCTTCCGGCGGCAAACTGGCGGGAACCTGGACGCGCACGCTGGTACCGTTTCCGGGCGAACTCCTCAGGAAAAAGCGGCCATGGATTCGCTTGACCCGCTCCGACATGCCGAGCAAACCAAAGCAGCCTTCCCGGGAACCAACACCGTTGCCGGTGTCGAAGCCGCAGCCGTTGTCGGTTACTTGCAGAACCACTTCCTGGGGGCCAAATTCCAGTTCAATCTTCACCCGGCTCGCCCCCGAATGTTTGATGACATTGGTCAGCGCCTCCTGCCCGATGCGAAGCAGATTACCCTCGACAATCTCCGACAGGCCCCGGACCTGGCCTTTGGTTTCGAGTTCGACCTGGATGTTCGTGCCGTCGGTGGCCTGCCGGGCGTTTCGCAACAGCGCGTCCGGCAGATTAAATTGTTCAAGCTCTCGCGATCGCAAATCCCAGATGGATTGTCGGACCTCCGTTTGAGTCTGGATAATCAGGTTGCGTGCCAGTTCCAGGTGATGGTCCGCCGCCGCGCGCTGGTTTGCCGACAACCTTCCGGCGGTGTCCAACTGCAATCCGATACCCGTCAGACTTTGCTCCAGGGTATCGTGAAGCTCCCGTGCCAGGCGCGTCCTTTCAGCCAGAACGGCTTTGAATTGAACCTCGGACTCCTTTCGCGCGGTCATCTCAAACTTGAGTTGAGCTGTCCGTTCCTGGACCCGTTCTTCCAGCAGGTCATGCGCCTCCTGCAGTTCGGCCTGGGTCTTCTCCTTTTCCCGGACCAGCCCGTTCAAGGCGGAGTTTTTCCGCGAGATCACGATGGTCCAACTCGAAATCAGGATCAAAATCAAAACAATCACACCGACACAAATCAGGAGATGTTGCGCGGTCAGCCAACCTGGCTTCGCCACGACGCGAACGTCATCGGCCGTGGGAATCAGCAGTTGAAAGGACTCAACTTTGCCCAGCTGGTCAACCTTGGTCAGGCATATTCCGTTGATTTTGACCGTGCTCCCGACCGGGATGGCGGTCAGTTCGGGCGATTGACCCGGCACATCCAATTGGGCGGTAAAGATGATATTGGAGCTTTGCAGCATCAAAATCGTTTCCTGCTGCCCCGGTTCGGAAATTTCCGGACGGATCCGCCGGACGATGCGGTCCACCACCCTGGCGGTGAGCGTGATGAAGTCGGCTTGATGAAGCCCGGCCTCGACGCCCCGGATGGACGCGGTTTGCGGTGTCGGCTTCACGCCGGGCTTCCCGGTTTTTTTAACAAAAGCATCCTGCAAGACCGGCAGGAAGTTTTCCACTTCCGGGAATCCCACCGCTTCCACCACATCGCCGCGGGCAAAGGTTTCCGGCTGTTCGGTCTCCACCTGAAGCCCCCCGTTCTCGTCTTCGAGAAACAACACTGCGCCCGGGCGTTGGTAAATCACGGTGCCTTGGACATGAACCCGTTTGCCGGGAAAATTATCCCGGCGATACTGGACAATGCTGTTTAGCGGAATCACCGGTAGGTGGAATGGATTCGTTGACTCGGTACTTTCCACCGTGAAGTCGGTGCTGACCGGAGCATAGACCCAAACGGTGATCATCTGCCGCAATGACGCGTTATAAAGCGTGACCGCCGTGCCTCTGACACGGACGTGAGCCGCCACCAGGGATTGCGGGTCCAGGCCGGGAGGAATTGGAGTCAGCACCCGCAATCGAAATCCACCGGACATGAGATTAATCACCAACCGGTTGTTTTGAACCTGCACGGACCTTACAATTCCGGAAATCTCCACGCGCTGGCAGGCTTCGGCTCCGGCCATCAACTGTTCCACGGTGACCGGCTTGGCCGGGGGGAGCGGCGCCGTTCCCAGCTTTGTCCAGCGGGGCGTGGCGATAATCGGCGCAAAGGGACCGGGCGCAGTGACACCGTTCACCTCCACCCGATCTCCCGGTTTGGGCGGTTTATGGCCGGGGTTGTTTACAAAGATGCCCCCGGTCTTGTCCTGGACGTAAAAGCGTCCCTCCCACTCCGGCTCTGCAGCGGTGACAACTCCAATCACCCTGACAGCTTTTCCCTGCGACGCCTGGTCGGTGGAGAGAGACAGTACATCCGCCGCGTTCGTCAACGCCTCATTTGATTGTTGGGATGCGCGCGACAGGGTTTGGTCCAGCAAAAAGAAGGCAACCGCCCCCATTACGACCGTCAGAGTCTTCCAATCCGGGGAGTTCACGTGCTCAAATTCCGCATAGACTGATTTTGAATTTCAAGATCCTCATCATAATGGACAAGCGGTTGTCAGAGCAATGAGCCACGCCGGAACCGGAAAGTCAATTGCAAGAGCCGGGAAGCGCTTTCCTTGCACCACCTGGTTTCAAAACCTCGAGCATGCCGGTTTTTCACCCTGTATCCCCTCGAAAGAGGGATGATTTTGACTGACCCTTGACAGTAAAATGGCGTAAATAACTTATTATCAGCCAATCCCCGATTAACTCTCACCATCAGCTTATGAAAAAGTGCGTCCACTACCTGGACGGATGTTTTTGTTCAATTTGTGTTGTCGAGGCTGAGAATCAGTTCGGGCGCCAACCTGAAATCGTACCGCAAAGCTCCAGAAACCGGGAGCCGCAGTGCGGCATCCCTCCAAAAGACCTGGACCTGGACAATTCCCGTTAAAAATGGCTAAGATAATCTTATGAATCAGAACCGTACCATTACCGCAATAATTCTCCAAACTGCCAAAATCATCAAGTACGCCCTGATCGCCACAGTGTGTGGCTTGTGCTGGTTGTCCAGCGCGCATGCGCAGGCCATCGTGAATTTGGATTTGGGTAACAACGCGCCGGCCTCGAATGGTGCCGGCTTTACCAAGATCGGCACGGGTACGGGGAGCTACGCCTTTAAGAACGGGAGCTTTTACCTTTGGACCAACGTTGCCAACAGCGGTTTAAGCCTGACGATGACGAACATCGCCGCTTATGGCGGCAACGGAACCCTGGATGCCGATGGACTTTATAACATATCCGGCAATGGTCCCGCCTATTTTACCATCAGCAATGTGCCGCCGGGAATGTCGGTTACGTTGTATGCCTGCTGGGCCTGGAATGGCGCTTCACACGCGCCCATTATTCTGTTCGGTGCAACGCAGATTACCGTCACCAATAACGGCGAGATGTCCAACCCCAGCCTCCAGACTCTGCAGCCCGTGGGTACGGCGACGGCAGCAGCGGATGGCACGGTCAGTGGCAGTTGGTATGGTGTCGGCGGCGGAACCAACAAAGAGGGCCAGATTGGAGCGTTGATTATCAATGTCGGGCCTTGCCGGCCCGTCGTCAGTCTCAATGGGGCGAATCCAATCGGCGTTCAAGTCAATACGCCCTTCATCGATCCGGGGGCGACCGCTTATGAAACCTGCGGCGGTCCGGTCACTTTAAGCACCAATGGGACGGTAGATATAACCCATGTGGGCGCCTATACGCTGACTTACACCGCCATTTCGACTACGGACAACGCGACAAATACCATAACCCGCACGGTTAATGTGTGGAACAACGACGTTCTGAATCTGGATTTGGCCAAAAGCGGCGATGGCATATCCACTCCGGCGGGATTCAACCGGCTCGAGTGGGCCAATTTGAACCCGTTGTTTTTCTCGGCGGTAAGCGCAAACGGTTCAACCTACACCGTCGGTTTCACCAACCTGAGCGGCACCTATAACACCACCAAGTATAACACGATTGATCAGGATGGTTTCTATGTGAACAACGGTGTCACGGCCGGATTCTATTTGAGCGGACTGATTCCCGGCGACGTGGTGACACTCTATGCCTGCTGGGCCTGGGATGGCGCCGGGAATCCGGGGGTCGTCACTTTCGGTGGATCCACTCAAACCTTGAACATCGGGACAGATATTACCTCTCCGTCCATCACCACCTTCATGCCAATCGGCGCGGCGGTGGTGGATGACGCCGGCACGGTTCGCGGCACCTGGACCGGACTGGCGGGGAAGCAGGGCCAGGTTGGTGGCATGATTTTCACCGTCTCCCCACCCGGCGGTTTCAGTGTTTCACCGGCGGGTATTACCAACCATTGCGGTGGTTTGGCCACCTTTACCGCCACTCCGGCACTCGGAGCGACAAGTTATCAATGGTACGGTCCGTCACTCCAGCCCATCTCCGGCGCCACCAACTTGACGCTGGGGATGACCAACACGCATCCCTCGGATAGCGGCGTTTACGCGATCGTTGAAACCGGCCCGACGTGGGCTTCCACAAACCCGGTGGTGCTGCTGACCACGGATACCGCTTCGCCGCTCATGACACTGAATGGCACCAGCACGAATGTGATCCCCCTCGGCGGCATTTACACCGAGCCCGGCGCGACCGCGTACGATACCTGCGCCGACAACAGCTTGACCGTAACCATCAGCGGGACCGTCAACACGAGCGTGGCGGGTGAATACGATATCACCTATTCGGCCACTACCGGTGCCGGAACTCCGGGCAGCCTGACACGCGTGGTGTTGGTGGTTGACCCGACTCTCAAAAACCTTGTCATCGCGCCGCCTTCCGCCACGCCTCAATGTGGTGTCAACGTGACATTCACCGCGTCAGTTACCGGCCTCCCGCCGATCATTTACCAGTGGTATGACAATAATAACCATCCGATTCCCGGCGCCACCAATGCCAGCTACACAAGGGTGGATCCCACCGACGCCGACGCAGGCAATTATACGGTTATCGCCCAAAATGATTATAACTCCCTGACCAATGTTGCGACTATCACTTCGGTTTTGCACACCGCACCGCCCGTCATGGCCCTCAATGGTGTCAACCCGGTCACGATCATGCTGAACACTCCTTATGTGGATGCCGGCGCGACGGCCTATGACCTGTGCGCCCAGGCCAGCCTGGCCGTAAGTTCCAACAATCCGGTGATCACCTCCGTTTTGGGCGCCTACACCGTTACCTACAGCGCCACGACGGCCGACGGCACACCGGGCACGATTACCCGAACGGTGATTGTCAGTTCCACCCCGGATTTCGGATCGAAAGTGCTCATCTTTGATCCAACCATGACCAACATCCAGAGCCAGTTGAATGCCGTATTTAGCCAAATGCAATACAATCAATTCGGCCCGGAACGTTACGCTTTGTTGTTCAAACCGGGGCACTACTACAATCTGGATCTTAACCTTGGCTTTTATACTCAGGTCCTGGGTCTGGGCGTAATGCCCGATGACGTCGCCATTGCGGGCTACATGCATTCCGATGCGGTTCTGCCAAATGGCAACGCGACGCAAAATTTCTGGAGAACAGCCGAAAACTTTGCTGTGGTTCCAACCAACAGCGGCAATTACATTAAATGGGCCGTGTCCCAAGGGACTGCGCTTCGACGCATGCACATCCTGGGTACAGCCTATCTGGCGGATTTCGCCGACCAGAACTGGGCCAGCGGCGGCTTCATGTCGGATTCGGAGGTGGATGGCACGATGAGTTCCATCTCACAGCAACAATGGCTCGACCGGAATGACATCCTGGGCAGTTGGGCTGGAGGCGTTTGGAACATGGTGTTCGTCGGTGTTTCCAATCCTCCGGCGGGAACCTGGCCCGGCAGTGTCTTCACAACGATCACCAATACCCCGTTGATTGCGGAAAAGCCATATTTGTGCCTGGACACCAACGCGAACTATGCCGTCATGGTGCCCGCCGTACAAACCAACAGCTTCGGCACCACCTGGTCGGGCGGCCCGACCCCCGGCGTGTCCCTTCCCATCGGTCTGTTCTATGTGGCGCACCCGGGCACGGACACCGCCGCCAGCATCAACGCGGCGCTCAATTCGGGACTGAATCTGATCCTGACCCCCGGCGTTTATCAACTCAACAGCAGCCTGGAGGTGACCAGGCCCGATACCGTCATCCTGGGCCTTGGTTTTCCGACGTTGATTCCGCAAACGGGGACACCCGCGCTGACGGTAGCGGATGTAAATGGGGTCCGGGTGGCTGGGCTGATGTTTGATGCGGGCCCGGTCCAATCGCCGACGTTGTTGCGGGTGGGTTCGGGGGTCAGCACGGTGCGGCATGCCACCGACCCGATCTTCCTGTACGACGTCTTTATGCGGGTGGGCGGGGCGACGGCGGGCTCGACCTTGAGCTGCGTGCAGATCGACGCGAACGACGTGGTGGGAGACAACTTCTGGTTGTGGCGCGCGGACCATGGCAATGGCGTTGGTTGGACCCAGAACCTTTGTAACAACGGTTTAATCGTCAATGGCAACTGGGTGACGATGTATGGGCTGGCGGTCGAGCATACTGAGCAGTATGAGACTTTGTGGAACGGCAATTGGGGACGGGTGTACTTCTATCAGTCCGAGTTGCCGTACGATCCCCCGTCACAAGGTGCCTGGTCCGACGCCTCCGGGGCGCCCGGCTATGCGTCCTACAAAGTTGCCGATCAGGTCACCAGCCACCAGGCCTACGGGCTGGGAATCTATGCTGTATTTATCAACTGCTACAACATCAGTTGCTTTAACGCCATTGAAACGCCGACCAACGCGCCGCAGGTCAACGTTCACCACATGATTAACGTGTATATCGCCGGGAACACCAGTGGAGGGGGCGCATCGGCTTTGTATCACATCATCAATGGCACCGGTCCCTCGCTTTATGGTCCAGGATTTGGTGGGACAGCCACGGCCGATTATCTCTGGCTGAATCCGGCCTTCGGTGCCCTCGCTGCAGCGGGCGGGTCAGGCGCCTCGATTACGTTCCCCACCGAGTCCTGGCATGCCTATCAGCTGCAATACAAGAACGCCCTGACGGATCCAGGCTGGTTGAACCTCGGCAGTCCTGTCGGTGGAAACGATGTGCTGGAGACAATAACGGATTCCACCGTGGCAACGAACCGGTTCTATCGGATTGGTTACCAATAACTTTTCCGGAAGCGTTTATCTCATCATCACCCGGAAACTGCGGGCGCAGGCCAAGTCGCGGCCCAATGCGGTGAATTTTTCCAGTTCCCTCGAACTGTTCACCCGTTAGGCTGACCCTGACGGGCTGGACGATGCGGCCAAAAACATCAACCCAATGGTTTCTGCCGGCGTTGTGGCTGCTTCGGCCCGCGCAGCGCGGGGACTTCAAAGCGGGCGCAAGTGATTCATTGGGTCAAGGTGGCCGTGGGAACATTTGTCAGATTGTGACGGTAGTTGATGCCAAGCTCATCAAACCTTTGGAATTCCACCTGCAGACGACGGGAAAAATCATCGAAGTTGCGCGCCGATTCCGGCGACCAATCCACCTCCGCCAGGGCCGTCAGGCGCGGGAAAATCATGTATTCAGCGTAATGCAGGTTCGGGATGTATTCGGTCCACAGGTTGCCCTGTGCGCCAAGGATGTGTGGTGCAGATTGCCCGGGCAAATCCGCGGGGATTGGCTCAAGGGAATAAACCTTTTCCAGGGGCAGAAAGCCGCCGATGGCGGGCGGTTCGCTGGCACGGTTCGTGGACTGGTAATAGTCAAAATAGCAGAACTGAGTCGGCGTCATGACCACATCGTGGCCGGAACTGGCGGCTTCGGTGGCGCCGCCAATCCAGTCCATGACAACGGCATTGCTCGCGAGCCCGCCTTTCAGAATTTCGCTCCAGCCGACCATCGTGCGTCCGTGGGCGCTGACAAACTTTTCCATGCGCTTCATGAACCAACTCTGCAATTCGTCTTCGTTCGTCAATCCGTCGCGTTTCATCAGTGCCTGACAGGCGGGATTGTTTTTCCAGGTGTCCTGGGGAACCTCATCCCCGCCCAGGTGCACGTATTGGCCGGGAAAGAGTTGAAACACTTCGGTCAGCACATCGTCCAAAAATTTGAAGGTGGCCTCATCAGCCGGGTTATAGATGCCGTTGAAAACACCGCCTTTAAGCGGAATGCTGAATGGCCCGCCGGTGCAACTGAATTGCGGGTACGCCGCCAGCGCCGCCGTCGAATGGCCGGGCATTTCGATTTCGGGCACGATGGTGATATGCCGCGCCGCCGCGTACTTGACTACTTCACGAATGTCGGCCTGCGTATAAAAACCGCCGTAACGTCCATCCGGGCCGTAGGCCGTGGTGGATTTTGGATCGAGACCGAAACCAACGCCCGCCCGCCATGCGCCGGCCTGCGTGAGTTTGGGATATTTTTTGATTTCAATCCGCCAGCCTTGGTCGTCGGTCAAATGCCAGTGAAACCGGTTTAACTTTTGGAACGCCATGGCGTCGAGAATTTGCTCCACTTGCTGCCGGTTGTAGAAATGCCGCGCGACATCCAGCATGAAGCCGCGCCATCTGAAACGTGGCCAGTCTTCGATCTGGATACATGGCATCTGCCAGTCTGCCGCTTGGACGACGTTGGATGAGAAAATTCCCGGCGGCAATAATTGGAACAGGGTTTGCACGCCGTAAAACAAACCCGCCTGGGTCGGCGCGCGCAGCACGACGGAATCCGGTGCGACGGTAAGTTCGTAACCTTCCGGGCCCAAATTCGTGTTGGCGTCTTTGGTCGTCAATAGAATGCCCCCCGCGAGGGCGCGCGCGGAAAGGAATGTTGTGCGGGTTTTAAATGGATACCCGGTGGACTGCCGCAGCCGGGCCGTCAAAAAAGTTGCGGTCTGGCGCGAAGCGGGGTCCACATAGATGCGCGTCTTCGGCGTCAAATTGAAGGCGCCGGCGCGCAGCGTCACCTGCTGTGGCCAGGGAACGATGGCGAGGCCATTGGTGTCGGCGGCGAAGAGCGGCGCTGCCACCAGGCCAAGAAAAATTCCGGCAACGGCGGACTTTGTGTTCAGGCTCAACTTCATGGGATCGTGGTGGATTGATCAAATTGTTTGCCGCCTTCAAAATGTTCCTCGATTTCTTCCAAGGTTTTCCCCTTGGTCTCCGGCAGGAAGAAGGTTGCGGTGATGAAATAAACGACCGTGCAGCCGGCAAACATGAAGAACATGGTGGAGTAACCGTATTTGCCGACGGTCGGCAGGAAGGTGGCGGCAATGGTTGTTGAAACAGCCTGGTTGATGACCAGCGCGATACTCATGCCGTTGGAGCGGATGCGAGTGGGCATCAGTTCGGACAGTGCCAGCCAAACACAGACGCCTGGACCGACGGCGAAAAATGCCATGAAACTGAACAGACAGATGGCCGTGAGCCAGCCGTTCTCCCTGTCGGGGACCGGCGTGACCAGCGCGGCATCAATTTTCAGCGGCGCGACACGCGCGGCATCCAGGTTGGCGAATGGATTGGTGAAAAAGGCGATGACTTTGTTGGCGGGCACGCAATCTGTTCGTTTAATTTCAATCGGTTGGGCCGCCGCGTCCGCAGAGCGCACCGGGGGAATGGCTGCGTGGAAACCACCATAGGAATAAATGACAACCAACGACGTCGGCTGATTGGCGATTGCCGTTCCGGCGAGCAGATTGGTTGCGGTTTTTTCATTGAATGCCAGCTTGAGCGTTTGATTCGTTGCAACCATTGCCTGCACGGCGTTTTTACAATCCACGCGCAATGTTTCAGTTTTCTGAAACAGCAAGGCGACGCAAACCATGGAAACAATCACCCCGCCGGTGCCGAGCGAAAGCAAAAATGTCCGGCCTTTGCGATCCACCAAGGCGACGGCGACATAGGTGAACAAAAAATTGACGATGGTGAAAAGGACGTAGCCGAGATGCGCCCAGAAATCGCTCAAGCCGGCCTGAATGAGAATTGTTGCGTTGTACGCAATGACGGAATTGACGCCGGTAAGCTGGTTGCAGGCGAGGATGACGCAGGCGAGCAAAAAGGGGATGACATATTTGCGGCGCAGGAGGGATTCCTTGACCCGCGTACTGGCCAACCTGGCTTTTTCGGCAGCGATGGTTTCGGCCATTTCCTTCAATTCAATTTCCACCTGCTCGTCCGTGCGCGAACGCAAAAGCGCGGCGCGCGCGGCGTCAATTTGTCCGCGACGAAACAGCCAACGAGGCGATTCGGCGACCATGAAACTGCCGATGACAAATAAAATTCCCGGCGGAAAGGAAACCCAGAAAATGCCGCGCCAGGCGGTGTCTTTGAACGCAAACAATTTGGCCGCATCGCCGAGTTTTTGGATTTCGTCAACGCGGATGCTGAAATAAAAACCGATGAGTGCCGCCGCGAAAATGCCGAACGTCAGCAGCCATTGAAAAATAGCGGTGCCCTTGCCGCGACTGGACGCGTTGAGACATTCGGCGAGATAAAGCGGAATGACCACGCCGATTAATCCTGCACTGATACCCTGCAGCAACCGGCCAAATACCAACGTGTCGTAGCCGTGCGCCAAGGCAATTATCGGGATGCTGATGACAAACAGAATGCCGCTAAACGACATCATTTTCTTCCGCCCCATCCAATCCGACAACAGGCCGGCGAACAAAGTGGAAATGACACTGCCGAGCAAAACCGCGGCGGCGACGAACGATAGTTGCCCCAGGGTCAAACCAGACGTGGCTTCCAGATAGGGCAGCGCGCCGGAAATGATGCCGACGTCCACGCCGTACAGCAGCCCGCCGAGCCCGGCAACGAGTAACAGAAGACGACTGTATCCAGCCTTTGCCGCGCCAGGATTCCCGTTCATGTTTTTGTTGAATCTGTGGTTAAGAAACTCGCTGCCGCCAGCACGTTAATTGAAAACGGCACCCGGATTTTGGGTGGCGCTGATTTGTTTTCCACCGGTGAACACATTTCCAACACAGCCATTTTTCCACTGGCGTAACCGGTAGAGCGTGGCAAACATGAAATCGGGAGCCGGGCCACCCTGACCGCCGACCAGTTCGGCGCCGCGCCGCACATTGTCCTGCAACCACGCGGGCATTCGCAGGTGATATGGATTGCGCTTCACCTCTTCCACATGAAAGGAGAGGGCGGCCAGCAAATCCGCAACGTCATCCGCGCTGGACTCGACCATCAGGTTCGGCGACGCCAGCGGCGCCCAATATTCGGTTTCAATCAACAGGCATCGAAAAGCCGGCGGCAGCGTCTTCAGTGCGTCCATGACCAAAAAATGGGTGCCGATGTGCGTGCTGTTCCAATCGAGTTCGTGCGGGACGAAGATGGCTGGCGGCTGATGCCTGGCCAGAATCGCCGCGATGATCTTCACCGCTTCGGACCAGTGTTTGGCATCGTTCGCCCGGGTTTTCGGATTAATTTTCTCCAGGCCATGGGGCGCGGTTTGTTCGACTTCAAACCCCAGCCAGCCGCAGGCATTTTTCAATTCCTGTAAACGCGGCTGTTGACGGTCCTGGTTGCTGCCCTGGGTGACGGCGACGTTGACGACGCGCCATCGGGCTTCGCGCATCAGGCGCAGGGCAAAGCCGCCGATGAGGCACTCGTCGTCCGGGTGCGGCGAAAAAATCAGTGCCGCCGGAGCATCTGCTGCCGGCCTGGATTTGCCGTGCGGAGGAATGCCACCCAGGGGCAGTGATTTGCCCTGAGTGACGAGTTGGGCAAAAGCAGAAACAAAGTTATGATAAGGGTTCATCGTATTTACGGTGCCATAATACACCGAACGCACCGAACAGCTTAATTTTTCACAGGCAGTGCCACTTATTCAACCCCCAATTCAGGGGGTTGTTACAATGAATGCATTGGATAACACTTAATGTAAATAGCGACCTTTTTATACAAGAGGTCAATATGGTTTTGCCAAACTAACTTTTATGGAAGTCGTCATCCGACCAAATGCAGAGGCCGCCACCGACCTGGTGGCGCGGGTCATCGCGAAGGAACTGCGGGACAATCCACGCCTGGTGATGGGCCTGGCCACGGGACGCACCATGGAATCGGTCTATGCCCGACTGGTCCAAATACACCGTGAGGAAGGCCTTGATTTCTCCGCCTGCCACACTTTCAACCTTGATGAATATGTCGGACTGCCGGGCAGCCATCGCAATTCCTACCGGCACTACATGAATCACAATTTGTTTCTGAACGTGAACGTGGATTTGCGGAACACGCATTTGCCAAACGGCGCCGCCGCCGACATCGAAGCCGAATGCGAGCATTATGAGAAACTCATAGCGCAATGCGGCGGAATTGACCTGCAGTTGCTCGGCATCGGGCTGGCGGGGCACCTGGGTTTCAACGAGCCGGTTTCCTCGCTGCGCTCGCGTACGCGGATCAAAGTGCTTTCGCCGGTGACGTGCGCCCAAAACGCGCCGCTGTTCGAGCCGCCCGATGAGATGCCGCGCCGCGCGGTCACGATGGGCGTGGGGACAATTCTCGACGCGCGCCGCTGTCTGCTGCTGGCCACCGGCGAAGACAAGGCGAAGATTGTGGCGCGGGCGATTGAAGGCCCGATCACGAGCATGATTTCCGCGACGGCGCTGCAATTTCATCCGCATTGCGCGGTGGTGCTGGACGAGGCGGCGGCCAGCCGGCTCCAGGAGGCGAAGTATTACCGCTGGATTTTTGAGAATGAACCGCAATGGCAGGCTTACCGCGACAAAATAAACGGTTCCACCCTGGACGGCCATTCGGTCAAAGCGGCTCCGCGGAAGAAGGAAATTGCCCCGGTTTTGGACGACGCATAATCGAATTCAAACTGCTGATTGGCCGCCGGAATTTCAGAAGGGAAAATCTTTGACGCCACGCGTTAAATGTTTTCTTATTTGCCTGTGGCAACGAAACCCGCGTCCATGCAACCTCGAAGCAAATTTGCCCGCAAGTTCGGGCGAGTCAAATCCACCGGCGAAATGTCCGCCTCCCTGTTGCCGAAACATTCGAGACATTCGAGAAAGGACCAGACGGAGAAAAACTATCCCATGACCGACGCGCGTTACTGGCGACAATGTCTGCTTTTGCGCCGCTATCGCTTTCCCGCCTCCGGCGGATCGGAGCACGATTTCGCCGTGCATATTGATCATGCTGGCACAGGTTATTTTTTCCCACTGGGCACTCCGGATGTGGAAATGGCCGCAGTGAAAGCACGCGAGATATACCAGATGGCGGTAAAACAGGGTTGGAACGCCATCTGCCGGCATTTTTCCCGCGAACTGATTGTAAGTTTCGAGTGGTGTATGAACCCGGTGTTGTGGACTTATACCACCATTCATACCTTGGTCGGAAAACAGGCAGAGACGGAATCTGATTCATTACCAGTGAATCCCAATCGGCAGCGCATATTGGTGGTTGAATCGGATGCGGGTGTTCGCCGGGCTTTATGCTGGAGCATTGACCGGCAAGCCGGGTTTGCCAGTGCTCCCTGCGACTCGGCGGCATCCTTCACCCATGCGCTGGAACTCCACAAGCCCCGCATGGTGCTTTTGAATCGCAACCTGGCCGGACGAATCGGCTTCAAATCCGCCGGCACCATCAGCCCCATTGAACCCGGAGTGCCGGCCCTTACTTATTCGGTTTATGTGGATGGCGACCAGATGTTTGTCTCGACACCCGGCGGCGCGGGAGGCTATCTGGTCAAACGGGTCAAGCCGGACCGATTGCTGGAACCAATCCTCAAAGTCTCCAATCGCTCGGAGCTGATGACCGAAGATTATCTGCAGCGCGTAAAATATTATTTTCAGGAATTGCTGCAACTGCACTCCGACCATGACACTCTGGCTCTGGCCAAACTCACGCACCGCGAACGCGAAGTCCTGGAGCTTTTAAGCAAAGGTTGCGTGGACAAGGAAATCGCACAAGCCATGGGCATCAGTGTCTGGACGGTGCACGGTCACGTGAAAAATATTTTTGAACGGCTCCATGTGCGCACCCGCACCGAAGCGGTCATCCGGTATCTGGAAAAGTAATTCGACCGCCTTTCCTTCAAGGCCAACAGGTGCAACTAGTTGCACGGCAATTCTGAATGCTTCCCCCAGTCCCCCCAAAACAGGGTATGGCTGAAGCGACCTCAATGTGTGAATCTGACTCCAGAAAACGGTCAACTGGCAGGTCATGAGAAAAATTAAATGCAGTTTGACAGTGCCGGCACGGGCAGGTTCACGCCTGTTAAACTGTTCGTTGTCATCGTTATACCGCCGAACCTTATGGCCAGAGGCCAACTGCAAGCCAGCGCTCTATCCTGGTATCTTCAACCCGGCGAACGGCTATGATAAAAATATTTCCTGATAGTTTTGAACTTGGCCGCGCGGCCGCGGCCGCGGCGGCGGCGGTGCTTCGGGATGCAATTGCGAGGAGGGGCCAGGCACGGATCATTGCGGCGACCGGCGCTTCCCAATTTGCGTTTCTCAAGGCATTGACAGCATCCCCGAAATTGGATTGGCGGCAGGTGGAAATGTTTCACCTCGACGAATATGTGGGTTTGCCGATTACCCATGGGGCAAGTTTCCGCAAGTATCTCCTGGAGCGGCTCATCATACCTGCCGGCATCGGACGGTATCATCTGCTGGACGGCGAGGGCGACGTAAGGGAGGTTTGCCGCCGGGTCGGTGCGGAACTGAACGCCGCGCCGATTGATGCAGCCTTTGTGGGCATTGGCGAAAATGGGCACCTGGCGTTCAATGACCCGCCGGCGGATTTTACCACCGAAGCACCTTACCTGATCGTGAATCTGGACGAAGCATGCCGGCGCCAGCAGGTGGGGGAGGGATGGTTCAAGGATCTGTCGGAAGTTCCTCGACAGGCGATTTCCATGTCGATCCATCAAATTCTCGAGGCGCGGAAGATTCTTTGCATTGTTCCCGACCAACGAAAGGCGCATGCCGTGAAGACATGCCTGGAAGGTGAAATCAGTCCCGCGGCGCCGGCTTCCATCCTCCGGACACATCCCGATGTGACGTTCTATCTGGATAAGGCTTCGGCTTCGTTGCTCGACCAGCGAATTTTGGCAGGAGCACTTCGATCATGAAGTCAAGCAGGTCATGCCGCAGCGAGGCGTGGAATCCGGCCTAGCCATGCAAATTGAATTTCCCGGATTGTTCGATCTCCAAGTCAACGGCTTCGGAGGTGTGGACTTCAACAACCCCTCGACCGTGGCGGACGACGTTTTTCACTCGATCGAGGCATTGCGCGCAACGGGCGTGACGCGTTTTCTTCCAACGCTCCTCACGTCTTCCTTCGAACGATTTGCCAAATGTGCGAAAACGCTTACCCGGGCCCGGCCTCCGGAAGTTGTCGGGATTCACATGGAAGGGCCGTATATTTCCCCCGAAGACGGCGCGCGCGGGGCGCATCCGCGCGAGCATGTGATCGCCGCTTCCATTGATGATTTTGCACGCCGGCAGGAAGCGGCGGGCGGCGGGATCCGGTTGGTGACACTGGCGCCGGAAGCGCCGGGAGCAATGCAATTGATCGAGCACCTGGCGGCTTCCGGCATCCGTGTGGCTATTGGGCACACGGCGGCTTCACCTGAACAGATTCGCGAGGCGGTGAAGGCGGGAGCAACGCTGTCAACTCATTTGGGCAATGGCTGCGCGCAGTTATTGCCGCGGCATCCAAATTTCATCTGGGAGCAGCTCGCGAATGACAATTTATTTGCCAGTTTGATTGTGGATGGACATCACCTGCCACCGGCAACGGTCAAGACAATGATTCGCGCCAAAACACCCCGGCACACTCTATTGGTGACCGATGCCGTGGCCGCAGCCGGATGTGCTCCCGGCAACTATGAACTGAACGGCGAACGGGTGGTGTTGAGTGAAGACGGACGGGTTTCCCAGCCCGGCAAATCGTGGCTGGCAGGCTCGGCCTTAATCCTGAGTCAAGGGGTGGCAAACACGGTAAAATTCACAGGGCTGCCGCTGGAAAAGGTTTTGCCGATGGCGTCGAGCCAACCGGCAGAATACCTCGGAGTTCAAACCTGGGGCCGGGTGACCGCCGAGTGGGATGCCGCCGACTGCCAACTGTCAATACTCAAGGTTTCCGGGCCGCATGGAGCCAAATGAAGCAAACCAGCCTTATCCCTTCGACGGCGAGGTTTGTAACGCTATTGATAATCGCGCCCGTGAGGCGCTTTCAGATTTTGGGACGGAGTGCTGGCGATGGAAATGTAAGACGCGTTAAAGCAGCCGAATAATCGCCTATGAAAATCAAGGGCCTGCGCTGGTACATCGGGGGATTGATCTGCCTGGTCACCGCGCTCAATTACATGGATCGGCAGACGCTGGCGCTGTTGGCGCAGACCCTCGAAAATCAACTGGGCATCAACACTCTTGAGTATTCTTACATCACGGCGGCGTTCCTGATCAGTTACACGGTCATGTACACGGTGAGCGGGCGCCTGGTTGACTATCTGGGCACCCGCCGGGGCTTCGCCCTCTTCGTCAGCGGCTGGTCAATCGTGGACCTGATGCACGCGTTTGCGCGCACCGTCGGACAGTTCGCGGTCTGCCGCTTCTTCCTCGGTGCGACCGAGGCGGGCAACTTTCCCGCGGCGGTCAAGGCGGTCTCGGAGTGGTTCCCGGTGCGGGAGCGCGCCCTGGCGGTCGGCATCTTCAATTCGGGCACCGCCATCGGGGCAGCGTTTGCCGCACCGATGGTGGCCTGGGTGGCGCTGAATCTTGGCTGGCGTTACACGTTCGTCGTCGGCGCGGCCTTGAGCCTCGTCTGGGTCCTCCTCTGGTTGTTCGTTTACCGTGTCCCGCAGCAACATCCGTGGATAGGCCGGGATGAGCTTGATCTCATCGAGGAAAACCAGCCGCCGAAAGTTGCGCCCCAAGCCGTTCCCGCTCTGCGCATCCTGGCGACGCGCGAGGCTTGGGGTTGTATTTTGGCGCGGATGCTGACCGATCCCATTTCGTACTTTTTTGCCTTCTGGATGCCGAAATTCCTGGAACAGGAGCGCGGGTTTAATTTGGCCGATATCGGGAGATATTATTGGATTCCTTACGTTGGACTGGCCCTGGGCAATCTGGCCGGCGGCGCCATACCTGCCTCCCTGATCCGGCACGGTTGGTCCCTCAACCGTTCCCGCAAGCTGATGATGTTTATCGCCTCGCTCATGATCCCGGCGGGCTTCATCCTGATTACCCGCGTCCCGAACCCGGCACTGGCGATTGTCTGCATTACGGTGGCCATGTTTTTCCATGCGGCCTGGGCCAACATGACGTTGCCGGCGGAAGTTTTTGAAAAACACGTCGTCGGCTCGGTCACCGGTTTTGGCGGGACTGCCGGCTCACTGGTCAGCGCGATTACGATGCTGGCCATCGGCAAGACCGTGACGGTTACTTCGTTCACGCCGGTATTTATCATCTACTCGGCATTGCCGATGGCGGCGTTTGCGCTCGTTTGCCTGCTGATCAGGAATCTTGGCCACGTGCGCGTGCTGCCGGGACGTGAATCAAAAGACACCATCGCCGCTTTTCAAGGCTGAAGGGAACGTGCTGAAAGAAGTCGAAACCGGTCAAAAACCTGAACTTAACGGTCAAACATGAAAATCAAATCCCGAATTGCCGCGGTTATTCTTTGCCTGATGGCAATGGCGTCGGCGGCTGATGTTGTCCGCCCGGCCATCATCCCGCTTCCGCAGAAAATGGAGCTCCGCTCCGGAATCTTCAAGCTTACACCGGACACATCCATCGCTGCAGATTCCGTTTCCGCCCGGACCGCCCGGTTCCTGGCCGCGCGGGTCCGGGAAGTTACGGGTTACCCGCTTAATTTGATCAGCGCCAAATCGGGCGGAGGCGGAAACATTTTGCTGACGACCAAAGACGCTGACACGAATTTGGGGCTCGAAGGTTACGCCCTGACTGTCACGCCGGATTCAGTCGTGATTCGAGCGCCGACCCAGGCGGGCTTGTTTTATGGCGTGCAGACCTTGCTGCAATTATTGCCCCCGGACATTTTTTCCACCAAGCGCATAACCCATGAGGACTGGCAGGTGCCGTGTGTGCAGATTGAAGACTGGCCGCGTTTCAATTGGCGCGGCTTGATGTTGGATGCAAGCCGCCACTTTTTTACCGTTCAAGAAGTCGAACGACTGCTTGACGCGATGGCGACTCTTAAGATGAACGTCTTCCACTGGCATTTGACCGATGATCAAGGCTGGCGGATCGAAATCAAAAAATATCCCAAACTCACGCAGATCGGCGGGTGGCGGCCGGGCGTTGGTTTTGGTCTGGATCCAAAATCAACGACGGCCTACGGCCCGGATGGACGTTACGGAGGGTTTTATACGCAAGCCGACATTCGCGAAGTGGTGGCCTACGCGGCGGCGCGGCATATTACGGTTGTGCCCGAAATTGAGATGCCCGGTCACTCGCTGGCGGCACTGGCGGCGTATCCGCAACTCGGT
>DASZAB010000154.1:0-5077 GCA_035945675.1 Verrucomicrobiia bacterium | reverse complement strand
TTTAACATAGATTGGTTTGAGTTGGTGGACACGAGCCCCCACGGTGCGATCACGCTCAAGCACCAGATCGCCGAGCAGACGGCGGGACCGGTCACGTTGGAGTTTCGTTTCAATTTGCCGCAAAGGATGGACGGGGCGACCTGGCAGTTGTGCAATCTCCAGCAACAGGCCGCCGTGAATCTGATGACCAGCGGCACCAATCTCTGTTGGGGGAACGGCCAGGTGCTGACGCCATACACGACCAACCAGGATTACGGCGTGAAGGTGATCGCCGACCTCACGGCGCAAACGGCGACGGTTTATGTGAACGGCGATTTGGTGGCGTCGGGGCTGCCCTTCGTCAATCCGGTTGGTGCGCTCGA
This sequence comes from Verrucomicrobiia bacterium, assembly GCA_035945675.1. Lineage (GTDB taxonomy): Bacteria > Verrucomicrobiota > Verrucomicrobiia > Limisphaerales > UBA11358 > UBA11358. The sequence goes on along the minus strand of DASZAB010000154.1, from coordinate 4,715 downwards.
TTATTTTCTCGTGAAAACGGGCGATGCCGCGACCGGAGCCATGTTCCTGGACCCGGTCAACATCTACATCGGCTACACCGTCAACGAGACCTTCGTGACCTGCGGCGTCGGGAAGGTGCCGGCCGACTGGCAGGTCACCAATGGCAGCGTGCAGGAATTTGATTGCGGGACGAAACCGGATGTTTTCAGCCTGCAAGTGACCAACGGCGCGGCGCAAAGGCAGTTCACGTCTTTGAGCGCAAAGACAGTGCTGGAATGCCGCTTTCTTATCCCCGGCGCGACCAATGGCCTGAGCGTAAATCTGGGCGGGGTGGAACTGGCCGGGCTGATGACTTACCGGACAAACTTCTGGTATATGGCCAAGGTGATCGCCGATCCCACATCGAATGTGGCGGATATTTACATTAATGGAAAACTGTGGGTGACAGGGGCTCCCTACACGAACCCTGTGGCGTCCATCTATTTTGCCGGCAATCTGTGGGTGGACGACGTGCAGGTCTATCCGTGGCAGGATTACCCGACCAACTACGTGCCCACGCCGCAACCCTGTCCGGCGGTTTCGCCTTACATCCTTGGCGTGCAGAGCTGCAATCTGTGGCGCGAGGGGACGGCGTATGCGGGGTGGGATTACATTTATCCGTATCGCGACCAACGCAAGCCGTATCTGGGCTGGTATGACGAAGGGAACCCGGAGGAGGCCGACTGGGAGATCAAGTGGCAGGTTGAACACGGGATCACCTTCGAGCAATACTGTTGGTATCGTCCAGACAATGCCATTGGTCATCCGATCAAGAATGGCGTGCTGGACCAGGGAATCATCCAGGGTCTGTTCAACGCGCGGTACAGCGACCTGGCAAAGTTCACCATCATGTGCGTTGACCAGGGCGCTTGCACGACTGATTTTCAGGACTGGACGAACAACATCATTCCGTATTGGATCGAGTATTTCTTCAAAGACCCGCGCTACTTCAAGATCAACGGCAAGCCGGTGGTCTCGATCTACGAATGGAACCAATGGCAGCAGATGTTTGGCGGCATAGCGGGTGGCGCCCAAGCCATCGCGGAATTGCGTGCGGCCTGCCAACAGGCCGGGTTCCCCGGGGTGATCGTGATGATGGAGCAGCGCAACTCCGACGCGGGCGTCATGTCGAATATGAAGGCCATGGGGGTGGACTATGCCTATTCCTACACCTGGGGCACGCCGGATGTGCCGACGCAGGAGAACGACAATGTGGCCTCGGCCAGTGCGGCTGCATCCGCCGGTATAAACTGGCTGCCGAGCATTTCGATGGGCTGGGACCGGCAGGCGTGGGGCGTGCATGACGGGGGTTGGACATCGGTGACGAATTACCAGGGGCTGGCGCAATGGACGAAGGATACGTTTATGCCGACCCTGCCGGCGGGTTCGCTGGGCCGCCAGGTGGTGATGCTGGCCAACTGGAATGAATTCGGTGAAGGTCATTTCCTGATGCCCTCGACCCTGGCGGGATTCGGTTACTTGGACGCGTTGCGGAACGTCTTCACCGCCGGCTCCACCAATCAGGACGTCGCTCCGGACGCGCAACAGCAGAAACGTTTCACCGTTTTGTATCCGAAAGACTGACGCGGGAAATGGATTGGGCATCGAGCATTAAGTGAACGGCTCCGCGTTCGCGTCTCTATCTGCCGGGAGCCGAAATATTCTTGGCGGCGTGGCGCTTGAATTGGTCAGGCGAAAGAAACAAATTGGCGCCGGGCCGCTGGGCCGGCATCCCGACCGGTAGTGTGCTACACAGTGCTAGAAAAAAGAAAGCCGGAGGCTAACGCTTGCGGGTGAAAAATGAGAGAATAGCCAGGAAGTCAATTAAACCTAGCAAACAAGATCAAAATATGAAACCTTACTATTCTGCGGTTCTTGCGGTTGCAGCAGCATCTTTATTTATAAATGTAGCCAAGGCTTCGCCGGTTACGGTGCTTAATCCATCCTTTGAAACCCTCGGCGCACTAACCAGCACCGGTGCAAGCGGCCCCGAGTGGAACGCCTTGCCTGTCAGTGGCGGATGGGTGTCGTCACTAAACTCCGCGTATGTGGAATATACGGTGAATAACGATGTCAATCCCTCCAACCTCCACTTTGCCGTTGCCGCCGACGGCAGCGTCGTAGCGAACATGGGCGGCGTCGGCACCTTGTCGCAAGACCTGAATTATGCGGCCACCGCCGGCCAAACTATCACCTTGAGCTTTGATCTCGGCAAAACCCTGACCGGCTTGGGCACCGGCAACATTGAGGCTCAGATTCTTGTCGGCGGTGTTCCGATAGCCGACAATGCCACCCTCACCGCGACTGCTCCCGCCGGGCAATGGGCGCTGGCAACGATCACGGGCACGGCCAGCACAGCCGGTGATCTCAGCATTGCGTTCATTGATATAAATAACAATAGTGGCGCAACCCCATGGCTCGACAATGTTTCTGTTGATGCGTCGCCCGTCCCGGAACCGTCCGCTCTAAGTTTTCTGGCCTTCGGCCTGATCGCGACTTTGTTCGTTCGTCGTATTCGCCTGGCCTGAAGCGGAGCTTTGTGCCTGAAATAGTACAAATGTGCAGCGCTCGGCTCTCCGAGCGCTATTTTTTTCTGGATGGCAGCCTGCTGCTTTTCAGAAGAATTGTTTCCTCAATCCCGACACCACTTTTCACGGTGGTTACTGGCACTGATCCGATGGTGATCAACTGTATTAAATAGTTTCCAATGAATAATGCTTCAAGAATTACACTTCCAAGGGTCGCGCCGCGTGTTGCCTGCGCACGAATGGTCGTCGGTTTGGCCGCGCTGACCTTGGGGTTGGCGGCTTCGACCCTGGCCCAAGATAATGCGGGTTGGGGCGGTGCGATCTCCTACACGGATTCAAACGGGTTAAATCCAGTTGCTTCACCACCCTATACCAACGGCTACGTGGTGCATACGTTTACGGTCTCCGGCACGTTGATCCTCTCATCGTCCAACAGCGCGAATGTGCTGGTGGTGGCGGGCGGCGGCGGTGGTGGCGGACTTTTTGGTGACGGCGGCGGCGCCGGCGGGCTGGTATATACGAATGTCTCGCTCGTTGCCGGAACCTATAGTGTCACTGTCGGGGCAGGCGGTGCCGGCAGCAGTGGCAACCAGAGTGCGGCCAGCGGGGGCAATTCAGTCTTTGGCACCCTTACCGCCCTGGGCGGCGGCGGCGGCGGCATTGGTTATCTGGGGCCCATAGCAGGATTAGCGGGCGGTTCCGGTGGCGGTTCCGGTGGTGCAGCTCCAGCGCAAAGCGGCGGCGCAGCCACCCAGCCCGCTAGCGCCAGTGGCGGCTATGGTCACGCCGGATTTGCTGGCGATTCGGACATTTATGGCGGTGGTGGAGGAGCCGGAGCGGCGGCAACATCTTCGGCGGGTGGAGCTGGGTTGGCATATGCCATCAGCGGTGTGAATACCTATTATGCCGGAGGCGGAGGAGGTATTCCGCACGGTACCGGCCAGACAGGATTGGGAGGAGAGGGCGGTGGTGGCAGCGGACACGATGGAAGCATCAATCCTGCCGCCGGTTCCAACGGTGCGGCCAACACCGGTGGTGGTGGAGGCGGCGGTTGGAACGCGACCGGCGGCTCCGGCGGCTCCGGCATCATCATTGTCAGGTATCCTTGGAAAGCCATGCCGATTGTGCGGCCAAAGTTCACGAGCATCCATGTTTCAGGAACGACACTCACACTTGCGGCCACAAACGGCATACCCAACAGCCCCTGGATATTGCTGCAAAGCACGAACCTGATTCAATGGGTGACGAATAGTAGCAGCACCTACGATAGTGGCGGCAATTTGTCCGTCAGCCTCGTAAATGCCGTTACCAACGCGCAGAAGTTTTTTAAACTGGTCTCGGCATCCGCCGTTGTCCCGGTGATGGATAACTTTTTCACCCAAAGTTATCCGGGGACACGGACCGGCTTTACCGGGAATGCCGGTTATCAGTTTATTCCCAAAACCAATCTCACGATCACCGCGTTGGGGCGGTCCGTCAGCGTTGGCAGTCTCCAGTACAGCCATCAGGTGACGATCTGGGACACGACCACAACACTGCCGGTAGCGACGGTGACCGTATCACCTTCATCCCCGGTGGACGCATCTGGATATGCTTATGAGTCATTGAGCAGCCCTGTACTTTTGCAAGGGGGCTCGAGTTATCGCATCACCTCCACCGAGTCAGCGGGCGGCGACCCGACGGTGGACATTACGAACATCAATCAACACGCCGGTGTCGCCACGGTGGAGATGGGGGTTTACGAAAATAGCGCCATTTATCCGGATCAAACCTATGGCGGCAATGAGCAGGGTTACGGTGTGCCGACGTTCTATTTTGATGGGAGCAAAGTTGATCCGGCCCTGCTTCAGGTGCCTGGGCCGGCTCCCTTCATCCGCGACGTGACGACCGGCTATCTGTTGCAATACTCTTTCATGTCACCAAAGCCCTATTGCTGGCCGGGAACGGACATCCTGCTGTCCGGCTGGGACGTGGACCAGAGCGGCGGGTATTTTGATTTTAGTCCAAAGCCCAACGGGCTTCCAGTTTTTAACATAGATTGGTTTGAGTTGGTGGACACGAGCCCCCACGGTGCGATCACGCTCAAGCACCAGATCGCCGAGCAGACGGCGGGACCGGTCACGTTGGAGTTTCGTTTCAATTTGCCGCAAAGGATGGACGGGGCGACC
>DASZAB010000153.1:0-57194 GCA_035945675.1 Verrucomicrobiia bacterium | reverse complement strand
ATTCGTCAGCCCGACCGAATAATCCCGGAAAGGATTGGCGATGGTTAAATCTTCGATTTGATAACCGCCGAGGTAACGGGAGATGCTGCGGGAGAGCCCCTGCTTGAACGCTTCCCGGATAACCTGTTGTCCTCCGGCCGGTGCTTTGGGATAGATGATGGCCGCCGGGCAGTTCAAACTACCGCTCAAAACGAGCGTGAGGCAGAGGAGGAGTTTGGGGTTCATAGCCAATGTAATTTTGACTCAAAATTCAATGACATGTTCATTAGACGGATCGCGAACAAAGTTGCTCTGGAAAGCCAGTCTGTCTCTTTCGAGCTGACGCACAGCCGGAGTCAAAACCCGATTGCCCCGTAAAGCAACGAAGAAAACGGTGTCCGTCGATGCCACGCGATCTCTGCTGCCATACAAGGTACCGGCATAGTTTGGTGGGGCGAGGCTGCTGACGAGCCGGCCTTGGCGCGTCATAGCGAAGCGACGACGGCTCGCGAGGACGCTCGCCCCACCAAAGCTGCCAAATGCACCGCTTCCCCATTTCGCCTGAACTTGCAACCGGCGCGTTCAGCCACTACCTTGCGCGCGCTTATGGAAAAGGTCATCGTCATCGGTTCAGGTTGCGCCGGCTGGACGGCCGCGCTGTATACCGCGCGCGCCAACCTCCAGCCGCTCGTGCTCACCGGCCAACAACCGGGCGGATTGCTTACCACCACCAGCATCGTTGAAAATTATCCCGGCTTCCCCGAAGGCGTGGATGGCTATGAGTTGATGACCCGGATGCAGAAACAGGCGGAACGTTTCGGCGCCCGGGCCAGTTTCGGGTCCGTCGAAGCTGTGGATTTTTCCAAGAGGCCGTTTGCGCTGACTGTGGACGGCGAAAAAGTCGAGGCGCAAACCGTCATTATCGCCACCGGCGCAAGCCACCGGCACCTCGGTGTCCCCGGCGAAGATTTACTGGAAACCAAGGGTGTGACCTATTGCGCGACGTGCGATGGCGCGTTGCCGGTTTTCCGCAACCAGCCGCTCGTTGTGGTCGGCGGCGGCGATTCCGCCTGCGAAGAGGCGCTTTACCTGACACGATTTGGCTCAGAGGTTCATCTGGTCCATCGCCGCGATAAATTACGCGCGTCCAAAATCATGGCTGAACGCGCGCTGTCGAATCCCAAAATCAAGCCGGTCTGGGATTCGGCTGTGACCGAAGTCCTCGATGTGAAACAAGACAAGGTGACCGGCGTGAAATTGAAGAACCTCAAAACTGGCGCAGAATCAGCCCTGAGTTGCGCCGGGGTGTTCATTGCCATTGGCCACACGCCGAATACGGACATTTTCAAGGGCCAGATTGAATTGGGCGAAAACAGCTACATCGTTCCTCAAAAGGGCACGATGACAAACGTGCCGGGCGTGTTTGTCGCGGGCGATTGCGCGGACCACATTTACCGGCAGGCCGTGACGGCCGCGGGCTCAGGCTGCGCGGCAGCGATTGACGCGGAACGGTTTCTGGCGGCGCAGAATCAGTAAAGTCGAATGGTAGCCGCCGAAGTGAGGGCGTGTTGCCCAAAAGAAACGAAGAACGACAAAGGCAGGGCGCGTCACTTCGTGCGCGCCGGTTCTTTCACAAATTGGATGGTTTTTGACGGTTCAGCGGCGCGCATGGAGTGACGCGCCCTACCTGAACCGGTTTGGGCAACACGCCCGTGTGGAGGCGGGTACGTTCTGAAAGCATAAGGTTTTGTCCGCCTCGCTACCTCGGCGGCTACTTGTTTTGGCGAGCTGTTAAATTGCAGTTCGTCCGGTATAGGCTTGGATCATCTCATCCATCTGCCGGCCGGTCGCGGCATCCACGACCTGACGCTTTTTGTCGGCGGCAAACCAGGCCGCTGTGCGGCGGATGCCGTCGCGAAATGGAATGACAGCCTGAAAACCGGGCACGAAGGTTTTGATTTTCGTGTTGTCGAAAACCACGCTCCAGGCTTTGTCGCCCAGCAGACTGCCGGCATATTGCGGGGCCATCCTGGCAATGAAATCCGACGGGATGTGCACCATCTTCGCCTCCACGCCCAGTGCTTCAGCGATGGTTTCGTAAATCTGGTTCCAGGACAGCACCTCGTCCGAGGTGATGTGAAACGCGTGGCCGATGGCCTGCGGGTTGCCAAATAATCCGATGAATCCGCGCCCGAAATCCTCGGCGTGGGTCATCACCCACAACGATGTGCCGTCCCCGTGAACGATGATGGGTTTGCCCCGTTTCAGCCGGTCGGCCAGCGTGTAACTGCCAAAGCCACCGACAGAGACCGGGAAGTAATGGTTGTACGTATAGGTCGGCCGGACGATGGTGACCGGGAAATTTTCCTCGCGGTACGCGCGCAGCAGCCGTTCTTCGCAGGCGATCTTGTTGCTGGAATAATCCGAGAACGGATTACGCAGCGGGGTCGCTTCCGTGATCAGATAATGCGTCGGCGGCTTTTGATAGACGGAGGCGGAGCTGATGAAAATGAACTGCCGGGTCCGGCCCTTGAACAAAGCGAGGTCGCGCTCGATGTGCTCCGGTGTGAACCCGATCCAATCCACCACCACGTCAAATTCCAGGTTCCGCAGGGCGGCGCGGGCGGCTTTGAGGTCGTTGGCGTCGGCGGTCAGGCTGCGGCTGCCCGGCGGATTTTTGGACTGTTGCCCGCGATTGAGCAGATATAACTCGTGGCCGTTGGCCAGCACCTGTTGGCTGACGGTGGCACTGATCTTTCCGGTGCCGCCAAGGAAAAGGATTTTCAAGGTCGAGGCGTTGTGGCTGGTTTTCGGCATAAGTTAAAAGATCAAATTCCTGCGGCGATTGTAATGCGCGCTTCAGCCATGTCGAGCCTGGCAAAAAACGCGCAATATTGTAGCGCAGTCGTCCCGGCGGCGGATTCCGACCGCGTCTCGCTGTCGGAAGGGACACCCGGCGGGACGCCGGGGTGGACCCGCAGGCGAGGATGCCTGCGCTCCAACGATGGCGAGCATGGTCCGTGGGCAATTCAAAATACAACCGGCAAGAACCGGCGAGCGGGCCTTGGCGCGTCAAAGCAAAGCGAGGGCGGCTCGCGAGGATCGGCCTTCGCCGGCTTCGGCCCGACCGGCGCTTGCCCCAGCGAACGCTGAAAACATACTGCAACCTGAATCCGACTGCGCTTGCCTCGGCATCCGAATCGCAGTTACATTCCTCGCGTTATAGCAAAGACCAAATGCTGCCAACCTCGCTGGAACAACTGATTCCCGAACTGCGGGATGCCATCGGCCCGGTGATTCTCATTTCCGGCGTCGGGCTGCTGCTGCTGACCATGACCAACCGGCTGGGCCGCGCGATTGACCGTGCCCGACTGCTCAAGCGCGAATTGCCGGAGCGCACCGGTCACGAACGCGCGCAAATACAGGCGCAAGTGGCTATCATTTACCGCCGGGCGCGCATGATCCGTTTAAGCATACTGCTGGCGGCCATCAGCGTGTTGCTGGCATCCGCGCTCATCATCACGTTGTTTGTGACCGCGCTGCTGCGATGGCAGCAAGGCGCGCTGGCCGGCATCATTTTCGTCGGGTCCATGGTTTCCTTGTTCGGTTCGATGATTGCGTTTATCTGGGACATCAACCTCTCCCTGCACGCGCTCAAGCTTGAATTGGAATCCGGCCAGACCGGGTCCGACTGAATCTTTCCGCCGGGTCGGAGAGCGGCGCTCCAGTTGTACCGAGCCCTCCAATTGGCGTTTAAGCCATTGCGAAGGTGGCTGTTGGACTCTTGCGTGCATTCGACATGTTTAATGAAATACGGTAATGGCAAAGAAATCCTAATTCGTGTAACCTTGTTTAACAATTCCCTCAGGAAGCGGGCAGTATGCAAACTGAGAAGATCATCAACCGCTGTCCAAAATGTCAGGCGCCTTTGCCGGCGGATGCGCCGCGAGGATTGTGCGCCAAATGTCTCCTGGCCGCCGCTGCCACCCAAACTGAAGCCGGCCAGCCGCCGGGCGGGCAATCCGCTCCGCCGCCGGTGGATGCGGTTAAAGCCGCTTTCCCGCAGCTCGAGGTCGTCGAACTCATTGGCCACGGCGGGATGGGGGCGATATATAAGGCGCGCCAGCCCAAGCTCGACCGTTTTGTTGCGCTCAAAATTCTTTCGCAATCGCTCGCGTCCGATGCCGCCTTCACCGAGCGGTTCAATCGCGAGGCGCGGGTGCTGGCGCGGCTCAGTCACCCGGGCATTGTAACGGTGTTCGATTTCGGACAAGCCGGCGGTTTCTTCTACCTGTTGATGGAGTATGTGGATGGCGTGAATCTGCGGCAGGCAATGCAGACCGGCCGCTTCAGCCCGCCACAGGCCCTGTATCTGGTCCCGAAAATTTGCGACGCACTCCAGTTCGCGCACAACGAAGGCGTGCTCCACCGGGACATCAAGCCGGAGAACATCCTGCTCGACACGCGCGGGCGGGTGAAGATTGCGGATTTCGGCATCGCCAAGCTCATGGGCGAACCGAAAAAGAACATCACCCTGACCGCCAGGGGCATGGTGATGGGCACGCCCAATTACATGGCGCCGGAACAGATTGAACATCCCCAAGACGTGGATCAGCGTGCCGACATTTATTCGCTGGGAGTGGTGTTCTACGAGATGCTGACTGGCGAATTGCCCATCGGCCGTTTCGCCCCGCCGTCCGAGAAGTCCGCCGTTGACCCGCGCGTGGATGAGGTCGTCTTCCACGCGCTGGAGAAGGAACGGGAGAAGCGGTATCGCAGCGCCGGCGAAGTCAAGACCAGCGTCGAGGCCATCACCAGCCATTCGGCCGCGGCGGGGCAGGGAACCGCAGTGGCCGCCGTGGAACGCACTGCGCCTTGCTATTTCTCGACTCCGGCGCGGATGCGAAATTGTTTCCCCAACGCGCAGGCGCATGTTTTCCAATGCAAAGGCGAGTTGCGGCTGGAACCGGAACGTCTCACCTTCATCAGCCCCTGGCAGACGCGCACCGTGATTCCCTTGAATGAAATCCGCGACTTGAGCGTCGGTCATTTCCAGATGTGGACGACACCATGGCGAGCGAAACACGAACGGGTTTTCTTCCTGTCCGTCACCTCCGGCTCGGGGAGCCAGGAACGGACCATTCACCTGACGCCGGTTCCGGCTCGCGCGCCTGCGTCGGCCGCGATCAACGCGTACGTCGGTAAATGGTTTGAGGCGATCCGCCAAGCGGTGGTCGCCGTCACGGGCGTTTTTCCTCACGTTTCGGAGCCGGCGGCTATCGCCATTCGCGCGCAGCGGTCATGGGTTCGGAGGGCCGGTCCGCTGATGTTGTTCGCGTCCGTGACGGCCTGGCTGATTGGGATCATGAACATCCGGTCTCCGTTCGGCCCGGCACCCCTCGCGCCCTGGCTGGGGGCCTGCATTTTGCTGCTGTTGCTTTGCCTGAGATTGTTCCGGTTTTTCCATGGCCTTGTGAAGGCGAACCAGGCGTTGAGGTCCGGCAACCTGGATGAAGTGACCTGTGATGAGCCGCCCGGGGAGGCGGGCGAGAGCAATCGTGGCGACCTGTCGCAGGCCGGCGACTCCGCCGCCAAAAAACTCAAACGGCCGTTCTGGTGGACAGTCGCTGCGTGGGCGTTCCTGTTGCTGGGTCTCTGGGCCGTGATTGACACCTTGACGGGCCTTTACTCGCGACCGATCAATCAAACCTTTTACCCGGGGATTGCGCAACTGTTTGCCGGCATCGCCTTGCTGACGTTGAACCGCCGCTGGCGTGTGGTCGCGCTGGTGGTGCTCGCACTGACGCTGCTGGCCGGCGCGTTCGTTTGTGTCATGCTGGTCGTTTCACCGGAACATGGGTCGGTGAACCTGCCGGCGGCGGGCTTGAATGTTTCAGCCGCCGAATATCCCCGCCTGGCCGCAACCGCCACGGTTTTCCTGGGGCTGGCGCTCGGTGTGCCATTCTATTTATTGCTGTGTGCCAAAGGCAAATCGCTTTTCGGAATTACCCGGTCGAAATGAATCCCAACGAACCTGCGCAGTCCGCCATTCCCGACGCCTCCGGCCAGTTCGTTCCCACGCGCTGGACCCGGGTCCTTCAGGCGCGGGGCGAATCGGCGGAGGCCCGGGCCGCGTTGAGCGAGTTGTGCGCGGCTTACTGGAAACCGGTGTTCGCCTTCCTCCGCTGCGAAGGCCGGGACGAGGAATCCGCGCGTGATCTGACCCAGGAATTCTTCGCGCGCCTGCTGGCCCGGCACGGACTCGACACGGTCGAACCGGGGCGCGGGCGATTCCGTTCCTTCCTGCTCGGTGCGGTGAAACATTTCCTGGCAGATGAACGTGATCGGGCCCGGGCGGCCAAGCGTGGCGGCGGCCAGTCAATACTGTCCATTGAAGCCGGGGCCGGTGCGAACACCACTGCCGAACTGCAAATTCCCGATCCCGCCGGCCCGCCCGCGGATGCCTTTTTCGACCGGGAATGGGCCCAGACGCTGGTGGCGCGCGCTCTGGATCTGCTGGCGAATGAACTCGCCTGCGCGGGCAAAACCGGGCAATTCGAAACGCTGAAGCCCTGGCTCCTGGGCCGGGTGGAGTCGCTTTCCCAGGCCGAAGCGGCGCGCCAGCTCGGCCTGACCGAAGGCGCAACCAAGGTGGCCATTCATCGTTTGCGAAAACGTTTCCGCGAACTGGTCAAGGTTGAAATCGCCCACACGGTGCCCGAGCCGGACCAGGTGCAGGAAGAATTGCGTTATCTGGCAGAAGCACTTGCGTCGTGATGGTGTCCCGCTGAAACCTGTGCTGAACCGTTCCGGAACTCAACGCGATTGCAAAAAACGGTTCGCGTTTGGCAATTCCGTTCCAGAAATCTGCATTGACCCTGAGGCGTTTGCCGTTAGATTGTGCCTTCGGTTTGCTAAACATCTTATTGTAGAAGGATAAAAAATATGGCAGTGAAAGTTGCAATCAACGGGTTCGGGCGCATCGGTCGGCTGGTCTTCCGCGCGCTGGTCGAACAAGGCATGGTGGGCAGGGACATTGAGGTGGTCGCCGTCGGCGATATCGTTCCGGCGGACAACCTGGCGTATCTGCTCAAGTATGATTCCATCCAGGGACGGTTCAAGGGCGAGGTCGGCTCGGAGAAATCCGCTGCCGACAAGCCGGAAGACGACGTACTGATCGTCAATGGCAAGAAGATCAAGGTGGTGAGCGCCAAATCGCCCGCCGAGCTGCCGTGGAAGGCGCTGGGCGTGGAGTTGGTGATTGAATCCACCGGCCTGTTCACGGACGTCGAGAAGGCCAAAGGCCACATCACTGCCGGCGCCAAGAAGGTCGTTATTTCCGCTCCGGCCAAGGGCGATTGCCTGACGGTGGTCATGGGCGTGAACGAGGGCAAGTACGATCCCAAGCAGCATCATGTCATTTCCAACGCGAGCTGCACGACGAACTGCCTCGCGCCGGTCGTTTATGTGTTGCTCAAGGAAGGGTTCGGCGTCGAGGAAGGTTTGATGACGACGATTCACAGTTTCACCGCCACGCAGAAGACCGTGGACGGGCCGAGCAAGAAGGATTGGAAAGGCGGCCGCAGCGCGTCCATCAATCTGATTCCTTCGACCACGGGCGCGGCCAAGGCCGTGGGTCTGGTATTGCCGGAAGTGAAGGGCAAGCTGACCGGCATGTCCATCCGCGTGCCGACGCCGACGGTCTCTGTGGTTGACCTCACGGTCAAGACGGTGAAGGAAACCAGCTACAAGGAAATTTCCGCGGCGATGAAGAAGGCGAGCGAGACTTACCTGAAAGGCATTCTCGGTTACACCGAGGACGAAGTGGTCAGTTCGGATTTCATTCATTGCGAACTGTCTTCGATTTTTGACCAGGGTTCCGGCATCGAGTTGAACAAGAAGTTCTTCAAGCTGGTGAGCTGGTACGACAACGAGTGGGGCTACAGCTGCCGGGTGGGCGACTTGATCAAGTACATGCTCAAGAACGGCCTGTAAACCGCAGAAAGAAATTCAAACGGCGATCCGGCAACGGATCGCCTTTTATTTTTGATTTACGATATACGATTTACGAGTGATTCCCAATTCGCGCGTGCCGCGTAAATCGTGAATCGCAAATCGTAAATTCAGGGTTTGGTTTGGGGCTTGGTCTGAATCACCTTTTCCCTCTCCAGCTTGTGCAGCTTGGGGGCGATGACGATCTGGCAGTAAGGCGCGCTCGAATTGTTGTCAAAATAGTGCTGGTGATAATTCTCCGCCTTGTAAAATTTTGTGAGCGGCACGATTTGGGTGACGATGGGGTGCTTGAAGTTTTTCTGCGCCTCGGCCTTGGATTTCTCGGCCATCAACTTCTGGACTTCGTTGCGATAAAGGATGATGGAACGGTAGGAAGTGCCCACATCCGAGCCCTGGCGGTTCAGCGTGGTCGGGTCGTGCGCCTGCCAGAACACGTCCAGGAGCTTTGCATAAGAAATTTTCGCCGGATCGAATTCAATCTGCGTCACTTCGGCATGACCGGTGGTTTCGGTGCAAACCTGTTCATAGGTGGGATTAGGCGTGCTGCCGCCGGCAAAACCGCTGGTGACGGAAATGACTCCGGGCAGCCGTTCGAAGACGGCCTCCATGCACCAGAAGCAGCCGCCACCGAGGTCGGCGATTTCAATTTTGTTCGTTTCGTTCGTGTTCATGGTTTGGGCAACGGGACTGGCGGACGCGGTGAAATTCAGCGCGGCGATGGCCGTCAGTAAATAAATTATCTGTTTCATTTTGCACGTCGGGCAGGTGACCCGGGCTGTGCGCGGGTTCATTCAGTGGCCGGCCATGACAGGTCGCGCCTCATTCGTTTTCATGAGCGATACGTAATCTTCGAGAATACGCTCCGTTTCGTCGAGCCAGGGATCCGTCGGCGGCCCATTCGGGCTGAGGGTCGCTGGGACGGCGCCGGGCACCGCAGTCGTGGGATGGGTGTTCAGCGAGCCCGGCCGGGTGGCGATGCCTGATGGCGCAGTCGTTTGATTCGTTGCCGCCGCCATCGTATTGGTCGGCCAGAGCAACGGCGGCAGCCCGCGCTTGTTGACGTCTTCCAGCGTAATTTCATAGATTTTTTCATTGGGCGCCTTGCGCTGAGCGCGTTCGGCATCACGCGCCTTCTGGCGGAGCGCGTTTTGTTCCGCCTGGTGGAGCTGCTGCTGCTCATTCAACGAGACGGTTTTGTCGGCCTGGAGCTTCTTGAATTCATCGATGTCCTGCCGGATATAAATGAAATCCTGATTGGTGGCCACGCGCGCCTCGGAGAGCCTGCGCAACTCGGACCGATAAGGCTCGACCAGGTTCAGCGGGTCATAATCCGCTTTGGGAATGGTGTCCCACGGCATCGCGTTGGGAAGCGAACTTTCACCGATGTCGGTCGAGGCGCTCAGCGTGTCCGGCAGGATAACGTCGGGGACGACGCCCTTCAATTGGGTGGAAGCGCCGCTGATGCGATAGAATTTGCGGATGGTGATTTTAACGGTGCCCGGATCATTTGAAGCCGATTCATTCGAAGACCAGATGAACGGCCGCAACGGATTCAGGTTCTGGACGGTGCCTTTGCCGTACGTGGAAGTATCGCCGACAATCAAAGCGCGTCCATAATCCTGCAAGGCGCCGGCCACGATTTCCGTGGCCGAAGCGCTGAAGCGATTGACCAGGACCACCAGCGGCCCGCGATAAAGGGCGGAAGTGGAGGTATCCTGATCCACGACCACCCGGCCTTCCGGTGACCGGACCAAAACGACCGGCCCGTTGGTGACAAACAAGCCGGTGAAATTCACGGCTTCCTCCAGCGAGCCGCCGCCGTTGTTCCGCAAATCGAGGATGAGGCCGTTGACGTTTTCCTGCTCGAGCTTTTTGATCAGGCGTTTGACATCGGCGGTGGTGCTTTTCTGGGACAGGTCGCCATTGTCGCCGGGCAGGTCCACCGTGGCATAAAATGACGGGAGGTCAAGCACCCCCAGGCGATTGGTGCCGCCATGACCGTCGGGCATTTCAATCAGTTCGGCCTTCGCTTCCTGGTCTTCCAGTTTGATTTCGTCGCGAACCAGGGTCACCACATGACGTGAGTTGGGACTGTCAACCGGGATGATGGTCAGCCGCACCTCGGTGCCTTTGGGTCCGCGAATCATTTGGACGATTTTGGTTAGATCCATGTCCACCACGTCCACGGGCGGTTGCTTGCCTTGCGCGACGGCGATGACGCGATCCTGCGGCTTGATTTTCTTGCTTTTCGCGGCCGGGCCACCGGCGACCAGTGAAACGATGGTGCAGTAACCGTCCTCGGAACGGAGTTCCGCGCCGATGCCAAAGAGCGCCAGGCTCATGTTGATGGAAAAGTCCTGGGCGTGGCTGACATTGAGATAATCCGAGTGCGGATCGTAAGCATGGGCGAGCGCCTCGAGATAGGTTTGCAGGATGTCGTCGCTGTCCCAGTTGGTAAACAGATGTAACTGCCAGCGATAATGCCGGGTGAGTTTTTCGGCGATTTCCCCGGGGGCGGATTTGGGGAGGGGCAAGACCACCCCGTTGTTGGTGGGGGAGATTCTGCGGCTGACGACTTCCTGCAGATATTCGTAAACCAGCCGTTGCTGCCAGAGGTGCCGCGCCTCGGCCAGGTTTTTCGGATACGGGGCTTCGCGCCGGTCCAGGCTCAGGCTTTGGCGGGTATTCAAGGAAAACCGGTCATGTTTCAGGAGCTTGTCATCGTAGGTCACGCGTTGCTTCAGGCGTTCCAAAAAGCGTTCGAAAATCTGGTAGGCGGGCGTGAGATCGGCGATGCCGCGGTTATTGATGGTCAGGACGTCAAGGTTCGTGCGATAGTGCGAGAATTCCGCGACATCCGATTTCAGGAAATAGAGGTGCTGCGGGTCAAAGGAGTCCAGATAGCCGTCGAAAAACTTCTCCGACATCTCCTTGTCGAGCGGCCGCTGCGAATAATGATATTCCTCCAAAAGACGCGCCGTCACGTAGGCGATGCGGCCGTCATTGGGGCCGGGCGCCAATCCCGGAGGGGCATTGGTATTGGCCGCCGCCCGGGCGTTGAAACACAGGAAAATC
Organism: Verrucomicrobiia bacterium; assembly: GCA_035945675.1. GTDB lineage: Bacteria > Verrucomicrobiota > Verrucomicrobiia > Limisphaerales > UBA11358 > UBA11358. Next base: position 46,127 of record DASZAB010000153.1, on the reverse strand, counting down.
ACCAGCGCGAGCAACGCGGGAATTTTCATGCCCGAACCTCGGGATGAGTTATCATGGTTGGAATAGCACGTTATTGTCTGCAAATCGCTTTAACTATAGCAGAAATCAGGCACCGGGGAAACATTTTGCATGCACCGGGTTGAAATTAAAACAGTGTTGCAATTTGGAGGCGAATCCTCAAAATAGCGCGCGCATTAACCATGAAAGCCATTATATTAACCGCAGTTTTCTCCTGGTCGGTCGTGGCGCCTTCGCTGGCGGGCGACACCAATACGTTGGGCGATGACAAGTCGCGCGTCAGCTACGCCATCGGCATGATGCTGGGCCAGCGCTGGAAGGCTGATGACGTGACCAATCTGGATTACGCGTTGCTGGTGCAGGGGGTGAAGGATGTCCAGGCCGGCGGCGCCACGCTGATGACCACGGAGGACGTGCGCAAGACGCTGACTCAATTTTCACAACAACTCGCCGCGCAACAGGAAAAGAAGCGGCAGGAACTTGGTGAAAAGAACGCGCGGGCCGGCGAGGCGTTTCTGGCGCGGAACAAGGAGGAGAAGGGAGTTGTTACCATGCCGGACGGCCTGCAATACAAGGTCATCACCGATGGCAGCGGGCCATCGCCCGCGGCGGATGACACCGTCACGGTGAGCTATGAGGGCAAGCTTCTGGACGGCACAACCTTCGACCGTTCCGATAAGACGCAATTTCGTGTTGGGGGCGTCATTCCCGGCTGGACCGAGGCGCTCACCCACATGAAGGTTGGTTCCAAATGGCAGTTGTTTATTCCGTCGGCACTGGCTTACGGCCCCTATGGCCGCCCGCCCAAGATTGAACCCAATTCCACTTTGATCTTTACGGTCGAACTGCTTTCGATCCAGCACCCCCAGCCGGTCACCAGTGACATCATCAAGGTGCCTTCGGCCGATGAAATAAAAAAAGGTGCGAAGGTTGAAATCATAAAACCTGAAGACGTGGAAAAGGCGCAGCAGCAAGCACAACCCACCCATTAGTGAATTGTCTCCCCGGGGAAGGTGGAGGGGTTTGAACGTTCGGGCCATTGCGCTGTCAATTTCCATGAATTATTTTGGTTATTTTATGAATCGTCTTTCACGGCCGCTAATAGGTTTCTTTTCAGCAACGGCAGGCGTATTGGCAATCGTGGTGCTGTTTTATCTGAATTCCTGGGGAAAGGAAACCGGCCCGGACATCAAGGTGGATGCCTCGCCGCTCAATCGTGAGGCCAGACCCGGCGTCAGTTTTTCGCCGGTCATTAAAAAGGCCGCCCCTTGCGTGGTGTACATCTATTCCACCCGCATTGTGCATTTGCGTCCGTACCGCAATCCTTTTCTCAGTGATCCGTTTTTCCGCCAGTTTTTTGGCGACCAGCTGCCGCAAGACAATCAGCCGCGCACGCGCCGGCAGGAAAGCCTTGGTTCGGGAGTCGTGGTCTCGCCGAATGGCTACATCCTGACGGCCAACCACGTCGTGCAAGGCGCCGATGAAATCAAAGTCAAGGTCACTTCGGCCAACGGGGACAAGGAATACAACGCCAGGGTCATCGGGACTGACCCGCCGACGGATGTCGCCGTGTTGAAAATCGATGCCAGCGAATTGCCGGCCATCACGCTGGGCAATAGCGATCAACTGGAGGTCGGTGACATGGTTCTGGCCATTGGCGACCCGTTTGGTTTGGAACAAACCGTCACCATGGGCATCATCAGCGCGCTGGGTCGCAGCGGCTTTCAATTCGGGGGAGATACCGAGCGACCCAATTATCAGGATTTCATCCAGACCGACGCGGCCATCAATCCCGGCAATTCCGGCGGCGCGCTGGTGGATGCAGACGGGCGGCTGGTCGGTATCAACACCTTCATCCTCAGCAGTACCTACGGCAATGAAGGCATCGGCTTCGCTGTGCCCGTCAATCTCGCGCGCCATGTCATGGACCGTTTGATTCAGGGCGGCAAAGTCACCCGCGGCTATCTGGGCGTCATTCCCAAAGACCTCAACGCGGGCCTGGCGGAGAGTTTCGGTTTGGCTGACCAGAACGGCGCGCTGGTGGATGACGTACAGCCGGGAACGCCGGCGCAGAAAGCCGGCATCCAGCCCGGCGACGTGATTGTTGAATTCAACGGCAAGAAGGTGACGGATGCCGACAATCTGTCCCTGGTGGTCTCCGAATGTTCGCCGGGAACCGAGGCCACCGTGAAGCTGATTCGCAATGGTCATGAAAAAAGTTTCACCGTCAAATTGGCTGAATTGCCGGGCCAGATTGGAAAGAGCAGCAACGGTCGGAACCGCGGCTCGGGCAATTCGAATAACGACGCGCTCGATGGGGTGACGGTGTCCGATTTGGACCAGCAATCGCGGCAGGAATTGAGGATTCCCGACAACGTGCACGGCGCCCTGGTGACGGAGGTGGGGCCGGATTCGAATTCTGCCGATGCCGGTTTGCAGCAGGGTGACGTGATTGTGGAAATAAATCGCCAGCCGGTGAAGGACGCCGAGGAAGCCGTGAAGCTCTTTACCCAGGCCAAGGGGGATCGCATTCTGTTGAGAGTCTGGCGCCGCGCCGGCAACTTCTCCGGCTTGACCTATTTAAGCGTGGACAACACCACTAAACCGGCCAATTGACGGTCCGGGCCCGAGCGGCAAACTTTTGACAATTTTCCGGTAACGGGCAAATTCTAGCCCTGAATACGGCCATCGGTGATGGTCGAAGCGTATGCCCGTTCAATACAAAGATTACTACGAAATCCTCGGTGTCCCGCGGGAGGCCGGCGCTGGCGACATCAAGAAGGCTTTCCGCAAGCTCGCCCGGGAATATCACCCGGACGTGGCCAAAGACAAGAAAAAGGCCGAGGAAAAATTCAAAGAGCTCAACGAAGCCTACGAGGTTTTAGGCGACCCGGAAAAACGCAAGAAATACGACCAGCTGGGCGCGAACTGGAAATCCGGCGCTGAATTTCGTCCGCCGCCCGGCTGGGAGGGGTTCGGCGGCGGCCAGACGTTTCACGGCCGGGGACAGGGCGGCGACGAATTTGAATTCCGTTTCGGCGGCACCGGCTTCAGCGATTTTTTCGAGCAGCTCTTCGGTTCGATGGGGGGACGGCGCGGCGGTTTTGGCCGGTTCTCAAATTTTGAGGAGCCGGAAGCGGCCGAACGCGGGCGGGACATCGAAGGCGACATCATGGTCACGTTGGAGGAAGCCATGCACGGGGCGGTGCGCGCCGTCAACGTGCGCCACACTGTGGGGCGCTCCGTCAAAACCGAAACGCACCAGGTCAAGATCCCGCCCGGCGTGACCGAAGGTCAGCGCTTGCGGATTGCCGGTCGCGGCGAAGCTGGCAGCGGTGGCGGGGCGGCGGGCGACTTGTATCTTCGGGTGCGGCTGGCCAGGCATCCGGATTTCGAGGTCGAGGATCACAACCTGGTTTATGAAGCCGAGCTGGCACCGTGGGAGGCCGTTCTGGGAACAAACCTTTCCGTCCCGGCGCTCGACGGACGCGTCAACATCAGGATTCCGCCGGGAACGCAAAGCGGCCAAAAACTGCGCGTGCGTGGCCGCGGCCTGCCCGACCGGAACGGCGGTCACGGCGACCTGATGGTCGTCACCCGGGTGGTCGTACCGGCAAAGATTTCCGATTCCGAGAAAAAGTTGTGGGAACAACTTTCGCGTGAATCCAAATTCAATCCCAGGATTTGATTTGGGAGGGACAGAGGGTTGCGAGTTGGAGTTCAAGGTTCAGCTTGTCCGGTTCGAGCCACGCTAAAGCGTGAACCCCAACAACATAATGTCCGCCAACAGGAAGAACATTTTGATTACCGGCGTCACCCGCGGTCTGGGCCGCGCGATGACGGAGGAATTCATCCGGCTCGGGCACGTCGTCGTCGGCTGCGGTCGTTCGGAAAAGGAAATCGTCCAAATGCAAAAACAGTTCGCCGCGCCGAATGACTTTGCCGTGGTCAACGTGGCGGATGACTCACAGGTTGCCGCCTGGGCAAGACGGATTTTGTCGTCGCACGGTCCGCCGGATTTGTTGCTGAACAACGCCGCGCTCATCAACCGCAACGCAAAACTCTGGGAAGTCCCGGCGCAGGAGTTTTCAAACGTGGTTGATGTGAATATCAAGGGCGTGACGAACGTCATCCGCCATTTCGTTCCGGCGATGGTCAAACGTCGCAGCGGTGTTATCGTAAACTTCAGTTCCGGCTGGGGACGCTCGACCGACGCCGAAGTTGCGCCGTATTGCGCGACGAAATGGGCGATGGAAGGGCTGACCCAGGCGCTGGCGCAGGAATTGCCGGCCGGCATGGCGGCGGTGCCGCTCGATCCCGGTATTATTGCCACCGACATGCTGCGCAGTTGTTTCGGCGGCTCGGCTGCTGGTCACCCGGCGCCGCAGGCATGGGCAAAGAGCGCCGTGCCGTTTCTGTTGAAAATCAATTCCGCCGATAACGGCAGGCCAATGACCGCACCGGTTTAAAAATGGAAGGATTGGAATTCTGCCCGATCTCAAAGCCGCGTACTTGACCGCCGTTGTCTTCGCCCCTAGTTTGAATTGATGTCAAAAACGCCTCAAAAGAAAAAACGCAAAGCGATGATTCTCGGCCTGGGATTGGATTCCGACGGTCATAAACGAATTACGACCGGTGAGAATTTCGCCCTCGTCGGCGGCACGGAGGAGACCCATGAGAAAATGACCGAGAAGGCCATCAAGATTAACGAGAAACTCAAGGCGCGCGGCAAACAGCTTGAGGAAGTCAGCCGGGAGGAATTTGACGACATCGCCCAGGAAGTCGGTTTGAAACGCCATAAACCGCGTTGATAAAATCTGGTTTTAGAAAAGGACTTATGGTTACTCTGCGTAAGCGTTTCTTCTTTTCCAATTGACATAAACTTCAGCCTTTGCTAAATAATATCCTGTCATCCGGAAGCGAATCCTGGAAAGGCCGGAGTCATGAACAAAATCAAGTTTCCATTTGTACCCGCATGGATCTCTCGTCAGGCAGTTTGTTTTTTACTGGTTTGTTTGCCGGTTCCAGCAGCTCTCTCGGCGACCCTGACCCATCGATATTCCTTCGACACTGACGCGGGTGACAGCGTTGGCGGCGCCAACGGCGTTTTGCAGGGAAACGCCTACATTGCGAACGGAGCGCTGGTGCTGGATGGCACCAACAGCAGCGTGCAGCTCCCCGATGATCTTTTCACCAACTATGATTCGGTCAGCTTTGAGATTTGGTATGTCGATGGAACGGTCAGCTCTCCCAGCAACCAGCTTTACAATTTCAGTGGAGCGCTCGGTGGAATGAATTATTTGCTTTTCGGGCAGGGTAATCTATTGGTTGGCGGTTCTTTAAATGCTGTGAGTTTGCCGATTCCGGCGGTAGGAGGAACCAATCATCTGATCTGGACCCAGGACAGCACGTCGCAAACCGCCCGAATTTACATCAACGGATTGCTTGCCGCCCAAAGCGCCGGTTTTACCAACACTCCGGCCATGGTGGGGTCGACAACCAATAATTTGATTGGCGCGGGCGCAACCAATATCGTCCCTTCCAATTTCAAGGGCAGCCTGCTGGAATTCCGCGTCTATCAAGGTGCGTTGTCCCCGCTGGATGCGGCGGTGCTGGATGCCTTCGGGCCGGACCAGCCGCAATCGGATCCCGGAACGCTGCAAGCTGTGCGTGTGGTGATCCCGTCACCCAGCGGACCGGGAGCCTTGTTTCGCGCCGGCGTGTTTGCCGATTTTTCGGCTGTCACCAACGTCAATATCAGCACGCAGCCGGACCTGGTTCTGTCGTCGGACAACACGAATGTGATTGTGATTGCGCCGGATCAAAGGCTTCGGACCGTGGCGCTGGGAGTGGCGAACATTACGGCGACCTGGCAGGGGTTCTCCAACACGGAGACGGTAACGGTTGGTGTGCCGCAAGGCAGCGTGCTTATCCATCGCTACAGTTTCAATGAGCAGACGAACGACTGGATTGTGCATGATTCCGTGGGCGGGGCGCACGGGCGACTTTTTAACACCGGAACGCATTCACCGACAAACGGTTTATTCACTGGGAACGGCGAAATGAAGCTGGCTGGCGCGTATGGGGGGAGCACCAGTGGTTATGCCGCCTTGCCGCCTGGAATCATTTCCAGCCTGAGTGAGGTGACGGTGGAGGCGTGGGTGACATGGACTCCTGGAAATCTACCTCTGACCTATGGCTTCGGCGCGTGGCAACGAATTTTTGATTTTGGCAATTCATCAGGCGGCCAAGGAATGAGTTATTTGTTTCTAACCCCGGCCACGGATAATGTTTCTTTCACAAGCAAATCTTTGCTGCATACCGCCATTACGACCAATTTTAATGTCAACGAAAAGCCGAGATTGAACTGGACAAACGTACTGCCGACAAACGCTTCCACCTTTGTAGCGGTGACTTACAGCCCGGTGCGCGGTGTAATGAAGATGTATCTGAATGGCGTTCCGGTCGCTTCAGGACACGCCGTCATTCCGCTGTCGGGGATTATTGACACCAACAACTGGCTGGGCAGGTCGCAATTTTCCCCGGATGCATATTTTTACGGCAGCTACAACGAATTCCGGATTTACCGCGGATTGCTGTCGGACGCGGACGTGGCGGCGGATTACGCTGCCGGACCGGATGTGGTGGGCGTGGATTTCGTCCTGCATGATTTCTCATCCACGAATTCACTAACCATCACCTGGGGAACAACCGCCACGAACTGGTTTCTGGAATCCAGTCCGGTTCTGGGTCCCGGAGCCGTTTGGACCCCGGTCCCGGCCACGCCTACGCTCCAAAATGGGCGCTATCAGGTGACCGTGCCAATTTCAGGGGACACCAGCTACTTCCGCTTGCACGCGCCGCCTTGACGTCATTTGGCCAGGCACCGGGAGGTATGCGCGATTGTCCTTGAACTGTAGCAGCCGACGTGAGTCGGCTCTGATTCCTTGCCGGAAAAATGAGCGGACTTACGTCCGCTGCTACAATAACTTGAGATTTTCCAAAGTTCCGCGCGTTTTCTCCGGGGTTTCGTGCAAAATCGCCCGCCAGCCGCGCGCCGCGCCTCCGGCTATGTTTTCGGGCCGGTCATCCAGATAAACAATTTCCGCCCCGTGCCGCCCGGCAATCCTTTCGAGCGATTCGTAGATTTTTGCCTCCGGCTTCATCGCGCCGACCTCGTAGGAATAAATATAACCGTCAAAATTCCCGAAGAACGGAAAGTTCCGCCGGATGTGTTCAACGGCAAGGTCATTTGTGTTTGAGAAAATATACGTCGGGATTTTCCTTCGTCGCAGATCGCCCTGCAGTTCAATCATCGGTGGAATTTCCGTGAAGATGTCGGCGAAAAAGTCGCCGAATTCCTCCATCGTGCCGCGAAACCCCGTGGCCTGTTGGGCCTGCCTGAAAAAATCGTGCCGCGTCAGCCGGCCGGATTCGTAGTCCACCAGCAGCGGGGAATGAAAGAAGAAATGTTCGACCTCAACCGGCGAAAGGGCGCTCCGCCCGGCGATGCGCGAAACGGCAATTGTGTAATCGAAATCCACGAGCACCTTGCCAAGATCAAAGACAACGATGAGCGGGCTTGCTGCTGTTTCCATTGGCTTAGTTCGTAGAACAGTCGGTCCCGGCTGTCTCTATTTTTCGTTTTAATTTATTCTTGTCAGAGACCGGCGCGACGCCTGTCTTACATTTCCCGGCGCCCTTCCAACGCCCGGCTTAAGGTTAATTCGTCGGCATATTCCAAACCGCTGCCGGCGGGCAGGCCATAGGCAATGCGCGAGATCTTAAGCCCCGGGCGGGCAAGCCGTTTGGCCAGATAATGACTCGTGGCATCGCCTTCCACATCCGTGGCTAGGGCGATGACGACTTCCTTGATCGGTTCGTGCCGGAGGCGTTTTTCCAGTTCCGCAATGCGCAGGTCCTCCGGCTCCACGCCGTCCAGCGGCGAGATTCTTCCGCCGAGCACGTGGAATTTGCCGCGATACGCGCCGGATTTTTCGATGCTTAAAATGTCCACCGCCCGCTCGACAACGCACACCAGCGAAGATTCCCGGCGCGCATCGGTGCAGATGGCGCAGGGGGATTGCTCGGTCAATGCCCCGCAAATTTCGCAGAATTTTATCTTTTCGCGGGCGCTCAAAATGGTTTCCGCCAGTTGTTTCACCGTTGCCGGGTCGGCCTGAACCAGATGCAGAGCGATGCGCTCGGCGGAGCGCGGCCCGACGCCGGGCAATTTGCCCAGGGCGGCGATGAGGGCAGTGATGGAATCGGGCAGTACAGACATTTATCGGTGGAGGGCAGCGCATTGTCGCTGCCCAAAAAGCAGGGCACCGACGAAGCGGTGCCCGCCCAATCATCCAAATCCCGGCAAGCTCAGGCCGGCAGTGACCTTGCCCATTTCGGTGTTGGCGATGTCCTTGGCCTGGCCCAGCGCCTGGTTCGCGGCCGTCACGATCATGTCTTCCAGCAATTGCGCATCAGACGGGTTGAGCGCTTGCGGATCAATCTTGATCGAGGCGAGCGAGCCGTCGCATTTCGCGACCACCTTGACGGCGCCGCCGCCGCTGGTCGCCTCGATCGTGCGGGCCGCCAGCTGTGCCTGGACCTGTTCCATCTGCTGCTGCATCCGCGCAGCCTGTTTCATGAGCTTGCCGATACTGGACATACAATCGGGTCTGGAATTTAGGGTTTTGGGTCTGGTAAAATCAGGCGCGGACTTCGACAATCTGGCCTTTGAAAATCTCCAGCGCTTTTTGAATCAACGGGTCGTTTTTGAAATCATTTTTGTTAAAGGGAATGGCCGCTGATTTTTCTTTGGTGGCGGGCGCGGCCGCAACCGCCGGGCGCGCGGAGGCAACCGGAACGGCCGGCGCCGCAACCGTCGGCGGGATCGCGCGGACGGTGGAGGTCTCCACCTTGACGAATTTGAACTGTGCGTTGGCGTGGCCCAACTCCGCCAGCTTGGTCTGGAGCAGCGTGTGGTTACGGGCGTTGTCCACCAGCCCGAGATGGTCCTCGAATTCCGGGTCAAAGCCGATGGTCAGAATATTCTTCTCGAACGAAACCGGGTTGGCGTCCACCAGATAACTCCGGGTGAACGGGCTGGCGCGACCAACGGCCTCGATGAGCTTCGCCCAAAGCCCGGCCAGATCGGCGGATACCGGCGCCGCCTCCGCAGGCACCGATGGGGCGCCGACCACCGCGTCGGCAACCCGCTGAATCGGTTTTGTTCCTTGTGTTTCGTGCCGGGCCGGCGCCCGGCGCTCCGCGGCAGGAGCAGGCGGCGGGACGCCGCCTGAACTCGCAGGCTGGAAGCCTGCGCCACCCTGGCCGCGCAATTGGCCAAGCTGTTTCAGAACGGAATCGAGGCTGATGGCGTTGCGCGCCTCAATGACCTTGAGCAACGCAACTTCCAGCAGAATTTTCCTGGAGGCGGCATCGCGCAGCCGCAACTCGGAATCCGTGAGCACCTCAAGAATGCGCGTGAGCGATTCGGTATTGGCCAGAGCGGATTGTTCCTTCAACGTCGCTGCTTCGACCTCTGAGACCTCGAGCAATTTCAAGTCGCCGCGCGAGACCTGGAAGATGAGCAGGTTGCGGAAATGGTTCAACAAATCAGACAGTAATCGTCCAAGGTCCTTGCCGTTTTGCGCGAGTTCGTTCAACAAACCGAGCGCGGTCCGGATTTCGCCGGCCAGCACGGCCTGGCTCAGACCGAGAATCTGGGTTTGTGCCGCGAGGCCGAACATCGTCAACACGTCCGCCTCCTCGATTTTATCGCCGCAAAAACTGATGAGTTGGTCGAGCGTGGATTCGGCGTCGCGCATCCCGCCGTCGGCGCCGCGGGCGATCGCGTAAAGTGCGGGTTCGTCAATCTTCACCTTCTCCAGTTTGGCGATATGGGTGAGGTGCTTGACAATGAGCGCGGCGGGGATGCGGCGCAAATCGAACCGCTGGCACCGTGACAGGATCGTGGGCAAAACCTTTTCCGGGTCGGTGGTGGCGAACATGAACTTCACGTGCGCGGGCGGCTCTTCGAGCGTTTTGAGCAGCGCGTTGAAGGCCGCCGTCGAGAGCATGTGGACTTCGTCAATGATGTAGATTTTGAATTTTGAATTGGCCGGCGCGTATTTGCAGGTTTCGCGCAGTTCGCGCACCTGCTCGACGCCGTTATTGCTCGCGCCGTCAATTTCCAGCACGTCGAGCGACCGGCCTTCAGTGATTTCGATGCAGCGCGGGTCCTTGTCGCTGAAATCAATTTTCGGACCGCCTTCGCAGTTCAGGCACTTGGCAAAGATGCGGGCGATGGTGGTTTTGCCGGTGCCGCGCGGGCCGCAAAACAGGTAGGCGTGGGCAATCCGCTTTTGTTCGATGGCGTTGGTGAGCGTCCGGGTGACGTGTTCCTGCCCGACGACGTCGTTGAAACGCTGCGGGCGGTACTTTCGGGCGATAACTTGATAGGCCATTTTCGATTTACGATTTTCGATTTACGATTTACGCGCACGACCGGCTCTCGGGGCCCCATCGTCCATCGTAAATCATAAATCGTAAATTCAAATACCAGGGTGACCACGGCAGATGTCGAGCAGACTACCGTTGCTGCCTTCCGGCCCTGGCGGGGTTCGTAAGTCCACATTCCGTGGGCCCTGGCAACGGAGAATCTGCCGTACCCTCGGGCAGGCTTCAACCCTGAATTGAAGATTTGTGGCGGTTGGTTTTTGATTGAAATGAAAGTTTCGCTGGAGCACTAATGAACAGGGTATGAACGCGACGGACCAGCATTTCGAAGCGTTTCTGGTCCATCCCGACGTCAGCCGTGAGCCGGTCGCCGGGAAGCTTTCCGCGGACCGCCGCCGGTTGCGTTTTCAAGCGGAGGGGCTGGATTGCGAAATCCCCCTGGAACAACTCGAAGTCAGACTGGGCCGGGGCAACGACCCGCGGGTCTACTTTTGGGACCGGCGGCGTTCCGATGTGACCATTCTTACCGAAGACGATTCCGTTCTGGAGTGCGCCTCTCTGGTGCAGTCCGGTCACGTGCGGAGCCAGTTGGAGGCGATGCTGAGCCGGAGGGAGCTGGGGCGGCGAGTGCGCCTCACGCTTTATTGTTTTGCAGCGTGTGCGCTGATCGCGTGCCTGGTCTCGCTGGCCATGGGCGTCATGGTCCGTTCGCTGGCGGCCGATGTCCCGCCCCAATGGGAAAAGACGTTCGGCGACGAGCAGATTCAGGAACTGCGGAGCAAGCTGACCTTTGTGGACGATTCGAATCAGGTGGCGCGGCTCACCGCGCTGGCCGCGCCGTTGATCAAGGTTGTCCCCGCGGGCAAAACGCAGTTCACATTTCACGTCGTGGAGAGCGAGTATCCCAATGCGTTCGCGTTGCCGGGTGGACACATCGTGATTACCACGGCGCTGCTGCGACTGGCGGACCGGCCCGAGGAACTGCTCGGGGTCATCGCCCATGAAATGGCGCACATCACGCAGCACCATCATGCCCGCAAAATCATCTCCGCCGCCGGGCCGCTGGTAATTTTCGGGATTTTCCTTCACAGCCGCGACCAGACGCTGGACGTGCTGAGCAGCGGTTCGGGCTTGCTCGTGACCCAGGGTTTTTCGCAGGAGTACGAATTGGAGGCAGACGACTATGGCTGGAAATATCTGGTGGCGGCGGGCATCAACCCGCGTGGCATGATTGACATGTTTAAAAAACTGAAGGCGTTTGATGCCCAAACCAAAACGGGCAATCTGCTGCCGCAGGCGTTCAGCAGCCACCCGGCTCTCGACAAACGTATTGCCCGGCTGGAACGGCGCTGGCAAAAGCTTCCGAACCGATCGGGCTTTCGGCCGTTGCCGCCGCTGGATTGGAAGGAACCCTGAGCGGTTTGGCCGTCAGGCGAATCACCAGCCCAGGTCGCCCTTCCGGGTCAGGTAAAGCAGGCCCAGGATGCGCATGTTGATGGTCAGCAGATAGACGCTGATGAAGCTCCACACCAGCCGGAATCCGATCGCCATTAACAGCATCGAACCGGACGTGGTGGTAAACGTGACCAACTTCATTCCGGTCGCGATGAGGTTGCCCACCTGGCTGACGCCAAATATGCCGCCGAACAGGATGACCGTCACGAGATACGCCACCGGCACCTTGAGGATGGATGGCACGACGATGAGGGGGTTGGCCGCCAGGGGATTGTCTTTTATCGCGACGGCCAGAAACGCCATCGGGAAGTAAATACAGCCAAAAATGACCGCGATGACGATGAAGGAAACGGGAACGTCCACCTCGTAGAATCTCGCCGCCATCAGTCCAATGGCCAGGCCGAAGGCCGTCAACACCGTCCCGGCCAGACGGAGAAAGCCCGCGAACACATCGTCCAGCCCCGGCAACTCCGGCATCTCCACCTCCTCGGCGGCGGTGGCATGAATGATGTTTTGCATGTAGGAAAACAGATAACCGTAGGCGATGATTTTTGTCAGGATGGAGAAGAGGCCGGCGCTGATAAACTGCAACCCGGCAATGACAAACGTGCCCGCAATCAAAACCAGTATGCCGCTGCCCTTAAAGGGATAGACGACCACACCGGGCAAACGCGCATAAAAGCCTTTGGCCTTTTCGGGGCGAAACTCCACTGCCAGGGGGATGCATTCCACGCCGCAAGTCCGGCATATTTTTTTGGCCACGCCGCCGGCATTCCGCGAGGTCACGCATAATTCGCAAAACGTGCGGTTGCACTTGTGACACTGGTAGCGCGCGAGCGACTTGGGATGAAATTTGCAGAACAGCTTGCCGCCGGAAACGGAGATTCCCTGTATGGGTGCCGCCGCCGCCAGGGGCGGCGGCAGAGGTGGTGGAAGGGGCGGGGCTTCCAGCCGGGGCGAAGGTTCGGCTGCGCGCAGCGAGATTCGCAATCCACCGGTGGCCGGGGCGGGGGCCGGTGGGGCGCTCGCCGGCACGTCCGCTTCCAGAAGCATTTCCACTCCGCCGAGCCGCAGTCTCTGGCCGGGTTGCAGTGCCGCTTCCGTCACGGGCGCCTGGTTTATAAAGGTGCCGTTGGTCGAGCCAAGGTCTTTGATGGTGATGTCGCCGTCGTTGACCCGAATGAGGCAGTGCGAGGTGGAAACCGAAGGTTCGTTGATTTGAAAATGATTGTGTTCGCCACGTCCGAGTGAAGTCACTCCGTCTCGCAGCGGAATTTCCCAAGCGCCCTCTCTTCCCGGGTTGACGATGAGCCGAGCCATGGTTTGGGGAAAACAACCGCTGTCTACGCCGTTTCGCCGCGTTTGTCACGATTTTTTTCGGCGATTCGCCATTTCCGGCTGTTGACAACGCATGGCGGGTCGTCCATCTCCTCCCGGGACAAAACCTTCCGTGCATTGAATTAATGAATGTCCTGGAAAAATTTTTAATTTCCAAAAGCCCCGGGCTTGAAGTAGAATCGCCACAGCGTCAGACGCGACTGCCCACATGGACTGGATCCAACAATTGCAGTCCGCAAACTGGCACCGGGTGACTGGCTGCGTGCTGGAAGCCTACGTGCTGGGATGCTTCGCCACTGGTTACTACTTTATCCGCGCTCGCACGGGCAAAGACCTTCGGACGGTTGGAAGCGGCAGCATCGGCGCCCGCAATGCCGGGCGCGTTCTGGGCAAGACGGGTTTTGCCATCACGCTGCTGGGTGATTTCGGCAAGGGCGCGCTGGCGGTCTGGATTGCGCGCGAATGGACCGGGGACAATCGTTTCGCCTTGCTTGCCCTGCTGGCGGTCGTCTTCGGCCATCTCTGGCCCGCGCAACTGCGCTTTCACGGCGGCAAAGGCGTGGCCACGTCGCTCGGGGCGCTGCTGGTTTTTGATTATCGCGTCGCTTTGATGTTTCCCGTGTTGTTCCTGCCCGGGTTTGCGCTGATGCGAAAATCCCTTTTGCCGGCCATGTTTGCGTTCGCCTGTTTGCCGATGATCGCCTGGTTTTTTGACCGCGGCAATTTCACGGTGGCGATGTTGACGGTTTTGACGGTAATGATTTTGATTGCGCACCGGAAAAATATGACCGATGAATTTGCCGTACTGGCCGCGCGCCGCACTGCGGCCACCAAACCGGAACAGCCGAAATTATGAGCGCACAGGAACCGTTGGTCTTTAAATCCGCGAACGAGGATTGGGAATTCGAGCAGATTCACCGGCTCAATTACAAAACCTTTGTCGAGGAAATCCCCCAGCACCATCCGTCGGCCACCCGCCGGCTGGTGGACAAATTTCACGCGGAGAACACGTACCTGATTTGTCTGCAAAATCAGAAGCTCGTCGGCATGCTCGCCGTGCGCGGCAACCGGCCGTTCTCGCTCGACCAGAAATTGCCGGACCTCGATGTCCATTTGCCGCGGGGCCGGACCATCTGCGAAATCCGGCTGCTCGCCCTGGAAAAAAAATTCCGCGGCGCGCGCGGCGGCCAGATCTTGCAGGGCATCCTGGCGTTGCTCTGGCAGCACGGCGTCGAGAAAGGCTACGACCTCGCCATCATTTCGGGCACCACGCGGCAATTCCGGCTCTACCAGCACCTCGGTTTCGTGCCGTTCGGCCCGGTCGTCGGCAGCGGCGACGCGCAGTTCCAGCCCATGTACGTCACACTGGAAACCTTCGAGGTCACGGCCCGTGAATTTTTGCGCTCCTCACCCGCGCGCTCGTTCCAGCCGAGTGCGGTGAATTTTCTGCCGGGACCGGTGGCGATTCGCCGCGAGGTGCGCCGCGCGTTCGAGCAGGCGCCGGAATCGCACCGCGGCGACAGCTTCAAAAAGGATTTCCAGTCGGCCCGGCAAATCCTCTGCGAACTGGTCCGCGCCCGTAACGTCGGGGTGTTTATGGGTTCCGGCACGCTGGCTAACGATGTGGTCGCCGGGCAACTGTCGTTGCTGGGTGGACGCGGTCTGGTTCTGAGCAACGGCGAGTTTGGGGAGCGGCTCATCGATCAGGCGCAGCGGCTGGGTCTTAAATTCGACAGCCTGAAATTCGACTGGGGTAAACCTCTGGATTTGGCCCTGGTGGAAAAGAGATTCTTTGCCGTCTCTCCTGAATTGCGTAGCAGCGGACGTCAGACCGCTCATTCTTCTCCGACAGAGAGTCAGAGCCGACTCACGTCAGCGCCTACAGCTCCCGGTTGGGTGTGGTGCACGCACTGTGAAACTTCGACGGGCCTCCTGGCCGATTTGGCTGCGCTCAAGGAACTCTGCGCGCGGCACGGGACCAAATTGTGTCTCGATTGCATCAGCACCATCGGCACGATGCCGGTGGACTTGACCGGCGTTTTTCTGGCGTCCGGTTCCAGCGGCAAGGGATTGCGCGCGTATCCCGGGCTTTCGATGGTTTTTTACCATCACGATGTGCCCGCCGCGGTGGACAAACTGCCGCGTTATTTGGACCTGGGTTTCAACGCGCAGCATGACGGGACGCCCTTCACGTTCTCTTCGAACCTGCTGCACGCGCTCCACGCCGCGGTCAGGCGCGTGAACTGGGAACGGCGGTTTGCCGAAACCGCCGAGTGGTCGGCGTGGCTCCGCGAACGGTTGGCCGAAACGGGTTTAAATCTGATTGGCAACGGTGCGTTGCTGTCGCCGGCGGTTATTACCATTGCGCTGCCGCCGGAGATGAATTCCACGAAAATCGGCGAAGCGATGCAGGAAGCCGGATACCTGCTCAGTTGCAACAGCGAATATCTGCGCCGGAAAAACTGGATTCAGGTTTGTTTCATGGGCGAATGCACGCGCGAAAAGGTGGTGGCGCTCGCCAACGCGCTCAACCGCGTCTGCTTCCAGCGCCACAACGCTCCTTCCACTACAGTGACGGCGGAGAAATCAAATCGCAGTTTTGCTGTGTAATAATGGACTCGGCCGCATCGCCATGCCTGGAAAGCTTTGTTTGATTCTGCTGGTTTTATTATTGTGCGTTTCGTCTCTAGCGCAAGGAACGAACCTCTACAGCACGATGTCGCCGCAACTGAGGGAGTTCCTATCAGAGCATCGTGAGGTAGCGAATGCCCTTTCAAATGTGCTCGGTGAGGTTTCCGAAATGTTCTCGAATCGAACCGTACAAATCTATTATTTCTACTCAGACGATAAATCTGTCGCGAGAGCTTCTCACTACTCTCCAGACTGGTACCGATCAGTGATTGGCATTAAAGAGAACCAGCAACCCAGCGATGAATGTCTCTGCCTCATTTTTGAGCTGCTGAATTCGGAAAGTGACAAGCAATTCGGCGAGATATGTCAGAAGGCTGCCTCCGGGAATATAACGAGAGCTGACTTTGCGAGAGAAATGTTGCGTCAGGAGTATCACGCAGTAAGGAAGATGCAAAAATTGCTTCAGGATTTCAAATTCGGACAGTCCGGGTTTACAGACTCTGATTATTACAAGGCATTCGTCAATTGTCCGGATACCTTTGACGCGTTCCTAAACTTCTCGAGCAGCGCTGTGTCGGAGCGGAATGCATTTAAAGAGTACCAACCGGAATATGACGCACTACGAGGAGCGCGGCAACGACCCAACATCGTACGGGAGTCAACGCCACCTCCTTATCAGCTTCAAGCAACAAATAAAATTCGATGATATTACGGACTGAAAGGTGGATAAGCTATGGTAGATGGTAAACAAGAAGACACGCTGGTCATCATCAAACCGGACTCATTCTGGCGCAACCTGAACGGCCAGGTCGAGGACCGGCTGAAGGCGCTGGGATTAGCCGTGGTGGCGGAATACACGCTCGACGGGAATGACAACCTGCCCGAGGAAAAATGGAAGGAATTTTATTTTCCGGCCATCGGCGACCGGCCACCGTGCCTGGACGGGACTTCCAAGTACATGGCTTACGGCCCGGTGAAGGTCATTCATCTAAGGGGCGACGGCGCGATCCAGAAGGTCCGCCAGGCCGTCGGCGCGACCATGCCGTGGAAGGCGGATCCGGGCACCATTCGCGGCGACTTCCTTCCGGGCGCCAGGGAGGCGAATGCCCCGTATCGGCTGAAATTCCAACAACCGGGCGATGATCAATTTCTATTCAACATGATTCATGCCTCGGACTCGGAGAAAAGTTTTGCCCGGGAGATCCGCTTTTTTGACAAGCTGAAACCGTAGCCGCCGACGCGAGTCGGCGCTGGCTTTCATCGGACCCAAAGTGCGCGGACTCACGTCCGCGGCTACACTCGGTTGGGCGCGTCACTCCGTGCGCGACGTTTTTTTTCATTTGCGGCGGGCAGAGGACTGCCCGCCCTGCCTATCTTTGAAATCCGAGACGCTGCCAAAGATTACGCGCCACTTTCCATCGGCCAGCCGGATTTGGCCATGGCCCGGTAACCGCCCGCGAGCGAGTGCACGTTGCGATACCCCATCTTCTGCGCCGCGTCACAGGTCAGCGCCGACCGGAACCCGCCGCCGCAGTACATGATGATTTCCGTGGCTGGATCGGGAAACTTTCTTTCCAGGTCGCGCTCTAAAATTCCCTTGCCGAGGTGGACGGCTTCAGCGGCGTGTTCCTTCTGCCACTCGTAATCCTCGCGCACGTCCAGCAAGATTGCCCTGGGATTTTGCTTCAGCCGTTCGCGCGCCTGCTCGAGGGTGACTTCGTGGACGCGCGTTTTGGCGTCATTTACGACTTTGAGAAACCCGGGTGAATGCTCCATGCATCCAAGGTAAAACGCGTTGGGTGGCAGTCAAATAAATTTCATCAGCTTCGGTGGGAAGGGCGCGCAGTCCTCTGCGCGCCGCGAACCATGATGACGTATGTTGCACACAAGACGCCGCGCATGCTGTGACGCGCCCAGCCTGGCTTTGGTCTGAAACCTGGTGAACAAATTTCATTGGCAAGATGCCCGCGCATTGGCTAACTCCCGCCGTGTCACAATCCAAAAACAACGCGGTGGTGGCCGGCAGCCTGCTGTTTACCGTCTTTTTGTGGGGCGGGAACAACGCCGGCACCAAATGGCTGGTGGCGGCCTGGCCGCCCATCTGGACCGGCAGCATCCGCTTTCTCCTGGCCGGCGCGGTATTGCTCGCGGTGCTGCGTTATACCTCGTGGCTCGGCGAATACCGCACCCCGGCCGCGAGCTTGCGCCGGCAATTGTGGTTGTACGGCGGCTTGACCCTCGCGCTGTATATCGTCGCCTTCAACTGGGCCTTGCGTCTGACCAGTGCGTCGCACGTGGCGTTGTATCTGGGCGCGTCGCCAGTCTGGTCCTTGTTATGGGAGGAACGGCCGAGGCGAAGCTGGGCTAGCGCGAAACGGTACGGCGCGGCCCTGCTGGCCGTCGCCGGGGTGCTGGTTTTGTTGTGGCCGGCCTTGCGGACGGCCAAACCCGATTTGCTCGGGGAATTTTCCGGTCTGGCGTGCAGTGTTTTGTGGGCGTATTTCAGCCGGCAGATGCGCTTCCTGACGGTGCAATTGAGCGGAACGGAAGTCGCGGCGCATACGATGTGGATGTCCGGGGTGCTGCTGCTGCCGTTCGGGCTGGTGGAGATTGCCACGCGCGGCCTGCCGGTGAACCCCGAGTGCCTCGGCGTGCTGGCCTTCTGCGTCGTGTTTGGCGGCGTGATTCCCTATGCGCTTTGGAACGACGCGCTCCGTCGCTGGCGTACCAGCCGGGTAATGCTGTTCAACAACCTGATTCCGCTCAGTACGATGACGTGGGCGCATTTCTTTTTGCACGAACCGGTCACGCCCACGTTCTGGGCGGCGATGATTTTGATTGTGGCCGGCGTCATCATCGGGCAAACCGACTGGTCGAAAATTTCCGGAGTATTGGAACATTTTTGACCCGCACATTTATGGACATTAAAAACCTCAACGAAGTTACGCCGTTCCTTACCAAGGACGGCTCGGAAATCCGCGAACTGCTGGCGCACCGCAACTCAGCCATCCGCCACCAGAGCCTCGCCGAGGCGCGCCTGCCTGTGGGCGGCGCCACGCAGGAGCATTACCATGTCCGGACCGAGGAGATTTACTATATCACGCATGGCGCCGGAAAGATCCGCGTTGAAGGTGACACCCGCGAGGTAAAGGCCGGGGATGCCGTGGCGATTTTGCCCGGGCAAAAGCACAAGCTTTGGAATACCGGCCGCGAAACGTTGCGGTTGCTGTGTTGTTGCGCGCCGGCCTATGAACACGACGACACCGTTATTACCGAATCGTGAATTGACCTGCGCGCCGCCGCGCGCTTAACTGTTGTCATGAAATTTTCGACTCTCGGGGTTTGGTTCCTGGTGGCGATGCTGGCAAACGGTTGCGCCCTTTTCCACCACCGGCAGCAACCGCCGCCGCCGGCGCCGGCCAGCGCCTATCTGGCGCCCGCGACTCCATCCACCGCGTTGAATCCCATCGTGACACCCGACAATTCGCTTACGGCCCGGGTCGCCTCCTACAATGCCGCCGGACGCTTTGTCGTCCTCAGTTTCCCGGTCGGCCGGATGCCGAATATGGATCAAACCCTGTTTCTGTACCGCAATGGCCTGAAGGCAGGTGTCGTCAAAATCACCGGCCCCCAGCATGACAACGACATTGTGGCCGACCTGGTCACCGGAACCGCCCAGACGGGTGATGAAGTGCGCGACCAATAAGCCCCGGATCCGCGCTTTTATTCCCGCGGTTTGTCGCTGAATGACTTGACGGTTTTGGGCAGCGCCGCTTTTCGGTACGGCGAGTGGAGGTTGAAATAAATGCCGCACAACGGGCGGGCTTCATCGCTCTGGCTCAGAATGATGGTCACCTGCTTGTCGAGCGCAATGCCATGGCGCAATCCCTCGCCGCGATTCTCGTAGGCCTTGATGGCCTTGGTCATCAGCGAGGTCAGCGACGCCTCGAAATCGTCGGGCGTTTTGTCAATGCACACAATGTAGCGCTCGTAAGCCTTGACGGCTTCGGCAATCTCCCGCTTGTACATCTCGATAGTCATTGATGCCAAGATAGACCCTCCGGCGAAAATTGCAGCATAAATTCATTCCGCCGGCTCGCGCATTTTTGCCGGAACGCGCGGACCGAACAAGGCCGTGCCGATCCGCACCAGGGTCGCGCCTTCTTCAGTCGCCACCTCGAAATCGCCGCTCATGCCCATGCTCAGATGCGGCAGGGGGGCGCCGAGCTTTTGTTCGCATTGAATTTTCAGGTCGCGCAGCCGCCGGAAATGCGGCCGCGCCTTTTCCGGGTCGGTGACATAGGGCGGCACGGTCATTAAACCATGAATCTCAAGGCGCGGTAATTGATTAATGATTTCCAATTCCGCCAGCAGTTTTTCCGGTGGATAGCCGAACTTGCTCGCCTCGCCCGCGACGTTGACCTCCAGCAACACCGGCATGGTCTTGCCCGCCTGTTCGGCCCGGCGGCTGATTTCCTGCGCCAGCGACAGGCTGTCCACGCTTTGAATCATCTGGAACAACTCCACGGCGTCGCGGCATTTGTTCGACTGGAGGTGGCCGATGAAGTGCCAGCGCAATTTACCCGGGCACAGCGGAATTTTAGCCTTCGCCTCCTGCACCTTGTTCTCGCCGAAAAGAACCTGGCCGCAGTCTGCCGCCGCCCGCACCCGCTCCGGCGGCTGGCTTTTGGTCACGGCCAGCACGGTGACCGAGTCGGGAGCGCGTTCACCACGGTCGCACGCCGCCCGAAGCCTTTGCCGGATTAAATTCAAATTTCCTGCAATGTCCACAGGGGGATTTTAACCACAGATGGACACGGATAAACACGGATTTTTGCTGCGGCGTCCTTTGGGTGCCGTTTCGCGCAGGCTTTCGGTGGTCACCTACCGCCTCCACGCGGCAACCAGGAAGCAGTTTTTATCTGTGTTCATCCGTATTTATCCGTGGTTAAATTTTCCGGCATGAACTACTGGCTCGTAAAACAGGAACCGGAAGATTATTCGTGGTCCGACTTCGTAAAGGACGGAAAAACGGTCTGGACCGGCGTCCGCAGTTATCCGGCGCGGAAAAATCTCCGGGGCATGACAGTCGGCGACGCGGTTTTCTTTTATCACAGCGGCGACGCCAGGTCGATCGTCGGACTGTCGCGAGTGGCGCGGGAGGCTTATCCCGACCCCACGGCCGGTGATGAGGATTGGTCCGCGGTGGACCTGGTGCCGGTCAAGCCGTTGGCGACGCCGGTCGCGCTTTCTCAAATCAAGGCCGACAAAATTCTGAGGGAGATGGCTCTGGTAAAACAGTCCCGGCTGTCGGTGATGCCGGTGACGCCCGAGCAGTTCACGCGGTTGCTGGAGTTGTCGGGAACGCGGTCTTGACGTGTTTGGCCGGCACCGCCGCCGTAGTTTTGGCGCGTCGGCGCTTGGAGTATTCCCACCCGGCCGCCCAGGCGAAGAGCAGGACAATCACCAAAAGGCCGATGACCGTCTGCCACGCATTGGGAGCCGCGAGCATTTGAATGGTGGTGGTCGCAGCGATGACCAGTGGCAGGTGAAATGAGAATACGGCCAGGGAGTTCCGCCCCAGCAAAGCAGTCGGCGCCAACAGGCGGGCGGCCGGGCGAGGATTCCACGCCAGCAGGAGGACAGCCCAGGCACCGAAATCGAGCACGCGCAAAGGCCCGAGCGTCCACTTGTCCATCCAAAGGTAAATGTCGGGATGGCGCCACGCCGGCGGCCAGAATCCCCAGCGGAAGGCAAGCGCGCCCAACACGATTGTTGAAGCGGCTGCGATCAGGGCCGTGCGATATTTGGGTCCGATGATTTGTCGTCGTAACGAGGTTTCTCCAAGCGCCACACCGCAGACCCACAGGAATTGCCAGGCGAGGAGATCAAAGGAACCCCAGCGCAACGGCAGCAGGCGCGTCGGGTCGCTGATGAGGCGGACATCCAGCTTGAGTTGTGCCGCCAGCCAGCCGAGGGCCGAGACCATCAAAATCATCCCCCAACCGCGCCGGCGCGCCGCGGCCAGCAACCAGGGGGTTGCGCCCAGAAAAATAACGTAGAGCGGGAGGATGTCGAAGAGCGGCGGCTGGTGCAATAGCAGCGGGATGAGCGCCAGGCTGCCCCCGGGATGAACCAGAAAATCGGAAAAATGATTGGCTAGCGGCGGCATGGCGCCGGCGAACGCCCACACGATCAGTAGGATGGGCAACAGCACTCCCAGATGAGTCAGGTAAATCTGCCACGTGCGCTTCCAGGTGCGGCGGGACATCGCCGCCCAATCCGACCGCCAGTAAGTTCGGCCGTAAACGAT
This sequence comes from Verrucomicrobiia bacterium, assembly GCA_035945675.1. Classification (GTDB taxonomy): domain Bacteria; phylum Verrucomicrobiota; class Verrucomicrobiia; order Limisphaerales; family UBA11358; genus UBA11358. The sequence continues at coordinate 23,914 of DASZAB010000153.1, read as the reverse complement.
GCCGGCCAGGCAGGCGCTCAAAAAAATAAATCCTTCCGCCGCGCCGTTGCAGCCCAGAGGGTCCTGCAGCACGTGTGACAAGGGCGTCGGCACATGCACGCCGGCCATGATGATTAAAAACAAACCCCGCAACGCGTCCAGACGCGCGTCGCGCGGTTTCTTCATGCCTAAGGTTGTCGTCGCGGCCGAGGCTGCCTTGCTGCAATTGTTCACGGCAAAAAAGTCATCCTAACCGAATTTCGACTCAATAAAAGTTTTTTGGTTTTGCTGACTGGACAATTCTTGCTGTCAGTACGGCATTTTCCGCAAAATGACAGTCGATCCGCAACCACGACAGGATGACAAGGCGGCGCTTGACGGCATCCCTGAGCAACGATAATCATCTGGCGATCACCGGCAAAACCCTGAATCCACCGACGCATATGACCGAATCAAACTCGATTCAAATGAAGGACACGACGGCCAATCCGGCTCCATTGGGGCTGCTCGCTTTCGGGATGACGACCGTGCTGCTCAACCTGCACAATATCGGCCTCTACGAACTCAACAGCATGGTCCTGGCGATGGGCATTTTCTACGGCGGCCTCGCCCAGGTCATCGCCGGCGCCATGGAATGGAAAAAGAACAACACCTTCGGAACCACGGCGTTTACCTCCTACGGCATGTTCTGGCTTACGCTGGTGGGATTGATTGTCCTGCCTAAAACCGGTGCGATTGGCGGACCCGATGAAAACGCGATGGCCGCCTACCTCGTTTGCTGGGGAGTTTTTACCGGGGTCATGTTCGTCGGCACGTTGCGGTTGAATCGAGCCCTGCAATTCGTCTTTCTCTCGCTCACCATACTGTTCTTTCTGCTGGCCTACGGCGAGGTTGGCGGTGTCGGTGCCGGCTTCAAACATTTCACCGGCTACGAGGGACTCGTGTGCGGTCTGTCCGCCATGTACGCGGGGCTGGCGCAAGTACTCAATGAACTGGCACACCGAACTGTCCTGCCCCTCGGTCCGGTGCAGGCGGGGTGAGTCAACGCCGGTATGGGTCAGCCGCGCAAAGCGGTCTTCACACTGTCGCGCAAAGCGGTGGCCATGCGCCTGACCTGGGCGGGGGTGGTGCAATACGGCGGCATCAGGACGATCACGTTGCCAATCGGGCGCGTGAGCACACCGCGCCTGGCCATGGCTTCGCAGACGCGGATACCCGCGCGCTCGCGCAACGCAAACGGTTCACGGGTGCGCCAGTTTTTCACCAGTTCAATGCCAGCCATCAGGCCAGCCTGCCGGATATCACCGACGTACGGCAAAGACCAAAGCGATTGCAGCTCTTGACGCAAGGTGTTCTCCAGCGCCTGCCGTGAACGGACGGATTCCGGGCTTTGCAGGATTTCCAGACTCGCCAGCGCCGCCGCCGCGCCCAATTGATTGGCAGTGTAGCTGTGGCCATGAAAAAAAGTTTTGAATTCCTCGTATCGGCCGAGGAAGGCGTTGAAAATCTTCTGCGTCGTCAGTGTCGCTGCCATCGGCAGGTAACCACCGGTCAAACCCTTGGCCAGACAAAGGAAATCCGGTTGCACGCCTTCGCGGTGGCAGGCGAACAAACAGGTCGAAGGTCGAGGGTCGAGGGTCGAGGGTTGGATTGGCCTGGTATGGCCTTCGGCTCCCGACTCTCCACTCCCGTCTCCGCATCGCCCGAACCCGGTCATGACCTCATCCGCGATCACCAGGGCGGCGTGTGCCCGGGCAATCTCGGTGGCTTGACGCAGCCAGCCCGGCGGTTGCGGGACCATGCCCGCCGCGCCTTGAATCAACGGTTCAACCACCAGGGCCGCGTAGGGGTTTCCTTTTTTCTTCTGCGCGGAAAAACGTTGTTCAACCTTGCCAATACATTCCCAGTGGCACTTCCGGTATTCGCGTGCGTCGGCGCGTTCGGGCCGGGCCCGGTTGAAGGGACACCGATAACAATACGGCGCCATGACCTGGTCCGTCCGGAAGAGCAGCCCGGCGTAGCTCCGGTGAAACAAATCAATGTGGCCGAGGGCGACCGCGCCGACGGTGTCACCGTGATACGCACCTTCCAGGGAAAGAAATTTCGGTTCGGCAACCTTCTTTCCCGCGGCCGGGCTGTCCGCGCTCCGCGCACGGCGGGTGAATTCATAGGCGAGCTTAAGCGCGACCTCCAGAGCCGTGGAGCCGTCGTCGGAGAAAAAGACCTTCCGCAACGGCCGGGGTGACGAGGCGGACGATGGGATATTTGGCCCATCCGCCTCCTCACGTCGGCGGCCGCGCAGGTTGGCGGCGTCCACCAGTTTACCAGCGAGCAGGGATGCCGGCTCGTTCGCCAATCCCAGCGCGGAGCTGTGGGCGATTTTCCCGAGCTGCCGCCGGATGGCCGCGTTGATTTTCGGATGCCGATGGCCGTGGAGGTTGGTCCAGATGGACGAATTGGCATCGAGATATTCCCGGCCGTGAACATCACGCAGGATGGCACCCTGGCCGTCCGCAATCACGATGGGCTCGCTTTGCAGCCAGTCGCGCATTTGCGTGAAGGGATGCCAGACGAATTGGCGATCGAGTTGGGCGGATCGGTTCATACCGTTCATTGTCGGAAGCCGATATCCACATTGTTCAGCGCGCGAACCAGCCGGGTAATGTCTTCGGACGAATGGGCTGCCGTCAGGGTCACCCGCAAGCGCGCCTGGCCGCGCGCGACGGTTGGATAGCGGATGGCCGGAACGAAAATGTTCTGCTCGCGCAATTCGGCGGCAGCTTTAACCGCGCCGGCTTCCTCGCCAATCAGGATGGGAAGAATGGCGCCGGGAATGGCCGATGGCCGATGGCCGATGGCCGATTGAAACTGTGCGACCCGCGTCCAAAGGGTCTTGCGCCGGATTTCGCCTTCGGCCGATTGAACAAATTCAATCGCCGCCCGGGCGGCGGCGGCGGCGGCGGGGACCGGCGCGGTGGAAAAGATGAAGCTGCGGGCGCAGTTGACGAGAAAATCAATCAACGCGCGAGAGCCGCTGATGTAACCGCCGCTGGCGCCGAGCGCCTTGCCGAGGGTGCCCATTTGAATCTCGATCCGGTCGCTCACGCCAAGTTCTTCCGCGAGGCCGCGGCCGCGCTTCCCGTAAAGCCCGGTCGCGTGGGCTTCATCCACCATCAGCCAGGCGCCGTATTTTTCCTTGAGCGCCACCATTTCAGGCAACGGCGCGGTGTCGCCGTCCATTGAGAAAATGCTTTCGGTAACTACCAAAACGTGACCAGTGGCGGGTGACGTGTGGCGGGAATATACCGTTGCCCATTTCAGCTTGGCATCGAGGTCATTGAGATCGTTATGGGTGAAGACACGGATTTTAGCGCCGCTGAGCCGGGCGGCATCCACGATGCAGGCGTGAACCAGTTTATCGAGAATGACGATATCGTGCTTGCCGAGCAGCGCGCAGAGGGCGCCCACTGCCGTGGCGTACCCGGACGAAAAACTCAACGCCGCTTCGGTGCCTTTGAAATCAGCCAGTGCTGCCTCCAATTCATGATGCGGCGTCAGCGACCCGCAAATCAGGCGTGAGGCGCCGGCGCCGGCGCCGAATTGTCCCACCCCGCTGATGGCGGCTTCCTTAAGCCGTGGGTCGTTGGCCAGCCCGAGATAATCGTTCGACGAAAAATTCAGCAGCGTTTGTCCGCCGGCCTGGATGCGCTGGCCTTGTGGCGAATCCACGCGGCGGAGTTCGCGCAGCAAGCCCTGGCCACGAATGGCGTCGAGGCGTTGTTGCAAGACTGCATCGAAAGAAAGCACACCGGAAATTTACGATTTAAGATTTGCGGTTTACGAGCAAAAAGGCGGAAGCCTGTGGATGGCGAACGAAATTCGCCTGTCATTCGGGTGGAATTACCCAGCGCCCGTCAATCATGCTCAAGCGCACGGGGCCATCGTGGGCCAACACGGTGTCGTAAGTCTCCTCGGGTTTTCCAGAAGCGGGGATCGCGATCAAATCGGCGAAGGCATTCGGGCGAAGTTCGCCGATTTGTCCGCGCCGGCCCAGCGCCCGCGCGCCATTAACGGTTGCCATCCGGACAACTTCCGCCGGCGAAACCGCCCGGTCGGCTTCGGCGAGGGCGCGCATTTCCTCGAACAGATTCAGTTCGGGCTTTTGTTTTCCCATGCTCCGAGTGGTGGCGAGGCTGTCGGTGCCCAGACAAAGGTTGGCGCCGGCGTTGGCGAGCTGTTCACGCAGGAATGGGGGGTGGCGAAAATACGCGTGGCTGCGCGGGCAATGAACAACGTTTACCCGGTGTTTGCCGAGCAAGGCGGCGTCGCCCTGGGCCAGAACGTTCGCGTGGATGGCGATCAGGTTTTTGCCGAGCATTTTGTTGCGGGCAAGGTGTTCGACCGGCGAACCCAGCCCGCAATCGTTCATGTCGCGAACATTCCGTTTAAGCCAGTCATACATCATTCCGCCGGCGCGAGTGAACATTTCAAATTCCTGCTCGGATTCGGCCACGTGCGTGCAAAGTGGCCAGCGGCGCTGGCGCGAAACCCGGGCGCTGCTCCGCAGCAGTTCCGGCAGGGTGGAGTAGGGGGCGTGGGGCGATAACGCGGCCGAGCTGCGCGCATGGGAGAGCGAATCAATCTTCTCCAGCGTTTCCTGGAGAATTTCCTTTGGCTGCCGCCGCGCGCGAATGCCGGTCATTTCGAGAAAGGAAACCACCCGCAGGGGCGTGCCGTCCCAGACTTCCGGCAAAAGGTCGGGCATGGCTTCGATATCCGCAACCGTCGTGGTTCCGTTGCGCACCAGCTGGTGGGCGCCGCGCAGCCAGGAATGCGCGTAGTCGGAGTAGCTCCACGCGGCTTTGGCGGCGGTGATCAGCGGTATCCAGTCGATAAAGGTTTTGGGCGGCGGCAATTCGCCGGCCATGCCGGTGTAGTCGAGGTGGCAATGGGCGTTGACCAGACCGGGCAACAGAACCACTTCACCCAGATCATAAATCTCCTCCCCGGCTTCGGATTTGAGATCGGCCCATGAACCGACGGTGCGAATGCGGTTGCCGACCACCAGCGCCGCCCCGTTCTCAATGGGCGGCGCGGAGACGGGCAGAACCATTCGGGCGCGAAGAATCATCAAAGATTCGATTCCTGGCGGCGGGATTTGGTGCGGGCGGCCAGGTTGCGCCTTTTGGCGGTCCGTTTATTGTGGCGCTTGCGAATCTGCTGTTCGATTTTCTTTGTGACCTGGTCAATGGCGGCGTAAAGGTCGCTTTCGCGGTCTTCGGCGAACAGATCCGGCCCGCGCACACTCAGGCGCATGGAACAACTGAATTGTTTTTCAGGCGCGCGCGTATGGTCGTGTTCCAGGGTGACGCGGGCGTCCACGGCGCGTTTGTCAAAATGGTCAAGTTTTTGCAGCCGGCCGAGCACATGTTCTTCGAGGGCCTTGGTCAGGGTGACATTGTGCGTCGAAAGAATCAGTTTCATAAGGGGAAGATGGATTTAAACGGCGCTAAAATCCAGTTTTTCCGCAAATTTTGCTGGTGCAGCGAATGTTGTGCCATTTTGCTTGTGCTTTGATGGAACTGGGCTAAACTAAAAATGCCGATGGTGCAAAGTTTACAACTTTCAGCCCGCCTGACTCAATCGCTGGTGCTGGCGCCACAATTGCAGCAGTCGCTGGCATTGCTGCAAGCGCCAACGCTGGAATTGAAGGCGTTGGTTGAACAGGAGTTGCAGCAGAACCCCGTGTTGGAAGAGGTGTCATCGCCGGAACCCGAACTCGGCGACCCGTTGGCCGCTGACGCGGAGGAAACCGATACCCCGGCCGAACACCCGGAGCCGCCGGCCGACAGTACCGGTGATACCACGCTGCTGAATGACACCACGCTGTTGAGAAACGGCGAAGGCAACGACGCCGTCGCGGACGATTTTCAAGCGGAATTTGACCGGCTGGTTCAACTCGACCAGGAGTGGCGCGACCATTTTGCGCAAACCAACATTCCCATCCGTCAGTCCGCAGAAGATGAGGAAAAGCGCCAATTCATGTTCGATTCGCTGGCTGCGGGGACCACGCTGGCGCAGGTTTTGATGGATCAGGTGCGGGAAACGGATTTGAACGAGGAACAGCGTCACGTCGCCGAGTTGATCATCGGCAATATTGACGATTACGGTTACCTCAAGTCCACGCCTCAGGAAATGGCTGCCACCGCCAACTTGCCCGAGGAGAAAATCTGCGAGGTGTTGGACGTCATTCAAACCTTCGATCCGCCGGGTGTGGGGGCGCTCGATTTGCGCGAATGCCTCGTGCTCCAACTGCAACGGACCGGCCGGCAGGATTCGCTCGAATATCGCATCGTGCGTGATTTCATGGACGCGCTCGGCAAACGGCGCATCCCGGAAATCGCCCGGGGCACCGGCCACACGGTGGAGGAAGTCCAGGACGCGCTGGGCCGCATTGGCCGACTGGAACCGCGTCCCGGCCGGGCTTTCCTGCCCGACACCGACCATTATGTCCTGCCCGAAGTATTCGTGCAAAAGGTCGGCAACGATTTTGTGGTGACCACCAACGACGAACATATTCCCCACCTGCGCATCAGCAACATCTATAAAGACCTCATGTCCCAGGGTGAAAACACCGCCGAGGTGAAGAATTACATCCGCGAAAAAATCCGCGCCGGGAAATTTCTCATCAAGAGCCTCCACCAGCGCCAGCAGACCATCCTGAACATCGCGAAGGAAATCGTCAAACGCCAGCGCGACTTCATGGAAAAGGGCGTTGCTTATTTGCGGCCGATGACGATGGCGCAGGTGGCCGAGGTGGTGGGCGTTCACGAAACCACCGTCAGCCGCGCCGTTTCCGCCAAATACATGCAGACGCCGCAAGGTGTGTTCGAAATGAAATTTTTCTTTACCGCCGGCCTGCAAACCGCCTCCGGCGATGGCGTCTCCAACACCAGCGTGAAGGACATGATTGCCGAAATCTTCAAGAACGAGGAACCCACCAAACCGCTGTCGGACCAGGAAGTCGTGAAGATGCTCGGCGACAAGGGCATCACCATCGCCCGCCGCACCGTCGCCAAGTACCGCTCGGAACTGAATATCCTCCCGTCAAACCTGCGGAAGGTTTACTGACAAGCTTTCGGCTCGCAGACCGCGACGAAAACAGCTTCTGGTCACCGGGTTCCATGCCCATCGACGAAAAGACCGTTCCGCGCCGGCGCCGTCCTGCTTTGAAATAAGGCAAGAGGAATGGAACGGCAGAAGAGCCGGGCTATTGATTAGCAGTTCAAAAGGCTGGTAATACTTTAAAGAATACCTGGTGGCGCTAATCCTGCTTTCAGCAGTTGGACAGTTCACGATTCACCTATGAATACAGCTGATAACGACGTCGCGGTACCGCTGGCCGGGGCGGTCTCGCCTGCATCAAAAGGGTATTCGATGGGGGCGCAGGAAAACTCAAAAAACGCCGAACCCAACGCGCGGTTGGCGCGGGAAAACGCCAAGCAGGCGAAGATCATCGAGGAGCTGATGCAGGAGCGGGATCTGCTGCGCACGGTCATTGATAATTTGCCGGACAAGATTTACGCCAAGGACAAGCAGGGCCGATTTGTATTGAACAATCCCACGCACGCGCGAGCCTTCGGTTTGAATTCGCCGGAGGAAATGAAAGGCAAGACCGATTTCGATTTCTTTCCCCAGGAACTGGCCGCGCAGTTTTATCTGGATGAGCAGAGAACCATTGAAACCGGCGCGCCGGTGATCAATCAGGAGCAGTTCAAGAATAATCCCCGTGATCCTGCCAGCCCCAAACGCTGGTCGATCAGCAGCAAAGTTTTATGGCGTGACCGTCACGGCAGAATTTTAGGCACGGTGGGAGTTACCCGTGATATTCACGAAATGAAGGTGGCCCAGGAAGCTCTGCATCAGAGTGAGGAAAAGTTGCGTCAACTGGCGGCCCAGCTTGAACGCAGCAATCGTGAATTGGCGGATTTTGCCTACGTCGCTTCTCACGACTTGCAGGAACCCCTGCGAAAAATCATTGTCTTTGGCGAGCGCCTCAAGGAATTGAATGCCAGCCTGGCACCCGAGTCGGCGGACTATCTGAACCGGGTGCAAAAAGCGGCCGGCCGGATGCAGGTTCTGATCAACGACCTGCTCGCTTTCTCGCGGGTTACGACCAAGGCCCAGCCATTCACGACCGTCAATCTGGCGGAAGCGGCCGGCGGAGTTCTGGAAGATTTGGAAGGCCGCATTGAACTGGTCAAAGGACGCGTCGAACTGGGCGCGCTCCCGGTCATTGACGCGGAACCGCTGCAGATGCGGCAATTGCTGCAAAATCTGATCGGTAACGCTCTGAAGTTCCGCCGGCCTGAAGTGGCGCCCATGGTCAAGGTCGAGGCCCAAATCATTCCTCACCCCGATTCGCCCGAACAAAAACTCTGCCGCTTGACGGTGAGCGACAACGGCATTGGTTTTGAGGAGAAATATTTGGATCGGATTTTCAACGCCTTTCAGCGGTTGCACACCCGCAACGAATATGAGGGAACCGGAATGGGGCTGGCCATTGTTCGAAAGATTGCGTTGTATCATGGCGGCGATATCACCGCCAGAAGCCAGCCGGGGGAGGGTTCAACTTTTATCCTGACCGTACCCGCGGTCCATCCCCGGAAGAGCACTCCGGAAACCAGGTAAGCTTGGCAACCAGGCAACCCTCATTGGCGGCCGCCCGTCCAGACTGGTAATTCGCAGTTATTTCTTTGGCAACCCGGTCCGGGTGGCGGCCTGGAGGGCGTCCAATTGCGGACGCAATCCGTCCTTGGTCGCCTTGTCCATGCGGTCAATGAACAGAATGCCGTTGAGGTGGTCCACTTCGTGTTGAATGACGCGCGCGAGCAGACCGCCGCCACGAAATGCCACCGGCTTGCCTTTTTCATTCAACGCCTTCACGTCCACGGATTCGGGCCGTGCAATTTCTCCAAATATCTCCGGAAAACTCAGACAGCCTTCACCGCCGGTAACGAATTGGCCGACCGGTGTGATTTCGGGATTGATCAAGACCAGCGGCATCAAGGCACTCACGTCGGCGGGTTTGCCGTCCAGTTCGAGCCAGGACGGACGGTCCTTCACCTCGCGCACGTCAACGACTGTGAGCTGCAACGCCCGACCGATTTGCTGGGCGGCGAGGCCGACGCCTTTATTGGCGTGCATGGTTTCCAGCATGTCGGCGGCGAGCGTTTTGATTTCCCGGGTAATACTTTCAATGCGGGCGCCTTTTTGGCGCAGGACCGAGTGGCCGTATTTAACAACGTCTAAAATCATTTGAAGGTGACAGGTGACATGTGGCAGGTGGCACGATCAGGATTTCCCGTGTGCGCGGCCTTCAATAGTTTGGATGGTTTTGCTCAAACCTCCAAGGATATGAGTGAGGGTGGCGACGCGTTGGGCAATTGTTTCTGATGGGAGCAGGTGACGGCAACGTTCGTGGCGCCCGCGGCTTTCGCGCGCTTCACCCCGGGAAATCTTCAGATGTTGAGGCAATTCCTTGCCGAATCCTCGACCAAAGCCTTCCTCCATGTTGGCGCAAACGGAGTCCAGGCTGCGGATTTGTTGCCTGCTCAACTCGCGCCCACGATAGTCCTGGCATAGAATTTCCGAGTCATGCCAGAAATCCTCGAACAATCGGCGGGCAATCTGATAGATGCCAAATGAGTCCAATCGGTCCGCGTCCGATCCGCTGATAGAATTCTTGTCACGTGTCACGTGTCACCTGTCACTTTCTTTTGGCCAGGACCGCAGCATATTCGCCAGATCCGGAATCGTCGGGCTTTGCGCGGTGCGGACGTAATGGCCGCTGGTGGTAACGCCGGTCAGAACGCATTGCGCATTGTCCAGGCCCAGCAATTTGCCGAGGCAAAAACCGGAATTGAAATGGTCGCCCGCGCCGGTCGTAATCACCGGCTTGGGCGTGAACGGACCCTGCACCAGCGAGACGGCCCCTTGGCTGGCGGCCAGCGCGTGGCTGACGGGGTGAATCACGAGTGTGTTGACCGGCACGAGCCGGTTGATTTCCAGGGCCAGCATGGAGAGCGCGTCCGAGGATTTGCCGGTCGCCTGCAATCCCAATACCTCGCCGATTTCGTGCGCTTCCTTTTCATTCAGCCCCAGAATTACGTCGAAGTATTTTTCAAATTCCGTGATGGTCTTGAGCGCCTGCCGGATGTCGTCGGGTTTGCGCTTTTCCGGATCGGCCAGATCGAAAAACAGCACCCGCCGTTTGCCTTTCATGGAGGGACAGATTTCCCTGAGCGTCGCCTTCCAGATTTCCTCCATATGGGTCAGCATGGTCCAATTCACGAACCCGACCAGGTCGGCGCCGGTGAATTGGGCGGTGAACCGGTCACGGCCGAAGCGCGACTGAATGTTCGGCCAGTTCACCTCATTGAGCGACTGAATCTTGCCAATCATGATTTTGCCGTCGTCAAATTCCAGCGCGTCGGTGTGGCTGGGTTCGGCAATGGAGTGCACGTCGGCGCGTTTGGCGAAGTCGGCGAAGACCGGGTGCAAATTGGGCCAGCCCAGATTGCCGAGATAGGTGACCTTGAGGCCGAAACTCGCCAGCGCGTTCGCCATGATGGGTCCGTTGCCGCCGAGCTTGGTGACGCGGTTGACGATTTCAAGGTTGGTGCTTTTGCCCGCGGCCGCCGCCAGGCGCTCGGCCAGTTTTGAAATCGTCGCCAGCCGTTGAAATGAATTCTCGCCGTCGCGCTTGTCCACGACGTGGAGAATTTCATCCACAAAACCGTCCAGGCCCACAAAGGCCGTCATGCGCCCGGCGGTGGCGGCGCCGGCGAGTAATCGTTGAGCGCACTGTTCGCGCAGTTCGGGCGTGTTCATTCGTGCGGAGATTCTGCAAAAACCGGACGGCGCGCGCAATTTTTAATCCGGATTGACGCCCAGAATCTGCAGAATCCGTTCCAGTTCCTTGTCGCTGAAAAAGGAAATTTCCACCGTGCCTTTGCCTTCCGCGTAATGGAGTTGGACCCTGGTGGCGAAGACCTCGCGCAGGCGATCTTCCAGGGCGGCCACGTGCGGGTCACCCGCGGGTCCCGCGACCGTTGCCGCATTGGTTGCCGCCTGGCGCAAACCGCGTTTGTGCAATTTGGCCAGCAAACCCTCGGTCTGGCGGACGTTCAGGCCCTCCTTAATCACGCGTTCGGCAACCAAAGCCTGGTCCTTTTCACTCGTCAGCCCCAGAATGACCTTGGCATGGCCGACCGACAGCCGGCCGTCGCGGATGAAATTCTGGACGGCCAACGGCAGCTTCAGCAGGCGCAGCGCGTTCGCCACCACGGCGCGGCTCTTGCCGACCTTGCCGGCAATTTCCTCCTGGGTGAGCTGGAACTGCTCGGCGAGCTGTGCGTAACCGTGGGCTTCTTCAATCGCGTTGAGATTTTCGCGCTGGAGATTTTCGATGAGCGCCAGTTCCAGCACCGCGCGATCATCAGCTTCCCGGACGATAACGGGAACCTCCGGCAATTGGAGAAGCTGGGCGGCGCGCCAGCGACGTTCGCCGGCGATTAATTCAAAGTAACCATCGCGGTCACGGACAATGAGCGGTTGGACAATGCCTTGTTCACGGATGGAATCGGCCAGTTCGCGGAGCGCCTCGGCGGAGAAATCCCTGCGCGGCTGGAGCGGGCAGGGGCGAAGCCGGTCCAGCGGCACGCGCTGGACGTGTTCACGCGTGTCGGGCGCGGGCGCGGGCACTGGGGTTGGAGCCGGGGACTGGACGCCGGGCGCGGGGGCAGGTTGGGTCAGAACCGGGCTGCCACCCAGCAACGCGCCGAGGCCGCGTCCCAAAGCAGGTTTTGCCATGGGCCGAGGGTGTCGCAGGAGGCGAGACTTGTCAACGCGAAGCGCCTGCAGGTTCTGTTTGATACAAGCCTTTGCCTGGAAATTGCTTGACCAACAGGTTATAAGATGGCTAAATGAAATTTCGGAATGAAAGCCTTGCTGTTAATTACCGTGGGGTGGGGCGGTTTCTTCATCGCGGTTGGATCTACATTCGCCCAGACTTGGACACAAGCAACAGCGAGCAACTTAAACTGGTGTTCCATTGCCTCGTCAGCCGACGGTAGTAAGCTGGTGGCAGCAGGGAGTGATAGTCTAGGCTTCGTTAGCATTTATACCTCAGCCGACTCTGGTGCTTCGTGGAACTTGCAGACGAACCGTCTGGGTGCTTTAAGTGATTCGATCGCTCCTTCAGCGGATGGCACCAAGTTGTTTGCAGCGACGTACGGTGCAGGCCAAGCTCCAAGCGTAGTTTATGTCTCTACCAATTCGGGTGCGACTTGGGTCCAAAGGTTCCCAGCATCCAGCGACCTCGGTTATGCTTCTATTGCGGCTTCGGCAGACGGGAATACACTCGTGTATGCAACCGAAGCAGGCCTTGGAGTATTCATCTCAACTAACTCGGGGACGACCTGGGAATTGGCTACCAACGCGAGCAACCTATCGGGGCGTCAGTGGGTAGGGGTAAGGTGTTCGGCTGATGGGACGAAAATGGCAGTGGAAGGCGGCGTTGGAGGCAACACCGTTAGACTCCTTACCTCCACGAACTCAGGCTCTTCTTGGCAAATGAGTTTTTCCGCCCCTGGGGCTTTCGGCTGGGCATCGTCAGCCGACGGGAGTAAATTATTTGTGTGGGGTTCTGATTTATATGTCTCAACGAACTGGGGTGCGACTTGGTCAACAAATTTCATCGGATGGGGTGGAGCACTAGCAGGGGTAGGGAATGGCTTCAACGGAGGTCTTGCATGTTCAGCGGATGGCTCTAAATCAGTGGCCGTCCTTTCCGGTGGTATAATAAAAACTTCACCTGACTCCGGCATGACTTGGGTAACAAATAGCGCGCCGGTTGAAGAATACGATTATGCAGCCTCCTCAGCAGACGGCAGCAAATCAGTGGCGGTTAGTCAGAACCAATATCCTCCTCCGTACGTCGGAGGAGTTTGGGTTTCACAATCCGTTCCAATGCCCCAGTTGAATCTGGCATCGTCCAGCAATGGCCTGGCCTTTTCCTGGATTGTTCCCTCCACCAATTTTGTGTTGCAGGAAAATTCAAATTTAACAACGACGAACTGGGTGACGTTGACCAACACACCTGCGCTCAATCTGAGCTACCTGAACAATGAAGTCGTCCTGTCGCCCTCCAACAGCAGCGGCTTCTTCCGGCTCATGTCGCAATAATGAAGAACCTGTTGCCAGTCATAGTCATTACTTGTTCCCAAAGTCTGGGAATTCATCTGGCGTTTGGGCAAGGTCTGGCCTTTGAGAGCAGGACGATTGCCGTGGGCAACGGACCGTCTTCCGTGATTGCGGCCGATCTGAACAACGACGGCCATGTGGAGTTGATCTGCACGGATTCCAAAGACAATGCCTTGACGGTGCTGACCAACGATGGCAGCGGTGGCTTCGTTTCCAATGTCACTTACAGCGTGACGGGCACTAATCCGGCCTGTGTACTGGTCGCGGATCTTACCGCCAGTGGCAAAGCGGATCTGGTGGTTGCCATTTTCAATAATAATAATGGCAATGGCCAACTCGAGGTGCTGACCAACGATGGCGTTGGCGGCTTTAATTCCAACGCCACCTATGATGTGGGTACTGGTCCATCATGCGTGGTGTCGGCAGATGTGAACGGTGATGGCCAGCCAGATTTGATTGCGGCCAACACAAGCCCATATCCAAATGGCGGATTGACCGTCATGACCAATGATGGGGGCGTCTTTAGCCTCGATGCCACACTTAGAATTGGCGCAACAATTTCCGACGATGATTCTCATTGGGTTGCCGTTGCTGATATCAACGGCGACGGCAAGGTGGATTTAATCAGCGCGAATATGTTGGCCAACACGTTAACCGTATTCACCAATAATGGCACGGGAGGCTTCGGTTCCAACGCCACATATAACGTGGGTTTTGACCCTCAATGCGTCGTGGTGACCGATATCAACGGTGACGGCAAGCCGGATTTGATCAGCGCGAATTACGGCCGGGGGTCCGCAGGAGGCGGGACACTGACCGTGCTTACAAACGACGGGAATTCAATTTTAGTCTCCAACGCCACGTATAACGTGGGCCCGGGGGCGTTTTTTGTCGCAGCCGTTGATATCAATGGTCATGGAAAACCGGATTTAGTCTGTGCGAATTCCAGCACCAACACACTCACGGTGTTGACCAACGACGGCAGTGGCGGATTTGATTTTTGCACGAATTTGACGGTCGGTTACGGTCCGCGTTCCATTGCCGTGACAAATGCAAATGGCGGCGGCAGGCCAATTTTAATCAGCGCTAACTTCAACGACAACACACTAACGGTGCTGACGCAAAAACCTCCGCCGCCAGAATTAGCGATTGCCTCGGCTGGCTCGGAGGCAGTCTCCGTCTCCTGGTCACTTTCGGCGACCAACTTCGTGCTTCAAACCAACGCGGATTTGACCACAACGAATTGGGGACCTGCCGGCTATGCGATTTCCACCAACGGATCGATGGAAAGCGTCACCGTCAATCCAACCCCGACAGGGAATTTATACTTCCGACTCATGTCGCAATAGCCGGGCCAAGAGGGTTGTCGCAGCGCGGAATTGCACCCGGGCCGGCGATTGGAAATGGGTTAGCAACCGTCCTCCCGACCCTCTCCTCCAGGAGAGGGGGAATTGTTCGCTGCTCTTGTGAGAAATCCAGTGAGTGTATTTGCCAGGCGGTCCTATTAGCGATCAAAGGCGGTCTGTGCTGTTCCTTCTCCCGGGGGAGAAGGTCAGGATTGGGGCGAGCGTAAAATCTGAGCGATTTTTGGCTTTAGGCTTTGGACCTTGGATTTTACCCTGACTCCGTGAGCCGCAAAAGCAAACGCGTTGCCGAGATGGTCGCCGATCATCACGGGCAAAAACTCAACCCGCATTACCTCGGTTATTTCGAGTGTTTCAACCGCCAGTTGTTTTACGAGGCCCATGAAGTGCTGGAGCATTTGTGGCTTAAGGACAAACACGGCCCGAATGGCGCCTTTTACAAGGGTTTGATCCAATTGGCCGGCGCCTTTGTTCACGTGCAAAAAGGCCGGCCACAGCCCGCCGTCGCGTTGCTTAAGCTCACCCTCGCCAACCTCGAAAAATATCCCCCGGTCCATGAACATTTGAGCGTGGAAACCACCTGTAAATTGGCCCGGAAATGGCTGGAAGAGCTGGAACAGGGCCGGTGGGGTGCCCATCCGTTGACCGGGCGGCATTCGCCGGAATTGAAGTTGGAAAGAGACGGGTCATGAACAAAAGACGTGTTGTGTTGGCGGGCGGGAGCGGTTTTCTGGGCCGGTCACTCGCCAGAAAATTACTCAATAAGAACTACGACGTGGTGGTGCTGACCCGTTCGCCGCGCGAACGCACCGACGGCATTGTGGAAGTGGCGTGGGACGGCAAGACGTTGGGCGAATGGATCCAATTCTTGAACGGTGCGGCGGCGGTGGTTAATCTGGCCGGACGCAGCGTGAATTGCCGGCACACGCCGGAAAACCGGCGCGAAATTGTCGAATCGCGTGTCAATTCCGTCAACGCCCTGGCGGCGGCGTTTGACCACGTGGCGCATCCGCCGCGCGCGTGGGTACAGGCCGGGTCGCTCGCCTATTACGGCGACCTGGCGGATCAGTGGTGCGAGGAGAACACGGCATCCGGCCAGGGCGAAGCGGTGGAAACCTGCCGGCTTTGGGAAAGTGCATTCAAAATTGTTCCTCTGGCCAACACGCGTCGGGTGCTGCTGCGGATTGGCCTGGTGCTGGCCCGCCATGGCGGCGCGCTTTCCGTGCTGGGCCAATTGACCAAATGCTTTTTGGGCGGCGCGGCGGGGAGCGGCCGGCAATACGTCAGTTGGATTCATCTGGCGGACATGAACCAAATGTGGTTGGACTCGATCGAGCGGGATGACGTCGTCGGCGTATTCAACGCCACCAGCCCCAACCCGGTCACCAACGCCGAATTCATGCGTGAGCTGCGCCGGGCCCTGCACCGGCCCTGGTGCCCACCGGCACCGGTCTGGGCGGTGCGGCTGGGCTCGCGATTGATGCAAACCGAACCGTCGCTGGCCCTCACCGGGCGGCGTTGCCGGCCGAGGCATTTTCTGGAGAGGGGCTTTAAATTCCGGTTCCCGGAATTGCCCGGCGCGCTGGCGGATATTTACGGGTGAATCACGCCAGGGATTCGGCCAGCACTTCGGCCATGTGCCGCAGCCGGACGGTGGCCAGATGTCGAATTTGCTGGCGGCAACTGGCCCCGGAGGCCACGACGGTGGTTCCAAACGGCTGGTTCATGACCTTTTGAATCAGCGGTTCCGCGACCTTGATCGAAAGGTCGTATTTTGACTCGAGCATTCCGAATGCGCCCGCCATGCCGCAGCAACCCGAGTCCAACAGGGTCACGGTCTTCTCCGGCAGCCGCTCGGCCAGTTGCCGCATGAGGTTGGGGTTGGACAGCGCCCGGGCATGGCAATGGGGATGAATAATCAACCGCCCGGCCCGGTTGTTGAAGGTGAGTCCGCCGGGTTCCCAACTCAGAAAATTTTCAATGAAATCTTCAAACAGAAAACAGCGGCGCGCGACGTTTTCCACGTCCGGCAGGTTCAACTCCCGGTAATCCTCCACAAACATTGAAAAACAGGAGGGTTCGAGAAAAATAATCGGCGTCCCGCCCGCGTCCGCATTCAGCAACGCGAGATTGTGCTGGCCCAGCCTGGTGACTTTATCGAGGTCGCCCTGGCTGAAGGCAGGCCGTCCGCAGCATTGGCGTTGTGCCGGCACCGTGACTTCAAAACCCGCCGCTTCGAGCACCGCCACGGCAGCCACACCAACCTGCGGCTCGTAATAGCGCATGAACGTGTCATCCCAAAGGATGACCCGGCCACGGGTCGCAGCCGCGGACGACTGGTGTTTGGCAAACCAATGATCGAAGCGGATTGGCGCAAAACGCGGCATGGGACGCCGGGTCGTAATGCCCCAGATGCGGTTCCTCATCCAGCGCACTGGAAGGAATTCCAGCAGCGCATTGGCCACGCGTGGCATTTTGCAGCCCCACTGACCCAACTGGTCCACCGAACCGAACAGCCGTTCGCGCAACCGCAAGCCATCGCGGCGGATGCGCGCGTTGAGCAGTTCCGCCTTTAACAGCGGCAGGTTCACGTTGGAGGGGCATTCGGTGGTGCACGCCCGGCAGGACAGACAGTTGCTTAAAGCCGCATCCAATTCCTGCGAGCGCAACGGATCGCCCTTGATTTCGCGTAATTCCAGCACCGCGCGGATCGCGTTCGCCCGGCCACGGGTGGACATGATTTCCACGCCGGTGGCGATGAAGGTGGGGCACATGGTCGGCGTTTGCTTCAGACAACCCCCACACCCGTTGCACTGCTCAAGATTGGCGGTGAACGAACCGTCTTTGGCCGCAAACGCCAGCAGCGGCTCGAAGGGCAGTTTTAGCGAGTAACCCGCGCCCATCCGCAGATGGCTGTCAATTTTGTAGCGGCCATCGGAAATGATTTTGCCCGGATTGAACAAATTGTCCGGGTCGAAGACCTGTTTGATCTCCCGCATGACCTGATAAAGCTCGTCGCCGACCTGGTCTTTAAGGTATTCGGTGCGGGCGATGCCGACGCCGTGCTCGCCGGCCAGCGTGCCTTTGAACTGCGAAATCAGCGCCGCCACTTCATCGGCAATCTGCCGGTATTTTTTTAAATCGTCCGCGTTGTGCAAATCCAGCACCGGCCGCACGTGCAACAGACCCGCGGCGGCGTGGCCGTAGTAGGAAGCCTGTACGCCGACCCGCGCCATCAACCGCTGCAGACCGGCAAAATAGGCCGGCAAATCCCGCGGACGCACCGCCGTGTCTTCAACGAAACAGGCGGGTTTGGCAGCGCCCTGGCGGCCGGTCAGCAATGACAGTCCGGCCTTGCGCATCGCCCACACCAGGTTGGCTTCGGCCTGGGTCCGCAAAATCAATTTGCGCAAACCCAACCGGCGCTTTTGCAGTTGCGCGAGCCGGTCATTTGCCTCCTCGAAAAATTCGACAATCAGCATCGCCTCGCAAGGTTTGGCATCGAGTTCCAGCAAATCACGCACGGCCTGAAATTCGCGCTGGCCGCGGGTTTGCTCAAACAACAGGCTGTCAACGTGCTCGATGGCCGCCGGCATCAAATCGAGCAACTCCGTGGTGGCCTGCATCGCTTCGGCTACCGACGCAAAGAAGATGAGGCCGACGCCACGCCCGGGAGGCAGCGGCACGATTCTCAAATCGGCGGAAACAATCGCGGCGAGCGTGCCTTCGCTGCCCGAGAGGATCTGGACCAGATTTCCGGGCTCGTTTGCCCCCCGCGCCAGCGCATAGCCGGGCCAGCGTTTCAGCAGACCGGGCGGAAAACGTTCCGCAATTTGCAGCGCATTCAGCGCCAGCAAGTCCTCGATCAAGTTCCGCTGCCGGGGCAGGTTGTCGCTGCCCGGTCCGATTTTCAGGACCTCGCCGTCGGCCATGACGATTCTCAATTCGCTGACGTGCATCCCGGTGGTGCCATAAAAGGGCGCGTGCGCGCCCGAGGAATCATTGGCGATCATGCCGCCCAGGGTCGCGCGCGAACTCGTCGCCACGTCCGGCCCAAAACAAAAGCCCTGGGGCCGGAGGAAATCGTTAAGCTGATCCAGCACGACGCCTGCGCCGACGCGGATGCTGCGGTTCTCCGGGTTGAACCGGCTGATGAGCCGGTTGTACCGGGCGAAATCAATGACCAGACCGTCGCCAATCGCACCCCCGGCCAGGCCGGTGCCTGCGCCGCGCGGAATCACCGAGACCCCCGCCTGCGCCGCCGCCTGGATGATGGAACTGGCTTGCGTCGCATTTTTCGGAAAGGCTACTGCCAGCGGCACAATCTGGTAAGGCGACGCGTCGGTGGCATAGAGTTGCCGCGTCAGATTATCGAAGGCGACCTCGCAATTTGCCGCATTCAATGTGGCCATTTGCTGGGCGGGCATCATAGTACGGCCCACAACCTATCGTCGTGACCGGCCGTTGACAATTTCATTAACTCATCATCGTGGGCGCCGGCAAACGATCGGAAGAATTTCTGGAGCAATTCAATTGATCTCGTGGCCGCGAACGTCAGTTCGCGCCATATTTATCCCTCCTATTCGATTTGCGCCGACCAGCGTCGGCGGCTGCACAATTTTTGAAAAAGCTCTAAAAATCAGCGAGCAGTTCAACCCGGGTGCGGTCGTGACCGTTTTCACGGGTCTGGTGCGGGGTCATCAAAACCGATTTGCCATCCCAATAAAATAAGACCCCGCTCCCGGCTGGAAGCCAATCTCTCCGCCGCCGGTCGGGGAAAGCAGGTGGGGGCGCTTTTATCAATCCTCCATGTGGCAGGGCAAAAAGCGTCAGCCCAGCCGCCAGACGATGCGCGCCTTGTTCAAGTCGTATTGGGACATTTCCATCTTGACCCGATCGCCGACCGTGAGGCGGACGAAGCGTTTTCGCATCTTGCCGGAAATGGTCGCGAGCACCTGATGCTTGTTATCCAACTCGACGCGGAACATGGTCCCGGCCAGCACCGACGTGATGCGCCCTTCGACTTCTATATGTTCTTCCATGCAAAACTGATTCTGCGAGGGAATAATTCAGGGCGACGCTCGGTTCGAACGTCGCCCTGACCAAATTGGTTATTTCTGATTAATAACGCTCCCGATGGCCGCCGCCGCCGCCACCGCCGCCACCGCCGCCACCGCCGCGAAAGTCACGGCGCGGACCGCGCTCGCCCCGGGGACGCTCCTCTTTCGGGCGCGCGATGTTCACCGTTAGCGCGCGGTCGCCCAGCGTTGCGCCGTTCATGGCCGCAATCGCCTTCTGCGCTTCCTCGGGCGTGGACATCGTGACAAAAGCAAAGCCGCGCGAACGGCCGCTCATCCGATCCATCATGAGGTTGGCTTCGACGACCGTGCCGTGGGCGGCGAACGCCTCCTGCAGGTCATTTTCAGTCGTGTTGAAGGAAAGATTTCCTACAAACAATTTTGTACTCATTTGATGATTTATTGTTCAAACTAGCTGCCTTTCGCGGACCGTTCCCGACTGCCGGGTTTCAAATCATCACTGAACCAGGTTCACTTGAGGATTTTCCATGACCGTAAGAGACAAGTTATCTAACAGACGGAAGAATGATAACCGATGCTCAAGCTCGTGGCAAGCTAATTTGAAAATATTGGATTGCAAGGGTTTACGCTCGCTGCGCCAGGAAGGCGTTTTTAAGCACCGGCCGGAT
The DNA here is from genome assembly GCA_035945675.1 of Verrucomicrobiia bacterium. Classification (GTDB taxonomy): domain Bacteria; phylum Verrucomicrobiota; class Verrucomicrobiia; order Limisphaerales; family UBA11358; genus UBA11358. The sequence continues at coordinate 3,598 of DASZAB010000153.1, read as the reverse complement.
GGGAATGTAAAATTGCGCGATTATTGCAGGGTTGGCGATAGAAACAGTAAGACCGCCAGAAACAGAAATGCGCAAAGGATAAACCCCAGGACAATGGCACTAACCACGTTTACGACCTGATTTCTGTGCCGCAGAAGCATAATCGGCTCTAACTACCATTTCTAACAAATGTTGCGGGCACATATAGGAAAAACGCGGGAAATCTATTAACAGCTTGTTCCCAAAAGGAGATTTACACCAGATGCCGGGCTTGACGCCTGGGCAAGGCGACTTCGGTTTTGCGCAATGAAATCACCGTCGCCTCGGCCGGCAGAAAGTCCTTCAGGAAAACCGGTTTGTCATGGCGGCCGCCGCGCTGGTAATCCCGCCAAAGCGCTTCAGCAACTGGCTTCGGGTCGAGCCGGAGTTCACCGGTGAGAAATTCAAAGAGCAATGCCATCAATCGCATCAGCGCGATGCTGTCCGTCCGGCGGGTTCGTCCATGGAGCCATTCGCTGAAGCGAAGGAAGGCCTGGAACGGGGAAGGGTCTGGAGTTCCGGCTTTAGCCGGCTGGCCGTCCGCTAGTGCCCCGGCTGGACTGCCCGAAGGCGGAACTTCATGTCCGCCCCAAAGCAACGGCGTGGTTTCGACGAAGTTGCCGCTGTTGCCGACCAGATCCCAGTAGCGTGCCAACCGCCGCAACTTCTGCATCGTGGTGAAATTGATCAGCTTGTTTTGCAGGATTTCGTAAGGCGGATGCGGACTGTAAACCATCTGCCACTCGGTATCGTGCCGGACAATCGGCGTGCCGCGCAGCCGTTTCAAAATGCCGACCTGAATTTCCTGCGGGCCGAGCGCAATGAGCCGGTCGAATCCGGCGGCAAAACTTTCCAGGGTTTCCCCGGGCAAACCCATAATCAAATCGGCATGGATATGGACACCGGTTTTACCACGCAGGAAATGGACATTATCGGCGAGCTTCTCGTAATTCTGCCGGCGGCTGATGAGCTGGCTGACTTCTTGATTGAACGTCTGGATGCCGACCTCGAATTGCAGCGCGCCGGGGGGGAATTGGCCGATGATTTCGCGCAACGGCTCCGGCAGCCGGTCAGGGATCATCTCGAAATGGAAGAAATGGCCGGGCCGATAGCGTGCCAGAAAGAATTCGAGAATCGTTTTGCTGCTGTTGACGTTGAGATTGAACGTGCGATCAACGAATTTGAACTGTTTCACGCCACGATCGAGCAGACGCTGCAATTGCTCAAGCAACCTCGGCATCGGAACCTGCCGGACCGGTATGTCGAGTGACGACAGGCAAAACTCGCATGTGAACGGGCAGCCGCGTGATGCTTCGACGTAAATGATCCGATGCGCGATGTCGTCATCGGAGTAAAGGTCGTACGGCAGGGCGAGTCGGGAAAGTTCCGGCAATTCGGCAGGAATAATTTTGGGCAATGGAGCGCCGGGCACCGCCCCGGCGTGCTGCGAAAACGATCCATCGAGCCGAGGCGGTGCCCGGCGCTCCAGCAAAACCCGGCACACCTCGGCAAATTTCAGGTCGGCCTCACCGGTGATGACATGGTCGGCGAGCCGGGCAATTTTCTGCTCCTCGGTCTCGTAACTGACTTCCGGACCGCCGAGGATGATTTTGATATCGGGCCGGACAAGTTTGAGGGTGGCGATGACTTCAGTGGTCGGTTCGACGTTCCAGATGTAAATGCCGAAACCGATGATTTTGGGATTGCGCGCGAGCAGGATTTCCGCGATGTCGAGCGGGCGCTGGTTGATGTCGAACTCGGCAAGGCAGGCGCGCGGCCGCAGTTCACCCAGGTTGGCCAGCAGATAGCGCAGGCCAAACGCGGCATGAATATATTTCGCGTTGAGCGTGGTTAAAACAATGTCCGCCACGTGCAGAGTCTAACCACGACCCGATCCCGGCGCAATGAGCGGAGTGGAGGATTCATCCGGCCGTCAGCGCGTGGTGAAGGTTGCGAAAATCTTGGAAAGCAGGTTGGGATCAGGCAGGATGTTCTTGACCAAACATCCGTGTTTAAAATCTGGCGCTACAATTTTCATTCGACCCGGCGCCTCGGCCTTGTTAGCCTGACGACGGCCTTTTTGCATCCGTTTTTACGCTATACAGCAAGCTCGAAAAAGGGCAAAAAGGAAACCAGCTATGACACCCGACGATATCCTGCTGGAAGCAGAGGACAAGATGATCAAGACCGAACAGGTGGTCTTGAACGAATTCGCCGGCGTGCGCACGGGCAAGGCATCGGCTTCCCTGGTGGAAAACATCATGGTGGAGGTCTATGGCTCGCAAATGCGCATCCGGGAATTGGCGGGCATCACCACGCCGGAGCCGCGCATGCTGGTGGTGCAACCGTGGGACATGAACTCGTTGCATCCGATCGAGAAGGCGATTCAGAAATCGAATATCGGTCTTAACCCGGCCATCCAGGGCAAAATCATCCGGCTGGCGTTTCCGGAATTGAGCCAGGAACGGCGGCAGGAATTCGTCAAGCTTATCAAGAAGATGGCCGAGGACGGACGCGTGGCCATCCGGCACGTGCGCCGCGACGCGATGGAGCAGTTGAAGAAGCACGGGCACGACAGCGGCATAAGCGAGGACCAGGAAAAACAGGCGGAAAAGGATTTGCAGAAATTGACCGACCAATACAGCGCCAGGATTGACACGCACGTCACGAGCAAGGAAAAGGAAATAATGACGGTCTAGCCCGGCCAGGGATTTACGATTTACGATTTACGATTTGCGATGGACGCCCGTTATTTGAAATCGAGGGCATGCAGTCGTTTTTCAAATCATAGGCCGTCAGCAGGCAGGCTTTAAATGGCAAACCCCGCGTGATCTCAGAGGCCGCTCGTAAATCGTCAATCGAAAATCGTAACTGGAATGGTTCAGCGGGGCGGGGCGTTGGTGGCGGGTTCAAAATGAATCACGGTTTCCCCGGGCTTGGCATATCCGAGTTTTTCGCGGGCGAGTCGTTCGACCGCGCCGGGGTCGTTCTGCAATTCGTCAATCTGGGCCTGGAGTTGCCTGGACTTGGCCTCCTCAATCTGAAGCTGGGTTTGCAGCCGCAAAATATCCGCGCGCATCCGCTCGTTTTGCTGAATGAGCGGCAGGTTCCACATGCCGATGAGGAGCAATACGGCAATGACGACCAGGGCAAACGCGCCGATGGTCAGTTTGCTCCAGATGCCGAGGTTGACGTTCATCGCGACGAGTTAAACACGAGCCTCAGGCAGGCGGAAGCAGATTTATTTGGCGAATTTTCTCCACGCTTTGAGTTTGCCGTCGGGACCGAACGTCAGACGCAGAAAATAATCCGGCACGTAGGTCTCGGTGTAACCGGGCGTGTCCGCGCCGAAATAAGCGCCCGGCTCCAGAAAATACGGTTCCGGCGCGACGACGACGTGGCTGCGCTGCGTGAGCCATTCGTCCACGATCGTGCCGTCGGAGAGCCTGGCAGATTTGTCCGGCGGCCCCAAATCCACGATGGCCTGGTCCCGGGTGTACTGGCCGACGCGCGCCTGCCAATCCACCGTTTGCGTGACGCACCCCGTGAGCAGGAGCGACGCCAGCAAAGCCGGGAAAAT
>DASZAB010000152.1:0-14205 GCA_035945675.1 Verrucomicrobiia bacterium | reverse complement strand
GTGGCGAGCGCTCGAACCAATGCCGCAGTCCAGGCCGCTTTTACGCCGTTCCGTTCGCAGGTGCCGCAGATTGCCGTGACGGTGGACCGTTCCCAGGCGGAGACGCTCGACGTTCCTGTGGGTGATGTCTATGAAACCTTGCAGACGTATCTGGGCTCCAGTTATGTCAACCAGTTCACCAAATTTGGTCACAACTTCATGGTCTTTGCGCAGGCGGACGCGAAACAGCGGCTGACGGCCGGCGATCTCAAAAGCTATTACGTCCGCAGCCAGTCAGGCCAGATGGTTCCGCTCGGCACGCTGGCCGACATCCAGTCTACCGTCGGCCCGGCCGTGATTCAACTCTACAACCTGTTTCCGTCGGCCACCATCAACGGAGCTGCGGCCGCCAAATTCAGTTCCGGCCAGACCCTGGATGCCGTGCAGGCCATTGCTGATAAAATTCTGGGATCGGGTACGCAGTTCGAATGGACCGCGATGTCGTATCAGGAGAAACTCGTCGGTAGCAGCGTGTATTTCATCTTCGGCCTGGCGATCCTGCTGGTTTACCTGATGCTCGCCGGACAGTACGAAAGTTGGATCACGCCCGCCGCGGTCATTCTCGCGGTGCCGCTCGCCCTGTTGGGAACGGTCAGCGTGCTGCTCGCACTGGGTGTGGCCAACAATATCTATGTTCAAATTGGATTGGTATTGCTCATCGCGCTCTCGGCCAAAAACGCCATTCTGATCGTGGAGATGGCGCGGGAACGGCGCGCGGCCGGCAAGAGTATACTGGAGTCAGCCGTCGAGGCGGCACAGGTCCGCTTCCGGCCCATCATGATGACGTCGTTTGTTTTCGTTCTGGGCGTGATGCCGCTGGTGTTCGCGAGTGGGGCCGGCGCCAGTGCCCGCAAATCCCTCGGCATCGCCGTCGCCTCCGGCATGCTCGCTTCCACCTGTCTGGCCGTGCTGTTTGTCCCTTCGTTTTTTGTTGTGTTGCAACAGTTTGCGGAAAAAAGAGGCTCAAAGAAAGCGAAGCCATTGGAACCAACTGGTAAACCTTGATTTTTAGACAACCAAAATCAACAACTCATCCCCAAACCCATGAAACGATACTTTATGCCTGTCGAGGGGAGCGTCTCATTGCGCTTCAAAACCGGATTTCTCGTTGCCGCCTTTGCCACGCTTGGTGCTGGTCTGATGGCAGGCTGCAGTTCGGCCAGGGTCACCGGCACCCGGGATCTGTCAGCCGCGCCCGCGGACAAACCGGCGGTGGTTTACGTGGCTAATTTCGAGTTGCAGGCCGAGAACGTCAAAAAGACCGGCAGCGCGCTGACGCCGCTGGGTCGGAGCGGACCGGTCCGCAATTTTCTCCTGGGACAATCCGACGATCCGCAGGCGCTGGCGGATAAACTGGTGAATTTGATGGCCGACTCCATCGTTCAGGAGCTGGCCAATAAAGGGATTCTAGCCATCCGGCAGGAAACGGGAGATCCCCTGCCGACCACGGGTTGGCTGGTGCGCGGCGTCTTCACAGAAGTCCAGCAGGGCAACCGTTTGCGCCGGGCAGTGGTCGGCCTGGGATTTGGCGGGACGGACCTCCAGGTGGAAACCATCACCGACCATCTTTCGAACGGCGCGCCCCAGCCGTTCTATCAGATTGACACCAGCGCCAGCAGCGGCAAGGCCCCGGGCGCGGCGGCCACGATTGTGCTCAGCCCGCTCTCCGTGCCCGTTCACTTCGTCCTGACCAGAGGTGACTTGGACAAGAACGTCAAGCAGACGGCGGCGAAAATCGCCGACGAAGTCGCCCAGCGGGTCGAGGGGACGAAGTAAACGGTCATCGTGTTCGAATTAGTTTAAAGCGGTTTAAATAAAGTGTAGCCGTAAAACAGCGGTCCCCCCGCCTTGGCACCACCTCACCCCGATCCCTCTCCCCCACTTCGTGGCGGAGAGAGGGTACCGTTGTGTTGTTCGCGATGCACAACAATCCGAAGTCGCGTTGTGGCTATAGATTTGCCTGGACCACTCTAATCGTTCAGTACCTTCACGGCCCAGTCATTGTTCGTGGACGAGAAAACGATGAGGCATTTGTCTCCCGCCGCCGTGCCGTAAAGATAGGACAGGTCAATGTGTTGCCGGGCCAGTTTCTCGGTGATCTCCCGCAACAAGCCGGGCCGGTGGGCTACTTCGGCTGTGACCACCTTCGCTTCCTGGACTTCCAACCGTTGGTCGCGGAGTGCGTCCATGGTCCGCTGATGGTCGCCCGTCACCATCCGGATGACCGCGTCGGGGCCCTCCAACGTGGCGATCACCGCCTCGATATTGATGCCCATGTCGGCGAGGTTCCTGGTGACCTGGGCCAGCGCGCCCATCCGGTTTTCCACCCGGACGATGGCTTCTTTTGCCATTCTTGCATTTATCATACGGCCTCCTCCCAATTGGCCACGCTGCCGCGCCACCGGCCCGTGGCGTTTTTTAGGTTCAACGCCACTCTAGCACATTTACATCAGGTTTTCTAAAATTAATTACATGAAGAAGCAGTTTTATTTTTTAGACCCTCTGTTCGACGGCTGATCAAGCGGCCTGGCAATACCGGTGGCGCTTCGTGATTGGCCTTGCCGCGAATGGTGAGTGGGAGTTTGCTGATTGCCCGCCTCTGAAAGTCGCCGCGAAAGTGCAGAGAAAGAAGCAGTTTACAGGCAAATGACGAGCGGGCAGTGCCCTGGTTTGGAATTGGCAGATTGCATTTTAGTTCTCTTTGGCCTTGCGTCTTTTGGCGTCGAACATGATTGAAGCCCGCACAGCGGTTAATGGGGACACAACCGGCGGGATTTCGAGCACAACCACAAACCGTTCGCCTTCGTCATTCTGACCTTCACGGTGGCTCCAGGCGTAAGCGCGCCTGGCTTTGGGATGGCCGGACAGGTCGAAAACCTCAACCTTACCTTCCCAAACCGTTTGGCCACGAAAAACCTCTTTGACAGGCACAGTTTCCCGGTAGGCCGCCCCACAGTCAGACAACTGCGAAACCGCAACCTCTACCCTCGCGAGATAGTCCTGTTTATTCTCCACAACGTTTGACCGGTTCTTCAACCGTCCGCGCGCTGCTGTCAACGCCAGCGGCCGGCGCTGGCGTCAGGCGCAACGATTTGTGAGTCTTGCGAGAATTCTAATACGCGAAATTCAGAGCCACCGCAGCTTGAAAGTTTTCAAATTTTTTGCTGAAAGCATTCGTGAGTCGCGTCCGGCGGCGGTAATGCGTCCGCAACATGTGATTCTGTTTTTCAACACGCGAGGTCTCGATGCGGTTCACCGCCGGCGCTCCGGCAGCAATGGTCTTTTCCACTTGCACCACTTCCGCCGGGCTGTGCCGAATTGCAGGGGCTTTACCAACGGGGGTGAGGCTGCAGGTTTTTACTATCTGCCCATAATCCACTTCAGTTCCGAATCCACGTTCAATGGCCTCCATGCCCGGTGGAATCAGCGCGACGTCTTTGCAGGAGCCTGTCGAAAAGATTTTCACGCTCCGCTCAGGAGGATACCATCCGATTATGCCGCCGCCGGCCGGCCTTTATCATTTGGCGAGGGGTGACCTTCTGCAGATGCGCCGCGCCTGCGGCGCTTGGTCAACCGTGTTTTAACTGTGACTAATCCTCTGCCCGTTCGCCGGCCGGGGCCATCTTGACGAGGCGCGGGAAAAATTTCGCCAGCGGTTCCACCAGATCGGTCTGCGCGGCCATGACCGCCTCGACGTTTTTATAGACCATTGGAACTTCATCGAGGCCGGCGGAAATCAGTTTCACCCCGCGTTCTTCGAGATAAGGGTTTACCGTCTTCCAGTTGAAGGTTTCCTTCGCCTGGTGGCGGCTCATCAAACGGCCCGCGCCGTGCGAGGCGGAGTTGAGTGACTCGACGTTGCCCTTGCCGCGCGCCACAAACGTCGGGCTGGCCATCGAGCCGGGAATCACACCCAACACGCCCGCGCCGGCCGGCGTCGCGCCTTTGCGGTGGACAATGAGGTCGCGCCCGCTGTGACGTTCCTTCCACGCGAAGTTGTGGTGGTTCTCGAGGTCCAACAAAACGTTCGCGCCCAGGTGCCGCGCGATATGTTTATGGATGAGATGATGATTGGCGGAGGCGTATTGGCCCATCAACTCCATGGCCGCCCAATATTCCTGGCCGTCGGCGGAATCGAGGTCGAGCCAGGCGAGGTAGCTGAGTTCCCGGGGCAAATCCTTGTGTTTCGCGCGGGCGAGGCGGCTGTAATGGTCGCAGACCTGCGCGCCGGTACCGCGGCTGCCGCTGTGGCTTAACAAGGCGAGGTAAGTTCCCGGCTCCAAACCGAGTTGCTGGTTCTCGACCGCGAATTCGCCGAATTCGACGAAGTGATTGCCGCTGCCGCTGGTGCCGAGTTGCGCGGCGGCTTTGTCGCGGAAACGTTGCGTGACGGGGCTGACGGACCAGTCGGCGTCCATCACCGGATGGGTGCGGCGATGCTTGAATTCCGCGCCGACACCGAAACGAGTCTCGGCTTCAATGGCGCGGATGAGGTCGGTCTCGCGGCGGCGCAGCGAGTCCACCGGCAAATCGAGCACAGTCAGCTTGACGCGGCAGGCGATGTCCACGCCCACGGCATAAGGAATGACCGCATGGTCAGTGCCAAGCACGCCGCCGATGGGCAAACCGTAGCCGACGTGGGCGTCGGGCATGAGCGCCGCGGCGACAGAGACAGGCAACCGACAGGCATTTTCCATCTGTTGGCGCGCGTTGGCATCCAAATCCGTGCCCCATTGGCGGTAGGCGATGGGCATAATGGAAAACTACGCGCGTCCGATGGGAACGCCACTGGAAAATTGATCGAGCCCTCTGCAAAACCGGTTATGCGCGATACGGATGCGCCGGCCCCCGCTCCAGCGCATTTGGACGATAAATCCCCTTCGAGCCGGGTCGGAGACCGGCGCTCCAGTTTTACCAAGGTCTCTCATGGTGCTGAAAATGGTTGGCCGCGGATTCGGAAAGAGGCAGAGTTCAGTCCAATCCGTGAACGAAGCGATGCCTGAAAAACCACCCCTACTCCAAACGACTTCACCACCGCGCCAGTTCGTCCGGTGCGTTCAAGTTACCATTTTTGTTGGCATCTGGATGGCCATTGGGTGGATGTTTCGCCTGGGCGGAGACAGTTATTTGGTGGTCGGCGTTCCGCTGGTGGTGATTTTCCAACTCCTGGTGCGTAAAAAATCATTGGTCACTCTCTGGATTCGGGACGCGGAGCGGTTTCGACTGAACCGATTGGGAATTCTGCTTGGGTTTTGCCTGGTGGTTTTGCCCACGGTGAAGTTGGTTCAGACTATCCGTTCGGTGGACTGGTCGTCCCAAGTTCCGGAAATCCTCTGGTATATGTGTTGCATCATCGGGGCTTGCGGCGCCGCATTCGGATTTTGCCGGTTCACAAGGCGAACCTGGAAAGAGCTGGGATTTTGCATGCTGACTGCCGGGGCTATTGGCAGTGGAACCATGTTGTTGGGTGCGTTTGCCCGTTGGGCATTGTTGCACAAGCCCATCGTGCTGACCGGGGCCATGGCCATGACCGGTGTCCAAAGTTTCGTGCTCTATGTGCCGGTGTGTTTTGTGTTGGAGGAAGTCGTGTTCCGCGGCGCGCTGGATTCGCATGTGTTTCAGCCCGGGGACCAGGGCCAATGGTGGACAGCCACTTTTGTTTCCACCTTGTGGGGCTGGTGGCATCTGCCGATTGCGGGGGTAACCGGGATTCAACCGTTGATGACGCTGGTTGTTTTGTTGCCTTGCATCCACATCGCCGTAGGCGTTTTCTTTTCGTTAAGCTGGCGGCGCAGCGGCAATCTGGCCGTGCCCGCCACGGTCCACGCCTTCATTGACGCCATGCGAAACATGCTGATGTAGCCGATTCGCATCCGGGCAAAGGGCGATTTACGTTTCCGGCGGATTGGAATAGGTTTGGCGCATTGTGAAATACACCTATGAACAACTGGCCGGGATGATTGATCATTCGCTGCTGCATCCGGCCCTGACGGACCGGGAGCTGGAGGACGGCTGCCACCTCGCCGTGAAATACGGCGTGGCGTCCGTTTGCATCAAACCTTACGCCGCCAAACGCGCCGCCGAACTGCTGGCCGGCAGCAGTGTGCGTGTCGGGTGTGTCGTCGGATTTCCCCACGGCAATTCGTGCACCGAATCGAAGCGTTACGAGACCGAGCTGGCCTGCCGGGACGGCGCGGTAGAAATTGACATGGTCATCAACGTCGGCAAGGCGCTGAGCGGGGATTGGGATTACGTGGGACGCGACGTAAAGGCCGTGTGCGACGAAGCGCACCGGCATGGGGCAAAAGTGAAGGTCATCTTCGAGAATGATTATCTGACCCAGGGCGGCGCCGGTCGGGACAGCGACAATTTCAAGCGCCAGCTCTGCCGGATTTGCGAACGGGCGGGCGCTGACTGGGTGAAAACGTCCACGGGTTTCGGTTTCGTAAAGCAGCCGGACGGCAGTTATAACTACCGGGGCGCAACGGCGCACGATTTGGAGTTGATGCGGGCGGCCTGCTCGCCCAAGGTTCAAATCAAAGCCGCCGGTGGCGTGCGTGACCTGGACAGTTTGATACGCGCGCGTGAGCTCGGCGCCAGCCGGTGCGGGGCGTCCGCCACCGCCGCGATTCTGGACGAATACCGCCGCCGCGAAACCTCCGGGCGGTGACGATTAAAGAAAAGGATTTTGAAGGTTGCTTCTTTCCCGCCCTTTCGTTACTTCATCGGCCAGAAAGGAAAAAATTATGCCAGAACCAGTCATTGCCCAAAAATCTCCGTATGTTCAAAAAATGGAACCCGGTGAGTATTGGTGGTGCGCCTGTGGCCGGTCCAAAAGCCAGCCGTTTTGTGACGGCTCGCACAAAGGCACCGGCCTGGCGCCGAAGCGGGTGGAAATCACCGAGGTCAAAACCGTGGCGTGGTGCGGCTGCAAGCATTCGGCGAATGCGCCGTTCTGCGACGGCACCCACAGCCGGCTGGGTTAGGGGGAATTACTGGCGCTTTTTTCCGCCCGGTTCCTTTTCCTTTTTGCGGAAAAAGTACTGGGTGTCGGCCACGTTGAGCATCGAAAGGTCGAGGCCTTCGTCGGGGGCGCGTTTCTTCGCGATTTTGAGCTGGCGCGCGATGCGTTTGACGGCGGCGGCGGCGTAGTATTTGACCACACCCACGCCGGTTTCGGATTTGAAAATCACCACGAGCAGACAATGGTCGTCCACGTTGGTGACAAAAAGGCTGTGGTTTTCACCCTGCTGGTAGGTGCTGTTGAAGGTCGTTTCACTGACCAGGCCGGCGATGGTCTGATTGGCCATGAACGCGCCGGAGGCCAACGCCGCGATGGTCGTCAGGTCAAATTCTTCCGAGTCGCCCTGGTGCGTGATGAGAAAACCGCCCTTGTCAATGATCAGCGAGACGGCGGCGTCAGCGCTGGCATTGAAGTCACGGAGGGTCTCATCCAGTTTATGAATATCCTCCTCGGTGAGTTGAGGGAGAGTAGCCATGTCATGCGTACTGTGGAACGCTTTGGTTGATGAATTTGTGCAGCAACAGGCGCGTAATCATGTTCAGCGTCTCGAACACACCCTCGCACCTGTGGGCCGTCGCGGTGAACGACGGCACCCGCACTTCGCGGTTGTTCAGCAGAAATTCCATATATTCCGTCGGGGCCACATTGGGCAGATCACGCTTGTTGTATTGCAGCACATAGGGAATGTCATGGAGGTTGAGTTTGAGCGACTGCAAATTGTCCGTGAGGTTCTGGAAACTCTCAACGTTTTCGGGCATTTTCTCGAATTGCGAGTCAGCCACGAATACGATGCCGTCCACGCCGCGCAAAACGAGCTGGCGGGTCGTGTTATAAATGACCTGGCCGGGCACGGTATAGAGCTGGAACTTGGTCTTGAACCCGCGGATGGTCATGGCCTCAATCGGCAGGAAGTCGAAAAAGAGCGTGCGGTCGGAGCTGGTCGCCAGCGAGACGAGCTTGCCTTTGTTGCCGGCGGCGGTCTGGACGTGGTCGTGGACTTGAACCAGGTTCGTCGTCTTGCCGCCCATTGCCGGGCCGTAATAGACGATTTTAACCTGCAGTTCGCGAGTGGCTTGGTTGATGATGGCCATAGGATTATTGTTTTTTACGGTCGAGTTCACCGGCCAACTGGGCCAGCTGCATGGTCGGCAATTGTTCGCCGGCGCGACCGAACGCGGCGAAATAGACGCCGTGGATGCGGAACACCTTCCACGGCACGTTGCCAACGGTGAAATTCAAATTGTTCAATTCGCCCATGCGCAATTCCTTGGTGGATTGGCTGACGCGGCCGTAAATCTGGGGCAGAAAGGCTGCCAGGGTGTCGGCGTTGAGGTCGGATGGAATCTGGCTGGCCACCATCAAACCGTCCGGCAGCGCCACGAGCGCGCCGGCGACGCCTTTCAGCGCCATCGCCCGCGCGATGACTTCCTTGGGCGTCGTTTGGCGGCTGCTGAAATCCGTCGCGGGAGCCACGGGCCCCGGTGTGCGTCGATATTCCGTTGTGTCCAACTGCGGCGTGTCCAACTGCGGCGTGTCGCTGGTGTCACCCCAGACGTAGTAATTGGAATTGGACTCCGACGATTTGGCGTCCGCTGATTTGGATGCGAAATGCGTTTCATCCGGCAGCGGCGCCTGGCCGGGTGGTTCCGGCGTTTCGGCCGGGGGTTGTGGTTGCGGAAAACCAAAAAACAAATTCGGAATCTCCGCCGGGAGCGATGCCGGCTGCTGCGGCGGGGCCATTTTAACCGCGTCCACCCGCCGGGCCAGAAAGAGCGGGGCAATCACTTTCAACGGCAGTTCCAATTCCAGACCATCATGGATGGAAACCGCCGCGGGTATGGGTTTGATCCATGAGCGCAAATTCCGCCAGGTAAAGATCACGCGTCCGCGCTTGAGCGCGGGCTCCACCAGATTCACCGGCAACGCGACCTGCGCATTGGCTGAAATCAATTGCGCGATTTCCTTTCGCAACGCCTCCGGCCAGCCCTCCGAGAGGGCGGTCAGCGGCGCCTGGATCGTCGCGGACTCCGGTGTGACCGGGGCGGGCTTCGGCGTGAACGGCACCGGCCGCGGCGCGAGCGGTGTTGGCTTGGGCGCGAGCGGCATGGTTGGCGGTGGCTGAATGGGAAGGCCCGGAATGATGGGCTGCACCGGCAGACCATTGTCGTTGCCATTGCCATTGCGCGCCGGGGTCGGAGCCGGGGGCTCGGGTTTGATCGCGCGCGGGACAAATGCGGGCGGCGGCGGCGCCACGGGCGGCGCGGTTTTGGCCGGGATGCGGGGAGCCGGCGTCGTCATTCGCACTGGCGGTGCGGGTGGCGGCGTCGGTTTTACCGTGGTCTTGGAAATGGAGACTCCTTCTCCGCGTCCATTGAAAGGTCCGGTAATTTCCGCCGGCACTTCGAGGTGTTTTTGCGCCGGGTTGCGAACCAGCGAATTGAAACTCAGCCGCGCCAGCACCTTGCTGAGCGGCAGCACCACAGGAAGTGAATCATATTCCTCGTCAATATTGAACAGGCTGGGCGCGGCCTTACGCAATTCGCCAAAGGTGATTTTAACGACGCCCGAGGCCAGTTGCGGCATGATTTTTTCGACCGAAATCGAGATGCTGGCGCGGCCCAGGTCGGCGTCCGTCAACGTCAACCGCGCGTGCAGTTGCGGCGGCAGGTTCTCCAGAATGGATTGCAGCGGCAGTTCCAGTTCGCCGGAGTTTTCGGCCGTCCCCGGTTCGGAGGATGCGGGACGCGCAACCGGTTTTGGCCGGGAGGTGCCAAATTGCGGAATGGGAACGGGTGGTGGCGGTGCGGTTGACGTTACCGGTCGCGGCGGTTGGCCAGTGTCCGCTCCGGTTTCGTTCTCGTCAAAACGTCGCAGCAATTCTCGCAGCAACCCGGCAAATCTTGTTTTTACTCCATTTGGCATCGCACACAGCTTTTTCCGCAGACTATGCATCCGCAGGTTGATCCATTCTCAGCAGGAAGCGCGCCATGGATGCACGGGAAACATCCACCGAACCCCGGGCCGCCGTCCGGCAGCGAGCCGGGGGGAAGTTGTCCCAGCGTTGGACTGGCTGTCCACAAAGTGACGGTGGATTATTGCTCCGCCCCGCAGGATTCGGAACGACAACTGCTTCTTCCCGGTCGTTTGCGGCTAAAATGCTTTGGCCTTGAATTCACGGTCGCGTGCATTAGCCGTTACCGTTGCCGAATGGAATGGAATCACACCACAAAATCCTGATTTTGGACGATGAGACCGCCTGGTTGGAGGTAAATCGCGAAATATTGACGCGGCTTCCCAGCAAACCCGAGATTCGCGCGGTCAACACCGGAGCTCGCGCCGTCTCCCTGTTGGATGCCGAGCCGTTCCGCCTGTTGATTTGCGATTTGAAGATGCCCAAAATGGACGGCTTGCAGGTGCTTTCGATTGTCCGCCGCCGGTTTCCGGAATTGCGTACGGTGGTGTTGACGGCGTTGGAGGACGAGGAGTTCCGCTCCCGGGCTTACGCGTTGGGCGTGGATTTGTTCTGGCTGAAAACCGACATTCAACAAAACCCGCAAATGTTTCTGGACTGTGTTGAGTCATTGTTGGGGCGCGACATGGAAACGGGTTTTCGCGGCATCCAAAGTAAAAGTCTCATGGACATCATTCAGATGGAATGCCTGTCCCGCAGTTCCACCGTGTTGCGCATCACCCGCGGCCCGCTGGTGGCCAAATTGTGGATTCAAGAGGGAGAACTGATTGATGCCGAAGCCGAGGGTGCGCGTGGCGAGGCGGCGTTCCGGAGGATTCTGGCCTGGAAATCCGGCACGTTCGAAAATATGTCCGCCGAACCGAAGCGCGAGCGCACCATCTTCAAATCGGTCAATGCCCTGCTGCTCGAATCCGCGCAGAACATTGACGAAGCCGCCAACCCCACGGGGCCCGATTCAATTGAGGAGGCCGATCATCGCAAGACCATCTGGAAACTCGCCCTGGTGGCGCGGGAAGGCGCTGAATTTGTGGTCGCCTCTTCCGCCGAGCGCCAGAATGAGGTGGATGCGTGGGGGACACAAAACGCCGGACAACTCGCCGCCTGGACGCGGCGGGTCGCCGAGGTGGCCAAACGGCTGAGTGACCGGCTCGAAGCCGGCCCCTTGCTGTATGTCGTCGGCAACAGTGTGGAACGGCAAGTGCTTTTATTGCCGAGCGACGAAAAATCCTATCTGGTCGCCTGGCCGCCAGACGCGCCCGCCGACCAACTGTTTGAAAAAACCAAGAAACTTGTTGCCTCATGGGATTCCTGACACGATTTTTTAAGGGTCATGCGGCGGTCCAGCAACTGCCGGCCGGCAGCCTGACCGTGAACCGCGAGGGCCAGGTGGTCACCTCCACCATCGCGTCCGGCTATCCGCAGGGTCTGTTGCGTGACATCGTGCGTGATGTCATGGTCCTCTTTCGCCAGGCGCGCGACGCGCAAATGCCGCTGGCGGAATTCAGCATCCATTTTGCCAGCCTGCGCATTACCGCCCGCGAGATGCGCGGTGGCGCCGTCATATTCCTTTCACCGCAAACCTTGCCGACCATCCCCAGTCAACCCGACCGCCTATGACCACCAAAGAACTCACCCAGTTGGTCGCCCAAATCGAAACTCACATCGAATGCTGGAAACAGTTCAACCATTTCGTGAACATCTCCCGCGCCAAAAAGTTCGGGCCGGCCGACGAGAATCATTTTCTCGAACTCAAGAGCGTCATCGTTCAGGAGTTGGAGATGATTTACGCCGCCCTCGAAATCACCACGCCGGCCAAGGAGGAAATTCACGCCCTCATCGGCAACGCCCCGTCGCTCCGCTACCTGGGCGAGATGAGCGAAGGTTCCCTGCGCGGCATCGAAAGCCAGTGGCACAAAATCTACATCGGCTGGCATTCCATCCTCGGCCAGCTCAAGGTCAAACAGCGCGCGGAGGACGCCAAGTCGTTCTTTAGCTGGAAAAAGTAAACCATTCGTTTCATTTCTTCCTTGCCCGGCACGCCCGTTTCGTGTCTAACCACGCGCCATGCCTGACTGGATCGCCATCGACATTTCAAACCTCGTTGAATGGGGCTCAGGGCCATGCTGAATTATTTTCAAATCCTGGTGCTGGCGCTGATTCAAGGCGCGTGCGAATTGCTGCCGGTGTCCAGCTCGGCGCACGTTATCGTCGCGGAAAAACTCATGGGCCTGGATCCGTCGAGCCCGGAAATGACGATGCTGCTGGTGCTGCTGCATACCGGGACCATGTTCGCGGTCATCGTTTATTTCTGGCAAGGCTGGAAGCGCGATTACTTTGCCTCCACCGGCCAGCTTCAATGGTTCGCCATCCAGGTGGTTATCGCCACCTTCGCCACGGGGGTGGTCGGCTATGGCCTGAAGGTGCTCATTGAGAAGATTTTCATGCGCGGTACGCCCCACGCCGAGGTCGAGGATTTGTTTTCGAATCTGCCGCTGATTGCCGGCGCGCTCGCCGCCGTGGGCGGATTGATTATTTACGCCGGGCTGCGCGCGGAAAAATCACCGCGCCATTCGGAAATCCAGTCGGCGCACGCGGTTTGGATTGGCATTGTGCAGGGCATCTGTCTGCCCTTTCGTGGCTTTTCACGTTCCGGCTCCACCATTTCCGCCGGACTGCTGCTTGGCCTGCCCAAACAGAAACTGGAGGAATACAGCTTCGCGCTGGCGGTGGTTTTGACGCCCCCGGTGGTGGCCAAGGAAGCTTACCGCCTGCTCAAGGACCACGCATTGAACAGCCACGAGTCCGTGCTCCATCTTTTCCTGCCGGGCATTGTGGGGATGGTCTTCAGCTTCCTGGCTGGGCTGCTGGCGTTGAGATGGCTGTCGCGCTGGCTCGAGGGCGGACGCTGGCAATGGTTCGGTTATTATTGCCTGGCGGCGGCGGCGGGTGTGCTGGTGATTCATCTCACGCTGCATTAATTTTGCAGGAGACGAGGTAACCAGTCTCTGACTTATTTTTCCGGCATTTGAAGTGAGCCTCACGTCGGCTCCTACAAAATCTTCACTTCCGCGCGGGAATGAATATCTTCTGTCCCACTTTCATGTTCTTTGCGTCCAACCCTGGATTCGCCTTCAATATCTGGTCCGTCGTCACCTTGACGCCCTGCGCGCGGTAGGCCTTGGCGATGGCCAGGAGCGTGTCCCCGCGCTGGACGGTGTAATCATAGCCGTTTTGCGGGCCGCTGGGGCTGGCGGTGGGACGGCTCCGCGTCGGCGTTGGCGCGATGTCCGGTGTTATGTCCAGCGACGATCTGTGGCTGGAGGAGGAAGTGCCCAGAGATTTTTCGAGCCGTTCCAGTTCCTTCAAAACCCGGTCATTGTCTTCCTGCCGTTTCCTGTCAATTTCCTGCACCTGTTCGGCGAGCTTCTTCAGATCATCCGGATTTACCGTATTGGCGGCGGGCTGGTTTAACTGGCCTTGCAGGTCGCTGATTTGCTTCTCCAGCGCCTCGATGCGTTTGCCCTGCGCCACCTGCGCGTCCGTCAAGTCCTGAATCTGGCCGCTGAGTTTGTCAATCTGCTGTTGGTTGGCGTCGTCCTGAGCCCGCACCGCCGCCAGGGAGAAGCTAAGCATCAAAAAGCCGACTAGAAATCGTTTCATGCGCCGACAATAATCCGTTGCCCGCCTGCGTCAAGTGGAAGTGCAAACGTCGCGGGAAGGCGCGAAGGGAATTGCAGCCTGTCCTGATTCACAGTCCGAACCTTACTTCTCGGAAAATAATTTGTCCGCGTTCTTTCTTTGCTTCGCAGGAGCAACGGAAATTAGTCAGCCAACGAAGCGGCTGGCTAGAGCAACTCAATTAATCTCGTAGCCGCGAACGTCAGTTCGCGCCATATAATTTCGCGTTGTTTGATTTGCGCCGACTGACGTCGGCGGCGACACATTTTCTAAAAACGCTCTAATATCCAATGTCGATTTGCGCCAATTACCCTTTGCCATCTGCGTTCATTGCGCGGTGAAAACCTCACGTCAGTTTGCCGTAACGCCGGATTTCCGGCCAGATCAGCGCCACGGCGATGACGGTCAAAACCGTCCCGACGCCGCCGGACACGGCGGAAATGATTGCGCCGGTGACTATCGTGTTGCCGATGGCCGGCCCGAAGATTTGCGC
>DASZAB010000151.1:0-26397 GCA_035945675.1 Verrucomicrobiia bacterium | reverse complement strand
ATCATGGCGCAGGCCCTCCGGACCGCCCTGAACGGATACGCGCCGGAACAAATCACCGACCTCGGCGCCGGCGACGGCCATTTTCTTTCCCGCGTCGCCCGGGTGGTTTCCAGAAATGGAGCGCCGGTCTCCGGCCCGGCGTCTTCTCTTGCGGTCGCGCCGCGCCGGGTCGGAGACCGGCGCTCCGCAGATTGGGGCGGGGTGAAGGCAGTCCTGCTTGACCGCCAAAAAAACGTCGCTGCGCAAACGCTGTCGTCCTTTGCGACCCTGGGCTGGCAGGCCGAGCCGGTTGCGGCGGATGTTTTCGACTGGCTGCGAACGGCTGTCGGGCTGGACGTTGTTGTCGCCAATTTGTTTCTCCACCATTTTGAAGACGCACGGCTGGCGGAACTATTCCGCGTCGTCGCCGCCCGCGCGCGGCTGTTGGTGGCGATTGAGCCGTGCCGTGCGCCCTGGCCGTTGTTTTGTTGCCGATGGCTCTGGGCCATTGGCTGTAATGCCGTGACCCGGCATGACGCCGCCGTCAGCGTGCGCGCGGGATTTGCCGGCCGGGAACTTTCGGCGTTATGGCCGGCGGCCGACGGCTGGCAATTGACCGAGCGTCGCACCGGACCTTTCAGCCACCTGTTCGTGGCGCGGCGAGTGGATTGAAGGCATGACGGCAAAACCCATCACGATTGTGGGCGGCGGCCTGGCGGGGCTGACGCTCGGTATTGGCCTGCGCCGGCGCGGCGTGCCCGTGACGGTTTGGGAAGCCGGGCATTACCCGCGTCATCGGGTTTGCGGTGAATTCATCAGCGGTCGCGGCCAGGAAATGCTCGCCCGGCTTGGCTTGCGCGAGTTGCTCGAATGCGCCGGTGCGGTGAGCGCCAGCACGGCGGCTTTTTTTTCAACCGCACTATCCGCGCCGGCGCGATCCTTGCCGGCCCGGGCGATTTGCCTTTCACGCTTTCGGCTGGACCACGCGCTCGCCGTTGAATTTAAAAAACTCGGCGGCGAATTGCGGGAAGGACAGCGCCGGCGCGACGAGGATTTTGGCGAAGGCGTTGTGCGGGCCACGGGCCGGCGCGCCGGGGCCGGGGAAAACGGTTCACGCTGGTTCGGGCTGAAAGTCCATGCGCGCAACGTTGAGATGATTGCCGATCTGGAAATGCACGTCTCGCCGCGGGGCTATGTCGGTTTGTGCCGGGTGGAGGGCGGCGCGGTAAATGTTTGCGGATTATTCCGAAGGCGGGCAGGTGAGGATCTGGCGCCGCAACACCGGCGTGACTGGCTGCGCGGCCAGGCGAATTCACCGTTGAATCGGCGCCTGGCCGCGGCGGAATTCGAGGAAAGTTCGTTTTGCGCGGTGGCCGGAATTTCGCTGCGACCGCAGCGCGCCGCCGCCCGCGCCGAATGTTGCATTGGCGACGCCATCACCATGATTCCGCCCGTGACCGGCAACGGGATGTCCATGGCGTTCGAGTCCGCCGGGATGGCCATGGAACCGCTGGCGGCGTGGAGTCGCGGGGAGATTTCCTGGGCGCAAAGCCGGCAAACGCTGGCGAGTCGATGCGATGCCGCGTTCGCGCGACGGCTGGCCTGGGCGAAATGGTTGCAGCGGATGATGCTCGCGCCGTCGCTCCAAGACGTTCTCGTCCGGTTCGTCGCGCACAGCGAAAGGTTCTGGCGAACCGCCTTTGAACGAACCCGGTGAACTTTTAGAACACTGAAAAATACTGTCAACGTGTTGTTTTGAACAGGAGCAAACGGAGGCAACAGAGAATTGGGTCGGCAAGCAGGAAGGATTTTGGGGAGAAATTTAATTTTGACTGCGTTTCCTCTGTTTTCTCCTGTCAAATAAATTAAATTGTCCCTGTGAAACCGCTCGTTGATTGCCGGCTTTATGCGTTCGTGGACACGGCCTGGTTGCAGGGCCGCGCGCCGGAAACCGTGGCACAGCAACTCTGCGACGGCGGGGCGGACTTGATTCAGCTCCGCGCGAAGGAATCGTCGCCCGGAGAAATCCGCCGCATGGCCGAAGCCATCCTGCCCATCACGAAACGCGCGAAGGCCGGTCTGGTCATCAATGATCATCCGGAGATTGCCCGCGAAACCGGCGCGGAATTTTGTCATTTGGGCCAGGAAGACTTTTTTGACGCCGGACACGTTCAGTGTTCAGAAATCAGAAGTCAGACGTCGGAAATCAGAATCGGCCTTTCGACGCATTCGCCGGAGCAGGCCAAACGCGCCCTGGCCGCCGGCGCCGATTACCTCGCCATCGGGCCGGTTTATGCGACCGGCACAAAGCCGACGGCCAAACCCGTGACCCTGGAATATGTCCGGTGGGCGGCTGCAAACGTGAAGATCCCGTGGTTTGCCATCGGTGGCATCACCCTGGAAAACCTCGGTGGCGTGCTGGCCGCCGGGGCGCGGCGCGTTTGCGTCGTATCGGCCATTCTCAATGCGTCCGACGTGGCCAAAGCCTGCGCGGAGTTTCGGCGGCGGCTGGAGTGATATTCATTACTGGTCGCTTTGCGGATTGCCGCGCTGTTGCAAGGCCCATTGCATGGCGGCGATTTCACCGTAAATTTTAACCCGTTCCTGAAAGCTGACCTTTTCCGCATCGGTCAAAGCGGGTTTGATGGCTTCAAATTTTTTGACCAGCTGGTTCAACTTGAATTCCTCTTGTTTGATCTCGTGCAACCTTTGGGCCGGCGTCTCTCCGTCGAGGAAATCGTAACTGGTATTGGCGTCCAGGGGATCCAGCATCATGGATTCAACCGCCATGCCGGCCAATTGATTGACGAGGTAATTTCCGTTGGCCCCGCTGTTGAGCTGGTCTCCCAAAATCATTCCCATTTGCGCCAGATTTTCGGCGGAAGTATTGTCACCGACCGTCAGTTCCTGTTTCTGCAGGTCGGTCATCTGGGAGGCCAGCTGTTTGAGGGCGGTCAGGGCGCTGTCGGTGGCCGAACCGGCCAGCGCGGTTTCGACCGATTTCAACGCGGACTCTCCGCAAAACAATCCCAATGCTTCCGTGTCCAACTGGGATTCGAGGAGGTAATTCTCAAAATCGGGCTTGCCGCTGGCGGCCACCAGATCCTTGACCGCCGCGTCGGATTGGCCGTTCTGGAAATAAGTCTGGGCGGACAGATAACTGGCGAGCGAGTTGCTGGGCGACGATGCCTTGAACCCGTCGAGCCACTTGCGGCGGTCGTCGGGGAACGCGTTGCGCGTGAGCACCGCCAGCTCGACCCGCGGGTTGTTGGGGAAATTGGTTGCCGCCTCTTTCAGGTAATTGGTGTCGTCCAGCACGTGAAACGCCGCGAGCAGGCTGGTGGCGGAACGGTGATGCAACGCCAGCCATTCCTCGATCTTTTGGCGCAAGTTTTTTTGAGCCGCGGCGGCGTCCGCGGCGGACAACTTGTTGGTTTTAGACGCTGAGATTTCCAGTTTGCGGTAGGGGAAAGATGCCTGCGGTTCCAGGATGATGCGCGTGATCCGTTCCGCCCTTTGCGCGCTCTGATCGTAAAAATACACGATGGTCCAGAGGATGACGGCCAGCAAGGTCAACGCCAGAAGCCACTTTCTGATCGAGGCGCTTTGCATGTTTCAAGTGTGGCGAATCCGCCAGCCGCCGTCACCCATTTTTTGAACGTGACGAAGGGACAATATCCGATTGTGCGAACCGGGTTCAGGGGTTCTCCGGCTGCGTTTATTTACAACCTGAACTTGAAAAAATTATTCGCACCGTTTATAGGTGATGGGTCGTGAAGCAATCAGAAGGCGTTTCCCGGAGTGGTGCTTTTTCCCGAAGGCGCGTGCTGGTTTCTTTGGGGATGACTTCCGGGCTTTGGCTGCTGGCCATCGTCCGGGCTTTCGCTGGAAATTTTTATGCCGGTACTTCGCCCGCGCACGTTCCCTGGCCCGGTGGCATTGTGCCTTATGCATTTACCAATACCCTTACAGCCGGGGAACAGGAAACCTATCTCGACGGCCTGCGCGAATGGGAACTGGCCGCGAATGTCCAGTTCGTTCCCCGCACCACCCAGACGCGCTGGATTCTCTTCACCTATAACACTAATGGCTTTGACAACGTCTCCAGTTCCACCAACCCGCAGGTTGTCTCCGTCGCCAGTCTGAGCCGGGCGCAGGTCTGCCACGAGATGGGTCACTCGTTCGGTTTCACGCACGAAAACATCCGGTCGGACGCGACCAATTACATTGCAGTTCTAACGAACAACATTGCCGACGAACCAACCAATATTTATTGGTTCACCGTTGATCCCACCACCGTCACCAACGGTCCTTATGATTTCGAGTCCGTGATGCACATCGGTTGGGATTTTGATTCGACCAATCGCGGCGTGCTCGCCACGCAACAACCCAAACCGCCTTACTTTCCGCGTTATGAATTCCGCCTGGGCAATTACTGTCTCAGCCCCGGTGACCGCGCGGCGCTGGCGTATCTCTACGGCCCGCCCGCCGCGCCGCTTACCAATGTCGTCAGCACCACCGCCGATGTCGGCCCCGGCAGTTTGCGCGCGGCGATTTATTACGCGACCGATCATCCCGGCACGACCATCCGTTTCGACATTCCGACGAGTGATCCCGGCTACAGCAACGGCGTTTTCAACATCCACCTTACGGGCATGCTGCCGCCATTGGTCGCGAATGGCACAGTGGTTGACGGTTCCACCCAGCCGGGTTTTACAGACCAACCGGTCATCTTCGTGGACGGTTCACAAATCCTGCACGAAACCTTCACCGCGGACACGTTTCTGATTTACTCGGCAAACAACCAGATCAAAGGCCTTTCGTTCTCCGGCTTCAATTGGAATGGTTTGACACTGGAGTACGCCGACGCGACCAACAACACCGTATCCGGCTGCTGGTTCGGCCTCGATGACACCGGCACCAACGCCGCGCCGAATGCGGATCAGGGAATTCTCATAGCCGCCGGTGCGAGTGGCAACCTCATCGGTGGCACGAACGCTTTGGAGCGCAATGTCATTTCCGGCAATTCGCAATACGGTGTTTTCATTTCCGACTCCGACACGACCGGCAACAGGATTTTTGGAAATTACATCGGCACGGATTTCACCGGTTCCGGCGCGGCTCCCAACGGCAAGAGCGGCGTGTTCATCGGCAACGGTTCCAGCGGCAATTCCGTCGGCTTGACGGCGCTGGTGCGGAATATCATTTCCGGCAATTCGGAATGCGGCATTTACCTCACCGACTCGAACACCACGGCCAATCGAATTTCCGGGAATTACATCGGGACGGATTTCTCCGGCTCCAACGCGGTCGCCAATTTTAAGAGCGGCGTGTTCATCGGCAACGGCGCCGGCGGAACCTACATCGGCGGCACCGCCGGGCCGGTGACGCAAAATGTCATTTCGGGCAACGCCGAATACGGCGTTGATTTGGAAAACACGGTGAGCAACGTCATTTTGGGAAATTACATTGGCCTGGATGCCGGCGGGAGCGCTTCGCTCGGCAACACGCTGGCCGGCGTCGGTATTCTTGCCGGCGCGCAAAATAATCTCATCGGCGGCTCAGGCTTGGGCGTGCGCAATGTCATTTCCGGAAACGCCCAATACGGCATCCTTCTGAACGGCGCAGTCAGCAACTCCATTCAAGGCAATTTCATCGGCCCCGACAGCAGCGGCAGCGCCGCTCCCGCGAATGACAACACTTACGGCGGCATCGGCGTCTGGGGCGGCGCGGCGGACAATCTTTTCGGCGGCGTCACTCCGGGCGCGCGCAATTTGATTTCCGGCAACAACAGCTACGGCATTTTCCTTGAAGACCCGGGCACGAGCGGCAATGTGCTGGAAGACAATTTCATCGGCACCGACCTCACCGGCACGAACGCGCTGGGCAACTGGTTTGCCGGCGTTGCCTTGTGGAATGGCGCGACCGGCAATCTCATCGGCGCGCCGGTTTTCAACGCGGGCAATACGATTGCCTTCAACGGGTGGGCCGGCGTGGATGTTTATGAAGCGCCGACCACCAACAATTCCATTCGCGGCAATTCCATTTTCAGCAATCACCTCGGCATTGATCTCGGCGGCGATGGCGTCACCACCAATCATTCCGGCGTTCTCGCCGGCCCGAATGATTTGCAGAATTTTCCGGTCCTCACCAACGCCGTGGGCGGCAGCTTCGACACGATCGTTCGCGGCAGTTTGAGCAGCCTGCCGAACCGGGATTATTTCCTGGATTTTTACAGCAGCCGCGCCGCCGACCTCAGCGGCTACGGTGAGGGGGAATTTTACCTTGGCAGCATCACGGTGATGACGGACGCTTCCGGCAATGCCGGGTTCAGCTTCACCAACGCCTTCTTCGACGAAGCCGGGCAATACCTCACCGCCACCGCGACCTCGGCGGGCGGCGACACCAGTGAATTTGGCCCCGCCGTGCTTGCAACCAACCTGCCGGCAGCGTCTGCCCAATTCATCGGGCCGTATCAGTCGCGCACCAACGGTTTTGCTTTCTCGCTCACCTTGCAGACCAATTTCAGCTATCGCATCCAGGCCGCCACCAACTTGGCGCCGCCCGTAATCTGGACCGACCTGACGAATTTCACCGCCACCAATTCGCCGTTCTCGTTCACCGATCACTCGGCCACCAATTATCGTGTGCGTTTCTATCGCGTCGTGTCGCCTTGATCAGCTCGTAACTGGTTTGGGTACTGGTACAGTCTGGTGGGGCGAGGCTACTGACGAGCCGGCTCGCGGTGACGCTCGCCCCACCGAAAGAGGCAAAAAGTACCACTCCCTCTGCTTACCGGCGATTGCCAACGAGGGACGAATCCGCCAGAATCGGAAAATGAAAGCGCGCATTTTCAGCATCCTCAGCTCCTTTTGTCTCCTCCTGTCGGCCGCTGCGTCACCAAATGACCAAACGGTTTTCAACGTTCGCAGTTTTGGCGCCGTGGGCGATGGAACGAATCTGGACAGCCCCGCCATCAACCAGGCGATTCTGGCGGCCTCGGCTGCCGGCGGCGGCACGGTTTTTGTTCCGGCAGGCACCTACCTGTGCGGCAGCATCCACCTGACCAACAACATCCATTTATATCTGGATGCCGGTGCGGTGATCCTGGGTGCGCCGCAGGCGATGAATGCCTATGATCCGACGGAACCCTGGCAGGGCCAGGCGTATCAGGACGGCGGGCACACCTATTTCCACAACAGCCTCATCTGGGGCGAAAATCTCACCAACATTTCGATCACCGGCACCGGCTTGATCAACGGCGGCGGGCTGGTGCGCGACGACCGGTTGCTCGATGAGATGTGCGGATTTTCGCGTTGGAGTCCGGCCCATCGCACGCCGGTGCTGGAAACCAACTATCCGCCTGCCCGGCTCGGCAACAAGGCCATTGCCCTCAAGCTGTGCCGCAACGTGCTGCTGCGCGACATCACCATTTTACACGGCGGCCACTTTGCCGTCCTGGTCACGGGTTGTGACAACCTGACCGTGGACAACGTGACGATGGACACCGACCGCGACGGCATTGACATTGATTGTTGCCGCAATACGATGGTTTCCAACTGCCGCATCAATTCGCCGCGGGACGACGGTTTGTGTCCCAAAAGCACCTTTGCGCTGGGCCGGAATATCATCACGGAAAACCTGACGATTGTGAATTGCCAGGTGTCCGGTTTTCAGGAAGGCACGCTGTTCGACGGCACGATGAAACCGACCCGGGGCGGGACGGGCCGGATCAAGTTCGGCACTGAGGCCAACGGCGGCTTCCGCAACGTGACCATCGCCAACTGCACCTTTCGGGATTGTCACGGACTGGCGCTGGAAGAAGTGGACGGCGGCCTCATGGAAAATATCACCATTAACAACATCACCATGATGGACGTCATTGCGTGCCCGATTTACCTCACCACCGGCGGGCGTAATCGTGGTCCGGACGTGACTGTCCCCAGCCGGATGCGGAACATTTTCATTTCCAACGTGATTGCCACCGGTGTGGATCCCCGGAGCGGCATTCTGATCACCGGGGTTCCCGGCCATCCCATCGAAGGTGTGAGGCTGGAGAACATCCGGCTCGAATTCAAGGGAGGCGGAACGAAGGCGCAAGCCGAGCGTGTGCAGCCCGAACTCGGCCCCGGTTATCCCGAGCCCGCCCAGTTCGGCGCGCTCCCCGCCTACGGAGTGTTCGCCCGCCACGTCCGCGACCTGGCCCTGGCCAATATCCGCGAGAGTTTTGACCGGGAAGACCTGCGTCCGGCTATTGAATGCGTGGACGTGGACGGACTGGAGATTGACAATTTCAAGGCACAGCTCGCTGCCGGCGTGCCGGCGGCAAAATTTGATTCCGTCGAGAACGTGGTCATTCGAAATTCACCGATGCTGGAGGGACTGTCGGCGAAATAAAAAAGTTGGCGCAAAAAGGGCGCGCGCAGGACAGGCGCCGCGCCGGTCGCTGACTTTAAATTCTGTGCCTTGGGCCTTGGTACTGTCCGATGGACGAGGATTCGCCGAACGGGAAGTACAATTTTATAAAATGGAGACAGGCGCGACGCCTGTCCTACGGATCATCCTTAACGAATGCGCAGGGCAACGTTGATTTGATCAATGGCTTCGCTGATGTGCTTGCTGATGCGCGGTTGGGCTTTGACTTCGGCTGAGTTGAGTACAATTTCGAGCAGCCCCCGTGCGTCGCGCAGTTTTTCATCCGAAAGGGCCTGTTTCTGCCGGGCTTTGGCGTCGCCGCCCAGATTTACCCCCAGCAATTTGGCGGCCGCTTCAATCTGATGCATGGCCTTCACGCGATGGCCTTTGTAATCGTGATCGCCGGTGGCCAGAATGCGATAGGCGCGGGTCAGCGCCTTCGCTTCCGAAAATTTGCTCATCGCCACGGCTTGGAACTGGTTTTGGCCGGTGACACCGTCGCTTGGCGTTTGTGGTGTTGCCGGCATGGCGGCGCGCAGGCTGACGCCGCAGGCCAGGACAGTGACTAAAACCGCGGATTTCGCGGCCGTTTTCAGGTGTTTGGTTTTCATGTTGCCGTAATTGACGGAGCCGGAGTCTGGGAAGTTACAGGCCAATGTCAATATGGAATTCCGGCTTTGAACACGGCTTGGCACAGTGGCGGAGGGCCGCCGTACTCCAGGACCAGGCGGAAATACTGGACGGTCCGGTGACCGCGAAGCGTCTTGAAGTGCGCCAGCCTTCTGGCGCGTTGAAGCGGCGGCGAACCCGTCGCCGGCCGAACGCGCTGCAGAACATCGCAGGTTCCATGGTCCGCCAGGGGTTTCAATCTATGGCGCCCACTGCGCGCGATAGAACTGCAAGGGGCTGGAAGCATCCACGGTAAAGTCGGCGGAGGTGCCCGCCAGCGTGTTGCTTTGGACTGGCCGCCAGCTCGTCAAATCCGTTGAGGAATAGACCGTGTAAGTGACGCCCGTTTGGCCATTCAGCTGAAAGCTCACACTGGCAGGAGCGGTCAGCGCCGGGCTGCTCAGGGTGAAAGGCAAAACCGTTTTCGAGAGAACCACATCCCCGCTATTGGGCACAACGTCGAACATCACGTAATTGGTCGAATTGACGGAGACAAGCTTCGCGGTTAATGGCTGGCCGTTTTGTGAGACCGCAACCGCCGGCCAACCGGCAGGCACCGGCCGGCGGAGCGTGATCGGATAATTGTAAATCGAGGGATTGAGGTTGTTGGTCACCTGAACCGTAATGCTGCTGCCCGTGTTGGCGGCTTCGGCAACGGACGATGCGTTGCGTTCCTGGATGTAACGAACGACGTTGCCGAAGGTTTCCACCCAGAACTTGTCCTGGTTGGTGCTCAGATAATTGACGCTGGCCTGCAGCGCCCCGCTCGACAGCGGCGAATAGTCGTCGTTGACGTCAATCGAATGAATGAGATACACGCACCAGGAGTGCGAGTTGGCCGCGCTGTTCGCCAGGCTGATGATGCTGTCGCCGGTTGTATAGGGCCCGGCCGAACCCAAAACAAACGAGCTGATGTTCAGGAAATCCGAAGGCGTGCTGGGGACCAACGAGCCCGAGCAACCCCGCGCCGCAAGGTAGTATCGGGCGACGACGGTTTTGTTGGGGACGGCGCAATAGGGATAGGCCAGGGTCAGACAAAGCTCGTTGGTGATGCGATAATTGATATTGGATTGGGAATTCGCCAGTTCATTCGTGAGTTGTGGAAGCGTATTGGTGGTGAGGTTTGGGTGCGTCATGGTGTGGCTGGCAATTTCATCTCCGTAGCTCGCGGCGCCCTGTGCCTGCGCCCAGGTAAAACTGGTCCAGTAATTAACCACCGTGAACAATGTGATCTTGAAGCCCGCCGCATGAAACATCGGAACCGCGATGCTATACTGATTGGGCACGTTATCATCAAAGGTGTAGGAGATGGCTGCCGAACGGAACCCCTCCCACGTTCCGATTTCATACGGGGCCGCGACCGAACCGGCCCGGCTGACCGGAACAGTTGCCACCGTGATTAAAAAGCTGACCGCCGAAGACAAAAGCAAAAAACTTAAAGCAGGCTTTTTCATGGAACAAATATCATGAGTCTTGAGGTCGGTCTGTGAACAGCACAAAGTCATGGAGAAATCGACGATTCGCACCACTTCAACGAATCACACCACTTCACCAAACCGGCGCAGATTCGGCTGCCTCTCCGGTTCCGCCGCCGCACATCTTCAAAAACTCCGTTTCCTCCAGAATCCTGATGCCCAGTTGCTGCGCCTTATGCAGCTTTGAGCCGGCCTCGGCGCCGGCGAGAACAAAATCGGTTTTCCGGCTCACACTGCCGGTCACCTTGCCGCCGGCAGCTTCAATCTTCGCGGTGGCTTCCCCGCGCGTCATCGTCGGCAGCGTGCCCGTCAGGACAAAGGTCTTACCGGCAAAAACGTCGGGTTTGCCTTCCGGTTCGTGAATTGAGGAATCGATATTTAAACACGCGCTCCGTATCCGTTCATTGACCCTTCTGGAAGTTTCGGGGTCCAACTCGTCGCGTAAAATTTCAAGGAGTACAGTTTGCTGCTTGCGAATCTCTTCCAGTTCATTTTGCAGCCGGACCATTTGGTTCCCTCTGGATTGACTGCCTACCTTGACTCTTTTCTCTTCTGGCAACTCAGAAGTTTTTTGGATTGCCGCTACCCAATGTGCTTCCGAAATGATTCTGCATTTACTTCCAGTCCGCTTGCAGTCGAGCGCTTTCTCAATTTTTCGGCCGTAGGCTTCATGAGCCCATGAGCCCTGGATAAACGTTCCGAGAACCAAGTAATCCAAGTAATGGGTGGGATGCTGGAAACACACGCCGCCTCGTGCTCGAATGACTTCCTCACATCGGTTTCGGTCGTCATCCGCGAATTCAAACACACCCGTCAGACAGAACGACCGGCCCTCAAAGCTCACTTTAGGCAAAGGTTTATCGCAGAAAGAAAGATCAGTACGCTTCAGATTTTCAGTATTGGCCTTTCGCGCTGGTCTGAAAGGCTTCAGCACATATTCGATTTTGTTGCTGGCGGCCATTCAGAAAAGATTGGTTTGCCTGGATGGGGCGAATTCGCCGCTGCCTTTACCAAGCCCGACCAATTTTAAGAACTCCGTTTCGGAAATAATTTTAATCTCGAGTCCTTTTGCCTTGTCGAGTTTTGATCCAGCACCCTCTCCGGCCAAAACATAATTGGTGTTTTTGCTGACTGAACTGGTTACGCTTCCTCCAGCTTCGCGAATCAAGCTGGAAGCTTCGTCACGGGTAAGCGTCGGTAGCGTACCAGTGAGAACAAAAGTCTTACCTGCAAGCGGTTTCGCCCCAGTCTGTGTTTCTTTAGAAGAGGATCCGGTCGGGTGAATGCCAAGTCTGTTGAGACATTTAAGGACTTTCTTTCCGACTGAAGTCTCGAAAAAACGGAGCAAATTGCGAGCTCCCTCCAGTTCGATATCCGCAGTGACTTCCAGAATTGGCGGAGCCAATTCCTTGTTTTTCTTCTTCTGCTTTCCTTTTTTTAGAACCTTTAAAACTACACCCGCTTTTTGAAGATTCGTGATAAGTTCTTCGATCTCATCATTAATTTTGGTCTGTTGTTCGATTCGGTGCCTCCACTCTTCCTTTTCTAGCGCGGATAATCGTTCAATTTCTGTTTTCAATTGTTGCCGCTTCACGACATCCATTTCGGAATCTAGTATTTTCTCTTTTGTGATCCTTTCTTTTCGAATCGGACCCATGTTAATCATCGAATCTGGACTCAGGAATTTTGCTTCCTCTACTTTTTCGTAAAGTAGGAGACACTGTTTCAAAATCTCCGAATGAGAGACTTCCAGAAGGTCTTCGTGGATTTGGGCTATTTGAAATGCGGTTGTTTCTCCAACGCTAGGCACTCCGAGGGCTAAGATCCAACGGGAGAGCGGCGCGGTCTTGGCGCGCTCCAGCGCTTCCAGAACCTTCTTTGCATTCTTTTCGCCGAAGACACGCGGCTCATCGTCCGTTCCGAGATTCAGTTTGGCCAGTTGTTCCAGCTTCAGATTGAACAGGTCGAGCGGCTCCTTCACGAGGCCGCGTTCGACGAGCTTTTCGGCGACGATGCCGCCGAGCGATTCGATGTCGAGCGCTTTGCGGTGCGCAAAATATTCGACGCGCCGGGTTTGTTGCGCCGGACAGCCGGCGATATTCTGACAGCGCCAGGCAACCTCTTCGGCATCACCCGCCGAAACTTTTTCCTTCGCAATCGGCCCGCCGCACGCGGGACACTGGCCGCCGACGTGCTTGAACAAATCAAATTCCTTCGCGCCGGGCGGACGTTTGGTTTTTACCACCTCGAATATTTCCGGAATGACCATACCGGCTTTGCGGATGACCACGGTGTCGCCGATCCGGATGTCTTTGCGGCGGATTTCGTCCTCGTTGTGGAGCGTCGCGCGCGAAATGGTCGAGCCTTGCACGAAGACCGGTTCGAGTTCGGCCACGGGCGTGAGCACGCCGGTGCGCCCGACCTGCACGGTGATGCCGCGCAAAATGGTTTCCGCCGGCGTAATCCAGGGAACGGGTTTGTGGACGATGGCCCAGCCGGGCGCGCGGGCACGACCCGGAATGCGCGGCCAGTCGGCAAGTGTGTTCACCTTGAGCACGATGCCGTCAATCTCGTACGGCAACTGGCGGCGCAGGTCTTTGTCCTCGTCGTAATGCGCGACGACCTTTTCGCGATAAATTTTCAGGACCGCCTCGATGCCGTCGCAGACCCACCAGAGTTTTTGCGTGGGCAAACCGAATTCGGCGAGCTTCTCCAGCATTTCCGAGTGCGTTTTGAACGCGATGCCGTCAACGGCGCCGGTCGCGTAAAACACGGCGCGAATGGGGCGTTGCGCGACCAGTTTCGGGTCGAGTTGTTTGAGCGTGCCGGCGGTGGCGTTACGGGCGTTGGGAAACGGCTTTTCCCCTTCGGCTTCGAGTTTTTTATTGATGGCCTCGAATTCTTTCACCGGCATGTAAGCCTCGCCGCGCACCTCGAGCAACGTAGGACAGGCGTCGGGCCGGTCTCCATCTTCAAATAAATCCTCTGTTTTTGATTTTGAAACAGGCGCGACGCCTTTCCTGTGCAATGCCAGTGGAATCGCCTTTACGGTTTTGAGATTGGCGGTGATGTCGTCGCCTTCCGCGCCGTCGCCGCGCGTGACGCCGAGTGCCAGCCTGCCATGGCGGTAATGGACGCTGATGGACACGCCGTCCACCTTCGGTTCCATGACGTATTCGATGCGGTCGCGGCCCAGCTGTTTGCGAAGAGTCGCATCGAACGCGCGAAGTTCGGCGAGCGTGTTCTCATCCTGGGCGCGGTTGCGTTTGTCGCGATTCGGTTCCTCGACGCTGGTGGGGTGTTCGGCGGCTTCCACCTTGTCGAGCGAGAGCATCGGCACCAGATGTTTGACGCGAGTGAACTTTTCGCTGGGCGCGCCGCCCACGCGTTGGGTGGGCGATTCCGGCGTGGCGAGCCCGGGGAATTGTTTCTCCAGGTCCTGCAGCTCCTTGAACAGCTGGTCGTATTCGCGGTCGGTGATGAGCTGCCGGCCTTCGACGTAATAGGCGTGGTCGTGCCGCCGGATTTCGTCGGCGAGTTGGGCGTGACGGGCTTTGGCTTCGCGGAGCGTCATCGCGGGAAGTTTGCAACGAGGCCCCGCCTCAAGGACAGTTTTTTCGTGAGGCTGCGCGCAGCCTTTTCAGGCCAACAAATCGTTTCGAAGCCGGCCGCTGATTAATGGGTCAGCGGGTAGTAGATCAGCCCGGCAACGCACACGAGGAAGCACAGGAGGATAACGACGATGATGGTGCTGTCGAGCGGGCCGAATCTCGGCTCTTCGGAACGGTTGGCAGGAACGACCGCGGTGCGTACGACATTACCGCTTTCGCTCTCGCTATAAGCGATTTTCGTCATGTCCGCCTAGCCAGCATGGCTTGGGCCACGTTAAGCCGCTCGCGCGCAGGCCAAAAATCGACCCAAACGACCCGATTTGGAGCGAACAGTCCTGAGATTTGACACCCAAGCCAGACCGGAAGCGCGTGAATTTCACGCCTTGTCTCAAAACCTGCGCAGTCCTACGCTGGACCCATGCGTGAGAAACTGGCGAAGGCGTTTACGTTGACGGACACGCAGATATTCCGCCGCGCGCCGCTGCCAAAATCCTACACGGATTTTCTGGGCCGGAAATTGTTCCTGTTTTTACTGACCTTGCAAGGGCTGGCGGCGTTTGCGCTCATCACGCTGGGCGTCCTTTTGCGGAAGTTTCAGACGGCACGGAACGTCATCCGTCCGCGCATCCGGCGGGAAATCGCCCGGGCGGGTGTGGCGCTGGTGCCCATGTTTTTGTTTGTGGCGCTGGCGCTGGGATTTCTGGTCATCGGCCAGACGGTATCGGCCCTGGCGCGGGTCGGGGCCACCGGCTATCTGGGTTCGACGATGGTGATTGCGGTGGTGCGCGAACTGGGCCCGTTACTGGCGGCGATGCTGGTGCTGGCGCGCGTGGGCACGGCGCACGTGATCGAACTGGGCACGGCGCGGGCGTTGGGCGAGGTGGAAGCCCTGGAAGCGCTGGGCATTGACCCGGTGCATTACCTGATTGTGCCGCGCGTCATTGGCATGGCCGTGGGGGTTTTCGCGCTGACGGTGTATTTGATCATTGGCGCGCTGGCGAGCGGCTACCTGTTTGCGTTTTTGCAGGACGTGCCGCTGACGCCGGGCGATTATTTCAAGCAAATCACCGAGGCGCTGAACTGGCTGGATTTTGTGTTGCTGGCGTTGAAGACCGTTGCGTTCGGATTCTTTATTGCCATTGTGACTTGTTATCACGGGCTGGCGCAACCGCTGCGGCTGGAGGACGTTTCGCGCGTGGCGGTGCGCGCAGTCACTCAGGGCGTCATCGTGTGTGTCCTGATCGATGCGCTATTCATCCTGCTTTACCTCGTCACATGAACGAAGAGCGCTACCGGTTGGGAGTTCCGCCTTCCGGCGGTCGGAGCCGCGTGAACGCGGAACTCCAAACTTGTCTGAAATCGCGTGAAAGACCATGAGCAAAATGGAAATCACGGCAGTCATTGAGATGCGCGAGGTCAGCATTGGCGCCATGCGCGACATCAGTTTCGTTGTGCTGGAGGACGTGAACTGGTCGGTGGCGCCGGGGGAGTTCTGGACCGTCGCCGGCCCGCAATATTCGGGCAAAAGCGATTTCCTGATGCTGACCGCCGGGTTGATGGCGCCGGTGAAGGGCGAGTGCAAACTGTTCGGGATGGATACGCGAACGTTCGGTGAAGCCAAACTGACGGAACGGCTGCACGTGGGGTTGGTGTTTGCCGGCGGACAGTTGTTCAATCAACTCACGATTCGGGAAAACGTGGCGTTGCCGCTGCAGTATCATCACGATTTGACGCCCGCGGCGGCGGGGCAGGCAGTAGCGGCGTTGCTGGAACTGCTCGAGTTGACGCCCCTGGCCGACCTGACGCCGACAAATGTCAGCGACAACTGGCGCCAGCGCGCGGCCCTGGCGCGCGCGTTGATTCTCAAACCGCAAGTATTGTTACTGGACAATCCGCTGGCGAATCTGGGTGCGCGGCACCTGCATTGGTGGCTGCGGTTTCTGGACCAGTTATCGCGCGGACACGATTGGTGTGGCGGCGGGCCGATGACCCTGGTGGTGACGGCGGATGATTTGCGTCCCTGGCGGAATTCGGGCCGGAAATTTGCACTTTTGCGCGATAAAATGTTTTCCCCCCTTGGCTCGTGGAATGAAATAGAATCGACAAACGACCCGGTGGTGAAAGAATTGCTGGCCGTCCCGGTTGAACTGACCTCTTAATCTTCATCCTGATCATAATCCTGATCGGGCGGGGATTAAGATGAAGATTAGGATTAAGATTAAGATGAAGCCAGAGATCGTGCGTAGTTGAAACTGAAACGGTTTCGCACAACAATTAAAAATCATGGCCTTGCAAGACCTGACCCCGCAACTGCGCACGCGCCTGAGCCGCATGGAACGCGCGGTGGGCTGGTTTGTTTTTCTGGCGACCGCGCTGCTGTTGTTCGGTTTCGGCTATTACGTCTACCACACGGCGGAGCGCAAAGGCTGGTTCCTTATCAAAGCCAAATTTCACACCTACGTCCAAAGCTCGGCGGGTTTGAACGTGGGCGACCCGGTGCTCATGATGGGATTTCAGGTCGGACAAATCACCCTCATCCATGCGATGCCGCCGCGCGACCTCCACAACGTGCGGGTGGAATTTGAAATCCTGGACCCGTATTTCCGTTATCTTTGGACCGGCGGTTCGTATTTGAAGGTGAACACGGCGGATTTTCTCGGCAAACGGCAGCTCGAGATTACCCGGGGAACCAACGGCTACGCGCTGGTGGTCACCCAGCCGATTTTCCTGAAGACGATTGACGAGTTGAAACAATTAGTGTCCGAAGAACCCGGCCAGTGGCAGCTTTCGCAAGATGTCCTGGATGCAAATTCCAATCTGGTCTTCGGCACCTACACGATGCTGGACGCATCGAATCTGCAGGCGCTCGCGGGCATGAACCTCGCGTCCAATTCCGTGTATGCCTACAACAACCAGGAGAAAGACAAACATTCCATCGTGGCCTCGTGGAGTGGTCGCCTGCACCGTTATAAAATTTTCACCCCCGACGATGACACCGCCTGGATACACGCCGTGGAATCGCCGCCGATTTCCGACCAGCTGCAGGCCATGGTCCTGCAAGTACAACAGGCCTTGCCGAATGTTCTGGTGTTGACGAATAAAATTGCCGCGGTGCTGGACCGCACGGCGGACGCCACCTCGAATCTTAACGCCGCCGTGGTCGAGACGCGGCCGTTGTTGACCAACTTCGCCGTGCTCAGCTCGCAACTGCGCGAACCCGGCGGTCTGGGCGTCTGGCTGCTCGGCACCAACGGCGCGCAACAGACGCAATCGGTAGTGGCCAATGTGGATACCAATCTGCTGCTGCTGTCCCTGACGCTGGATCATCTGGCCGACATCACCAGCAATCTCAATGCGCAGGTCCAGGCCAACACGAATATGCTGGGTGTCGTTTCAAAAACGGTGGGCGACGCCGATGATTTTGTCCAGGGATTGAAGCGGCACTGGCTGTTCCGCTCCGCGTTCAAGAAGGAGAACAAAGGCCACACCAACGCGCCGGCGTTGGATTTACGACCGCCGCGAATGCGGTAACCGTTCTTTTGGTAGCAGCTGAGGCAACGAGGCGGACAGAAGGTTGCGATTCTCCAATGGATTCCGCCTCCTCACGTCGTCGGCTACGATCGCGGCGGGTGCTTTGACGGTTGGTCAAGCCGGCTGGCCCAGGAACCGGCGCAGGCGGTTGAGCATCGTGGAGGCGAAGCGTTCGTAAGGCATCAGCACGCGGCCATGAACTTTGATTTCGTCAACGGCCGCCAGGGTCATGGAGAAATCGAGGTCGTGAAAGGCGCGGCCGTGTTTGACGCGGCGCAGCCAGCGGCCGAGGTCGGTGATTTCCTCGATTTCATCCGTCTGGCCGGGATAAAATGACATGCGCCATTCGTCGCGGCGCAGAAAGCCGTCGGCTTCGCCCTTGGTTTCGAACCACGGGTCGCATAACAGCACGCAAATGGATTGTCCGAGATGGTTACCCAGCCGGTAGAAAACCAGCCGCTTGTCGGTTTCGCAAAAGTGTTCGAACGCGAGGTCCAGGGCGTCCTCGGGCGGCGGCGAAAATTTGGTCTGAAAACCGAGGTGAAAACCGCCGTGCGCGGCGCGCGATTTCTCGAAGCAAAGGTTTTCCTCGAATATCCAGCGCAGTTCAGCGCCAAAACCGCGCGCCGTGAGCAATTGTTTCCAGGCCGCCAGCGCCTCGGGCAGGGTTGGCCGATTAAACGACGTTGGTAAACTCATGACGGAAACAGTCTATCACTGATTTTGACGAAACCAATCCACAAATTTGGGAATGCCGTCCTCGATTTTGACGCGCGGATGATAGCCGAGCAGCTTTTGCGCCTTGGAAATGTCCGCGTAGGTGCGGGGCACGTCGCCGGGCTGTGCGGGCTGGCGGTCCAGGATGGCCTTTTTGCCGAGCGCGGCTTCCAGCAATTCGATCAGCCGGCTCAATTTCACGGTCTGCGACCCGCCGAGGTTGAAAATTTCATAGGTGAATTCCTTCTGGGTGCAGGCAATGACACCGTCCACGATGTCACTGATGTAGGTGTAATCGCGCTCCGTGGAACCGTCGCCGTAAACCGGGATCGGTTTACCCGCCTGGATGAGTTTGGCAAATTTGTGAATCGCCAGGTCCGGCCGCTGGCGCGGGCCATAAACCGTGAAGAAACGCAGCATCACCACGTCCATCTTGTAAACGTAATGGTACACGTGGCCGAGGGCTTCGCAGGCCAGCTTGCTGGCGGCATACGGTGAGATGACCGAGAACACCGGGTCGCCTTCCGCGAACGGCACCTTGGTGTTCACGCCATAAACCGAGGAGGAAGAGGCCAGCAGCGCCTTTGTCACTCCGTGCCGCCGCGCTGCTTCCAGCACATTGACCGTGCCTTCGACGTTGACCTGCTGGAAAAATTCCGGTTCATCCAGGCTGGGCCGGACACCGGCGCGGGCGGCGAGATGGATCACTTGATCGAACCGGACCTCGCTGAACAGATTTTCCAGCGCCCGGATGTCGGCCAAATGCTTGGAAAGAAAGGTGAACGGCTTGCCGAGCGACGAGATTTCCTTCAAGTTTTTTTCCTTGATGGCCGGGCTGTAGAACGAGTTGAGGTCGTCCAGGGCCCAGACCGCGTGGCCGTCGCGCAGCAGCCGCTCGCACACGTGCGAACCGATGAAGCCCGCGCCGCCGGTGACCAGAAAATTCATGGCCGAACGCTAACAATCCGAACGGCAGCTGTCGAGTGTGAGCAACACATAGAATCGACGACATTCAGCCAGACTGAGGCGCAGAAGGCTTCCAAGGCGCGAGAGGTTTAACTCCCTCTCCTCCGCAGAGCGGAGGAGAGGGCCGGGGAGAGGCGGTGCCATTAATTTTGCCCATCCTTCGGTTGCGATTTTAAAAATTTTACCTACTCTGCGTTTGTGAATCCCACCGTCAATGTCCGCCGTCTCCGCCGTGAACAGACAGCCGAAGAAAAGGAGCTGTGGCGCGCCTTGCGGGCCGGGCGTTTTGCGGGATTCAAATTCCGCCGGCAGCATCCGCTGAGAAATTACTTTCTCGATTTCTATTGTCCCGTCGCAAAGTTATCCATCGAGCTGGACGGGTTTCAACACGGCCTGCCGAAGCAACATCAGCGTGACGAAGAGCGCAAAAAGGTCCTGACGTCAGTGGGCATCGAGGAATTGCGTTTTTGGAACCATCAATGGTGTGCAGGCCGCGAAGCTGTCCTATTGGAGATCTGGAACTCTTTGCACCGGCGTACCGGTTGCGTGGCGGTGATGCGGAAGGTGGAGAATCATCGTTTTATTCCGCCTAAGATCGGAGAAATAATTCAATCTCGAGCGAAGCCGATTTGAAATGTGCCACCTCTCCCCGGCCCTCTCCCCCAACTTCGTTGGCGGAGAGGGGGAAAAGTTTCAGCCAAAGTGCGGGCCGTCGAGTGTCAGGCTTTAGGCTTTTTTGGGAACTGACCGTGGTTGCCTTCCAGCAGACCGCGAAACCACAAATCTTCATCCAATTCCGGCCAATGCAAGCCGAACGGCGAAATCTCGATGCGATTTAATTGCTGGTGCGTGCCGTTCGCCAGCCGGGGATTTTGCGCCACGGGAAAACGGATTTCCGCGCCACTTTCCATGCGGACGATAATCTCGCCGTTTACGTGAGCAGCGGAACGGGCTTTGTCAACCAAGGTGTTCATGCCACTTCGCTATTATCAGCTTTTTATTTTCTTCCGCAAGTCTTTCAGCTTTGGCCAATTCGCGAAGTTTAAGGCCTTGCGACTCGCGCAATTCCACTTCGGTCTCGACATTGAAGACGGCTTCGCCATTGCCGTAGCGGACGTGGACATGAATCGGGCGATAATCATTGCTGTAGAAGAAGAACCGAAAGCCATCTTTTTCAAGAATTGTCGGCATGGCCGAACCCTAACAATCTGTAGGTAGAGTGTCGAGGGCGCAGGAAATTCGTGTTATGCCGGGAACGATTCCCGCTGATCCTGTTTCACGGTTCGGACTTAATTTTGGCTTTCTGTTTCTGCCTATCTTACTCCCGGCCGCCACTTCATGGCTTCATGCCCCATTCAGCGCATCAATCAACCGCCGCAGGCGGCCGTAGTCGCGGCGGTTGAAACTGAAGGCGATGCGGGCCAGATCCAGATTGTCCTTGTCTTCAATTTCGTCCGGCGTCGGTTTGATGGGCTTGATCGGCGAACCGTTGATGATGTCGCCAAAATCCCGGTTCAAGGCGGCGATAACGTTTGCCGACGGCACGGTTTTGAGCCGGAGGACCAGCAAATCCTTCACGAACCGGCTCGAT
The DNA here is from genome assembly GCA_035945675.1 of Verrucomicrobiia bacterium. GTDB lineage: Bacteria > Verrucomicrobiota > Verrucomicrobiia > Limisphaerales > UBA11358 > UBA11358. The sequence continues at coordinate 5,443 of DASZAB010000151.1, read as the reverse complement.
TGAAAATTACGGTAAAAACCTGCAATGATTTTCACCGCTTCATCCACGCTGTCGGTGATTTGATACAGGTTCAGGTCTTCGGATGAAATCAGTTTGTCGCGCAACAAATGGTCGCGGACGGTCCGGTCCCAGGTTTTCCAGTAAGTGCCGCCGGGCCGGTCCATGAGCACCAGCGGCATGAGCTGGCTCTTGCCGGTCTGCATGAGCGTGAGCGCTTCGTACCCCTCGTCGAGCGTGCCGAAACCGCCCGGGAACAGCACAATGGCGTCCGAATGCCGGATGAAAATCAGTTTGCGCGTAAAAAAGTATTTGAATGTGACGAGCTTCTTGTCCTCCCGAATCACCGGGTTGGCCGATTGTTCCCAGGGCAGGCGGATGTTCATGCCGAAACTGTTTTCCGGCCCGGCGCCTTCGTGTCCGGCCTGCATGATGCCGGGCCCGGCGCCGGTGATGACCATGAACCCGGCTTTCACAATTTTGCGCCCGAACTCGACGGCCTGCTGATATTCCAGTTCGTTGGGCCTGGTCCGGGCCGAACCGAAAATGGTGACTTTGCGGACGCCGGTGTACGGCGCGAACAGCCGGAAAGAATAACGTAATTCCCGCAAGGCCGTCTGGATGACGCGCACGTCGCCGGTGTCCTTCACGTCGGTCAACAGTTTCAGCGCATTTTCGAGGATGTCGGCGACCTGCTTTTCGTTGTGGCCACCGCCTTTGAAAGCGATGAGCTCCCGGATGCGCCTTTGCAGCTCCAAATCGGCGGCGGACCTGGTCGCTTTTTCCCTTTTGTTCATGCGGGCAGGATAACTTCGCCGGCCATAATTGCAATGACGCGCCGATTACACATCCGAAAGCGTGGCGCAGATTGGTCATCTGCCATATCGCCGACTGGCAGTCGGCGGCCGTTCGATGCCGGCGCAGGTTGCCAACCTGCGATACGGCAGACTGCCAGTCTGCGCTACCACGCAATCCCGATGGGTCCAATTTACTCATTGACTGCCGGGTGCGGAAAAGCCAGACTGCGCGTCCCATTTTGCCGGAGCCGTGGTGTTCCGGCGCAGAAAGGAAGTGAGTTGCTTTGACCGAAATTAAATTGAAAAAAGGCGAGTCAGTGGATCGGGCGTTGCGCCGGCTGAAGAAAAAAGTGGACCGCGAGGGCACTTTGAAGGTCGTGCGCAATCATCGACATTTTGAAAAGCCGAGTGAGAAGCGACGCCGCAAGGAAAAAGCCGCGCGCTTTTCCGCGATGTTGACCGCGCGTTACGCGGATTTATAATCAGAAATTTGCGATTTCCCAAGCCGGGGGTGTCCCTTTAGGATGCCCCCGGCATTTTTATGTATTCGTTGTCCACCTGCTGGAACTCCCACCGTCATACCGACGGCCGCGCCATGCTGCGCGAAATCCGCGAGCTGGGTTTTGCCCATGCCGAACTGAGCCACGGCGTTTCCATCAGCCTCATGCCGGGCATCCTCGCCGCGGTGGAGGCGGGCGAGATCAGGATTTCCAGCCTGCACAATTTCTGTCCGCTGCCGATGGGAGTGACCCATGCCGCGCCCAACCTGTACGAATTCTCCGCCGAAAAGGATTACGAACGCGAGCTGGCCATCCGCTACACGCTCCAGACGTTTGAATTTGCCCGGCGCGTCCGGGCCCCGGCGGTGGTGTTGCATCTCGGCAGCATGGAATTGAAGGATTATACCGGACGGTTGTGCGACCTGCTCGAACGCGACGGGAAGCCGACGCCCAAATTTGAAAAACTCCGCGCCGAGGCCGTGGCCAAACAGGAGGCGGTGAAGGGAAAATTCGTCGCACACATGCATGAAACGTTGCGCCAGCTTCTGCCCGAAGCCGAAAAGCGCGGCCTGAAGCTCGGCTGCGAAAACCGCCAGGCGCTGGAGGAAATTCCGCTCGAAAATGATTTCGTTTCATTCTTTCGTGAGTTTGACAGCCCGGCCATCGCCTATTGGCACGACGTAGGCCACGCGCAAATCAAGGAAAACCTCGGCCTGATCCGTCAGGTGGAGCATCTTAAATCACTCGCCGACCGGCTCGTCGGCTTTCACATTCATGACGTGCAATTTCCTGCGCGCGACCACGCCGCGCCCGGCACCGGCATGATTGATTATGCCGCGCTCAAGCCGTTCGTGAAACCGGAGCATATCAAGGTCTTTGAACTCAACCCGGGATTGCCGGTGGAAGCCGTCAAGTCCGGCGTCGCGCACGTCAAAAGAATCTGGGGCGATGGATAATTGTAGCAGCCGACGTGAGTCGGCTCAAATTTTGCGCGAATTAAATGTCAGAGCAGACTGACGTCCGCTGCTACGATAACGGGCTCGCCATTTGCACGTAAATCGTAAATCGTAAATCATAAATGACCTCCGCCCGACCGCGTGAAATTGCCGTAGAGATTGTCCGCCGCCTGCAAACGGCCGGTTTCGCGGCCTTCTGGGTCGGCGGCTGCGTGCGCGATTTTCTGCTCGGACGCGAACCGCAGGATTACGACATCGCCACGGATGCGCGCCCGGAGCAAATCGAAAAGCTGTTCAGGAAAACCATTGCCGTTGGACGCAAATTCGGCGTGATGATTGTCGTCGAAGGCAAACAGCATTTTCAGGTGGCCACCTTTCGTGCCGAGGCGGAGTACCGGGATGGCCGGCGTCCGGAAAAGGTTGTTTTCAGCAGCGCGGAAGCCGATGCCCAGCGGCGCGATTTCACCGTCAACGGACTTTTCTTCGATCCGATTGCCGAAAAACTTCACGACTGGGTCGGCGGCGAAAAGGATTTACGCGCAAAAATCATTCGTACCATCGGCCCGCCGGAGGAACGGTTTGCCGAGGACCATTTGCGCCTGTTGCGCGCAATACGGTTCGCCGCACAACTGGGATTTGAAATCGAACCGCAAACCTTCGCCGCCGTCAAAAAGCTGGCGCCGAAAATCGAACTCATCAGCGCCGAACGGATTCGGGATGAACTCATCAAATTGTTCGCGCCGTCTGAGAATTTCGTAGCCGCCGAGGTGACGAGGCGGACTTCGACAGTTTCAGGCAATCCGCCTCCTCACGTCGGCGGCTACAAGAGCACAGGCGCCGCGCGCGGACTGGTTTTGCTGCGCGACAGCCGGCTGCTTCCGGGTATTCTGCCCGAACTCATTGCCACCCTCCTTTGCCAGCAATCGCCGGATTATCATCCGGAAGGCACGGTGTTCGAGCACATCCGGTTGATGCTGGAAAAAATGCCGCCGGACGCATCTCCTTCGTTGCCGTGGGCGGTGATTTTGCATGACATCGCCAAACCGGCGACGGCCGAACGCGATCCCGTGACCGGTGCGATTCATTTTTATGGGCACGAAAAGGTCGGCGCGGCGATGGCGGAACGGATTTTGCAGCGGCTGCGGTTTCCCAGGAAACAAATTGAGGAAATCGTGGCGTGTGTGCGGCAGCACATGCAGTTCAAGGACGTGAAAGAGATGCGCAAGGCGACGTTGCGGCGGCTTTTATTGCGCAAGACGTTTCCGTTGGAACTGGAATTGCACCGGCTCGATTGCCTCGGCTCGCACGGCCAGTTGGATCATTACGAATTTCTGCTGGCGCAGGCGGCGGAATTGAAGAAGAAACCGGCCATCCGCCCGCCGCTGCTTACGGGCAGGGATTTGATCAAGCTGGGCATGAGCCCTGGCCCGGCCATGGGCGCGTTGCTGGGCGAACTCCGCGAGAAACAATTGGCGGACGAATTGAAAACCCCGCGTGAGGCGAGGACGTGGGTGAAGAAACATCTCCCCACAGCAAAAGAGCAGGAATAAATGGCTCGATTGCGCCAATGAATGGAATTGTCGCGCCCCTCGCCCCGTCCCTCTCCCCGCCCGGCGGGGAGAGGGTTGGGCCTCTGGCCGGGTGAGGGGGCCAAGCTTCTTCGAAGCGTGCGTGGGACTTTCATCAGATGGTCGAATGGGGCAGAATATTGTTCGCATGGATGACGAACCGATTGAACTGCCGATTGACGGGGTGCTCGATTTGCACACGTTCAATCCGCGCAAAGTGAAGGATCTCGTGCCGGATTATCTGGCGGCATGCCAGGCGCGCGGCATCCTGCAGGTGCGCATCATTCACGGCAAGGGCGTCGGCAATCTGCGGCGCACGGTTCATGCTATTTTGAAAAAGCATCCGGAAGTTATTTCGTTCACACTTGATTATCCGCAGTTCGGCGGCTGGGGCGCGACGCTGGTAAAATTGCGGGACCCTCACCCGGCCGGAGGCCACCCTCTCCCATCCGACGGGAGGGGGGCGGGGTGAGGGCAACTTCCATTCGGTTATTTCAACGGCTCCAGGTAAATTCTATCGATTTCGATGTCGCCGCCCTCGCTCTGAATGCCGACAAAGCCGGAGGAAACGGTGCAATCGGTCGTCTCATTCATGAACCAGCCATTGACATAAGCTTTCACGTCGTTGCCGGAGCAGATGACCCGGCAGGTGTTCCACTCGCCCACGGGTTTTTCCGCTGAGGGTCCGTGTTTGGGCAACGGTGTGTTGGCGTCCATACCCCGGTGTTCCTTCGATGCCGCGCCAGCCATCAAAAACAAATCCCCCTGATGGTCGTGCTTTCCCTGGACCTGAACACATTGGGGCCAGACTTGGTCAGGTGATTGGATATGGATGAGCACGCCGGTATTATCCGCTTTGGGCGCGACTGTCAAAAAGCGCCAGATGACGGTGAGCGTATAATTGCTGTAAATCTGTGTTGTGCGCAGGTAACCCGTCGGCTCGCCGGTGCAATGGATGACGCCATTCGTCACGCTCCAGGTCTGCCTCGGGTCGGCATGGTCTCTCATGCAAAACGTCCAGCCCGAAAAATCCTTGCCATCGAAGAGTTCGGTGTGATTGGCGGGGGTAATGGCATTCCCGGCGCGCGCAATTCCGAGCAATGCGAAGATAAAAAAAAGCAAAATGGAGGCGGCTTTCACAGGCCAAAAATCACGGCTTGCCGGGTGCGAGTCAAGCGCGATGAATCACCCGGCATCGCTGCCTCGCCGAAAGCGGATGCTGCCATTGACTGTGGTGGCCTTGACGGTCGCGCCGCCGTGGCCGAGCGTGCCTTTCAAGTGCTTGGACAAAGGGAATTCCTTTTTCACGACCAGCTCGGGGAAATCGCTGCTCATGCCGCCATTGATGGTGTCGGCGGTGACTTCCGCGTCCGCGCCAACCGGCAGGGCGGCTTCTATCGCCCCGTTGACCGTCGTGAGTGACACGGATTGGCTGCCGCCCAATGAAACCAACCCGGTTTCAATCCGGCCGTTGACGGTGGAAAGTTTCAAGTTGCGGGCGGCATGCTGAACCTTCATGGCGCCGTTGACGGTGGACGCTTCGATGTTGCCGCCGACGCCGTCAATCTCGATCCGGCCATTGACGCTGGAGATATTGGCCAGCCGGGCGTGACGGGGAACCTGAA
>DASZAB010000150.1:0-15853 GCA_035945675.1 Verrucomicrobiia bacterium | reverse complement strand
TCGTAAGGCAGTTCGCAGATTTGCGGGGCGAGTTCCGGTCGGGGCCGCACCGCGGCAAAAGGTTTTACCATGGCCATAAAAGCAGCGGGAAAATACGGGGGCTTTCAGATCCGTGCACGAACAAATTGCCAGCCCCTGCTTCAATGTGAAGATTTGGGGTTCCAGATGGCGAGGGTGTCCGGCGAACCCTGGCTGCGAATACCATTATCCGTCAGGATGTCATCGGTGGCCGCAAGCATGGCGGCGCGCGGAAATACCAGTGTTTCGGCATCACGACCGTCAAAGGCGACGGTAATGGACTCGCCTTTGGCGTCCCGCAAAACCTCCACCAGTTGGTTTAGATTCCTGACAGGGATGCCGTTGACCGCTTTGACCACTTCACAGAATGGGGAGGAATAACCCTCGGCCAATTTGTGCGGAAAGAAGGGAGACGGAACTACGACCAGTTCCTCGCCGGGAAACGACGGTTTGTCGTCAAAGCGCGTAATCAGCGGGCTGTTTCGGGCGATCAGCCAGCTCATCCAGCGGGCGCCCCGGGCATTGCCGATGAACGCACGGACAAATTGATCCGTCGCGGTGGAAAAAACCAATGGCCCGTATATGAAATAAGAAGGGTAAGCATTCCCCAAATTGGGTGTGACCAGGGGACATTTCGGTGAGACGGGGAGTTCAACCTGAATCGGCTTGCCGGCGCGCACCACCGTCAGCGGCAGCTTGCCGTCCAGGGCGGTTTTCTGGACCAGATACTGAAAACGGACCCGCAGGTTGTCTCCGATTTTGATCATGCCCTGGTCATCCACGGGTGTATTGCCAATCCTGGTAATCACGTCCCATTCCTTGAGCGGATAGGCGGGGTCGAGGCTGCTCGGTTTGTGCACGATCATGCCATGGACCGATCGGTCGATCTTGAGAAAGGAGCGCAAGGCGGGGTTTTCCAGGGTCTGCAGCTCGTCAAACATGGCGGGCTTGCCATCGTAGTGGCCGTCCGCGATGTCCTGCAGAAATAATTCGATTTCCTCGGCGGGGATGATGTAACCGATATTTTCGGCCTCGGTCAGGTGGCTGAAAGCCAGGCCGATCATTTTATCACCCGCCACCGCCGGCCCGCCGCTGTTGCCGGGATTAATGGCGGCATCAATTTGAATCCGCAGGCCGGAAACCGGAAAGTTGTATTCGGTAAACTCGATGCGCGACACAATGCCCTTGGTAATGGAAAGACTGGTGCCGCCTTCGGGGAAACCATAGACCATGACCGCGTCCTTGATGTCCGGCAGTATTTTCGCCCGCGGCAACGGCGGGTGTGAATCGAAGAACGTCGGGTCGTCCAGTTTGAGCACGGCGAGGTCAATCCCGGGCGCGACGAACTCGACCGTCGCGGAAATTTTGTCGCCGGCCTGATTGGCCTGCACCTGCACCTGGCTGGCGTAAAGCACCATATGGGCGCAGGTGAGAATCCTTTTGCCTTCGATGACGACCCCGCTGCCGGTGATATCGCTCGGCGATGCCTTGGCCCAAGGCCGGTAAAAGTCGGGATAACGCACGGTGGCGAACACCTTCACCACCGAGTTCGCCACCGCGTCGGTTCCCGCCCCCCCGGACACCGGCGGGGTGGTAGCGGAGGCGGCGGGAGCAGCACTGATATCAGCCGCGGCGGTCGGACAGGTGGGCAGCAGGACAAAATTAAAAGTCAGCAGCAAGGCGGCAACCGGGTGACGGCAAATGGGGTTCAGGTTCATGCGGGTCAAAGACAACGGCAATTGTCCGCGAAAGCCAAGCCCATTTTCAGGCATTACGCCCGGGCGGGACAAGCCATCCGATCCAGAAATAATGCTTGCCATCCGGCATTTTGTGACTATGCTTCGGCTCCCTTAATTGAACAGAATTTATGGCACGCATTTGTGAATTGACCGGCAAACGCCCGATGAAGGGCAGCATCATCTGGCGCAGTGGCAAGCCCAAGAAACAGGGCGGCATCGGCACGCATATCACCGCCATCACCAAGCGCCGGTTCCTGCCGAACCTGCAGCGCGTCAAAGCGCAGTTGCCCAGCGGCGAAGTGCGGTATATCCGCGTCTCCGCCGCCGCCATCAAAAAGGGTCTCGTCCTCAAGGCGCCTAAACGGAATTGGAAGAAGCCCGAAGCGGCCAAGGCCTGACCTGCCGCCGGAGAGGTTGCCGCCTTGAACCCGGCGGCATTCTGGCCAGCCGGGCGTGGATCGGGGCCGGCAGTCTGCTTGTGCGATTCCGCTCATACTTGAAACTGGTCTGTGCCGCCGTCACGGCGCTGTTGCTGGTTTCCGTTTCCACAAACGCGGCCGACGCGCCGTCAGAGCAATTTTTCGTTTACTTCGGCACGTTTACCGGAGGCAAAAGCCAGGGCATTTATGTTTCCCGTTTTAACACCGCCACCGGCAAATTGAGCGCGCCGACGTTGGCTGCCCAATCCGTCAATCCGGCATATCTGGCCCTCGCTCCCGATCACCGGTTTTTATTTGCGGTGAATGAATCCGGCCATTTCCACGGTCAGTCCAGCGGCGCCGTATCCGCGTTCAAGCTGGACGCGTCCACGGGCAAACTGGATTTCCTGAACCAGCAACCCTCCGGTGGTGCCGGCCCCTGCCACATCACCGTTGATCCCAGCGGCAAATATGTGCTCGTGGCCAACTACGAAAGCGGCAGCGTGGCGGTCTTCCCGGTGGAAACCAATGGTTTACTCGATCCCGCGTCATCGGTAATCCAACATCACGGCTCCAGCATCAACCGCGAGCGGCAGGCCGGACCGCATGCCCATTGCGTCGCCGTGAATGCCGCAAATCACCGGGTATTCGTCTGCGACCTTGGCCTGGACAAGGTGATGATTTACCGGCTCAACGAAACCATCGGCACGCTTACACCGGACGAAACTCCGTGGGTCGGATTGAAACCGGGTTCCGGACCGCGCCACATCACCTTCAGCCCGGATGGGCGGTTTGCCTATGTCATCAGTGAAATGGGCGGCACATTGACGGTTTTCGTGGACAACCCGGAACATGGCGCGCTGAACGAAATTCAAACCGTTTCCACTTTGCCGGAAGATTTTCACGGGAAAAACACAGCCGCCGAGGTGGCCCTCCTTCCTTCCGGCAAATTTGTTTACGCCTCGAACCGCGGTGATGACAGCATTGCCATGTTTGCGGTGGACGAAGCGAGTGGCCGGCTCAATTTTGTGGAACGTCGATCATCCCATGGCAAATTTCCCCGTTGTTTTGCCATTGACCCCACCGGCCAATACCTGATTTCCGCCAATCAGAACTCCGACAACGTGGTGGTCTACCGCATCAACGCCCAAACCGGCAAATTGACCTGGACCGGGCAGACCATTGAAGTGGGGAGCCCTGTGTGTGTTACTTTTTTCCGCAGGTGACGGCAGCGCCGTGACCAGGCGCGTAAGGCCGCGTTCCCTTTCTACTTTCAAGGATTGGCCGGCGGATGCAGTTGGACGACCCAGCGCATGGCATCCAGTTCGCCATGAGTTTGTGACCGCTCAATATAACTCACTTTCTCTTCTTCGGTCAGGTGTGGGAAAGCCGATTGAAAGCTTACATCCAATTCCCGAAAAGAAGCCTTTTGCTGCTTTAGCTGCTGCAACACCTGGCTGGGGGTCTGTCCGCCAAGAAAATCGTATCTGGCATTTTGGTCCAATTGAGACAACACGATTGCCTCAGTAGCCATTCCAACAAGTTGATTGATGATCAGTTTGCCGCTTTCGCCGTTGTTCAGTTGATTTCCGAGAACCATTCCCATTTGAGCAAGATTCTGCACTGAAGCACTGTCGCCCGCAGTCGTTTCCTGCTCCTGCAAGTCTTCCATGCTGAAAGCAAGTCGTTTGAGAGTCGCCAATTCCGGCAAATCCTCTGCGCCGAAGCCCGCCAGCGCGATCTGGTAGGCAGCGAGCGGCGATTCCCCGGAAAATTGAGCCAGGTCTTCCACACTCAACTGGGATTCACCGGCGTAATTTTTAAACTGCGATTTGCCCGTTGCCGCCAAAAGTTCCTGAACGGCTGCGTCCGTGTTCCCACTCTGTAAATATTCCTGCGCGGACAAATAATTCGCCAGCGAATTACTCGGCGAGGACGCTTTAAACAAATCCAGCCATTTGCGCCGATCGGCGGGAAATTCGTCATGCGTCAGCACCGCCAGCTCGACATGCGGATCATTCGGAAAGTTCGTCGCCGCTTCGTTTAAATAATTGGTGTCGCTGAGCGCGCGATACGCGGCCAGCAAGCTCTCCGCGTCACGGTTGTGTTTTGCCAGCCACGCCTCGACCTTCGCGCGCGGAAGTTTTTCGAATCCAACTTCGCCTTCCGGTTGCCCATTGGTCGGTCTCGGCACTGACGGCACGTAGTAAGGATGAAAATCTTCAGATCCAAAAGCGGGAGACTGTGTTTCGGGCTGCTTTTGTTTTTGGTCGTGTGCAACCCGGTTGGATTTCACGAAGTGCCAGACCGCCCCGGCGATAACGGCCGCCAGCGCCAATGTGACCAGCCATTTGTCGATCGACGACTTTCGCATAATCCCGGCTTCCGCGATTTGACTTCATCCACGGCGCATCGTCACGCGAAATCGTCGTGGTACTATTGGGTGGGGCGAGGCTGCGGACGAGCCGACCTTGGCGCGCCAAAGCAATGCGACGGCGGCTCGCGAGGACGCTCGCCCGACCGAAAGCTGCAAAATGTGTTGCTTCCCGCGAACCAATGAATTTCCCTGCGGCTCCGCGCCTTGGCGGTTTTTATTTTCCCGCCAGACCCGCTTCGCGTTTGACTTTGTTCACATCGGCCTTTACAACGAAAGTAACCAGGTCATGCCAGAGCGGATTGAACCCGAACCCGCCATCCTTCATTTCCGCGATGGCTTCGGGCTTGGTCCAGCCGCAAACCACCACGCGGTACATCGCGCACATCATGCCGGTCCGGTCTGCGCCGCGTTCACAATGAACGAAGGCCGGCAGGTTGTTGGTGTCCGTGACCACCTTGAGGAAGCGCACCACGTCTTCCTCGTCGCCGTGCCACGGTTCGGTTTCGAACCGCACGCTGGTCAAGCCGGTGCCGGCCACCTTGTCCCGGTCCGAATGCCACGCGCGCAGGTTGATGACGGTTTTGACGCCCATGGCCTTCAACCGCGCCATGCCTTCGGCCGTCGGCTGCGCGCCGCGATACAGATTCGTGGCGACCTGAAAACAATTTTTGATACCGGCCACCTCGATTTTTTGGGCCCAGTGGGCAGGGCGATTCGTGGACTCCTGGGCGTAGGCCATGACGGCCAGCAGTAAAAATGCGATGATTCCTCCGGGAAATGTCCGGCAGTATTTCATACTTATGCCATCCTCAATCCTCCACTCTCCATCCTCGTCTTATTTTCCTTTGACCCGGTGCATGGTCGCGCGTTTGAGTTCGCGGGCGGACTCGCGCTGTTTCAAATCCTCGCGTTTGTCGAACTGCTGTTTGCCTTTGCCGACGGCGAGCGCAACCTTCACTTTGCCGTTCTTCCAGTAAAACGCCAGCGGCACCAGCGCATTGCCTTTCACCGCGGCCAGGCCAAACAACTTCCGGATTTCCGATTTGTGCAACAGCAGTTTGCGCGGCGCCTTGGGCTGGTGGTTCTGGAGATTGCCGTGCGAGTATTCGTCGATGTGCGCGTTGTAAAGCCAGACCTCCTCCTTGTCCACCCGCGCGAAGGCGTCGGCGATCTGCCCCTTGCCCGCGCGTAATGATTTGACCTCCGTGCCGTGCAAGACAATACCCGCCTCAAACGTTTCGAGGATGTGGTAATCGCGCCGCGCCTTGTGGTTGGTCACGATGTCGGCCATGACCAATTTTAGATTTACGATTGACGATTTACGAGGTGAATTTGAAACGACCGGCGACTCGTAAATCGTCAATCGCCAATCGTAAATGGGCTAGCGTTTCCGGCGTTTCTTGGCCGGTGGCCGGACCAGCTCGACCGTTTCGGGCATTTCCCAGCCGATCTTTTCCTCGAGAATTTCGCGCAACGCGATATCCGCCACGCCGAGGTTCGTCGTGTTGGCCACCAGCGGACGGCTCAACCCACCGCCGCCGGAATTGAGCTGGCGCACCCGGCGCGAGATGAGGTTCACCAGTACGTTGGGGTTGCCGACCTTTTCGGCAGCCTTTCTACAGAGTTCAGCGTTCACAATTTTGGGTAGAGAAAACAAACAAAAAGTCTATCGGCTCCACCCATTTATGCAATAAGAAAATTTGACCTTTCTGGAAATGAAAATGGTGCTATTTTGCTGTCGAATTGAGTGAAACGAGGGCAAATGATGAAGATACGCAAACTGGGCAAGCAAGGACTGGTGGTTTCCACTTTGGGTCTGGGCTGCATGGGCATGTCGGAATTTTACAGCGGCCGCGACGACCGGGAATCCATCGCCACCATCCATCGCGCGCTGGATTTGGGCGTGACGTTCTTTGACACGGCGGACATGTACGGGCCGTACCTGAATGAAGAACTGGTCGGTCGCGCCCTTCAAGGCCGGCGCGAGAAAGTGGTTGTCGCCACCAAATTCGGCATCGTCCGCGACGCCACCAGACCCAACGTCCGCAGCGTCAGCGGCAAGCCCGATTACGTCCGCTCCTCGTGCGAAGGCAGCCTGCGCCGCCTGCAGGTGGACACGATTGATTTGTATTACCAGCATCGCGTGGATCCGGACACGCCCATCGAGGAAACCGTGGGTGCGATGGCGCAACTGGTCAAAGAAGGCAAGGTGCGCTGCCTCGGCCTGTCCGAAGCCGGCGCCCAAACCCTCCGGCGCGCCCACGCCATCCATCCCATCACCGCGCTCCAAAATGAATATTCCCTTTGGACGCGTAATCCCGAGGGCGAGATTCTGCCGACCTGCCGCGAACTGGGCATCGGCCTGGTCGCTTACAGTCCGCTCGGCCGCGGGTTCCTCACCGGCCGATTCAAGAAATTTGACGATCTGCCCGCCGACGATTACCGCCGCCATTCGCCGCGTTTTCAGGGTGAAAATTTCCAGCGCAATCTCGATCTCGTCAAACGCATCGAACAACTCGCGGCCAAAAAACATTGCACACCGTCGCAACTGGCATTGGCCTGGGTGCTGGCCCAGGGCGACGACATCGTTCCCATCCCCGGCACCAAGCAACGGAAATATCTCGAGCAAAATGTCGCGGCGATAAAAATTGAACTGACTGCCGACGACGTGAAACAAATCGCCGAAGTTGCGCCCGTCGGGGTCGCCGCCGGCTCGCGTTATCCCGAGCACATGATGCAGTTGATCGGCCGGTGAAACGGCTTTGGAGGGCAGCGCTTCGTCGCTGCCCAAATTGGTGGGGCGAGCGTCCTCGCGAGCCGAAACACAGAATATCCGCGGCTCGCCGGGAGTCTCGCCCCACCGGACTTGTTCAAACCGTCCGCCTCTCTAAAAACCCGTTGCTTGCCCGGCTCGGTTTTTTTCTTAAAATACCGGCACATGTCAGCCACGACTCAATTCGATTTACAGGACTTTCTCGCCACACGCACCCGAGCCGTGAATCGGGCCTTGGATAAATTTCTGCCATCCGAAAAGACCAGGCCCGCGACCATCCACAAGGCGATGCGCTACTCGCTGTTTGCCGGCGGCAAACGGATGCGCCCGGCATTGTGCCTGGCCGCCGCCGAGGCTTGTGGGGGCAGCGATGCTGCCACCCTCCCGCTTGCGTGCGCCGTCGAGTGCATCCACACCTATTCGCTCATCCACGACGATTTGCCGGCGATGGACAACGACGATTTCCGCCGCGGCAAGCCCACCAACCACAAGGTTTTTGGTCAAGGCATCGCGGTGCTCGCGGGCGACGCTTTGCTGACGCAGGCATTCGAGATCGCCGCGCAGGCCAAGGGCTGGCCGCGGTATTCGCACCAGAAAATCATTATGGAAATCGCCAAAGCGTCCGGTTCCCTGCAACTCGTCGCCGGGCAGGTGGCGGACCTGGAAGGGGAAGGCAAAAAAATTTCCGCCAGCGAACTCCGCTACATCCATGAGCGCAAGACCTCCGCGCTGCTTTGCTGTTCGGTGCGGCTCGGCGGCATGAGCGCCAATTGCACGCCCGCGCAACTCAAGGCACTGACAGATTTCGGCTATCACGTCGGCCTCGCGTTCCAGGTGATTGACGACATCCTCGACGTGACCCAGACCAGCGAGCAGCTTGGCAAAACGGCGGGCAAGGATACGGCGGCGCAAAAGGCGACCTACCCGGCGATCGTTGGCTTGGAAAGATCACGAAAAATTGCCGAGCAACTGACGGCCAAAGCCTTTGCAGCGCTAAAAGCATTCAAAGGCCGAGCTGTCGCACTCGAAGCGCTGGCGGAATTTCTGTTAAAGCGGAACAAATAAATTCACCCAATGGCATATAAACCCGAGCTGGAACCAAACGAAAAGCTTGCACTTCAAATCGCATTTAAGGTTTCTGAAAAATCCGCCGCTTTCAATTTTGCGGTAAGTGATCAGGCGCTTTACTGGCCAGCGATAAAAGCGTTCGCCGTGAACGACGCAACTTATTTCAAACGTCTTCGGAATAATGAAATTTCTGAAGTTTGTATCCGCCGTTTGCCGCCTTACGGACTCTGGGTTGTCGCAGTTATCATGGTGTTAATTGGCATAGCGACTACTTATTTCATGTGTGCCCCCCTTATCCGTCACGAACCAGGCACACATACGGTTTCGGGCTGGCCGATTGCCATTTTTGCCGGCGGTCTCCTTTTGCCATTTGCAGCAAGAGGCAGACTTGGTTTGGAGGTGAGAACGCATAACAAAAAATTCCGATGGAAACCGTCACTTGTCGTTGTCAAGGCCGCAAAACAAAAAATTCAGGCGACGTTTGACCAGATCGTTGCCGCCTGTGAGAAGTCAGGCTTAAGAGTGAGTCGTAATTAGCCCCCTTGTCGCCACCCCGGGAAATGCCCCCTTAGCGCCCTTGCGGACTTTAGTTTTTCAAACACGGCTCTTCCAATAACCGGGACGACGTTTCATGTGCATCATTGCCAGAATCAAGATGCGGTCAGGTTGTTCAACGTAAATCACGGCATACGGAAAGACGTTTGAAAAATGCCGCTGCGCAGTCAGATCGAACGGCCGGAATCTCTTTGGCTCGCGGCAGATGTCGCGGATAAGACGTTCTATCTCGTCGTAAAATCGGCGACCAAGTTCGGGATAAATTTGCGTGTAGTAATTTGCGGCTTCCGCGTATTCCTCCGCCGCTTCGGGGTGGAAGGCGTGCGGTTTCACCGCCTGACTATTTTGCGAATGCGACTGCTGACAACGTCACCAGTAATGGCCTGAACTTTGCCGTTTTCCAATTCGGCGAGCCGGCGGCGCGTTTCCTGTTTCCATGCGGTTTCAATTTCCGGCTCGGCGTCATCATGCAACGTCAATGTCAAACGATCCACGACTTCAGCCATTTGCTCGCGCGGTAAATGGCTTGCCGCTTCGATAATTTGATCCGGCGTCATTGGCATGATAGGAAGTTACTTCCAGTTATTGACCGGCGCAACGCCCAAAATCACTAGCTTAAAAGCGCGTCAACCTTCCCAATTCCTTCACGCGCCGGTCAATGTGGGCGCGTTTGGTTTGAGTCGTCTTTGTCAGACCAAAACCCTCGCAGCAGAACGACGCCACCACGCTGCCGTGAATCATCGCGCGCCGGATGTTGTTGTCAATCGAGCCGCGCGCCGTTGCCAGCCAGCCCATCATGCCACCCACGAACGAGTCACCCGCGCCGGTCGGGTCCACGACCTTGGACAGCGGGTACGCCGGGCAGATGAAATAACCGCGCGGCCCGGACAAAATCGAACCGTGCGAGCCTTTTTTGATGATGACGTATTTCGGCCCCAGCTTGTGGATTTTCTTCAGCGCGTTGAAGAGGTTGTCCTCCTTGGTCAACTGGTGCGCCTCGCTGTCGTTGAGCACGAAACCATCAATGCGTTTGAGCAGTTTCAGCAGGTCCGGCAGCGCGATGTTCAGCCACAAATCCATCGTGTCGGCGACGACGAATTTCGGGCGGCGCATCTGGTCGAGCACGTGACTCTGGAGGGCGGGCGCGATATTCGCCAGCAGGACGAATTGGGCGTCCCGATGCGATTCCGGCAGGGTGGGTGTGAAGGTCTCAAACACGCCCAGCTCGGTGAGCAGCGTGCGGCGGTTGTTCATGTTCGCCTCGTATTCGCCCGACCAATGGAAGGTTTTGCCGGGGAGAATCTGCAAACCTTCGAGATCAATTTTGTGCCGGCGATAAAGCTGGAGATACTTTTTTGGGAAATCCTCGCCGACGACGCCGACCAGTTTCACCGGGCTGAAAAAGCTCGCGGCGACGGCGGCGTGGCTGGCCGAACCGCCCAACAGGCGGGGATTTTCGGCCTTCGGCGTTTTGATGGAATCCAGCGCGGTGGAACCGACAATGAGAACACTCATGAGCTTTCGGTCTGGGATTTGAGTTCTGGGTTCTGGTTTTGCACTCACCCCGGCCCTCTCCCATCCGAGGGGAGAGGGTGGCGCGAAACGACGGGTGAGGGTTTTAGTGGATCACTTTTTCAGTGGCCGCCCCTGCCTTTCTGAATCAATTCAATCTCGTAGCCTTCCGGCGCGTCGACGAAGGCGAAGGTCGTGCCGCTTGAACTGGTCGTCGGGCCGTCGGAATATTTCAGGCCATGCCTGGCCAGGTGCTTCGCAAACTCGTCGAGGCTGTCCACCTCGAACGCCAGATGCGTCAAATCCGGTTGCACCTGAACCGAAGCGCTGCCGGGAAAATGGCAGATTTCAATTTCCTCGCTGCTCGCGGGCGCCTTGAGAAAAACCAGTTCCGAGCCGCGCGGCGATTTGTGCCGTTTGATTTCCTCGAGGCCGAGAATTTCACGGTAGAACTTCACGGTCCGTTCCAGATCATTCACGCGATACCGCGTGTGCAGGAGTTTTGTGACCTTGCTCATGCGCGAAATTTAATAAGTTCAAAGCCCAAAGTCCACCCCGACCACAGGTCGGGTGCATGTCCAAAGCTGCCGCGGTTCCAGCTTGTGGCAGCGTCGAGCCTGGGACTCGAACAAATCGGCACACAGCACCGACATTACCGCTCAAAGCAGGACGCCGCCAGACGGCGTTGGTTTGTGTGACTTTGGGCTTTAGCCTTCCGCCTTGAACCTTTAGAATTGGGGTTATGGGCAAACGTCGTGAAGCGCGCGAACGCGCCGTCCAGTTCCTGTTTCAGCACGACCTGAATCCGCCGGAGGATTTGGATCGGGCGCTGGAGGAGTTCTGGCAGACGCAGCGCGCCGCAGCCATCGCCGAGGAGAAAGGCCCGGCCACCTGGGGCCAGCCGCACGAATTGCCGCCGCCCACCGCCGAGGAGGCGGAGACACGCCTGTTTGCCGACCCGCTCATCCGCGGCGTCCTCGAACACCGTGACGCAATTGACGAGCGCATCAAGAGTCACGCCAAGAACTGGGAATTTCACCGCATCGCCACGGTGGACCGCAACATCATGCGGCTGGCGATTTATGAGATGCTGTACCGCGAGGACATTCCGCCCGTAGTCAGCATCAACGAGGCGGTGGACGTCGCCAAAAAATTCTCCACCCAGGACAGCGGCAAGTTCGTCAATGGCATTTTGGACAAGATTAAAGGCGAAGTGATGAGGCCGGCGAGGGTTGTAAAATGAAATTCGCGGACTTGCATCTGCACACGTATTTCTCCGACGGAACGTTTTCGCCGGAGGAACTGGTCGGCCACGGCCACCGGCTCGGTTTCGCCGCGCTCGCCCTGACGGACCATGATTCGGTGGAGGGCTGCGCGCGTATGATCGCGGCGTGCGAGGCGGCAGGCATTGACTTCATTCCCGGCACCGAACTCACCGCCGAGCACGACGACACCGAAATTCATCTGCTCGGTTATTACGTGGACACGCAGAATGATAAATTCCTGTCCGACATCGCTCGCTTTCAGTCCGTTCGCCAGGATCGCATCCGCGAGATGGTCGCGCGGCTCAATGGCCTGAATGTGCCGCTGCAAGTCGAATCCGTCTTTGCGCTGGCGAACTGCAAATCGCCCGGCCGGCCGCACGTCGCCCGCGCCCTGGTGAAGGCCGGGCTGGTCGGGAGCCTGGATGAAGCCTTCGAACGTTTTCTGAAAAAGAACCGGCCGGCGTGGGTGCCCAAGGCCAAGATGTCCGCTCTCGAAGCCATCGAACTCATCCATCAGGCCGGTGGACTCGCCGTCATGGCCCATCCGGGGCTGAACCGCACCGATGACGTGATCCCGGTCCTGGTCGAAGCCGGGCTGGACGGAATCGAATGTTTTCACACGAAACACTCGACGGTCACGTCGGAACGTTATCTGGAGATTGCCGACAAATATCATCTGCTCATCACCGGCGGCTCCGATTGTCACGGTTTCAGCAAGGGCAAACCGCTGATCGGCACCGTCAAGCTGCCCTACGAACACGTGGAAAAACTCAGGGCGAAGGTCGAAAGTCGAGGGTCGAGGACCGAAACTCCGCATTCCGCACTCCGCACTCCGTAATCACTCATGGGTCTCTTCGCCAAGTTCAAGGCCGGCCTGCAAAAAACCCACAGCAAGCTGGCGCACGAAATCAAACGCATCGTCACCCGTTCGCCCAGACTCGACGCGGCCACGCTCGAGGAATTGGAAGCCGCGCTCATCGCCGCCGACCTTGGCCTGGCCATGACCGCGCAAATCGTGGGGGCCGTAAAGACAGCCTACGAATCCCAGGGCAGCGCCGGCCTGGACGTGTTTGCGGTCGCCCGCGCCGAAGTGGAGAAGAGTTTGAGCGCGAACAAAGCCGAATTGGTCAGAGCGCCGCACGGGCCGACCGTGGTTTCCATCGTCGGCGTCAACGGCACCGGCAAGACGACCACGTCAGCAAAATTGGCGCAGCTGGTTCAATCGCACAAGAAAACCGCACTGCTGGCCGCGTGCGATACCTTTCGGGCCGCCGCCATCGAACAAATTAAATTATGGGGACAAAAGCTGAAGGTGGAAGTGATTGCGGGCGCTTACGGTGCGGACGCGGCATCCGTGGCGCATGACGCCGTTACCGCCGCGCAATCGCGGAAGGTGGATTACCTCTTCATTGACACCGCCGGCCGGTTGCACACCAAGCACAACCTGATGCAGGAATTGCAGAAGCTGCATCGCGTCATCGGCAAGCAACTTCCCGGCGCGCCGCACGAAGTCCTGCTGGTGCTCGACGCCACAACCGGCATGAACGCGTTGAACCAGGCGCGGGAATTCAACAAGGCCGTGCCGCTGACCGGCCTGGTGGTGACCAAGCTCGACGGCACGAGCAAAGGCGGCATGGTGGTGGCCATCCAGAAGGAGCTCGGCCTGCCCGTCAAATTCGTCGGCCTGGGCGAGCAGGCGGACGATTTGCAGCCGTTCGACGCCAAACAATTCGCGCAGGCGTTGTTTGAGGAATAGCGGCGCAGCACCGCCCCGGCTGAGCTCCGCACTTGTTCCGTTTTTCAGGGGGCGGCTTTCTGCCGAAAGCCGCTCCGCGGACAGCGTGATTTCCTCGACGAACGCTGACCGATTCCGCAGATTGTTTTGCCATGCACACGAATCCCATTCCGGCTCTCGCCACCATCATCCTTACGGTTCTGGTATTGTCTCCAGGGCCAGTCCCAGCGGAGGACACCAACGCCGTTTTCCACGTTGTCAGCACCGCCGCGGAGCCGATGGTGTCCGGCCGGTTTGCGCCCAACTGGGATTCACTGAAGCAATACCAGTGTCCCGCATGGTTCCGCGACGCGAAGTTCGGCATCTGGGCGCACTGGGGACCGCAATGCGAGCCGGAGGACGGCGACTGGTATGCGCGGTTGATGTATTTCACCAACACCGCCCAGTATAAATTTCATCTCGAACACTACGGTTCGCCGAAGGATTTCGGGTTCAAGGACGTGATCCACGAATGGAAGGCCCAAAACTGGAATCCGGACAAACTGCTGGCGCTCTACAAACGCGCCGGAGCGCAGTACTTCATGGCCCTGGCCAATCACCATGATAACTTCGATAATTGGGATTCCAAATATCAGCCGTGGAATTCCGTGAAGGTCGGACCGCACAAGGACATCATCGGCGGCTGGGCCAAGGCGGCGCGCAAATACGGCCTGCATTTCGGCGTGAGTGTCCATGCCTCGCACGCCTGGACCTGGTATGAGCCGGCCCAGGATTTCGACGGCAAACTCACCAAAGCCGACGGCAAGGGGAAGTGGTGGGATGGTCTGGATCCGCAGGATTTGTACGCGCAAAACCACACGCCGAGTCCCGGTTACCAGAAACCCGAATCGCTCTATAATCGCTGGGACTGGAACAACGGCGCGAGTATCCCGGACGAGGCCTATTGCGAAAAGTATTACAACCGCACCATGGACCTCATCGAGAAGTATCATCCCGACCTGATTTACTTTGACGATACGGCACTGCCGCTGTGGCCGATCAGCGACGCGGGTCTGAAGCTGGCCGCGAATTTCTACAACCTCAATAACCAGTGGCACGGGACCACGGACGATGGCGTGTTGTTCGGGAAGGTCCTGACGCCCGACCAGCGCCAGTGCATGGTCTGGGACATCGAGCGCGGGGCGGCCAACGAAATCGAGCCGTGGCATTGGCAGACGGACACCTGCCTGGGTAATTGGCATTACGACCGCAAGATTTACGAGCGGCACGCTTACAAGACCACCAAAACCGTGATCCAGACCCTGGCGGATGTTGTGAGCAAGAACGGCAACCTGCTGCTGAGCGTGCCCGTGCGCGGCGATGGAACCATCGACGACGAAGAAGTACAAATCGTGGAAGGCATCGCTGATTGGATGGACGTGAACCGGGAATGCATTTTCGACACGCACCCCTGGAAGGTGTTCGGGGAAGGCCCGGCGTCGGCGGGTGCGAAGCTGCGAGAGCAGGGCTTCAATGAAGGCAAGGGCAAACCCTTTACCGCCGCCGATTTCCGGTTCACGCTCAAAAGCAACGCGCTTTACGCGATTGAACTGGGCTGGCCGACCAACGGCGCGAGCATTCAATCGCTCGGCAAATCGGCCAAATGGCTCGACGGAAAAATCGACAAGATCGAACTGCTTGGCAGCCGGGAAAAAATCAAATGGAAGCAAACCGCCGATGCGCTGGTGATCGCCCAACCGAAGCACCAGCCCAACGATTTCGCCGTCGTTTACAAAATCACGGTCAAATGAGCTGGCGGAGCGCGGAACCATGCGCGGCGGCGTTGGTGAGGAACTGCAATTTCCGTAGCCGCGGACGTGAGTCCGCGCCAGCTTTCCCGGAATCCATCACCGTGATGAGTTTGCGCCGACTGACGTCGGCGGCTACGATGCCGAAGTGATGTCTGATGCTCGATTAATGCGCCTTGCCTTGCGTCTTGCGCGACGCGGTTATGGCCTGACTTCGCCCAACCCAATGGTCGGCGCGGTGCTGGTGAAGGGCGGCAAAATCATCGGCCGCGGCTGGCATCGGCGCGCCGGCCTGCCGCACGCGGAGATTGAGGCGCTCCAGGACGCGCAAAAGCGCGGCTGCCGTCCCAAAGGCGCGACACTTTACGTGACGCTCGAACCGTGCAGTACGCACGGCCGCACCCCGCCTTGTACCGACGCCATCATCGCCGCCGGCATCAAACGCGTGGTCGTTGGCGCGACGGACCCGAATCCGAAACATTCCGGCCGGGCTTTCAAAATCCTGCGGCTCGCCGGCATTGAAGTTACTGCGATCAGTGATGCAGCCGGGAATAAGCGACGCACCTCCTCTCGCGGCCTTCGGCCACCCTCTCTCCCGTTGCCAA
>DASZAB010000149.1:0-51801 GCA_035945675.1 Verrucomicrobiia bacterium | reverse complement strand
CAATATAATGGCAGTATGAAAAACCCGGATAACCCAACCCGCAACCGCCATTAGCCATGCAACCGATTGACCGACTCGTCCAACTCGTGGTCAGCGCATTCCTCATCGTGGGCGTTTACCAGTTCTATTTCTGGTGCCAGCGGAATTACGTGACTCCGCCGCGGGAATTCCGACTGCCGATTGATGACCGCATCCCGTATCGCCCACGGTGGGTGTGGATTTACAGCTTCCTCTATTACCCGGTCATCGTCGCCATCAACTGGACCGTCACTTCACCGCGCCAATTTCTTTACGTGGCCATCAGCTACATGCTGCTGCTTGGATTTCAAATGGCTTTCTTCATCTTTCTTCCGGTCATGACACCGGCGGAATGGCGTGCCGGGGTGACCAGCCGGGGACATTCGGAACGATTCCTCGCCTTCGTTCAAAGCTTTGACGGGCGCTCAAACAGCTTTCCCAGCATGCATACCTCGGTGGCCACGCTGACCGCGCTGCATTTGTATCCGTCCTTCGGTCCCGTGGTGGTCGCGTTTCCGGTACTGATTGCCTTGAGCTGCCTGTTCACCAAACAACACTATGTCGTGGACCTGCCGGCCGGGGCGTTACTCGGCTGGTTGGCGTTCAAACTGTTTCAAATCATTTATTGAACCCCGTTTGCAAAATGAAGACCAATTTCAATTCAAGTTCTGAGTTCCCGCTTCAGGCAAAGCAGGCACTCCACCATCAGGACGAAAAAGACCGCGTCCGCCACGCCGAACAAGGCGGCGAAGGCGACGTGCGGCAAAGTACCCGCCGCCCAATAATAAAATGCCGTCGCCGAGTAGGCCAGTTTGTACAGCGTGCCGACGAGGATCAAATCCGCGTTCCGCCGCAGGTCGCCGCGCGAAATCAATGCGTACGCGATACCGATCACCAGCACGAACACCCCCAGCAGCGTGACATAGCCGCCGAACGCCGGCAGCTTTTCACTGATGCCCAGCGCGGCAAAGGCCCGCCCCGGGAAGAAGGTGAACGTCACGCCGAGCAGAAGGTCGTAAAAGGCGGCGATGGTGAAGAGACCCCGATAATACTTTTCTTTGGCGGGTTTCATGACATAAGCTTGTAGCAATCAATTCCAGGAAATCAAATGAAATCTAATCTCAACCTTTTCCTCGCCTGGCTCTGGATTCTGCTCGGGTTTGGGACCGGCATGGTGCTGGGCTTGTTCTTCCACCACGAAAACTGGTTGGGCGGTTATGGCAGCTTCAAACGCCGGATGTACCGGCTCGGCCATATTTCCTTCTTTGGGCTTGGCGCGGTGAATCTGCTGTTCTGGCTGACGATGCAAAACATTGCCCGGCCGGAGTCGCCGACCGGGGTTGCATCGTGGGCGTTCATCATCGGCGCCATCACAATGCCGCTCTGCTGCGTGATCATGGCGCATTTTCCGAAGGCGCACCTGATTTTCGCCGTGCCGGTGGTCAGCCTCATCGCCGGCGGGATTTTGACTTTAGGGGAGGTCATCAAATTATGAACACAAAAAAACGCATCGGCTTCATCGCCATGAGCGGCGTACGCGCCCACAACCCGGAACTCACCAGGCTCGGCCTCACCCTGCCCGGCTTCGTGGACCGCAACAAAATCATCGCCTCGCTGCCCAGCCTCGGTCTGCTCACGCTCGCCGGCTTGACGCCGGATAAATTTGATATCTCCTACCACGAAATCGCCGATCTGAAAACATTACCGGAGTTGCCAACAGATTTCGACCTGGTCGCCATCAGCACCTTCACCGCGCAATTTTACGAGGCGTGTGACGTCGCCGATTTTTACCGTGCGCGCGGAATTCCCGTCGTCATGGGCGGCATTACGGTTTCGTCGCTGCGCGAGCAGGCGAAGGAGCATTGCACCAGTGTCATCATTGGCGAGGGCGAACCACTCTGGCCGGAAGTGCTGACGGATTTCGAGCGCGGCAATTTGAAACCGTTTTACACGCCGGAGAAGGAATTTGACCTGGCCGACGCGCCGATGCCGCGCTTTGATTTGCTTGCGCCTCAAAAATACAACCGCCTGACCGTGCAAACGAGCCGCGGCTGCCCGCACCGCTGCGAGTTCTGCGCGAGCTCCATTCTGCTGACACCGCGCTACAAGGTGAAACCGGTGGAAAAAGTCATCACCGAAATCCAGGAAATTAAAAAAATCTGGCCCAAACCGTTCATCGAGTTTGCCGACGACAACAGCTTCGTCCGCCATGAGCATTACCAAGGACTGTTGCGTGAACTCGCGAAGGAAAAACTGCGCTGGTTCACTGAGGCCGATGTAAGTGTGGCCGTCGATGACGGATTGCTCGGGCTCATGCGTGACTCCGGTTGTCAGCAGGTGCTCATCGGCCTCGAAAGCCCGCGCCGCGCCAACCTCAACGGCATTGAACTTAAAAACAACTGGAAGGCCCGCCAGCAGGACCATTACAAAACGGCCATCGCCAAAATCCAGTCCTACGGCATCACGGTCAACGGCTGTTTTATCCTCGGCCTCGACGGTGACACGCCGGAAACTTTCGACGACGTGTTGGATTTCGTGCGCGACTCCGGTCTTTACGAAGTGCAGGTGACGTTCCAAACCGCGTTTCCCGGCACCCCGCTTTATGCGCGGCTGAAAAAAGAAGGCCGCATCCTCCGCGACCACGCGTGGGAACTATGCACTTTGTTCGACATCAATTTTCAACCGAAAAACATGAGCGTCGCCCAATTGCAGAGCGGTTTTCTGAAATTGGTGAGACAGCTTTACTCGGCCGGGGAAACCCACACGCGTCGAGCGGAATTCAAACGCAGGTTGAAAACGTCGCCAAACTTCGGCCGGCACGCGGCAAGACAGGAACAAAAGCTGGCAGCGTAGAAACACCCAACGATTTTCGGAGAAAGTGGCATCGCCCACGTCCCGAAAATAAAAAGAAAGGCAAATTATGAAAATACGAGTCATGAACCGGTTATCGGGCCGCATCATCACCACGATGGCGGCGTTGTCCGCAATTATGATGTTCTTTGCCGGCTGCGTCGTCACCTCCATCTACCCGTATTATAGGGACAAAGATCTGGTCTTCGATCCGGCGATGCTCGGGAATTGGGTGGAGGCGGGCCAGACCAACGAAAACTCCGAGTACGTGAGGTTCGAACCGATGGGGACGAACGGCTATTGGGCGACGGTGTTGGGCGGCAGCGAGACCAACAGCTTCGAGGTGCACCTGTTCCGGTTGAAAGCGCAGCTGTTTGTGGATTCGTTCCCCACCAATCGTTCGTTGGATTTTGTGCCGGTCCATCAGGTGTCCAAAGTCATGGACAATGGGCCGGTGTTGGAAACAGCCAATCTGAATTACGACTGGCTCGCCAAACTCCTGGAGAAAAATCCCCGCGCCATCCGGCACATGATGTTGCGCGACAATCCCGGCGACGAACACGGTCGGATCGTTTTGACGGCCGACACAAAGGAGCTGCAACGCTTCATCCTGAAAAACATCAACAACACGAACGCCTGGAAAGAACCGTCGCAGTTCAAACGCCTGAACTGAATGAGCACCGCCGTAACCGTCGCAACCCGACGGGAGGAAAACATGAAAACCAAGAGTGCCGGTAAAAAGTTGCACCAGCTTGTCGGCTTGCTCGGCATGATCATCGGCGTATTCGGCCCGTTGCCGGTGCTGGCCGGGACCGGAAATCATGCCGCACCAGACTCTGCGGACGAAATCCGCCAGCTTCGCGAGCAACTGGCCGAGCAGACGAAGCGCCTGGACCGCCTTTACGATGCGCTCGGCCCGGAGTTGCCCGAAATGGAAGCACGCGCCGCGGAGTTGAAGAAGCAACACGCCGAAGACGCGGCGCTCGCCCTGAAGGAAGTCTTCCGGTCAAAGGACGAGGCCTTCAATTCGAAATTGCTGTTCGTGCCCGGCACGCGCCGCCTGGCCGTTGCCCAGAATGACGGCAAAGTGAAGCTCCTCCGGCTGCCCGAGGGCGAAGTCGAGGCCACCCTCGGCGGACTCGATGACGCAGCCCGCTGCCTCGCGGTGTCGGCCGACGGCACAAGAATCTTCGCCGGGACGGGAAAGGGTTCGCTCTGCGTCTGGCAGGCGGGCTCGAACCAGGCCCGAAAAGTTTTCGACTGGGAAGGCTGGCCGGTCACGGCGCTCGCGGCGAACCCCGACGGCTCGCGTCTGGTTTGCGCCTGTAACGGGAAATATGACGTCCATCGCGCGTGGATCAAGCCGGATGAATCGCTCCTGGCCATCGACGTGGCGAGCGGCAATAAACTCTGGACCGGCAAGGTCGGCCGCGGCGATTACCAGGCGGTCTCATTTGCCGGGGATGGGAAAACCCTGGCCGTGGTCCGCGAAGGCGTGGCCGCCCTGCTGGACGCCGGGACCGGACGCACGTTGCGCGAACTGGCACACGAGAAATTTCCCTCCGGTCCGCTTTCCACCGCGATGAGCCGTGACGGAAAATGGTGCGCCGTGGGCTACGCGCCATACAACATCGGCATTTGGGACGCGGATGCAGGGAAATGTTTGCGCCTCGTCCGCGCACATAAAAACTGGGTGGTCGCGCTGGCGTTCTCGCCCGATGGTTCCCTCCTCGCGTCCAGTTCGGGCGACACCACGGCCAGCGTCTGGGAAACGGCGACGGGCAAGGAAGTCGGGCGGCTGCGGTTTGGTGACGGCCCTGCTTACGTCTATGGCATTTCGATTTCTGACGACAACCGCTGGCTCGCCGCCGGTCGCAACGGCGAATTCGTCGTACTCGAAATGCCGGAGAAACCCTATGAAAACCGCGCCCCAGGCCTGTCGCCACGTCCATAAGCTGGCAACGATTTATTCGATGTTCGTTTCAGTTTTTTCGATTAACACCCCGCCCGCACCGGGTGGTAAAACAGAACCGTTGTAATCATCGGTGGCGACAGGCGACAGTGCCGGCGCCGGTGACAACAAAAGTCTGCCGCAGAAAATGACAACTCATTATGAAAATCAATGAAAAGTACAAAGACGCAAACAATTCGACCTGGGGCGTGCGACACCACGCGCCAAACGGGATGCGGCATAGTCTGCTCGGCGCGTTGCTGCTGGCGGGCTTGTTGATGGCGGCGGCACCGGCTCAAGCCCAGGAAACCGGGATTGGCGGCAAGCGCAGCGTGGACGTGATGCAGGTCAACCTCTACGTCGGCGGCGGACTTCAGCGGGCCGTGGCACTTAA
This sequence comes from Verrucomicrobiia bacterium, assembly GCA_035945675.1. Taxonomy (GTDB): domain Bacteria; phylum Verrucomicrobiota; class Verrucomicrobiia; order Limisphaerales; family UBA11358; genus UBA11358. Next base: position 46,588 of record DASZAB010000149.1, on the reverse strand, counting down.
TCCCATGGACCCCGGTTACGCCAGCAACCTCGTCGTGGCGGTAACAGGCATTTTTTATGAAATCGTCGCCTCCCAGCCGCCAGTCCGCCTGCACGCGGTGGCGGACCAAATCGCGGCGCGGATGCCGGATCTCGTCAGCGTCGAGGAAGCGTCGCTCCTCCGCCTGCAATCGCCGGGCGACCTCCTCTATGGGGGCAAAAGTCCCGCGACCAACGTCGTGTTCGATTACCTGCAAACACTCGTGGACGCGCTCAACGCTCGCGGTGCGCACTATGCCGTGGCCGCCGTCACCTACGGGTTCGACGCCGAGATGCCTATGCTCAATCTACAAACCTACACGTTTGATGACGTACGATTGACCGACCGCGAAGCGATTCTGGTCCGGACCGATTTGCCGCCCGGTCAGTTCCGCGTGACGAATCCGCAAGGCGACAATTTCAGCAACGTGGTGGTCACCGCCACCGGATTGCCGCTCTATTACGGCTGGTGCTCCGTGGACGTGTTCATCCGCGGCGAGAACTTCAGATATATCTGCGCGCATTTGACGGAAGAAACCGCTCCTGAAATCCAGGTCCTCGAAGCGCAGGAACTCCTGGACGGTCCGGCCAACGTCAACCTGCCCGTCATCATGGTCGGCGATTTCAACGCCGATCCCTACGGACGCGACGGTTCGATCGCTTACGACCTGTTCCCGGCGGCCGGTTTCAGCGACGCCTGGGCCGTGTTGCACCCGGCGACTCTCACCGGCGGTTTGACGTGGGGACATGACGAATATCTCGCCAATCCTTTCGTCCAGTTTAATCGTCGCATAGACCTGGTGTTTTACCGAGGCGCGGGCTTCGTTCCGACGCAGGCGAACGTGGTGGACATGGGACTTGATCGCACCCAACCCCCGCTTTGGGCATCCGATCATGCGGCCATCAGCGCCGAATTCCGGCTCCAATAAGGCACGGTCGGCTGAATCAGCATACCCGGTTGCGCGCGGTCCTGAAGGGCTCGCGCAACCGGTCACGGCGCGGCGATGAATCGGTATGCCGACACACCAGTTTTGGCGAGGCGGACGGAAAAAATGAAAGGCAGAAACAATATGAAAGCAAACCAAGCAATTTTGATGACCGGTGTCCTGACAGCAATCTTGGCCGGCGAATGTTGCGCAAATTTCAATGGCAGCGATGACTTCAACGACGATTCGAAAGACCCGGCGCGATGGGGAACAGATTTGGCCTACGGTTCAGGTCTTCTCACCGAGACCAATGGACGGCTCGAATACACCACGAGCGGTTTCCCCACAGGATTCGATATGGCGGCACGACCCTGGGTATTGAACTACGGTAGCTCTACCCAAAACTGGGAAGTTCACATGGATGTAAGCGTGCCCATCAGCCCTTTCCAAGAGATGAGTTTTTCCCTCATGGTTTTCCCCGGAACTGACCCAAATGCCGCTTATGCAAATCGTTTCATGTTGGATCTGGACCAATTTCAAGATTCGGGCAGCAACCAGCTCAAGTTCCATTGTACGGTAACGGCCAATGAGATCGAATCCGAGGTGGCGAGAGCCGTGACCGCGTCAAGTTATGCGGCACTGCGCATCGCATTCGATGCGAACACCAAATTGCTTTCCGCGTTCTACGACGAGGATGGGCCGAACTGCGGCTATTCCTGGACATTTCTGGGATCAACAAATCTGCCCGCGGCATGGAACATGACCGGGACAAACATATTCGGCATTTTGGCAGTTGGGGGATCGAAATCGGCTTCGGTTGTTCCCGCCAACAACGTTTACGGCGATAATTTTTGCGCTTCTTCAGGAGCGATGCCGAATCTGGGCATCAACCTCGCCAGCGGAGCGACCGGCCAGTTGGTGCTTTCCTGGCCAACCAATGCGCCGGCTTGCCACGTCGAGTTTGCCGGCACGCTGACGCCGCCCATTTGCTGGCAGGTTATCACGAACGCGCCCGGCCTCGTCGGCGCCCATTTCACCCTGACGAATCCGGTGTCGAGCGACGTCGGGTTCTATCGGTTGAGCCGGTAGATATCTCATGACAGCAAATCCAACCACCCCGGCCGGAAAGGAGCACGCCATGCAAAACAAATCAACGTTGAGAAAAACCGCCCTCTCCCGGTTGCCAGCGGTTTCATTCACCGGTTGCCAGGCGAACTTCAGTCACCGGGTTATGTGTAAGTTTGCTCTTTTTTGTGAGGTCTTGTTTCTGCTCGTCGTGCAGGGGTGCATGGTTGTCCCGGTATCAAATCAGCCGATGGCTGGAACCAGGATCGAAACCGCCCGATTGCAGTTCGTCCAACCGGGCCTAACCAGCCGTTCTTGTGTTCTTAAGGAACTTGGCCCGCCCGGCGGGAACTTTGAAGATATTCAAGTTATCGCCTATGCCTGGGAATCGAGCGCTTATCTCGCGGTATGGATTACACCCGCAGGGGACCCCGGCGCACAAATGTTGGGAAAACCTTATGTTCTCTTGTTCGAGTTTGATGAGAACGAGCGCGTGCGTCGTTTTGAACTCACCGAGCGCGGCCTGCACGATACGATTCGGAGCCGGGCGGTGGCGTGGGCGAAAGCGGGGACCAACGCCGCCGCCCTCCATTTGCCGAAGCGTTTTGTTTCCGTCGAAATCCCATCCGGCAAGTCAGTGATTTACGTTTATCGGCCGGGAGGATTTGAGGTGCCATACGCTGCGGTCTCGATGATATTGGACGGCCAACCGCTCGCGGATTTGCGAAGCAAGGAATATGTTTCCGCAGTCGTGGAGCCCGGCCCACGCTCGCTGGTCCTGCACCCGCATTCCCTTTCGTCCAGCTTCGGATCGCTCAGCGTGGCAGTGGTTGATCGAACCATCAACATAAACGCAACACCGGATGAGGCAAATTATCTGGAGGTAACCGTACCAGCCGGCCGGGACCGATTGGATCCACATACGAAGATTCTGCCCGAAAAGGAAGCGAGGCGGGCCTTGGCAAAGCTGAAGCCTTGGTAACAAGGATCACATGGCTGACGTATCAAGCAGGAAAAGAACCGGAAATGAATTTTGAAACCCAACCTGGAAAGTGGAAGGAACAGACAACCATGAAACCTGTCGCTCTGCTTTTATTAGTGATGATCCTGTTAACGGGCTGCCAGACAAACACGTTCACGCGCAGGCATTTTCCCGAACGGGTTGCCCGGATCCATACGGTCGGGCTTTTGACGCAGGTCCATACCGCCATGCTAAACACTTATTTCGGGAGGGATCCTTCTCCCGCGCCGCTTCTTGAAGAACAGCAGATCCGGTCGGAGTTAATCGCTTCGACCATTGATCAATTGCAGCAGCGCGGTTTTGCGGTCAATGAAGGCTCGTTTCCCGACGGCACAAACCAGGTGTGGAATGGCCTCATGATTCAACAAGCCTGTTCTGCGTTGCCCGCTAAAGCTGCGCGACCGGACGCAAAAGAAATCGCAGATGGCATGAACGTGGACGGGCTGGTTTTTCTGTATGCCACAGCCTACCAAAGCACCCCGCACCGGCAAAAAATCACGACGACACAAAATATAATCGCTTTCATCACCCTGCCCGCAATTCTGGTGGGACCACCGCTCCCGATGGAACCTTGGCAGGAAGCCGGCGTGCAAATTGCGCTGGTGGACGGTGAAACGGGGGACGTATTGTGGACGACGGCCGGCACTTTTGACGATTTCGATAAGAACAAGCCATCGAAAGCTGTTGAAAACCTGTTCAACCGGTATCCAAAACCGTGAAACAGGAGCGTGCCATGAAACTCAAACTCGTCATCCTCGTCCTCGCACTGCAATCCGCATGGCTGCCCGGCACGGTCGTTACGCAGGAATACGCGCTCGCCCACGGTAAGATAATCCCGCTGGAAACTCGCCGGGTGGGCCCGCGCGAGATGCTGCGTGGCGACTAGCTTAGAACCAGACAACCACCGGTTGCGATGACGTGACGAACTGCTCAAGGCGCCGAGCGTATGCCGGTCAGAACACCGTCAGCCTTTGATTCATTGGTTTGCGATCCGTCCGATGGACCGGCCGAAACGGCACCGGTTTGGCCCGACGCGCCGGCCAGCAATTCTCGAACGGTTTGAAACATGATGGCCGGCGTGCAGGCGTCCTTGAGGAGGCGCTTGCTGGCGCGCTCCAACACAGATTCCTCCGCCGCCGCGATGATGGAACTGGTGGAGAAAATGATGACGCAAACCGCACTCAGACGCGGAGTTGAGCAGATGAACTTGAGCACATCCACACCGTTGAATCTGGGCAAGAGCAGGTCGAGCACCACCACGTCCGGCACCAGCTGGCCAAGAAGCTTCATTGCCTCCAGACCGTCCCGGGCCGGTTCAACCTGAAAACCTCCCTGTTCCAGACGGTCCCGGTACGCCGCCAGCACCACGGGATTGTCGTCGACAAAAACAATGGTTCGGTTTTTGGCGGCTGGAGAACCGTCCGACGGGTTGGCTATCGAAACCCCGCTCGAAACAGCCTGGTCGGCGAGCAATTCCTGAACCGTCTGCAGCATGATGGCCGGTGTGCAGGAGTCTTTCAGCATCCGTTTGTGTGCGCGTTCCAGCACATATTCCTCGGTGGTATCGACGATGGAATTGGTGGAAAGGGTAATGACAGGAACCGCTTTAAGATTTGAATTCGAGCGGATGTACTTGAGTACGTCCACGCCGTTGAACCTGGGCAACATCAGATCGAGGATCACCAGATCGGGCACGAATCGGGAAAGCAACTTCATCGCTTCCAACCCGTCCACGACCGGCTTGATATGAAACCCTCCCGCTTCGAGATGATTCCGATATGCCATTAACACAACCGGATCATCTTCAATGAAAACAATGGTCTTTTTCTTTGAGGTTTTAACGTTCATCTTCCAGCACAATTAATGGCAACGCCGGCTTGCTTAAATCTATGGGCTTTCACCCGCCGGATGAAACAGCACCGGCTGTGCCAATACAAAGAGAGAATCGGCAGCATTTACGTTCGCTCGATTGCCACACAACCAATTCATCCAGAATAAGTTCTGAAGAATCTGAATTGGCCTGCGCAACTGACCATCATGCCGTCCGTTTGTACGTGGCCCACCGGCAAAAAGGGCTGATTCAATGGCCAAGGTCTTGCGGTTTGGCAGCGCCCTCAACCTTTGGATTTTTCCCTGACGCGCCAGATACGCCAGTAATTCCCAAGCCGGCGGCAAAACGAGGAAGGTTTCTCCGCATAAAAACCCGCGCCCAGGGCAAAGGCGGCCGACCGCAGCTCCTGCTGGCGCAAATCAACCAATTCGTCCAGCATCCTGACTTCCCGGGCATATCGGCGGGCACAGTGGCCGGCGACGAATTGCCTGAGCATGACCAAATCATGATCGTCGCCAAGATATTGGCTCAGCAGCTTCATTTCACCGACCGCGGCGCGCAGATTTTCCGGCCGGATCGAGTGAAGCAAGCGAAGTTGATGCCAGAGGTTCTGCACGTGTTTCCGCCACTGATGAAGATTTTCCGGCGACGTTCCGTTAAGAGCTGTTTCGTACGCCTTTCGTCCGTGGCTGTAACTTTCCCGCAATCCCGGTTGAATGGCTGCCCACCCGTCCCCTTTGACTTTTAAATCGCTTGCCCGCCGGTTCATTTTCCGCAACAGACGCCCGACCACCGCTGCGGATTTGTCCTTCCTGAACTCGCGGACCTCCACGCGGCAATTTTGGTTCAAAACTTTCCGGATTCCGGCGAATGGGCGCGCGGGCAACCGGCTCTTGAAATGGTCGACCAATCGTTCGAGCGCCTGGGGTCGGACACGAGCATCGCGTGGATCCTGCAGACACTTTGCCGCCGCGCGCAATGCCTTGACGCGTTTGCGGTAGGCGTTTCCCCCCATTTTCCCGCGAACCAGCCCGAGGGTCGCGCGCACTTTTTTGATCTCTTTGCGCACGCTGTGAATGCCTTCCAGCCGATCACACTCGCGCAAGTGGCCCAGCGCCTTTCCAATCCGTTCGCGGCTTAAGCGTCGTATCGCCCGAGTCGGCGATTCCTTCTTTTTGAAATGAAATGCCATAAACCGCCGGGGATTCTTTAGCGATGGACTCGCATCCTGCTCCATCATGCCCGCCGGAAATAAAAGTTCAAGGAATTTCCCGTTCGTCCCGATGCCACTGGAACCCACGGCGGCAGAACAGCATTGCCTCAAACGATGCCCGGTGAAAGTTTTTCAATTCACAGATTGGCGCACAAAGGGATAATCTTGCCGCGTGACCGCAAACCAGACCCCGGCAGCCGGGCAGACGAAGACAGAAGGCGAAAATCAGTCCTCGGACCTTCGGACTCCGACTTCCCACCTGCGCAGTTTCTGGCTCATGTTCGTCGTCGAATTTCAAAATGCCTTCAGCGACAACGTCCTCCGGTGGCTCGTGTCGTTTTTGATTGTCGGCATGGGTTTGTCGCTGGAAAAACGCGACTCGCTGGTGCCGCTGGTTGGCACCGTGTTCGCACTGCCGTTTGTCCTGTTTTCGATGGCCGGGGGATTTTTTGCAGATCGCTACAGCAAACGCAGCGTCGCCATCGCCGTCAAATGCGCCGAACTCGGCATTATGTCCACGGCGGCGCTCGGACTCTGGCTCAGTAATATCCCCCTGATGCTGACAGGCATTTTTTTGATGAGCACGCACAGCGCGATTTTCGGTCCGACAAAATACGGGATGTTGCCGGAGTTGTTGCCGGAAAAGAAATTGTCGTGGGGCAACGGCATTTTCGGCCTTGGCACCTTTTCCGCCGCCATCACCGGGACGATTTTTGCCGGCCTGCTTTCGGACACGTTCGGCCAACGGCAAATCTGGTCTGGACTCATCCTCCTTGCGCTGGCCCTGGCCGGATTGTCACTCTGCCTCGGCATCACGCGCCTGCCCGCCGCCGACCCGCGTAAAAACTTCCGTGCAAATTTTCTCGGCGATTTTTGGTCGCAACTCAAGGCGATCCGCCGCGATCGCGTATTGTTTCTCGGCGTCATCGGCAATGCATTCCTCTGGTTTCTCGCCATGCTGCTGCAATTCACGATCCTTTTTTATGGCAAGGACATTTTTCATTTTGACGACCGGCACAGCGCCTATTTGCAGGGCGGAATGCTGATCGGCGTCGGCGCGGGCAGCCTGGCGGCCGGATTCCTGTCGGGCGGAAAAATCGAATACGGTTTGATACCGCTCGGCATGGCCGGCTTGACGATTTTTTCCGCGCTGCTTTCCCACGCCGGCTTGGGTGTCGCCGCCTTCGCGTGGGGCCTTGGCCTCCTCGGTTTTTTCGGCGGATTTTATAACGTACCCGTCAACGCCATCATCCAGCACCGGCCCGACGCCGATAACAAGGGCAAGGTCATCGCCGCCTCCACGTTGTTGAGCTGGATTGGCATGCTGCTCGCGTCGGAAGTTTATTCACTGCTCACGGTTGTGTTGCATCTGAAGGCGCCGCAAATTTTTCTGTTCGGCGCGGTGCTGTCCCTGGCGGGAACCATTTACTGTATCAAGCTGATGCCGGATTCGCTGCTGCGGTTCGTACTTTGGTGCGCGACGCATTCGCTGTATCGCATACGTGTCCTGGGCCGCGATCATATTCCCGAAAAAGGCGGCGCTCTCTTTGTCTGCAATCACGTGTCGTTTGTGGACGCGGTGCTGTTGCTGGCGTCCACCGACCGGCAGGTACGGTTCATGATGTTCAAAGGCATCTACGAACTGCCGTACGTCAAGCCGTTCGCCAAAATTCTTGGCATCATTCCGATTTCGTCCGAGCAACGCCCGCGCGAAATGCTCAAGTCGCTCCAAACCGCCAGCGACGCCATCCGCGCCGGCGACGTGGTTTGTATTTTTGCCGAGGGGCAAATCACGCGCATCGGCCATCTGCTGCCGTTCCGGCGCGGCTTCGAACGCATCATGAAAGGTGTGGACGCGCCGATTGTTCCCGTGGCCATGGACGGCGTCTGGGGCAGCATCTTCAGTTTTCACAAAGGCCGGTTCCTCTGGAAACTGCCGCGGCGTTTTCCCTACCCCATCACGATTAACTACGGTAAACCGCTGCCGCCCGCGGCCACCCCTTTTCAAGTGCGCTCGGCAGTGCAGGAATTGCTCGTTGAGGCCTGGCAGGCCCGCAAGAAACGGATGCGACCGTTGCCCATCGCCTTCGTCAACACGGCGCGCAATCATCCTTTCCGCTTCGCCATGGCAGACGTGCAAAACGCCCGGGTCAGCTTCGGCTCAGCGCTGGTGCGTTCCGTCTTTCTCGCGCGGCGACTGCGAAAAATCTGGTTGAATCAGCAAATGGTCGGGGTGCTGCTGCCGCCGTCGGTGCCGGGCGCGCTCGTCAATTATGCCGCCCTGCTGCTCGGCAAGGTGCCGGTGAATTTGAACTACACGGTTTCCGGGGAAACGCTCGCCTCGTGCATCCGGCAATGCGACCTCAAAACCGTCGTCACCGCAAAGGTGTTTCTCGACCGGCTGAAGCTGAAGCTGCCCTGCGAAACCGTTTTTCTCGAAGACGTGATGGGAGTGGAGCGCCGGTCTCCGACCCGGCGTGATACAGACCGCCAGGAACAACCCGGAACGCCAAACGCCGTTTCGGCGCAAAGCGGGAATGCGGGCAAACCCGCCGGGCCGGTGCTCGGTGCTCCGGGCATCGGCGAGAAGCTCGCCGCCTTTATCATCGCGTGGTTTGTGCCCGACCGCTGGTTGCAGCAGTTGCTGGGCGCGGAAAGAAAATCGCAGCTCGACGATCTGGCCACGGTGATTTTCTCCAGCGGCAGTACCGGCGATCCGAAGGGCGTGATGTTGAGCCACTACAACGTCGGCTCAAACGTCGAACAACTCGAACAGGTGTTTGGCCTCGCCTACCGCGATGGTTTCCTGGGTATTCTGCCGTTCTTCCATTCGTTTGGCTTCACCGGCACGCTCTGCCTGCCGGCCATGCTGGGCGTAGGCGTGGTTTATCATCCGAATCCGCTCGACGCAAAAACCATCGGTCCGCTGGTGCGCGATTACCGGCTCACCTTCCTGCTTGCCACGCCGACGTTCCTGCAACTTTACCTGCGCGGCTGTCCGGCGGAGGATTTCGGCAGCTTGCGGGTCGTGGTGACCGCCGCGGAAAAACTGCCGGACCGGCTCGCGTTGGCGTTCGAAGAGCAGTTCGGCCTTCGCCCGCTCGAAGGCTACGGCTGCACCGAATGTGCGCCGGCGGTGGCGGTGAATACGCACGATTTCCGCTCGGCAGGTTTCCGGCAAATCGGCGCCAAACGCGGTAAGATCGGACATCCGCTGCCGGGCGTGGGCGTGTGCATCGTCAGTCCGGAAAACCCGTGGAACGGTGAACATTTGCCGGTGGGCCAGGCCGGATTGATGCTGGTGAGCGGCCCGAACGTGATGTTGGGTTATCTCGGCAAGCCGGAGAAGACGGCAGAGGTACTACGCGATGGCTGGTACGCCACCGGCGACATTGCGGCGATTGACGAAGATGGTTTCCTGCAAATCACCGACCGCCTGAGCCGCTTCAGCAAAATCGGCGGCGAAATGGTGCCGCACATCAAGGTGGAGGAAAAACTGCACGAACTGGCCGTCGCGACCGAACAGACCTTCGTTGTCGCCGGCGTGCCGGATGAAAAGAAGGGCGAACGCCTGGTGGTGCTTCACAAACTGACCGACGAAAAACTGGCGCCGTGTCTGGAAAAGCTGGCGCAATGTGACCTGCCGAACCTTTGGAAACCGCGCGCCGACCAGTTTTTCCGCGTGGAGCAGTTTCCACTCCTGGGAACGGGCAAACTGGATTTGCGAAAGGTGAAGGAGTTGGCGCAGAAGTTTGCCACGCCGCTAAACGGCTGAATTGAAGAGCCGTTGAATTTTCAGCCTGCGTTGCCAAATTCGGCCACCAAATCTTCCACCACCCAATTTGTTCGCACAGCCTGCAAGGCATCCGCGGCAGCGCCATGTTGCCAGACGGCATATCGAAGCGTTTTGCCGACATCGGTCTGCAATGCCGGTTGCGCAAGCAATCCCGCAATGAAACCGGCCAGCACGTCGCCGCTGCCGCCCTGGGCCAGATGCGGATTGCCGGTTGAATTCACAAAGATTTCGCCCGTGCTGCGGCCCACCAGCGTTTGATGTCCTTTCAACACGACCCAGCAATTGCCAAAGTGTTGTGAAATCTCGCGCAGGGCCTGCGGCCGGTTCGCCTGCACTTGCGGCACGGTTTTACCCAGCATTCGGGCCGCTTCGCCGGGATGCGGCGTGACGACGCGAATGGTATTCTTGGGTGCGGCGCCTGACTCGAGCCAGCCAAGTGCGCTGGCATCCACAATTACCGGCAGTTCCGACTCGCGCCAAAATTGACAGGTCGGCACTTTCATGGCTTCGGTTATTTCCGGCGCGGCCAGACCCGGCCCGATCAAAAGGGCACTGGTGGATTCGGGCAATCGGGTTTCCGGTTTCCAAACGTTAACCATGACCGCCTGCAACTGCTCCGCCACGGGACGGTAGGTGATTTCCTGGGTGAGCAGCGTGATCAGCCCCGGTTGCGCGCGTTGTGCCGCCCGCGCGGCCAGAACCGCTGCGCCGTGAAAACCGAAACTGCCCGCGATAATCGCCAGATGCCCGAACGACCCTTTATGGCCGGCTACGCCGCGGCGCGGAGGAAAACCGGCGAAATCGCCCGGCAACGTCCAGTTCAACTCGCCCTGAAACGGACAGGGAACCAAACCGACATCTTCAGCCACTTCCAGCCGGCCGACAAACGGCCAGGCACTTTGCTGGAGCATTCCGATTTTAGGCGCGCCCACTGTCAGCGTCACCGCCGCCTCGATCGCCGCCCCTTGCGGCCGGCCGGTGTCCGCGTTCAAGCCGGACGGCACATCCACAGCCAGAACCGGAATTCTGGATTCGTTGACCGTCGCGATGATTCTTTTCCAGTCTCCCTCGAGCGGGCGATCCAGGCCGATGCCGAACAGGCCGTCGATGATGAGCGCGGGTCGGGAGCGCAAGGCGGCTTCGAGTTTTGGCACATCGTTCTGCGGCGCGGCAACGTCAAGTACTTCAACGCCCCGGTCGTGCAATGGATCGCGCGCGGCGCGGGCGTCATCGCCGTTATGGCCCTTGCCGGCGAGAATGAGAATGACGTCACCCGACCGGGTCAGGCGCAACGCGAGTTCGGCAATTGTTCCACCAACGCGGCGGATCACTTCGGCCTCGGTTTGGCCGCTGGCCCAAGTGGCCTTTTCCCACTCGCGCATCCGGGTAATATTGACGACCGGAACTGGCATGGCATTTAACTATTTATGATTTACGATTGATGATTGATGATTTTTTTCAAGCGCGCACACAGCAAATCATAGATCACCAATCACATATCATAAATGAAATTGTCACCGAATCGTCACACGGTTGTCACCGATTTGAAATTGTGCGGCGGCGGCGATTTAAGGCATGATGTGAGAGCAAAGGTGAAGCCTAAGATACTAGTGGTGGACGACGAACCGGAAGCCGTCGAGCTTGTGGAATTCAACCTCAAGCAGGCTGGATATGCGGTCAGCACGGCCGTGGACGGCGCGGAAGCGCTGAAAAAAGCGCGCTCACAACCGCCGGACCTCATCGTGCTCGATGTGATGCTCCCGGAAATGGACGGCTTCGAGATTTGCAAAACGCTGCGGCTGGAACCGGTCACGGCGCGCGTGCCGGTCATCATGCTGACGGCCAAGGCGGCGGAAATTGACCGCGTACTCGGCCTCGAACTGGGCGCCGACGATTACCTGACCAAGCCATTCAGCCCGCGCGAACTGCTGCTGCGCATCAAAAAAATTCTGTCGCGCGGTCAGAACGGGGAAAAGCCGAACGACCAGATGCGTTTTGGCGATTTGCTGATTGACCTGCCGCGGCATGTGGCCAGCTGGAGGGGCAAGACCATCGAGCTGACGGCCACTGAATTCAAACTCCTGGTCGTGCTCGCCCAGCGCGCCGGGCGCGTGCAATCGCGCGACCATCTGCTGCGCGATGTGTGGGAATACGACAGCCTCATTGACACGCGGACGGTGGACACCCACATGCGTCGTCTTCGCGAAAAGCTCGGCCCGGCGGCGAAGCATCTGGACACCGTGCGCGGGGTCGGGTATCGGTTTGTGGAGTGAAGGCGGAATGCGGAATGCCAAATGAGAAAACTTGTTTCGCGTTTTTCTCACGCGCGATACCGGTTTCAGCCTTCTACCTTCAGCCTTCAGTCTTTCCACTATGTGGCCGCTCCTGACCATTCTGGCCGTTGCCGTTGCCGTCGGCATTCATTTCTGGTGGCGGCAGAAATTCCGGCACCAGCAACGAGAATTGCAGGCCGACATGGAGGATTTTCAGCGGCGGGAGCAGCAAACCGCCGTTGACGCCAGGGCGCAACAACAGGTCCTGTTTAACAGCATGTTGGAAGGATTATTGTTGCTCGATCGCCACCGCCGGATTTATCTCGCCAACCGCGCCTTCAAAAATCTGTTCGGCCTGAAAACCGAGTTGCGCGGCAAAACCATCATGGAAGCGCTGCGCGTGCATGAGCTGGCCGCCCTCGTCGAACGGGTTGAAAAGGACGGCCAGGTCTTCGACTACGAACTGAAGCTGCCGGAATTGAGCGAGCGCTGGCTGCAGGTCAACGCCGCCGCCATTTCCAATTCCACCGGCGAGCGGGAAGGCACCATCCTCGTTTTTCACGACCTGACCCGGCTCAAACAACTGGAACGCACCCGCGAGGAATTCGTGGCCAACGTCAGCCACGAATTGCGGACGCCGCTTTCGCTCATCAAAGGCTACGTGGAAACGCTGCTGGACGGCGCGCGCAACAATCCCGAAGTCGTCGAACGTTTTCTCAAAATCATCGAGCGCAACACGCAACGGCTCGATTTGCTCATTCAGGATCTGCTCACGATCTCCGCGCTGGAATCGGGCCGGGTGAAACTGGACCTGCAACCGGTGAAATTGCGCCCGCTGGTGGAAAAGGTTTTTACCGATTTAAAAACGCGCGCCGAGGAGAAAGACATGAAGCTGGTCAATCAATTGAACGACTTGGCCGCCCTGGCGGACGCGCACCGCCTCGAACAGGTGTTCGCCAATCTCGTGGACAACGCCATCAAATATGGTCGTCCCCAGGGCACGGTGACCGTGGGCGGAGGAAAAATTGCCGCCGGTAAAATTGAGATCTTTGTGCGGGACGACGGGCCGGGCATTCCACCCGAGGCACTTGGCCGCGTGTTCGAACGGTTTTACCGCGCGGACAAGGCGCGCTCACGCGAGCAAGGCGGTACCGGTCTGGGGCTTTCGATTGTAAAGCACATCGTTCAAAATCATGATGGCGAGGTCTGGGCCGAAAGCGAGCCGGGCAAAGGCGCGGTGTTTTTCTTCACGCTGCCGGAAGAAAAATCTGTCGATTGACCATACCCTGGCCTGCCTATTGGCGGTATCACGGCCGAGTGCCACAGCCTTAGAATTGAAGCACGCAAGGTTCCACGGAAAGCCGTCATCCCGGTCTTGAGGTCCGGGCCGGTCGTCGAATCAAACACTGTCCGGCCATTAAGTGATCTCCACCTTTCCGCACAGGTGGACTTCGATGCCCAGCGCGGCCAGCATGGAAGCTTTGATCCGGCAAGCCCGGCTCGCCTGTTTCCGGTTGGGGGCGTAAACGATCTGTATGTGGTTCGCCTTATGACGCGCCATCATCTGGTCACGGCTGATGCCGTCAAAAACCGCGTGGGCGATGGGCCACTGCGGCGTGGTTTCGCGCCAACGGCGCTGGGTTTCCTTTTCCGGGAGCTTGACGACTTCCAACATGCCGAGGTCGCAGTGGAGTTTGCCGTCCATAACGAAGATACGGCTCCAGACGCCATGCCCCGGCTTCGAGATGCCTTTAATGGTACCGCCGCCGAGGCGGAAATACATCGGCGGCTGGCGTTGGCTGGTGGCGCCCCGGAATCCGCCAATCAAGTGTGCGGGGGGAACCGCACCCGAAATGAGCAGAACCCAGACATAAGCAGCTGTGCCGTTCTTTTGGTAAGGCTGGCCCCAGCGCAAGTCATGCAACGTGTTCTCCGGAGCAAACCCCAGTTCACGCCAAAGCCGGTAGGTCACCAGGCCGTCGAGTCCGGCGCATTCATCCACCTCGTTAAAATGCGGCACCGCCTCGCCCGGAAACAAAACACGGCCGGAGTCGGGACATTTCACCGGCGGGCGATCGGTGTTGTTGAGCAATCCTTCGGCAAGATCGCTGGCTGGCGCAAGGTCTTTGAGTCCTTGCTGGTACTGAATACCAATGGCAGCACAGCCGAATTCCGCGGCGAGACGGACCGCCGCGATGTACATTTTACATTGCTGGAGGGTTTGGGCCCGGGTCAGGTCTGTTTCCTCGCAGGTTCCCCATTCAAATTTCATGCCTTTCTTTAACAACCAATCGAGTATTTCCAAGGCGGCTTCGTCACTCACCTGCTGCATCGCGGCATAGAGAGTGGACTGGCTGAGCCGCTCTTTGAACACACCCGTCGAGGACAGCAAATCATCGGGGAGGATGGCATTGAACATTCCCATGCAACCCTCGTCAAAAGCGCCCAGGATCCATTTATGCTGCTGGAACCGGCGGGCGAGGCGTTTGCCGAGGCGTTCCTCCTCCATCGGCAGCTTAAGCAGGCGCAAATCCTGGACATGGCTTTGGTCGTGAGTGACCACGCCTTCGGCGAGCCATTGGCGAAGGCCATCGCGGAAGAAAGCATCGGTGAAGTTCTCGCTCCAGAGGGTGCTGTAGCGGATACCGGCCTTGGTGAGCGACCCGTTCAAGTTCAGCATGCCGACCAGGCCGGGCCAGGTGCCGCTCCAGTTGGCCACCGTCAGCACCGGCCCGCCATGGGTCCAGAGCCCGGCGAGGACATGGTGGCTGTATTGCCACACCGATTCGGCCACAATCACGGGCGCGCTCGGGTCCAGGCGGCGAAAGACCTCGATCCCCATTTTCTGCGAATCAATAAACCCGTGCTGTTTCTCTTTATTGTAAGGGTGAGCACGGACGACGGTCCAGCCTTCAGCCTTCAAGGCGCGCGCAAGTGCCGCCTCCATTTTCGCCTGTTCCGGCCAGCATTGTTGGTTGGCCGAGAGGCGCAAATCGCCGCTGGCGACGAGGTAAGTCTGCCTGGGTTTCAAGGTTGGCGGAGATTTCATTGAGCCTCGGGAACGAAATTTCAGTCTGATTCTTGCACGGCCACGAACCGCAATGCTTTATTCAAATAAGCGGTCATCAATTTTGATACCAAAACGCGACCGACGCGATGTCGGGATCTAAACGCTCATAACCCACCCCCGATTTCCAACCCAGTGCCTGAATCGTCACCTTGAGGTCTTTTTGAAAGCGGATCGGGTCGGTGATATGCCAGCGGTAAAGTCCGAAGCATTGTTCCGGCTGGTAAATTTCATCCGGCGGAATCACTTGGGCCAGGCCCGTGTAGGGCGTGGAAAAGGTCACATATTTGTGGGTCTCCTGGCTCTCGAAATCGTAGGAACCGCAAAAGTAATCTTCGGTGCCGGTGCCGCAAATGGTTGGGAACTTCGTGTCGCCATCCAGGTAAAATTTAATCTCGCCTTCGCCCCACCAGCCGGAGTTGTGCACTTTAATTGCCAGATAGGTGCCCACGTATTGTCCATGGCCCTGAACGCCGTCGAGGATGGTATAAAGGCCCTTCGTCTGGAGCGGGCTTTCCGAACGAAACCGGGCGTGGAAATAGCCTGCGTCTTTGGGCACTTTCGACTGCGTGTAGTCAACCTGGTAATAAAGCACCATGTCCTTGTCGTCGGTGTTCTCCAGCGTGATCCGCGCCTCCCGGCGGAACGGCATGGGCCAGTAGCAGTTGAACGCGCTCCCCGGATTTACGCAAACCGCCAGCGAGCTGATCTGACAGTATTTTCCCCAACCGCAGGCGAAGAAATCGCCCACCGGAGACTCGACGGACGCGTTGGTTTCACCATCCCAGTAGAAGCGGAGAATGGAATGGCGCCAGTTGCCCGTCGGCGTCATCCAGATGTGATTGATGCAGCCCGGCCCCTGGATGTCGGCCAGCGTGAAGGTCGTTCCGGCCTTGATGACGACCGAGGGCGAGACTTTCCAGCCCTGGCCCAGGTCACGGGCTGCTTGCTGCCCGGTGCCCTGGGTGGCCATTCCGCCCTGGCCCTTCTCACCGGTGAAATTCTCCGGGCTGATGGATCGGGACAAAGCCTTGGACGTGCGACAAAGATTTCCCAGAAGGCCGTCTGATGGATCCGGAGGGCCTGCGGCGCGGACCACCGATGCGGTGGTGATTAAAGAAAAAGAAACCAACAGCAAGTGCAGTGACGATTTCATAGATACCTGTGGTAACGGTATTGCTGCATTCTCTGCCGAAAAGAAGGCGGTTGTCATTGAGGAATCGCGTTTTTCTGTTGAGATTTTGCGATGCCGTTAAATTCGGTGGCCGCTCCGCGACCGGCGGGGTTGATCCTCCTGTTACGAGCGGGCAGACGCGGACAGGTCAGCCGCGCAACGGAATCCAATCGTGCCACACCGGTCCAGTCCCGGCCACATCAAGATGAACTTCGTGGCGAAGTTGGCCGGACGCGGACCGCCATCCACGTACCAATTCGACCCTTTGGCGTCAAAAAAGGCGCCTCCCCGGATTATGCAGAACCGGGTCCGGCCGTCGCTGCGTTCGCTTTCCGTCCATTCCCAGACATTGCCACACATATCATAACATCCGAAGGGCGATCGCCCGGATGGGAATGCTTTAACCGGTGTCGTTGAACCCGTTGATCCGTCATTGCACTGTCCCGGTTCCCAATTTCCGCCCCAGGGATATTTCCGGCCGTCCGGGCCCTGGGCCGCGTATTGCCATTCGTCCTCGGTGGGGAGCCGTTTGCCGGCCCAACTCGCGTAAGCCCGCGCGTCGTCAAGATCCACGTAAACCACCGGGTGATCTTCCCGGCCTGGTGGCAACCGACCGTCGAGCCAATGCTTCAGGAAATTTTCCGGATGCCCCGGCCGGTACCGGCTGGCAGCCAGAAACCCGGCGAACTGCGCGTTGGTCACCGGCGTTTCGTCCATCGCAAATTGCGGGAAGGAAACCTTCCGGGAAAATCGCCGCGTTTGAAAATTATAAACGTCCCCGCCCGGCGGAGTGGAATTGTAGAAACCGCATTCCCGCACGCGCATTTCCATGTTCAATTCCACCGTAGCGGCGGCAATCTCCAACATGCCAGCCGGCGCGCGCCGATGGCCCCGGTTGGGTCTGACGGGAAGGAGCTGTGTGGATACTCCGGGGGTCCTGACACCAAAATTCTTCCTGGCATCCAAACGCGCCTGTTGCTTCAGAAATCGTCCAAAACGATTCCCCAGCTTCGGAGGCGGGCCGGAGAGAAAACAGCCGACGCCGCGGGCGGGAATCGCTCCGGGCAGCAAGACGTCATTACCCGCGTTCTTCGATTGGATTTCCCTGCCGGCTACCAAATCAAAGTAACGATGTTCCGGCAGCGCCGGCACCTGGAGCAATGTTCCTTCGATGGTCTTCCCGCTTCGATTGACCAGAGTCCAAAGCCGCAGGTTCGGGTCTTCCCAAAGGGAGGCGAACACTCCGCTTTGCAGAACCGGCACCAGCGGTGTCCAGCGTTCGCCGCTGAACAAGGCCGCAAACCGGCGTTGGATCGGCAGCATGGCGCGGAGGATTGAGCGATCGCGCTGGTTCCAGGGTACCAGCGAACCAAACACATTTTCCCAGACCAACATTCCGCTTCCATTCATCCAGGCCGAATGGAGTTCACCCGTGTGATCATGGTCCCAGCGCCGGATCTGGTGTTGCATGTGACGCCGCTCGATCCATTTATTTCGCAGTACCCCCGGCACGAAACTGTCGTCGAACCATTGCGCCCAGGAGGCAAGATAATCTGCCACTGCTTCAACCGGCAGCGCCATTTCGCCTTCCAGAATCACGCCCGGCCGCACGGCATCGAGCCTGGCGCGAAAATCGGCGTCACCCTGGTCCAACGTGTCCAGAAAAATCCCGTCCGCCTCCAGAAGGCGTACCATCCCGGCCAGTGCATCTATATCTGATTCGGGTTCCCGCCGTGTGCCTGTGTCCCACGGGTTATAGTCAAGGTAAACCCGGACGCCTCGATGATGACATCGGCGCACGACGCGTCGCAATCCACGCAAGCCGCCGGGCAAATCGCGATAGAAATCAAACTGGTTGCGCCCATCTACTCCGATGCGGGGATACGCCTGCCACAACACGATACTGTCATAGCCGCCAAATTCCCGGTCTCCTTCATTCAGAAACTCATCCACCGTATAACGTCCGGACCGGTAATCGTAAAACTGCTCATCCCAGACCATGACAAAACCGCAGGAATAATTCGAAGCACACCACTTTAAATCAGGCCGGCGGTAGAGAACATCATTGTATTTGAGTTCGGCTCGAATTTGATCGCGCCAACGAGCCAAAGCATCCCGGAAGGCCGGCCACTGGGTCGGGTCGTCAGGAGCCGGGATAATGTCCTTGGAAGGATCAAACCGGAATGGCGCCAGGATTTGGGCGGCTTGGGCTGGCCAGACTCCCAAGGCCAGCAAGGTGGCAGCTGTGGCTTGGAGAAATTGCCGGCGGTTTGTTTTCATCGCTTACCTGACCCGCATTTCACCCCCGTTTTCAGAATTCCGTTGTTATTTTGTGGAGCTGGTCGTGGCGCCGTTACTCCCGAATTGGATCGAGACGCTTCCCGAACGCTTGTGCTGAATGCGAACCACAAATCCGCCACCCCTGCTCGGTTCCGAGGTGTAGCCTTCGGTGTGTCTCCGGAGATTATTGACACGGTGCAACAGTTTATGGCCAGCCTGAACGGCCGACGGCGGCTCGCACAATTTCAGCACTTCGCGTGACGGGTTATCGAATGTCAGGTAATCAATCCGGTTGCTGCCATAATGAACGGAGCGTACCACCGAAGTTGATCCCAGCAAATGCGGCTCCTTTGACGGCGCCCATTCGGGCACGCAGGCCAGTCCCCGTTCAAAGTGGCGCAGGTAATCGCCATAGCCATCCGAAAACCAGCAACTGGTGGCTGGATCCGTCCCGCCTCCGATCACCAGCCCGTCTTCACGCGACGCATAGGTTGCCCAATTGAAGGAACGAAACGCTCGTTCCCGGTAGTCGCGATCGCCGGTGACCTCGTAGTAAAGCGCGCAAACCGAAGCGTAGCGAGCGGTGTGGCTGGCCATTTTATCCATGTCGTTGACCTGCTCGGAGAGCACTCTTGCTCCCCATTGCAGCCCCTTTTCGTGAAGGCCGGCCATGGTCCTCGAATCCCTGGCAAAAAAGCGGGTGACCCAATCAAGAATCCCCTTCGCGTGGGCGAGCGCTTGCGGGTCCATCTCCGGGTGCTGGAGCAGGTAACGAGCGGTTTCCAGCGCCGAGTATTGATTCCGGTTGATGCGATAATTAGGGTAGATCTGCACGTCTTCGAAATACTGCGTCCAAATCTGGTTTTCGACGGGATACTTCATCAGCCACTCCCAGGCCATTTTTCTGGCGCGGGCATAGGCTTTTTTGTCGCCTTGCCGGAGCCGGAGCAGTTCGTCAAAGAGACGAATGGGGCCGATGGCGTTGGCGGTGTATTGCTCGCGAATGTGCGTGCCAGTCAGGGCATCGACCCGAAACGGCCAGGGCGAATGGGATTCATCCCCCGACTGGACATGTGCTGCCAGAGCATCGGCACAGTGAACAGCTGCCTGAAGATATTTCTTGTCCAACGAAAATTCATAATATTGGAGGTAGGCGCATCCGAGTTCGCCTACCTTGTCCGGTTCCAGGTATCCCAGCCCATCGCCGCGCCCGCAGGGTTTGTGGCCGTCACAATAAATCGTGTCCGTGCCGCCGCGATAAACCGGATTGCCCGCATCCGAACTGGCATAGGGGACCTGGGCCCAGGAATCGGTCACACTGGTGGTCCCGTCCTCCAGCATGTGATCGAGCATCTCCCGAACCCGATCCATGACCACCTCGTCTCCGCTATAAGCATAATAGAGGACGGCCGAATCGGTAAGCATGGTGAACACTCCCGCCGGATTGTGCGCCCAAGGGCGGCCCTCAAAGAGGGGTTTCGAGGGATCATTGGGGCCGTTGAATTCCGGATAAGTAAAATAGGTCCGATAACCATCGGGCTGGACCGGAATGCTCTCGAACATGGCCCAGTCCGTTCGCAGGATCTGGTCATAGGGAGCAGCGGAATCAACCCAGCTCAGGAGTTTGCCATGGTCATCCAGTCGGACCTGGTGGCTGAAGAGTTGGTCCCCCAGCAACATAGTTGCGCTCAGGAACCAAACCAGGATTCCACTCCAGGCGCAGGTTTTGAAATAACTGTATCGCCGCACTTTGCGATCCAGGATGTATACCGGCGTTGTCATATTCATGGGCACCTCCGCTCTTGCCGCACAACGGCTCGAATTCCATAAAATCCATTCTAGGTAAAAGGCCGGTGCATGTCATTGAGGGTTCGCGTTTCTTTCATTAAGATTTTGCCGACCGCGCGAAACCCTTTGGTTGCCGAGCTGAACCACGTTTCACATTTTGGCGTAAGAGATGGTTATCTGCAATTCTTCACGCTCCTTAACCACCAACGGTTCCCCAAAGTCAATTTTCACGGTTCCACCATTTACCCGGAAGTCAGCCGATCTGCGTTCGCCATCGGCAAATGCGGCAACCGTTGCGGGCCTGGAATTATTTGCCGTTGCCAAACTCAGGGTTTTTACGCGCACGGTTCCCCGGTTCACGTTCATCCGGACTTGCTGAGCGTTGCCCTCCAATCTTTGGGTAAAACTGCCCCAGCCTTCCGGCGCGCAGAAGAATGATTTGAAATCGTCGGGATTATATCGCGGCGAAAAGCCAAGCGCGCACTCCGGGCCGTCGTAGTAATAACCCGAAACCGCCAGCAGCAGCGACCAGGAAGACAGGGCGCGGGCGTAATGGCCGCCGCATTCGATTTCGCTCCAGGGATTGCGTGGCATGGGCGGGCGGGGAACACCGTCATAACGATCGCGCGCCCCCTTGGCGACGCACAGCCCCTCTTCCAGCAGCCCTTCGTAGATCAGGTGGGACGCCACTTGATATTCGATGCCGGTCCAAACCTCGTCGGCATATAGCATCACGCCGGCAGGGCGCCCGCCTCTCGGCCAGGTGCAAACAATGAGTCCTTTGTCCTTGGCCCCCGCGAAGGCGCGCGGCAGGAACCGCCAGCCCGTCAGGTCGGATTTGAAATTGTATTTAAAAATAGACCGCAAAGCGGAAACCACTTTCTCTTTCGGCAGAAGGTATCCCAGGCCAAGTTGATGCGCCCACCATTGTCCAAGCAATTGATCGGACATGCAACCCGGTCCAACTTCGCCCATACGGGCCAGATAATCCGGGAGATGTTGCTGAAAATACTCCCCGTTCCAGCACAATTCGACGAGCTTGCTTTGGCCCTTCTCAAAAACGCCGTGAAAACGGGCGGCAGTCGCCGTGTCATTCATGCGCCGCGCCCATTCTTCTCCGGCTCTCAGTGCCGCCAGATAGTAGCCGCTGATAAAAGTAGTGACGCCGTGCAAAGCTTCGTCATAGGTGCACCATTGATCATCCTGTAAAATGCCTTTAGGCTGGCCGTTCGCCGCCTTGGCATCACGATGGATGAGATACTCGACGGCGCGTTTCGCGCATGGCCAGTAGTCCCGGAAGAATGATTCGTCGCTGGAATTCAGCGCCTCGCGATAAGCCTTAAGCACGCAGCTTGCGTGGCCGTCTGCAAAGGGACCTTCGCCGGTGGGATGAGGCGGCGAAGGCACCAAGGTGCGATTATTGATTCCGCCGTCGGGATTTTGCTGATGTTTGAAGTCAATCCGCCGCATGTCTCTCTCGAGCTCGGGAAAAAGACGGGCGAGCGACTGCTCGTACCCCCAAACGTGCGTGCAGGTGGGAGTGCAGCAGCCATTGGATCCTTCCCACCCGTAAATGTCGTGATTGGCAATCCGGAAAACGACTCCGATATGACGCATGATTCCTGAATTCGCCGTAAGACAATCGAGCAGCCAGTAAGGCAAGGTACTGTCGTAAAAAGTCTTGTGGTACAGTTCGGTTCTTTGCCGCAAGGACTCATGATTCGCAACCGCCGAATGAATCACCGTGCGGGCGTCAGCCCATCGAGTCGCATAATGACATCCAATCCGCTTTCCGGTCTCCTGGTAATAACTGTTCGGGTAATGCCAGGCAAAAAAGAAAGGAATCTCGACGGTCCCAACCGGAGGCACCGAAATCGTCGTGGCCAGTGCACCATGAACGCTTTGGCCGGCGGCGGTAGGAATATTTGCCCTGGCGGTTTCGACTGCGGGAAAATGACCTTGTTTTGAAAACAGGTCCCAGGCTTCAGACCATTCCTCAAAATGGGCCAATCCAGTCGCGTCAGGACCGGTGGTCGCCAAAGCCAGCGTCCCGAAGCCGGGCGCCTTCGCTGATTGTCCTTCCTGCTTGACATACCCGGCGCCCGCCAGCCCGCACAGTATCGAATAAGCCATCTGACGTGCTGGAATTGAAGAAAGGCGCGCAACGTCCAGAACTTGCCCGGCAACCAGAGCCACCCTGCCGTCACCCAGCCGGCGCGTAAACACAACTGATTCATTCTCCACGCTGGTTCTCTGCGTTCCCGAACGCAGCGCCAGCTTTTGAAAAGCAACCTGAGCAAGGCCGTCAGACCAGGACGGCTGTTCTTGTACTCGCTCGAACCAGACCGGCAACAACTCGTCCAATAATTCCAAAAGTTCGCGGTCGCCCGGCCAGTCGGCAAAGACAATCTGGTCAATGTTAATATGGCCCCATTCGCCGGTTTGATGGTCCACGATTTCGATGTGCGCGGAACGGCCGAGAAACTCTCGCACATCCCAAAATGCAGCCTCGAGATGCTCGTCGTCCCTGCCCGACGTGGCCCGGACCACCTTGCCTCCGACCACGAGACGCATCTGGGTTGTCCGGTAATGTCCGCCACCGACCCGAAAGCAGATAAAGTTGCGCTCAACGGTGAAAGTCCGGCTGGTGAGCCTGCCGGTGGTTTGATCGCCATTGAGGTAGGAGTTAACCAGACCTTTGCCTGAAAAACCGGACACCGGCTGCTGGTTGGGCAAGGTCCCGCGGGCCGGTTCCCGCCCGAACGCCTCGCCTTCCACTGTCCATTTGCCGTAGCCATGCTCGAAATTCTCGAACACAACATCCGGCCGCAAGGCGGCCCGGTCGAGCGGCTTGCCACCGGTAACCGTCGCATAGGCGCTTAACAACGGCATCGTGCGGCCGGAGAAGATTAAAGTGCCTCCTGCTCGCGTAGTTTCGAAAACCATGCGCAATAAAGGCGCCGTAATCGTGGTCGAGGCGTCGTCCAGCCAGATTACGACGTCTTTGGAATCCGTCACGTTGCGGGTGGCCAAAGTTCGGCTGTCGAGGATATTGATTTTCAGATTCTCAGGGCGGTCAAAGGTTAGCAATTTGAGTTCCTGGAAGGTATCCGGCACATAAAGGCAAAGGGAGCGGTCCAGGGCCGGTTCATTGCCGGGTTCAGCGCGCAGGAACAGGCCTGTGGTTTGACCTTCAGAGTAAACTTCGTTCACGTTCCCGCCGAAGTTCGGGTGCGCTGTTCCATGGATTTCCCCGCTGGCATCATAGCCCACGGGATTCAAGAGCAGAGCGCCGAGCGAGACCACCTGCGCTTGTTTGGTCGGGTTATGCACCCGGAAATGGAACAAGGCGAGCGGCAACGAAGATGTATCAGCGTCCAACGGGACAAACGGACTGAACGCATCCAGTTCGACTTGCACCGGCAGTTCACTATCCTGGAAGCGCAGTTTGGCCAGAGGATATTCGCCGCTCATCTCGTTTTTTTGGACGCGGGGCCAGTCCGGACCGCCTGCCGTCTGCAAAAGTTTCGCCACGTTGCCGGCCTTGACACAGAAATAAAAGGGAATCTGCCCGTCACGCAAGGTGTTGAACAACTGCCAGCTCGTCAACTGTCCGTCCGCGCCGATTTCAAAATTGCCGGTGCCAATGCCGCCCAGATGCATCCTCGCCTCCGTATGGACATGGGAGAGATAGCGTCGAGGTGGAGCCGTCTCAAAAAGTGTTTGCCGCCATTTTTTCCAGTCGCTTTCGGGAAGTTCAAAGACGGCCCGCGCTGAACCCGGCACCAGCATCGCGCCCGTTGCCGCGCCCATCATGGCCAGAAATTCACGCCGGGTCAGATCGCCGGCCTGAGATTCACACTGGCCGGAGCATTTGCATTTTCGCATACCTGGTTTTGGGCGGCGTGCCAGAAAACTCGACGTTCAGGGATCCGCTTTTGCGCCGGTTCATGGTGTTCACCACCACCACGCGAATGGAATTCGTTCCGTAATCAAGCCCGGCGTATCACCCGCCTGGCCGGCGTCAAAAAAAACAATCGACCTAGTGCAATGCCACTCCACCCTGAGCGACGTTGTCTTTGTCAAACAGGCGCGTGCCCAGCACGATGTCTTTCGGAACGGTTTCGCCGTGCAAAATTTTCAACACGGTGTCAATCGCCTCGGCGCCGCCGGTTGGATATTGGAACGTGGCGTCCAGGATTCCTTGACGGACATAGGCGACGCCTTCCTGCGGCAATGCGTCAATCCCGACAAATTTCATCTGTTTCTCGCGGCCGGCGGCCTTGGCCGCCAGATACGCGCCATGCGCGCCATCGTCGTTGTGCGCAAAGACACAATCTATCCTGCCGAAGCGCGCCAGCGCGGATTCCATTTCCTGGCGCGCATTCGGCTCCAACCATTGCATGTCGGCGCGGAAGATGACCTGGAGGTCCGAACCGGCAATGCCTTGCAGAAAACCACTGTGCCGGTCCTGGCCCGGGGTGGACGTTTGCAGGCCCATCAACTCCACCACGTTGCCCTTGCCCCCGAGCGCCTTGACGATCCATTCGCCGGCAGCCTCGCCGATCTTTTTATTGTCTGCGCCGATGAAGCAGGTGTAGTTGGTTCCCAACAGACGGCGGTCCAGCACAATGACGGGGATGCCGGCAGCCATCGCGTGGGCCACCGGCTCGGTCAGCGGCTGCGCTTCCTTGGGACTGATGATCAGGAGGTCCACTTTGGCGCTGACAAACTCCTCAACCTGCGCACGCTGTTGAAGCGTATCATTCTGGGCATCCTTGAAAATCACCTTGAGTTCGGGATGTTTGGCGGCGGCGGTGGCAATATCGGCGTTCATCTGCACGCGCCACGGCTCGCCGAGATTGCACTGCGACATGCCGATGACAAATTGCTTTTGGGCCGGAGAAGAGTTGGGCGCGGCGGCCTCGTTGGATTTGCTACAGCCGGTGAAAAGGGCGATGGCCAAAATCAAAGAAACATTCAACATCCAACCTTCAACATCCAACATCCAATGTTGGCGTGGGCGAATGTTTTGTTGAGCGTTGGGCGTTGAATATGGAATGTTGAATGTTTTCATAATGCTGTTCAGGTTCAGGTGCGTTTGCGGCGTTGGGTCAATACGGCGGCGACGATGATGATACCGGTCAGCACCAAACGGCCGGCTTCGGGAACTGCGTTGATGCTCAGAATCTTGTCCAGATAACCAATGGTCAAAACGCCCAGCAGCGTCAAACCAATCCCGCCGCGGCCGCCCATCAGGCTGGTTCCACCAATGACCACCATCGCGATGGCGATCAATTCATAGCCCATCCCGGCTTCCGGATCGCCTTGCTGCTCCTGGGCGGCCTGACAAATCCCCGCCACGGCGGCGAACATGCCCGAGGCAACATAAGCCAGCGTCCGGGCGGCCACGACCGGAACGCCCGAAAGCCGCGAAGCTTCCTCGTTGCCGCCAATCGCATAGAGATAACGGCCCCAGTGATGTTTGGACATCAACACCCAGGCCGCCGCGACGCAGGCGGCAAAGATGAGTGTTACCACGGACAGGTTCCCGCCCAGAATGCGATGGTCCACCAGACGGAAGAAACGGGGCACATCCACATAGCGGAAGGTCCCATCGGGGTTCATGATGGCGGTGGATACTTTCATTCCGCCGGAGGCGTATTTGGCCAGACCGCGCGCCAGCACCATCATGGCCAACGTGGCGATGAAAGGTTGAACCCCCAGCCGGGCGGTGACGAAACCGGAAACGCCGCCGCAGCAACCGCCGATGATGAGGCAGGCGGGCACCACCAACCAGCCGGACCAGTTCCAGTGGATGGCCATTTGGGCGCAGCAAACCGCCACCAGCGCCAGCAGGCTGCCGACCGCCAAGTCTATGCCTCCGGAAATGATCACCAGTGTCATGCCGCAGGCCAGAATTCCGTAAACCGAAGCCTGCCGCAGTGTGTCCCGGTGAGTGCCAATTTTGAAAAAGGCGCCGTCGGCGTTGAAAATGGCGCCGATAATCAGGACCAGCAGCAAGGCCAGAAACGCGCGGCCCGCCGGACTGGCTAGCATGGGCCTCAGGCGCTGAACTATTTTGGCTTTGGAATTTTCGGCCATCAGTTTTGAGATTCGGCAACCGGCTGCGCCGGCTTGGAACCCATGGCGGCCATCAGCACAGTTTCCGGCGTGGCTTGCGCCCGCGACAATTCGGCCGCGACCCGACCGCGATGCAGAACCACAATCCGATCGCTCAGGGTCAGCAATTCCGGAAGTTCCGAAGTGATCAGCAATATCGCGATGCCCTGGGCCGTCCATTGGTTCATCAATTGGTAGATTTCCCGTTTGGCGCCAATGTCCACACCGCGGGTTGGCTCATCCAGGAGAAGCACTTTGGGCCGGATTTGCAGCCATTTCGCCAAGGCGACCTTCTGCTGGTTGCCGCCGGAAAGGGTGTTGACCTCCAGATCCAACGAAGCCGCCCGCAGTTGCATGGGCGAAACGGTTTGCTGTGCGGCGGCGTATTCACGGGCGGGTTGCCGCCAGCCGCCCGACGAAAGCTCACGCAGCGCGGCCAACGTGACATTGGCAACGATGGACAGTGACAAAACCAGGCCGGTGGCCTTGCGGTCGTTGGTCAGCAGAGCAACACCGGATTCGATGGCTTGCCGGGGTGAAGCAAAACACCGCTCCGTGCCATCCAATTGCATCCGGCCGCGCGTTGCCGATCTGTAACTGCCGAAGATACCGAGGAAAAGTTCGCTCGCTCCCGAACCCTGCAACCCGCCGATGCCGAGAATTTCACCAGCTCGAACTGCCAGCGACACATCCTGAACCGCTGGTTTCCGGGAAAAGCCATCTGGAAAAACGCCGAAGTTTTCCAAACGCAACCTTTCCGCGCCGGGATGGGGCGTATGCCGGGGAAATTGTTCGCCCATTTCGCGGCCTACCATCCATTGGATCAACTTCGCCGTCGGCAATTCCGCGGCTGGGGCGGTGCCAATCCACTGGCCGTCGCGCAAGACGGTAATGCGGTCGGCAATGCGCTCGATCTCTTCCATTTTGTGGGTGATATAAACAATGCCGCAACCTTGCTGCTTCAGTTCCCGAATGAGAGAAAAAAGCTTTTCCACCTCCGGCGCGTTCAACGCGCTGGTTGGCTCGTCCATCACCATAACCTTCGCATTTTGGCTGAGGGCCTTGGCAATTTCGATGAGCTGCTGAATGGCGATGGGAAACTCTTCCACCAGCCGGCGGGTGTCAATGTCCAGACCAAGTTGGCGCACCCAATGCCCGGTTTTTCTCGATTGCTCGGCATCCCACACCAAACCGGCCCGCCTCGGCGCGCGACCCAGAAAAATGTTGTCGGCCACGCTCATCGAGCCAATCAGCGATAATTCCTGATGAATGACGGCGATGCCAAGGGCATTGGCCTCCAGTGGCGTTTGCGGACGGACTTCCCGGCCGCCGATTTCAATCCGGCCTTCAAATTCCGTGTGCACCCCGGCCAGAATTTTGATTAACGTGCTTTTGCCGGCCCCGTTTTCGCCGACCAATACGTGGACTTCACCGGTGCGCACTTCCAGTTGCGCGTCTTTTAACACCGTGACATTGCCAAAGCGCTTGGTGATGCCGCGCATGCGAACCAAGGTGGCCGCCCGGGTTTCGGTTCTTGATGCGGAGTCGTTCATGGGACTGGAACAGACGTTCAGCCGGCAACAAAGGGCCCATCCCCAACCGCGGTAACACTTTCGTAATAAAAATCTTCTTTTAGTTTATTCACCGTGTGAAACAAGCGCCAGCCGCAACCAAGGTCGGCTTCTCTTTTGCCGTAGTTCGGCATGATTGTCATTGAGAATTCGCGTTTTTTCCATTAAACTTTTGCGAAATGGAAGAATTGTCGTGAATAACCTTAATTTTGGGAAAAACGCCCGAAGAAAAGACCGCTGGCTTTCAATATTTTAACGGCTTTTCCCGGAATCCATGAAGATTCTGGTCGCCAAAACGTGCTTTCCCCATCCGCGGCGGCGTACGCGATGGGCAACCTAAATTCAATTAAACTGTTTGCGGCATGAAGCTTCTCCGTCAACGAATTTTTCGAAAGCGCGGGCGGCGCGTGGCGTTGCTCATCGAATCATCGCGCGCTTATGGCCGGGGATTGTTTCTCGGCATCGCCAAATTTGTGCGGGAGCATCACGAATGGTCGGTGCAAAGCGAGGAATGGAAGTGGACCGATTCCTTTCCAGTCTGGCTCAAGAATTGGGATGGGGACGGCATCATAGCCCGGGTGGAAACGACGGAAATGGCCGCGTTTATCCAACGACTTAAAGTACCGGCGGTGGATTTGCGCGGCTCGGTCAACGGTTTTGGCTTCCCCTTGATTGACACCGACGACCAAAAGGTGGCGTATCTGGCGGCCGAACATCTTATCAACCGCGGATTTCGACATTACGCGTTTTGCGGATTCCTCGGAGCGAATTATTCAGACAAGCGCTCCCGATGGTTCCAGGAGCGGCTGGCCCAGTCCGGGTTTCAATGTCACGTTTATCATCCGCCGACGCGGACGTTAGCGGCGCAAACCATCGAATACGAAAAGAAAGGTCTTCTGTTTCAAGAAGATCTCGGTCGCTGGCTGGTTTCACTTCCCAAACCCATCGGTGTCATGGCCTGCAATGACATCCGGGGCCAGCACGTCCTCAATCTTTGCCGGCAGCTGGGTTTGGCGGTGCCCGAAGAAATGGCGGTCATTGGCATGGACAATGACGAGATTCTTTGTGAACTGTCCGACCCGCCCCTGAGCAGCGTGGTGCCGGATACATTTCGGATCGGGTATGATGCGGCGGTTCTTCTCGAACGGATGATGGCGGGCGGCAGGCCGCCGGCCAAACCCATTCACATCCCTCCCCGTGGCATCGTCACCCGCCGTTCCACCGAGGTGCTGGCTTTGGACGACCGCCAGTTGGCCGTCGGATTGCGTTTCATACGGGATCACGCCTTCGATCCCATCACCATCAATGAAGTGGCCAAGGTGACGGGCATGTGCCGGCGTGCCTTTGAACGACGGTTCGCGGCGCAGATGGGACGGTCGCCCAAAGCCGAGGTGTTGCGGTTGCGGTTGGAACGAGCCAAACAACTGCTGACCGACACCGATTGGAATCTGGCTCAGATTGCCGAACGGACAGGTTTCAACTACGCCGAGTATCTGCACACCGTCTTCACGCGGAAAACGGGCATCACACCGGGAGCATTTCGCAAGCAGGCGGAATTGTCCTCCCGAGGCCGGTTTCGCCTGGTGTAAATGAATCACTTGTGCTTTTGCAGCGTGCGCAAGTCAACGCTCGGGGGCCTGAGGTAAGCCGAGACGCGCTCCACCAACGCATCAAACCCCAGAAAATATCCGGCTGACTTGGGCGACTTCCCCACGCATTCGAATCGTAAAGTATGGGTCCCCGCCGTCAACTTCTGCGTCCCCAGTTTTTCCGCGGTGGGAACAATGTCCGGGTCGTAAAGGTCCAGCACCGCAATCTGTTCGCCGTCGAGCAACACGCGATAAATCCCATAGTCGTAGGAGTGCACCATTTTGGCGGTCAACTCAATGCTTTGATTGGTGAGACTCTCAAACGAGACCTCCACCCACCCTTTGTCAGTGTGAGGGTGAAACCAGAGTTGTTTGCCATCGGTGACGCCATCCAAAGGCTGCACTTCGATCGGGTCATCGGAATGTTTTGCCGTGGCCAGGGCCGTGTAACCCTTAAGGATAATCCGGTCACGAAATGGCAAGCGCTCCGGGCCGGGCGGCAATGGTGGATAAGGTTTGTGCGGCCCGATTTGATACCAGAAAGCAACGCTGGACATCAGGTCATCGCGCTCGATGTAACCGGTTTCCGTGCCGTCAGGAAATTTCTGGTAGCCTCGATGTTGGATTTCCACACGCAACGATTTCTTGAATGTCACCGGGTCGGGAATGTGCCAGCGATAAGCGCTGCCTCGATCACCGGTGTCATAACCTTCCCAGAGCGGTGTGCCATAGAACGGGCCGGACTGCTCGCGAAACCCCCAGCCATCGCAAAAATAATCTTCCGTTCCCGTCCCGCGCAAACTTGGCTCTTTTTCGCCGTCGATAAAAAAGTAATCGTTTCCCTCGCCAAACCAGCCCGGAGAGGTCAGATAAACGCTCAATACCGTACCCACGTATTGTCCGCGGCCTTTGATATCGGCAATCAAATAATTCCGGCCCATCACGCACGGAAACTCCTGCCGATACATCGCGTGGAAATAGGCGCTGTCATCCGGTAAAGACCCCAGTTTCTGCCAGTCGATGTAGTAGTAAAAGGCGTCACATGGTTTCCGGCCGTCATTGGTAACGACAATCCGGGCCGATTTTCGGAACGGCATGGGCCAGTAACAATTGCGGCCACGGCCATCGGAACTCACGCGGACGGGCAGCGAGGTGAACGGTTTGTCAACGCCCATGCCGATGCCGAAGAAATCGCCGATCGGACATTCGACACTGGCGTTGGTCTCGCCGTCCCAATAAATGCGCAACGTAAGCAACCGGGAATAATTCGGCTCCTGGTCGGCAATCGTGCACCAGAAGTGGACGATTTCGCCGGGGCCTTTGAGTTCCGCCAGCGTCAAACTGCCACCCGCCCGGATCCAGCGGCAGTCCCCATTGCCGTTGCGCCAGTCGGGGTCGGTGGACGACGCGCGCATGGTTTTGAAATCCTTGAGTTTTTCGAGACCGGACAACGGATTGCCCGGGTCGAGCTGGGCGAAAACCGTGCGGCCGGATAACACCAGCAGGATAATGGATGAGTATATTCGATTCATGTGATTAACGGTGGTTGGTGAAAAAAAATAAAAAGGGTTAACGAGTGGACCTTTGCAACGGATCCCAAAATCGGCAGTTGGTCAGTGCCTGGACGGTTGCCGAAGCCGGATCCACGGGCGGGTTAATATTAGCGTCCTTGCGCGCCTCGGCATGAGCATCGGTGAACACAACGTTTCCCACCCCGAAATGCCGGTACGTATCAACGCCTTGAAGGCCGGTGTGGGAAGAATACGGCCACCAACAATCCGAACTCCAGCAGTTCAAAGAAGCCGCGTTGCCCGATGCCGGCATGCAGTCGGCAATCTCAAGTGTCTGCGAGGGACGGTGGATGGCACTTCGCTTGAAATCGGGCGCGGTGTCAAAATGGATTCCCCCCACCAGCAAACTCGTGCGCCCGAATGGATGCAGGCCGAGAAAGTAATTATTATAGCCGTAACCGACAAAATGAGGATCAAACTTCCAGGACCAGGTCACCCCGGCATCCGTCCGCCTGCCTTTCAGGGCGGGACAATGAAAGAGATTGCTTTGCGAGGAGTTGTTAGCCATGGCCAGCAGGACCGTGCCCCACCAATTGGTCATGGAGATGTTGACATTGTTGTTGTTAATATCCTGGTTCCGGTGCGCCGGGAAAATGTCGTTGTGGCTGTCGGTGTAGAGCTGCATGAAAATTCCAATCTGTCTCAGGTTATTGAGACAGGAGATTTGCTCGGCCTTGCTCCGGGCCCGTGAGAGCGCAGGCAACAGCATGGCGGCCAGAATCGCAATGATGGCGATGACCACCAGCAACTCGATCAGCGTGAAAGCTGACCCGGCCGTTGAAGAACCGATGCCGGTTTTGGCCCTCATAACCGCTGGTTTCCCGAGGGGCGGGCGGACTTGCGCTCGTCGCGTTTTTGGTCAGGAATGACTTCCACCGCCTGAATCATTGCCTCGTGATTGGGGGAGGATTTGAACCGCAATTCAATAATGCCGTTTTGCGGCTCGATGTCTTTGAATTCGCGGGTGTAAGCGTGAAAGGTTCCTACCTTGTCCCGCACATTCAAATCTTCAATCACCGCTTTGCCATTGATGAATACCGTGGTGGGACGGGAAATCGTTTCCCAATTGGTTCCTGCGCGCTCGACCCACGGCGTTTCGGGCGTGTCCGCCCAATGCAAACGCACGGTGTAATGGCCCGGCGCCGCGGTGAGATTCACCCAAAACTCCGGCGCATGAACGCCATATCGGTAGATTTCTTCGTCCTGAGTTCCGCCGATATACATGCTGCGGCGATCCCGCCACCAGCACCGCGCCACCGTATCCACGTCCGCTCCCACACGGGCGACAAACTCGGTGCCGGGCCGCCAGGGGTTCCCCTTCGAGTCAATATAATCGTGCCGCCCGGTGTAACCAAAGATCAACCGCTGCGGGCCTGCCGGGCCGCCACCGGCGCCGAAACCGGCGTCACCGGTCGCGGCGGAAAATTGGGCGGACTCGATTCCGATTTGCGCGCCGCGCGCCAGAGGATTTTTCTCGCCGCGCACGACAATTTTCAATTCATGCAGGCCATTGGTCAGGCCGCTCTTGATAAAAATCGGCTGTTCATGTCGCACGGCAGGATTCCAACACTCGATCAGGGTCGGCTGCTTCACCCCATCCATGAAGGCATCCGCCCAGCCGCCCTCGGGACCGACCACGCCCAGCAATCGCACTTGATTGCCGGAAAACCGGAAAGTCATCATCGCGCCCGATTGATCTGCCGATCGGAAGGCGCCATGCGGCGCACCGCTGTCTTTCACCACGGTCCACGCGCCGTTAAACGCGAACGCGTGGTCCTCGACGTTGGCAACCTGTTGTGGATCACCGTCTCCGGTCACTTCGATGTCCCGGCAGCCGTCGTGGCGCACAGCCACCAACCAATCGCCGTTTGACAAGGGAGTGAGCGTATAACCGCTGGCATCCAGGGCAGAACGTTCCTTAAGTCGGCGGCCACCGGCTCGAATCGATTCAGGACAAAAGGCCAGCCGCATGACTTCCTGCACGCCCGGTGGTGCATCAAAGGTGGTGTAGGCAATCCTGCCCTTTTCATAAAGGACCTTCTGCACGACCGAGGAGGAACGGACGATATGGTTTTCGCGGTTGGGCGCGAAATCCTCCGGCAGCCACGCGATGGCTTCCATCACCTGACACAACGGCCAGGGGTGAGCCAGATTTGACCAGTCGATCGTGGCAACTTGATCGCCAAACAATCCGTCTTTGACGATGCCATTGGGCAGGCTGTCGTAAGTGGCCATGAGCATCATGCGCCGCCCGATTTCGGCGGCCCACGCGCTGTGGGCCAGCGCGCCGTAGTGGAGCAGCGTGGGGCCGGCGGTGTACTGGTTGTAAGAAAGCGAAGTGCCGCAGCAAACCGAGGATTCGGGAAACGCCCAGGCGCCGCTATACACGTCACCGAACGAATCCGGGGCGGCGCAGTTGCGGTTCCAGAGCAAGGAAAGCATGTTTCGCACATCGTTTCGCCAATTGGGATAGGCCTGGGGATGTTTCAGGAAATGGTCGGCGCACATCGCCACCATGCCGCACATCATCGGATTGTCCCAATCCCAATAAGTTCGTCCCCAGGTGTCATCCACCCACCAGGCGGGCAGCATCCGTTCATTTAAGAAACGTCTCCCGGCGTCTCTCGCCTTGAGAATGGCGCCCTCTTTGCCGGTGTCACCCATCTGGATCAGATCATCCAAAAAATCAACAATGATCGACGTCGTGCCGGTAAGGACGTCAGACCAGCCGACGACGGACGGGTCCACATAACGATTCCACGGAGAAATATCCGGATCGTTAAACTGACCCTTGGCGGCAAACACATCGCCCCAATGTTCCGCCATTTGAAGGTAGCGGGGATTGCCGGTGAGCTTATAGGCTCGGAGCACCTCGATGCCAACGATGGCGCAGAGGTCAAGCTGATTCCGACCCGATGGATCGCATTTGCCGTAGGCTTTTCCCCGTGTCGGCGTGCTGATGGGAAACAGCGGCCAGTCGGCGTTTTTATCGGTCAACCCGTAATCCAAAATGTAATCCACGGTGCGCGGGATATAGACGAACGCAATCGGATCGCCGCTGTATTGGTAATAAGCCGTGAGGCCTTTGATGATGCTCCAGGCGCGTTGAGCCAAATCACCGCACATCCAGTCGCTGGTCGGGGCCATTAAAATGGTGCCATCCGGTTTGGTACTCCAGTGGGAGCTATAAACAAAGTCCGGCGCCGCCATGACCGCGTTCGGCTTGTCCACCCACGGATAACGCTTATAGACGTTCACCGCGATGCGTAAGCGTTCGTCCAACTGGCCGTTCAGCCCATGATACCAGGGCGCAATGACGCCGTTCGAATCCAATTCGGTTGGATGGGCGTAATAAGAAGGGAGATTGGTGGCCGCCTGGACGTTGATGCAAACCGTGACCACCGCAAGCAACCACCACGTTTTTCTAAAAGGAAGGAAGCGAATTCCTGCATTACTTCGCGGACGCCCATTCTGCGCGGATTGGCAACCCTTTACACCCGTAAATTTTGTCATACATACAATCACTGTTTAAACGAGAGGGGCGAATTCAATCGCCCCCCTCGTCCTTCACAAAGGAACCTATTGTCCAATCAAACGGAAGAAGCGCGTTCCCGAACTGCCCGGCAGGGTCACGGTCAGCGTACTGCCATTTTGCACCGGCAAGTTGGTAACGCTGGCCCACGAGGACGGAGCCAGGCTGGCGGTGGATTGAAGCTGGTAGGCCGCCTGCGCCGCCGGCCAACTGAGCACGATGCTCCCGGCACTGTTGCCGATGGACAACTGAGGCGGAGGCTGGGTAATGAAAGCGCTGAAATTGCCGGCCATGACGGTTTGAATTTGGGCTTGTGACAACGCGACGTTGAATACGGCCTCATCGTCCAGCATGCCGTTCCAGGTGCGATTACCGGATTGTGCCAGCTCTGAACCAATCAGGATGCCATCCTGGAATCCGAAGTATCCGCCCAGTGGTGAAGGGGGACTCAGCGGTAGAGAGGCCATTCCTCCGTTGGGGCCCTGATTACCATTACGATAAACGGTGATATTGGTTCCATCATAAACCACCGCCCAATGCACCCATTGATCCAGGAGCGGCGTTACCCCGGGAAATCCGGCCCAACCGATTTGCCATGCGATGTTGGCGCGCGCCCAGGTGTACATTTCGTCATCGTTGGGTGCCCCTGATTCAAATTGGAATGCCGTGCCGTCGTCGATTACCAAAATCCGTCCGTAAGTCGCCACAAAATTGCTCGTGCCGTCGGAGCTCTCATAAGCCCAGCCGGTGATGCTCCAGGGATTCGTGGCCGTTTGGCCAATCAGCAGGGTACTGCTGCTGGGAATAACCACGTAGGCATGGTCGGCGCCGTTATTGGTGAAACGCAGAGCGTCACCAAATCCCGCCTGTCCGGTGGTCCAGGCCGGGACATTGCCATTTTCGCCAGCAATAAACCCATTGTTCCCCAGGCCTGATGAATCAAGGACATTGGTCCCGCTGCCTTGATTAAATCGCCAGAGCCCGACCAGGGGCTGAGGCCGGAATACGGTAAGAGTAACCGGCGGATTGGTAGCGCTTCCCAAAGAGTTGCTGACGACCACCGAATAAGTCCCCGACTGGTTCAATTGAACATTCGACAGTACTAACGTCGCGTTCGTAGCCGTCGGGTTGCTGACACTCGACAGCGGGTTGGTTCCGTTGAAATACCATTGATATTGAAAGGGCGTCTGTCCGGCCACACCGACGCTGAAACTGACGCTGGCGCCTTCAAACACCGTCTGGCTTTGTGGCTCGCTGACAAAATTGACCGGGCCGCCGATGAACGGGGAAAAATCATTGCTCATCACGGTGTCAACTTGGGATTGCGTCAAAGCACCGTTAAACACAGCCACGTCGTCCAGCATCCCGTTCCAATTGGCGGTGCCCGCCTGATCCAGTTGTGAACCGATCACCACTGCTCCCGTGTAACCGGGGAATGCCAGCGGTGCCGTCACCGGCTGGGAAGCAACCCCACCGTTGGGACCCTGGTTGCCATTGCGATAGATGGTAATGTTGGTTCCATCATAAACGACGGCCCAATGGACCCACTGATCCAGAAGCGGGGCGACACTGGAACCCACGCCCCAGGCAATCTGCCAGGAGGGAGTCATCTCACTCCAGGTGTACAATTCCGCGTCCCCCACCGCCCCGGATTCCAACTGGAATGCCGCTCCGTCATCCGTTGTCAACATTCGCCCATAACTCGAGACAAAATTATTCGTGCCATTTGATTCTTCATACGCCCAGCACGTAAAGGTCCACGCGTTGGTCGCCGTCTGGCCGATCATCAGTGAGCTGGCACCAGGGATGTTCACATAGGCATGGTCGGCACCATTGTTTGTGAAACGCAAGGCGCTGCCAAAGCCCGTTTGGCCCGCGACCCACGTCGGAACATTGCCGTTCTCGCCCACCAATGTGCCGTTGTTGCCCAGTCCCGAGGCATCGGAGACATTGGTTCCACTGCCTTCGTTGAACCGCCAGAGACCGACAACCGAAGGCGCTGCCTGGGCTTCTTGCACATACGGGACAGGGAGGACCGTGGCGCAAGCGACCACAATCATCGTCAACAATGGTGCGAAGTCTGCTTTCATAGAGTTACGTGGTTTGGATGTTTCAAGTGGTTTAACGTCATTGTATTTTACTGACTCAGAACCGCCATGTCATTGAGGGTTCACGCATTTTATTTATGGTTTTACGACTTCGCCAGGGCAAACGCCAGAGTTAAAAAAAGCCCTTGTTTTCGCATAAACTGTGGGACAAACAATTGAGCGGCTGATTTTGGCTGATTATTCAAAAGTAAGATATTAAGGTTTTAGGTCACGACTTGGAAAAAATTCCTTCACCGGCTTTCTCCCGGCGGAAAGGAGATGAATCACCCGACACCTGCCGACCGATCAATTGCACACTTCCTGCCGGGTTGCCTTCACGGCGCCCCAGGCCTTCAGTTCAGCCTCGGTCGGATAGCGAGCACTCACCGGCGTTTTATGCGTTTGCGGATCCTCCAGATTTTGGGCGTCGCGAGGGGCAATAACGCTATTACCCCGGGGATAGATAAAAACCAGCACCTGCACAAAGCGATCGTCAGGATGCACAGGGCTTTTTTCGGCAAAAACGTCCTTGTCTGTGTAAAACTTGTAACCGGTTACCGTGTCCAAATAGCCGTTCACTTCCCAGTCCTTGGGTCCCGACTTTGAACACCCGCAGAGGCCAACGCCGACCACCGCTGCCAGCAGCGCAGCGAGCACGCGACGATTGGGCCTGCGACTAAAATCCCGGGTCATGCTGCTAATTGGGAGTATTATTGCCGGGCGCCGGGTAATCATTTCCGATGACGTATGCATAATCCCAGTCCGTCGCCTTGATGTAGGCCACGTGCCCGTCCGCAAACGACACATTGTTTCCAGCCGCGCCGTGGTTGCTCCACCGGGTTGGACGGTCCGGATACAGCAGCGGCGCGCCCATAATCCTGTCCAGATTGTCAAGAAACACCCAGATCCTGGAGGGACCCACTTCCATCCCCTTGAGCAACATCAGCGTTGCCTTGGGTCTGCCGGGCGCAGCTAAAATATAGTGTCCGACCACGTTTTCTGTTTTACGAATGCGCGAGGTCAAATTCCCATAAACGTCGTAGCTATGACCCGGCAAGTATCCTGTCCCCATGGCGGTGTTTTGCAGATCGGGAATATAAGTCTGATTCCCGTGCAATCGCTGGATGTAAGCAGCGTAGGTTTTGGGATCGAGCACGACCGGCTGGTTCCGGATAAAATTCTGCGTCGCAGGACAGACGAACACCTTCAAATTTTTAACATATTGCGGGTAAAGCCAATTAACGTCGTCGTCGCCCCAATTGCCGGGGTCAACGCCGGTGAGGGCGCCAGCCGGATCGTCGCCAGCGTAGAGCTGGCTGCCCAAGGCCATTTGTTTCAAGTTGCTGAGACAGGCGATCGACTTGGCCCGCATTTTGGCCGCGCCAAGAGCGGGAAGCAGCATGCTGGCCAGGAGCGCGATAATCGCGATCACCACCAGCAACTCAATCAAAGTGAAGCCCAAAGGAGAAGCAGCCGTTTTATAAGCACGTGATGGTCTCACAAACATAAACGCTGATTTAATAATCGTATTCTACTAATCCAAGGCCCGGCTGTCATTGAGGGTTCACGTATTTTATTTAATGTTTTACGACTCCCCGAAAACCCGGCCCGGGGTTGAAAAATACCCTTATTCTCCTTATAAACCGGGAGGACAAACAACAGGACAGCGATTCCAATTTATTACTTGGAGGTGTTATTTTAAGGTTTTTAGTCTGGACGCACCGAGCAATGTCCCTCCATGGCACCGCACCCATAAATAGGGAGCCGCAAACGGACGACTCACGATAGCCCCATGAAAACGTAGTTCAATCCCCTGCCTCGGCCATGTGACGGACCACCTGTTTTCGGGTCAAATTGGCCCGGGTCATCGTTTGGGCGTTTTGGTCGGAGAATTTTGGGGAGGTCCGGGTGATTCGTCGTGCCACATCAAACCGAAGAAAACGATCACCAGGAAGAGCAAGACCATCAAGGTGGGCATGGCTTGCCTCCTTCCGGTCGGAAACAGGCTCGGCGGTGTTCCAGTTTCTGGTGACGGCTCTGGACGATCGTGTGAAGGCGTTCATAGTTGCGCCGGAACAAAGCCAGTATGGCGGGAATGTCCTTTTCGCCGCTGATATAAAAGCTGACCCAGCCGGAATCAGGAACATGATGATGCGGCAAGACCTCGCCGCGAGCCACCAGTTCGTCACGGACCGCGCGCGGAAATGGCAGGTCGGCGACGTGACCGCCGTGGAGATGGCCGATTTCCTGTTTGCCGACGCGAAATTCACGCCCGCCGAAACGATGACTTCCGGCGGTCACCTCCGGCCAGCTTAAAAGCTCGCGTTCAATGGCTTCGCTGATTTCAGCAGCTGTTTTCATTTTTTCCTCCCGTTGATTGATTGGAAATGCGCGGACGGTTCGCTCTTCGCGAACAACTGCGTATCGCTCCATCCCCCGCCGAGGGCTTTGATGAGTTGGACGGAGGCGATTAATTGCTGGCCGGTAAGTTGTACGTTGGCGCGTTCGGCGGCCAGGGCCTCGCGGTTGGCGTCCACCACTTCGATGTAGCTGACGATGCCGGAACGATAGCGGTCGGAGGCGAGGTTGGCGGCCCGGCGGGCATTGGTCACAGCCCGTTGCTGGGCGGCGGCCTGGTCCGCCAGGTGGCGGAGGTCGGCCAGGCTGTCCTCGACATCGCCAAACGCCACCAGCACCTGCTGCCGATACAAAGCGACCGCCTCTGCATACGCCGCTTGTGACCTTTTATAATTCGCCCGATTGCGGCCGCCCGCAAAAATGGGAAGCGATAGACTTGGCCCGATGGACCAGGTGCGGCTGTCCCAATTGAACAGGCTGTCCAGGTCACCACTGACGTAGCCGCCTGAGCCCGTCAGGGTGAGCACCGGGAAAAAGGCGGCCTTGGCGACGCCGATCTTTGCGTTGGCCGACGCGAGTTGCCGTTCCGCCTCAGCCACATCCGGACGCCGCTCCAGGAGGTCCGCCGGCAAGCCGGCCGGGATCTCCGGCGGGCGGGGGTTCCAATGGCCAGTCGCACGCGGCGGCAGATGGAAATCCGCCGGGTTCTGTCCTGCGAGAATGGCGATGGCATTTTCAAGTTCATCGCGCCTTTGGGCCAACGATGCGGCCTCGGCCTCGGTGGTGGCCAGTTCGGTTTCGGCCTGGGCGACTTCCAGTTGGCTGCCGATGCCGCCTTCGTAGCGGCTCCGCACCAGTCTGACTTGTTCCCGGCGCAAATTCACCGTGCCGGTCACCGTGGCGATTTCCGCGTCCAGCGAGCGCAACGCAAAATAATTTTGCGCCACGTCGGATTGGAGCGTGAGCAGGACGTTGTAGTATTCCGCGAGCGACGCCTGGGCGTCGGCCCGGGCGCTCTCGAACCCGCGCCGCACCCGTCCCCACAAATCCACTTCATAACTCAAATCCAGCGGTGTGCTGAAGGAGCTGGCGGTCAGGTTCCCGAAGCTGGGTTCCGCATTCGGGGAATAGCGTTGACGATTGAAGCTCGGAGCAAGGTTGAGACCTGGCAGCAGGTCACCACGGGCGACGCGGGCGGTATCTCGTGCCT
The DNA here is from genome assembly GCA_035945675.1 of Verrucomicrobiia bacterium. Lineage (GTDB taxonomy): Bacteria > Verrucomicrobiota > Verrucomicrobiia > Limisphaerales > UBA11358 > UBA11358. The sequence continues at coordinate 6,096 of DASZAB010000149.1, read as the reverse complement.
GTTCTACGCGTGCGACCGCGGCTTTAAGACCCTGATTGGCCTGCAACGCCTGGGTCTCCACTGCATTCAAATTGGTGTCGTTAAAAACCTTCCACCAGTTCCCCTTCGGCACCGTGTCCAGTGGCCGGCCCTCTTTCCAGGAACCTGGACCAGCGGCTTTATAAGTCGCGGGCACTGAATTTGTCGGCGGCCGATAGTCCGGGCCGATGGTCAGCCAGTTGGCATGTGCGGTTGGGGCGATAGACAGCAGCAACACAGTTGCGATTCCGGCCGCTCCGGCGGAACCCAGACTGAGATCTTTTGCTTCCGGCGCGGGCTTTTTCCTCCAGCCAAGCTTCATCAAGGTGACATAAAACACAGGAGTCAGGAACAATCCGAAGAGGGTCACACCGATCATGCCCGAGAAGACGGCAATGCCCATCGCCTGGCGCATCTCCGCACCGGCACCGTGCGATACCACCAACGGAAAAACGCCCGCGATGAAAGCGATGGAGGTCATCAGAATCGGCCGCAACCGCAGGCGGCAGGCTTCGATGGCGGCATCAAACGGCGACAAACCCTCATCCTGTTTGCGCTTGGCGAATTCGACAATCAGGATGGCGTTCTTGCACGCCAGGCCCACCAGCACAATGAAACCAATTTGCGTGAAGATGTTGTTGTCACCGCCCTTGAGCCACACACCGGTGATGGCGAACAGCAGACACATCGGCACGATGAGAATGATGGCCAGCGGCAGGCGGAAACTTTCGTACAACGCGGCCAGCACCAGGAACACGAGCAGCAGGCAGAGCGGTCCGACATACACTGCCGTGTTGCCGGCCAGAATCCGCTGGTAGGTCAGGTCGGTCCATTCGTAGGCCATGCCGCGCGGCAGGTTTTCATTCGCGATTTTGGTCATGGCGGCTTCCGCCTGTCCCGAACTGTAGCCGGGAGCCGGACCGCCGTTGATTTCCGCCGCCGGATAGCCGTTGTAACGCATGACGCGGTCGGGGCCATGGGTCTCGGTCACCTTGACCAGCGCCCCGAGGGGTACCATCTCGCCCCGGTCATTGCGCGTCTTGAGGCGGGTGATGTCCTCGGGATGTTCGCGGAACTGCGAATCAGCCTGCGCGATGACCTCGTACGTGCGGCCGAACCGGTTGAAGTCGTTCACGTAGAGGGAGCCGAGATAAATTTGCAGAGTGTCGAACAGATTTCCCAGCGGCACGCCTTCGGTTTTGGCCTTCTCCCGGTCCACGTCGGCGTCCAGTTGCGGAACATTGACCGTGAAGGTGGAGAATAAACCGCCCAGAGCGGGTGTCCGGGATCCCTTGCCGATCAACGAGTGCAACGTTTGATACAGGGCGTCATAGCCCAGCCCGGCGCGGTCCTCGACATACAGCTTGAACCCACCGAAGGTGCCCAAGCCCATCACTGCCGGCGGCGGCACGGTGAGGACAAAGGCGTCCTGGATGCTCGAAAACTTCCGGTTCAACGCCGCGGCAATCGCCGGCCCGCTCAAGTCCGCGCTCCGCCGCTCTTCAAATGGTTTCAGAGTGAAAAACACGATGCCGGAATTCGGAGCAACGCTGAACCCGTTGATGCTCAATCCGGGAAATGCCACCGCCGAATCCACGCCGGGCTGCTTGAGCCCGAGGTCGGACATTCTGCGAATGACGGTTTCGGTGCGGTTGAGGGAAGCCGCCTCGGGCAGTTGCGCGATGGCGATGAGATATTGCTTGTCCTGGGTCGGCACGAAGCCGGTGGGAACCTTGTTGAAGCTCCAGCCGGTCAGCAGCACCAGACCGCCATAAATCACCAGCGCGATCGCCCCTTTGCGGAGCACGGCTTTGACACCGCCACCGTATTTCTCACCCGACCAGGTGAACACCCGGTTGAAGGGGCGGAAAAGCCACCCGAACACCCCGTCCATGGCCCGCCATAACCAATCTTTCGGGGCATGATGGTCCTTGAGCAGCACCGCGCACAGGGCCGGTGACAGCGTCAGCGAATTGAACGCAGAGATAACGGTTGAAATGGCGATGGTGATGGCAAACTGTTTGTAGAACTGCCCGGTCAGGCCGCTGATAAAGGCGGTGGGAATGAACACCGCGCACAAAACCAGCGCGGTGGCGACAATCGGTCCCGTGACTTCATTCATGGCCACGCGAGCCGCTTCCAGGGACGACAAGCCGCGAGCAATGTTTCGCTCGACGTTTTCAACGACAACAATGGCGTCATCCACCACAATCCCGATGGCCAACACCAGCCCGAACAGCGACAGCGCGTTGATGCTGAAACCCAGCATGAGCATGACCGTGAAGGTGCCGACCAGCGACACGGGCACGGCGGCCAACGGGATCACGGCGGCGCGCCAGGTTTGCAGAAAAAGAATGACGACAATCACAACCAGCAGCAGCGCCTCGAACAGCGTATGCACCACCGCGGCAATCGAATGCCGGACGAAAACGGTCGGATCATAGACCACCGAATAGTCAATGCCTTCGGGGAAGTTCTTCTTCAGCTCCTCCATCGTGCGACGAACGTCCCGCGACAGTTGCAGCGCGTTGGCGCCGGGCGTCTGGAAAATAGGGAGGGCCACCGCCGTCTTGTTGTTCAACAACGACCGGAGTGAGTAATCGCCGGCGCCCAGCTCGATGCGGGCCACGTCCTTGAGCAGGGTCTTCTCACCGTCAGGCCCCGTCTTTACGATGATGTTCCCGAATTCCTCCGTGTTGGACAGCCGGCCCTTGACGTTGACCAGCAGTTCAAAGTTTACCGGATCGCGGACGGGCGGCTGGCCGATGATGCCGCCGGCCACCTGCACATTCTGTTCGCGGATGGCGGCGACCACGTCGCCGGCGGTCAGGTTTCGGGCAGCCAGCTTGTCGGGATTGAGCCAGACGCGCATCGCGTAATCGCCCGATCCAAATACCAGCACGTCACCGGCGCCGGGAATGCGCGCCAAAGCGTCCTTGACCTGCAACGTTGCGTAGTTGCGGACATAGACTTCGTCGTAGCGGTTGTTCGGTGAAAACAAGTGCACCACCATGGTGAGGTCCGGCGACTGCTTGGTGGTGGTCACCCCGAGGGCCCGGACCTCCTCCGGCAACTTGGGCAGCGCCTGCTGCACCCGGTTCTGCACCTGCACCTGCGCCTGGTCCGGGTCCGTGCCCAGCTTGAAGGTCACCGTCAGGGTCATCACCCCGTCGGGCGTTGCCTGCGAAAACATGTACAGCGAACCCTCCACGCCGTTGATCGCCTGTTCGAGCGGCGACGCGACGGTTTCCGCAATGGTCTTCGGGGTCGCGCCCGGAAACGTCGCGCGCACGACAATCGTGGGCGGCACCACCTCCGGGTATTCAGCGATGGGGAGCTTGAACATCGCCAGCAATCCCATCATGAAAATGGCGATGGACAGGACGCCGGCAAAAATCGGGCGGCGGATGAAAAAATGGGCAAAGTTCATAACCGTTGGAAATATTTGTGGACCGATCTCCGAATCAGCGGCTGGCCGTTTGCCGTCCGGTCAGCGAGGCAGTCAGGGTTTCCTTCTCCGCCGTCACCGGCATTCCCGGCCGGACCCGTTCCAGGCCATTAACGACAATGTCTTCGCCGGCCTGCAGACCGGAGCGGACGACGCGCTGGCCGTCGATTAACGGTCCCAGTTGCACCGGTTGGTACGCGACCGTGTTGGTGGGCGTCAGGGTGAGCACAAATTTCTGGGACTGGTCCGTGCCGATGGCGCGTTCATCCACCAGCAGGGCCGGATGCCGGTCACTCAAGGGAATGCGAATCCGGGCAAACAACCCCGGCACGATGCTGCCGTCGTTATTGCTGAAAACGGCGCGCAGCAGAATGCTGCCGGTGTCGGGGTTCAGATGGTTGTCGAATGATTCAACGCAGCCGGAGTGCGGAAACCCCTGTTCGTCGGCCAGCTCCATTTGCACCGGGATTTTGCCGCCGTCGTCATCGCCCAATTTCCTGGTGCGCACCAGATGGCTGAACTTGAGATAGGCATCCTCGTCAATGTCCACATGAACATAGACCGGATTCACCGAAACAATGGTGGTCAGCAGCGAAGCCGAACCGGCAAGGCCGCTGACGTAATTGCCCTCGGTCAGGAGGGCGCGGCTCACCCGCCCATCAATGGGCGCCCGCACTTGCGTGTACTCCAGGTCGAGCCGGGCCGAGTCCAGCAGCGCCTTGGCCTCATCGAAACGGGCCTTCCGTGCATCCGCCTCCTCGGCCGAGATGGCCTGGTTCGCCAAAAGCTGCGCGGTCCGCTCCTCTTCGCGCCGGGCCTGATCATATTCCGCCTGGCGCTGGTCGAACACCGCCTGGTTCCAGCGCGGATCAATCACGAACAGCACGTCGCCCTTTTTCACCAGTTGCCCGGACTGGAAGCGCACCGCCTGGATGTAACCGGACACCCGCGGACGCACATCCACCGCTTCCACCGGTTCCACCCGGCCGGTGAATTCACTCCATTCCACGATTTCTTTTTCTTCAACCGGCGCGACGGTCACTTGCGGTGGCGCCATTGCCGGTTGCGCACCTCCTTGCGCACAACCGGCCACAAACCCCGCCGTGAGACCCAGAACCAACGCCGACACTGCATACCGAATCGATTTGATCTTCATGTTACCTCCTTTTTGTTAAAGACGAACGACCGCGCCTCAGATGGACAGGGCGTGGATAGATTTTTTGCGAAACAAGAATTGTTGACGCGTGTTCCAGGCAACCGCGGCCTGGACTTTTTCGGCCGCCAAGGCCGGGAAGACGAGCTGCGGATAGCCCGTTTGCCAGGCCAATGCCTCCGCCTCGCCCAACGCCAACCGGAATAGTTTTTCCGGCACCTCCAACGTTCCACGAAGTTCGGTCAAAAGATTTCCCTTGGCCCTCTCAATCTGTGCCGCCAGTTTTTGACAGGTTTCGATGCAGACATTCGCTGCGGCCTGGACGACCCTCTTTTCTGCTCCTTGATCTGGTTTCACTTTTTCTCCTTTTTAGTAGTTGTCTGTTTAGTCAAATACATACTCAAAAAAAATGTCAAACGACTGCGGCTTCGGCTTCTTTGACGCCCAATATGGCAAAGATGCCACCGACGGTCTCGCGCAAAACTTTCACATCGTTTTGAATTCGTGCCTGGGTCAACTGGCCCTCGTAATAGGCCAGGATCATCCGGGCCTTGGCCGCCGGATCCGGCGCCTTGATGAGCCCCGCCGCATGGGCGTCGCGGATGGCCGATTCGAGATATTGGCGTTTGTAATTGAGAATTTCCTGAATCTTTTTCTGCAAGCGGTCCTCCCGTGTGCAAACTTCGGCTCCCAGGGTAAACTGCGGGCATCCCAACACCCGGCCGTATTTTTCCTTGATTTCACGTTGGAATTTATAACTGAATTCACAGTATTTGCGAATCCGATCCAAGGGCGGAACCATGGGCGAAAAAATCCTGTCCAAATCCGCCTGCATGGATTGCCAACCGGCATCAAGCGCTTCGGCCGCCAGTTCGGACTTGGAATCAAAAAAGTAATAAAAACTGCCCTTCTTAACCCCGGCTTTCTCACAGATGTGGTCAATGGTCGTACTGCCGTAAGAACCACTCCAAATCAGTTCCGATACGGCATTCATCAATCTCTCTTTGGCATCACTGACACGACCCATAATGCTGCTTCTTTCTCTGCTTTGTTTAACCCGCATCGCCGGGTAACAATGCGAATCTAACATAGTGAACTATATAGTCAACTATTATTTTCAACCTTTTTCTGGCAGTCGATTTGCGCACTGCGGTTTAAACCCACCCCGGCAATGGTGGACGACTTGCTATGAAGGCTTAACCAGCGCGGCGAGGGTGATCGATCTGACATTGGGGCGAACCGGCTGTTTTCCGGGGTGAAAACGATAAAACGAGGGGTAAAACCAACAGGTTTAGGCACTTAATGTGCTGCATATTACCAGCAACAGATTGATTTTTATCGCGAGTGACATCTATGCAAACGTGCTTCGGGCCATCGGACAGAAAGACCAATGAGGGATTCACCCTGGTTGAAGTCGTCGTGGCCATCGTTATTTTTGCCATGGTCATCTCCGGGGCGATTTACGGATACGTGCAAG
>DASZAB010000148.1:0-40440 GCA_035945675.1 Verrucomicrobiia bacterium | reverse complement strand
AATTTGTTCGCAAATGACAGGGGTTTACGGGCCGAAGCCATTCATCCCCCACGCGGCGTCGCTCCTTCAGGCTTTCGCCCATTGAGAAAAATTCTCGACTGCTGCCACCCGTAGGTGTCTGGACCGTGTCTCAGTTCCAGTGTGGCTGGTCGTCCTCTCAGACCAGCTACCCGTCTAAGCCTTGGTGAGCCGTTACCTCGCCAACTAGCTGATAGGCCGCGGGCTCATCGTGAAGTGCCAGGCCTTGCGGTCCCCAGCTTTGAAAATCAAAAGATGCCTCCCGATTTTCACATCCGGCATTAGCTCGCCTTTCAGCGAGTTATTCCAGGCTTCACGGCAGATTGCCCACGTGTTAAGCACCCTTGCGCCACTCCGACTTGCAAATATTGCTACCCGCAAATCAGCGTTCGACTTGCATGTCTTATCCACGCCGCCAGCGTTCGTTCTGAGCCAGAATCAAACTCTCCGTAAAAAAACGTTAGTTGATTCGCCTTCAATCGTAAAATTGAAGGGCTTAATTTTTGGTTAAAACCTTCACGACCGGCCAACTAACTGGCCAGCCTAGAAGGGGCTCTCACTAATCGCACAATTCAATTTTCAAAGAGCAATCGGTGTTCAACACACCTGAAATCAAATCAAAACCCGCCCACTTCCGCTTCCCGCCCAGGGGACAAAAAACCTGAGAGCCGAATCATTGCTTTCAACTCGGCATCTCAGTTCGAGTTTCGAGGGCGCGAACTTTATCAAACCCGCGCCGCTTGTCAACAGGCTTTTCGCCAGTCGCTTCTTCCGCCATGCGGAACGCTTCTTAAAGATTATCAGTCCCCGCCGCAGGCGCAAGAGTTTTTTGAAATTTTTTTGCTTCAGCAAAACCCTTATTCCAAGCCCCTTTCTATCAATTCATCCTCGTCCAGGCCCAAATAATGGCCAAGCTCGTGCAGAAAAGTCGTTTGTACTTCCTCACGAAAAACTGTCTCCTCCCCTTCCGCCAGGTCCCAGAGATTTTCCAGAAACAATATAATTTGTGGCGGCAACGGAACATGGCCTTCGTCGGCAAATTCCGCCCCGGTGAACAAACCCAGCGTATCCGGTTCAATGCCATCCGCCTGCAAACCGGCGTTCGGAATGCGCTCGAACGTCACCGGCAGTTGTTTGGCCCGCTCGCGCAACGGCCTGGGCAGCGCCGTCAGCGTCTGTTCGATTTCGTCGGACGCCATCGCGCATAATCTTTCCCAGTCGTAAATCACAAGGCGATTGTCGCGCGCGATCATCTCGATTGCGAAATAAAAATCAACCGCGGATGAACACGGCACGACGGAGCCGCAGCCAAAATAGCGGCACGGGCGTCCCGCCCGTCAGTTTCTAAAGATTCCGGTTCGATTGAAACTCACGGGCGAGACGCCCGTGCCACTACGCCACGCGAAAAATTCGCGCAGGAAAACAAAATTTCCATGGATAACGTTGCGTTACGGATGGACAAGGATTCCAATCCAACACGAATTCCCCGCAAGGTTTTGGACTGCGGTCCCGACCGGTCGGGACGGCTTTTCACTTGCAGACCAGCGCCGCAAGGGCGCCAGCGGACTGGCGCACTCCCGAAAGGCCGGCGCGGTTTGCCTGCCCCGCATTTTTCATCCCGGTTTATCCGTGTCCATCCGTGGTGGAACCAACTTTTTTCTCGCGCTTGAACGGCACTTCTCTATGGTTGTCTCAACACCAACCTTTATGACGGTTAAAAATCAAACGCCCCGCTTCGTTTCATTCGCCTGCGTCCTTTCCCTCGCGCTGACCTGGTTGCCAGCCAGCCGCGCCGCCGCCAATGAAACTTCCCACGGCCAGGACGTGCTGCGGGCCACTCTCACCAACGGCCTGCAAGTCGTTATTGTCCGCAACACGCTCGCGCCGGTGGTCACCACGATGATTAATTACCGCATCGGCGCGGACGAGTGCCCCACGAATTTTCCCGGCATGGCCCACGCCACCGAGCACATGATGTTTCGCGGCAGTCCGGGATTGTCGGCGGACCAATTGGCGGACATTTCGGCCTCGATGGGCGGCGATTTTGACGCGGACACGCAGCACCCGGTCACGCAATATTTTTTCACCACGCCCGCCGAGCATCTGGATGTGGCGTTGCGCGTCGAGGCCGCCCGGATGCGGGACCTGTTGCCGGACGAATCACTTTGGGACAAGGAACGCGGCGCCATCGAACAGGAGGTCGCGCAGGACTTGTCCAATCCCGAATATGTTTTCTACATCAAACTTCTGGAGGCGATGTTCAAAGGCACGCCCTATGACCAGACCGGCTTGGGCACCCGGCCCTCTTTCGATAAAACGACCGATGCCATGTTGCGGCAATTTCACAACACCTGGTACGCGCCCAATAACGCCATCCTCATTATTGTCGGCGATGTGGACCCGGCCCAGGCATTGGCACAGGTAAAGAATATTTTCGGCGGCATTCCGGCAGCAAAACTCCCCGCGCGACCGGAATTTCATTTTGAACCGGTGCAGCCGGAGACGATGCGGCAGGACACTGATCTGCCGTACGGTCTGGTGGCCATCACATTTCGGTTGCCCGGCTCGGACAGTCCCGATTATGCCGCCGCGCAAATCCTGTCGGACGTGCTGAGCAGCCAACGCGGCAAACTCTACGGACTGGTGCCGGCCGGCAAGGCATTGTTTGCGTCGTTCGAGTACGACGACCTGCCGAAGGCCGGGCTGGGCTACGCCGTCGCCGGTTTTCCGGCGGGTGGCGATTCAACCAATCTGCTGGAACAAGTGCGGGATATTCTGGCCGCGGAAGTGACGAACGGCGTGATGGCGGACCTGGTTGAAGCGGCCAAACGCCGTGAAATTGCCAGCGCCGAACTTCAGAAGAACTCCGTGTCCGGGCTGGCTTCCGCGTGGTCGGACGCCGTGGCCATTGAAGGACGGCAATCACCGGACGACGACATCGCCGCCATCCGCCAGGTCAGAGTCGCCGACGTCAACCGGGTGGCGGAACAATATCTGAATTTTGATCACGCCATCTCGGCCATTCTCACCCCGCAACCTTCCGGCAAACCAATTTCCTCAAAGAGTTTTGGCGGCAAGGAATCGTTTGCCGCCTCGAAGACCACCGGTGTCAAGTTGCCCCGATGGGCAAGAAAAGTGACGGAACAGATTGAAATTCCCCCGTCCACGCTGAACCCATTTGTCACCAATCTGCCCAATGGCATCAAACTTATCGTCCAACCGGAAACCATCAGCGACACCGTGAGCGTTTATGGCCGGGTTAAAAGCAATGCCAAACTCGAAATGGGCACGGGCAAGGATGGCGTGGACCAGGCGCTGGATCAGCTTTTCTCTTTTGGCACCAAAACATTGGACCGGCTGGCCTTCCAAAAGGCGTTGGACGACATCGCCGCGAATGAATCGGCCGGCACGGATTTTTCCTTGCAGGTGTTGAGCGACCAATTCGAACGCGGCGTGGAGCTGCTGGCCGACAACGAACTGTCTCCGGCTTTGCCCGAAAAGGATTTCAAAATCATCCAGCCGCAACTGGCCGCTTCCGTCGCCGGTGAATTGCAAAGCCCGGATTATCTGGCCGGTCGGGCGCTCCGGGCGGCATTGTTTCCCCGGAGCGATCCGGTGCAACGGGAAACCACACCGGAGACCATCAACGCCCTCACGATTCAGGACGTGCAGAATTATTACCATCAGGTTTTCCGGCCCGACATGACGACTATTGTGGTCATCGGCAACGTGACGCCGGAAAACGCCGTGACGGTCATTTCCAGGTATTTTGGCGGCTGGAACGCCGAAGGTTCGCAACCCAATACCTTGTTCCCGCCAGCGCCGGCGAATGCGCCGTCCGTGACCCACGTGCCGGATTCCAGCCGGGTGCAGGACAAGGTCACTCTGGCGGAAACACTGACGCTCACCCGGACCAATGCCGATTATTATGCGCTGCAACTGGGCAATCACGTGCTGGGCGGCGGCTTTTACGCAACACGCCTGTATCGTGATCTTCGCGAGAAAGCCGGATTGGTTTATTTTGTGGATTCGTCATTCAACGTCGGCCTGACGCGTGGCGTTTATCAGGTTGAATACGCCTGCGACCCGCCGAACGTCGCCAAGGCGCGCGCCGTCATTCTGGGCGACCTGAAGGACATTCAGACAAAGAAAGTGACCCCGCAGGAATTGCACCAGGCCACCCTGATGCTGTTGCGTGACATCCCCTTGTCGGAATCGAGTGTGAATTATATCGCCCAGGGCTGGCTCGCCCGTTCCGTGCTCAACCTGCCGCTCGACGAACCGATCCAGGCGGCGCACATTTACGTCAAACTCAAGGCACGTGATGTCAAAGCCGCCTACGCCAAGTGGCTCCGCCCGGAGGACCTCGTCGAGGTGGTTCAGGGACCGGCGCCCCATTAGCGTGGAACTGCCGGTGACGGTCACATTTTCGAACCGTTGCTCAGCCGGAAAAAATATCGAATAATTTTTTTGACGCCCTTCCTTCCCGGTGCGTTAATATGGTCTGAACTAAACAAGGAAATACAATGGCTGACAACATGAACACAACAGGCTCATCGAAAAACGTATTGAACTCGGATGTCGAAATCAAAGGGAACATCAAGTTCTCCGGCGAGCTGACGCTGGACGGCAAATTGGAAGGGGAGATTCACACCGACGGCACCCTGCAACTCGGCGACAATGCCACCATCAACGGCAACATCAATGCGCAATCGGTGGTGGTTCGCGGCAAGGTCCACGGCAACATCAGCGTCCGGGAAAAAATCGAAATCAAATCCAAAGCCGAGTTGTTTGGCGACATTCGCGCCAGCAAGCTGGTGATCGAAGAAGGCGTGACTTACGTTGGCAAGACGGAGGTAAACCCGAACAAAGTGGCGCCCGCGACGCCGCCGCGCTCTCCGGATACGTCAAAAACTCCCGAGCTGGCCAAGGCGGGACGCTAAAATCGCGCGGCCCCTGGCAGCGCGGGAACACATTGAATGCCGGCGAAGAAACAGGACAAGGTCCTGCTGACCTGCCCCCATTGCGGCCATCAGCAAACGGAGTCGCGGGAGGCCTTCTCCACCATTTGCAAGAAATGCGGGCAGCACCTGCGCGTCCAGGAAATCCTTCGCCCGCCGCCCAAGGCGCCGGCGCGCGGGCCGAAACAAAAGCACATCACCTGCTTCGAGTGCGGCGCCGAGCTGGTCATTCCGGCCTCCGCCGAGTCCACCATGTGCAAGCGGTGCAGCCAGTACGTGGACCTGCACGATTACCGCATTACCAGCGCCCTGGCCAAGAATTTCAAAACCAAGGGCGCCTTCACCGTTGAACTCAAAGGGTATGTCTTCAACACCGAAAGCATTGTGGGCGACGCGGTCATCAAGGGGAAATTCCACGGCAAACTGGCGGCCCTGGGTTCGCTGACCATTTACTCCACCGCCGACCTCAAAGGCAGCCTGACCGCCGCCCATTTGATCATTCCGGCGGAAAATTATTTCCGCTGGCCGGACCCGATCAAGGTCGGCTCGGCGGAAATCGCGGGCGAACTCACGGCGAATCTTCGGGCCCGGGACACGGTCACTCTGAAGTCCACCGCCCGCTTCTTCGGCAATGTGGATGCCAGGAACTTGATCATTGAAGCCGGTGCGGTCGTCGTCGGGAGGATGCAGATCGGTCCCCGGACCGGCAACGAACAGGCTTCACTTCTGTAATCCGCAAGCGCGGGCAAGAGGACCACGCTCCTGGCGGTGGCATTTCCCTGCCGGTGAGCTATTTTCCATCATGCGTTACCTCGTCAAAGCACGCGTCAAACCCGGCCGGGAAAAGTCCCTGCTGCAGGCCATTGCCGACGGCACACTCGGCCGGGGTTCGGTTGCGGGCGACGAATACCATTGGGACATGCGGCAGGCACGCGTGGGCGGCGACGGCGTGGCGCACTGGGTCGAGACCTGTTTTTGCGCCACCCCACTGGCGGAGGAACGGCCTTATTGGGAGGAATATTTCGAGCTGTTAAGCGTCAAAGACGCGCACCATCGCAAAAACTGCCGGCACGAGAACGGCACCGAACCGTGGGCATGTTGTCACTGTGATTGCACCAAACGGCTCGAAGAACGATTGCAGCAACAGGGCAAACCATTCCTGCAAACCCTGCAGAATTCGAAACAGGACTTACTGAAAGATCACGGCGCACTTTTGGCCCGCCGTGATCATGCAGGTTAGAGCTCAGCTGTGACTGTTCGCTTAAGGTACCGTAATGAGATAGAACCGTTGCGGCAATCCGCTCGCCGGATCGGTGAAGACCACCGGACCGGTGTCGAAGATGCCGTTGGTCAGCAGAGTCCAGGCGCCGGTAATTGGCGTCAACGAGAGGTTCGTTGTCGCCCAGACACGGTAACCAAAGCCCGCCGACCCCGGCGCACCGTTAATGGTGAACGTGACGTTTCCGCTGTTGTCCACGGCAGGTGAAACAATGGCCGATGGCGCGGTCGGCGGATTGACCGTCAACACGGCATTGCTGCTGGTGACACTGCCGGCGACGTTCGCGACGACGACGGAATAGGTGCCGATATCCAGCCCGCTGGCGCTGCCGATGGAGAGCATGGAACTGGTCTGCCCAACGAGGTTGGTCGAGTCTTTCAACCATTGATACGTCGGATCGGGAATTCCGGCGGCAGTAACCGTGAAAACAGCGCTCTGGCCGGCGCCAACGGTCAGGCCGATTGGCTGAGCAGTAATGTTGGGCGCCGATTGCGGCGTCCAGCCGGAGAACCACGTTACAATATTCGTCGCCGCCAGCAGGCGCGGATCATTGTTTGTCACGCCAATCGTCTGGACGTTGGTGTAGGAAATGAACGTGGAACCGCTAAGGTCCGTGTTGCTGTATTGCCAGAAGACATACGTGTTCGAGAGCGTGGTTGACGGGCTCACATAGGCATTGGTGTTAAAGAAACAATCAACCCATGAATCCAGGCCGCCCGCAGTGCCGTTGGAGCCGGCCAGGGTGATGCCCGTCACACCCGGGTCCGCATCAAATGAACAATCCACGAACGAGAATCCGTAGGCCGAATACGTCGTGCCATTCGGATTCACCCACGGCGTCGTGGAGCTGTAGCTTGAAGAAGTGGCCGTCCGCGCCGCCGTCAGGTTGTAGGAGCTGGACAGCGAATTGGTGAGGGTGTGGAACGAACAATGGTCGAAGTAGCCGACGCCCACCCCCCAGATGTAGTCAAAATTACCATAAATTTCGCAGTTGTGGAAATAGCCTTGAGAGGTGTTCTGATTGATCAGAATGGTGTCCTGACGGCTCTTGATCTCGCAACCATCTGCAATACAGCGCAAGCCGTTGTTGTAAATCAGCAGCGCTTCGGCCTGCGACCCGCCCTGCGGCGTGCCGTTGGTGATCGTCAGGTTCTCAAGCGTGATGTCGCTCGAATTGACTTTGAACGCCATGCGCGCGGCCGTGGTGCCGTTGAGGTTGTTGTTGTTGGGATAACCCACCACCGCCCCGGCCCGGCTTTGACCGCGGAATGTGATGTTGTTCTTGCCCGAGATATCCACGATTTCCACATAATTACCGTTCTGGATGTTGATCAACGTGGGAGTGGTATTACCCGGCGGGACCGAATCCACGGCGCCTTGCACGGTGTCGAAATCACCGCTGTTATCGGTGGCCACGACCAGATTGGTCGGGTTGGCCGGACCCGTCGGCTTGGTCGTGAACGTCCAGGCGTTGGTGGCGGAGACACCGCTGAAATACGCGCCAGTGCCGGCGTCCGCGACGATGCCATTATCCATGGTCACGTAGTAGGTCTGATTGCTGGTCAACACGCCGGCATGCGGATAGATCGCCGCTGTGTTGCCGGTCACGATCACCGGGAAGTAATAGATCAGTTGGGAATCCCCGGAGAACAGACTGTGCGGTTGGATATTATTCGTCACCAGAATTGTGGGGCTGACGACGACGAAATTGGAGCTCATGTCAATGATGTCTACCGGTGTGGTCGAATTGGTGGAGTCATAGATTCGAATCTGACCGGAATTGACGATGGAAACCGGACCGTTGAACGTGACATACAACGGCGTGTCGTAGCAAATGCCGGTCGCACCGTTGGTCGGTCCGAAGGCAGTCGATACCAGTGTCGTGGAATTCACGGTAAGTTTGACGACGGAGCTGGTGACTGAGCCGGCGCTGTTGGCCGCCACCAGCAGATACTTCGCAATGTCGGACCCTTGCGCGTTGGCGATGGTCAGCGTGCTATTGGTCTGGTTGGTGAGGACCGTGTTGTTCTTATACCACTGGAACGTCGGCGTCGGAACGCCCGTGGCACCGGAAATGAACACAGCCGTATCACCTACATTGACCGTGAGGTTGGTCGGCTGCGGCGTGATGACGGGCGGCACGATAACGGTCAGGGTCGCGCTGTTCGTAGTCAGGCAGGCGGCATTACTGGCAATCACGGAAACCGTGGTGCCATTCAGGGCGGCATATTGAACATTGGTCAGCGTCAGGCTCGTGTTGGTCGCGCCATCCACGTTCACACCGTTGGTTTGCCATTGGAAGGTCGGATACGGATTGGCCAGATCAACGGTGGTGCTGAAGTTGGCATTATTGCCTTGAATGACCGTCTGGTCATAGGGGCCACTCAGGGAGGAACAGACATCGCCGACAATCAGGCGGGCAAACCGGCTCTGCACCGAATTATAATTGTTGGAAACCACCACGGAGTACAAACCCGTATCAGAGGATTGCGCGCTGGGAATGGTAAAGGTGGCGTTGGTGGCATTGACTTCCAGCACCGGTGTGTTCGTGGGGCTGTCGCCGTAGAAATACCACTGGTAACCGATGGGCTGGCTGCCGGTGGCGCCCACGGTGAAAGTCGCCGGGTCGTTGGTGGAAACGATGAGGTCCTGTGGCTGGCTGGTGATGGTCACTTGAGGAACGGCCACCAGTTTGATTTGGCCGGGCGTGCTTTCATCAACCGTGAGCGAACTGTTCAGCGAACCGCCGATCACAACCACCGTGGAATTAAAGGAACCAGTCTTGGTCCCGGTGTACGTGATGATGGTGTTGGTGGTCGGCACCAGCGCTGAACCCAAAACGTTGACCGCGATGCTGCTGTTGGGCTGAATCGTCAGATTACCGTTAACCTGCAGCAAATCACCGCTGGAACCATTCTGTTCCCCGAAGAGGCTCGTGGAACCGCTTTCCAAGATAAGGCCCGAACCCAAAGTCAAGGTGCCAAGGTCGTCGCCGGGCGCAATGGTCCCGCCGCTCTTGATGTCAACGGCGCCGGAAATCATCCCCGTACCACCCAGCGTGCCGCCATAAACGGTGAAGGTGCCGCCGTTCGAATAATTGGTTCCGCCGCTCGTCCCGGTCAGTGAATTGGTTCCATTGACCCAAAGCACACCGTTGCTGACCACGGTCGGCCCGTTGTAGATATTGTTGGTGGCCAGCACCAGGGTACCGCTGCCGGTTTTGGTCAACCCGGCCCAGTCACCTAAATTAAGAGTGACACCATTAAACGTGCGAGTGGCGCCGCCGGCGCTGACGATGGGAGTTGTTTGCGTCAATGTCGCACTGCCCTCGACATCAAATGTGCCTCCCAGGCCGGCCAGAATGACCGAGCGGGAACTGGTCTCGCCCGGCCCGGTGTAGCTTAACGTTCCATTGTTCATACTCAATGATCCGCCGGCCAGTCCCGCCAGACTGTTTACCGAAACCGTGCCACCGTTGAGATAATTATTGCCGGTCATGTTGTCCGTCCCGGCGATAATCAGCCGGCCGGGACCGGATTTCGTCAACGCTGTTGCGCTGCCGTTATCTGCCAGGGTCGAATTGATGGTCAAATCGCCCGCGCTGTATTGGTGAACAATGAGATCCGCCCCGCTGGCTCCTTCGAGCGTGCCGCCGGTAATGGTGTCCCCTCCGCTGCCGGTAACCAGCAAGCCGCCGGAACTGAGCGTCAGTGCACCGCCCAGCGTGACCGTGGCGGGCGCCGTGATCTGTAATGAATTGATGCTCGTGCCATCGGGTACATCAGGCGAAGTGCTCGCGTTCAATGTCACATTGCTGGTCGTACCCCACGTCGTCGGGTCGGTGCTGGCCTGATAGTTGGTCGCCGCCAACGACGCAATCGGACTGCCCACCGCCCAACCGGTTCCGCCATACGTGGCCCAACCGCCCAGGATACCGTTGACATTGGGAGTGGTGGTGGTGAGGGTTTTACCGCCCGTGCTCGTGCCGCCCACTGAGAAATCCACCGTGCCACCCACATTCCGATTGAGAGCGTTCAGGGTAATGGCATAGGCACCGGTGCCATTAGCGGCATTGTTGGTCAGCCAGATGGAGTTTGCACCGGGTTGGATGATCGTGCTCGAAACCGCTTCCGTGCGGCTGGCGGCGGCATTGAAGCGACCGAACAGAGTGCCGCCACCCAGGGTCAGCGGGGTCAGTTGATCGAGCTTTTGGCCACCCTGCGTCGAATCGCCGTTCGGCGCCGGGTTCGGGTAGTCGAGAATCATCGTGCCGGCGAGAACCGTTAAAGTGACTCCTTGTCCATTGGCCCCCGAATTATTAACGCGGTTCTGGATGGCCATGGAGCCCGCCGTTGATTTAACGCTGAAATTGTTGGTGAAAGTAGATGGAAACTTCGGGAAAGCTTCCAATCCGCTGCGGAAGTCAAAATTGGTCACGTTCAGTTGGCCCGAGCCGGTCGGGCCGTAAGCCAGGGTGCCGTTGTTATCGAAGACGACGAGGTTATGACTTTCAGTCGAGGTACCACCCAGACCCATGTTAGTCACTGCCCCGCCGTTAATCGTAAGCGTGCTCGCCGGATTCATGCCGATGCTGCTGGGAACCAAAAGGGTGGCTCCGGAATTCACCGTCACGTTGTCGTTTAAACTGATGACCGCAGTGCTGGCCATAAAGAGTGTGCCCGCGTTGACGGTGGTCGGGCCAACGTTGGTCGCCGCCACCGACGGGAGCAACACGAACTCTCCATGGCCGGCTTTGGAAAAGCCCGTGCCGCCCAATTGCGCGGCGTTGGTGGCGGTCACGCCACTGGCAACCGTGATGGTCGGCGTGCCGGTCAAAAGCATCGGGGCGCCATTCGAGGCGGCGATCGTGTAACTGCCGCTGCCGGCCGCATTGAAAGTAATGTTGGACACGGTCACTCCCGCCGGTTCCGTGATGGTGATGGTGCCGGCAGCGCCGTTGTTCGCTCCAATCACCGCGTTGTAACCCGGCAACCAAACATCGTCACTGGCACCCACAGCTCCGCCTGCACCCGCCGACCAGTTGGCATTGGTTGATGACCAAATGCCCGAACCATCGGTTGGCACCGCGGGATTGACGCCGCTGGCATCCCAGGTAACCGAATTTCCCAAGGCAACTTCGCTCAATGTCACCGTCACCGGATTGGCGGTCGTGTTATTGAACATGAGAGCAAATTCATTGACCGTGTTCGTCCAGGTGCCCGGATTGGTGTAAAGCCGCCCGGTCATGCCCGTGCCATTCATCGCTATGCCGGCGGCGCCCAAAGTGGAACTGCTGCTCCCCAACGCAACGCCGATGGGCGCGTTCTTCAGATACAACCGAATCTGGTTGGTGTACGTCGTGCCGTCGGTCGGCGCGCCCGTGACGCTTTTACCCTGGCCCGTGCTGGAACCGGAAAACAAATCGGCTGACCCGCTTGCGTGAAGGAGGCCTTCCAGGGTACTTCCCGTCCAGCCGCCGAACATGCCCATATCATCCGCCAAACTGGCCGTCCCCATCGAGTTGTATAAACCCCATTCCACGGTCTTTTGCGCCACACCGGTAATTCCGCCCGAAGCGGAAAACTGGAAGGTCACCACCGCCGAAGCCGTCGCTGACGATAGCACGATGGGCGTAAAGTTTGTGGTTACGAAAAACATCCGCGTGTTGGCCGGCACCGTAAAGGTCACGCTGCCGGACGCCACATCGCCGCCGGTCGCGACATTGGCATTGAGCAGGTTGCCGGTGGTGTCATAGGAACTCCATTGCAGCTGTCCGCAGGCCATCGTGGCGGAGCAAAGTAATGACAGCAACACGGCCGAAACGGAAACGGTTTGGGAACGATGAAGGGCGATATGCTTCATAAAACGTGTAGTTTTGAAAACGGCTTGGGTGATTGTTATCGGCCAATCATAGCCAAATCCAATGACCTGCCTAGCCTGACGAATGTCAGGGCTGAAGCATCGTATTCTGCAACCAACACCCCGTTTTGTGCCCTGAAAAACCGCGGCCCCGAGGTCAATTTTCTCCACCAATCCCTCCACCGTGAATCGTGGAACCACGCGCCGGAATATCGGCTAGCAACCCATCGGACTTGGGCGAAAGATTTTTGAAAAACTTTCATTCCTGTCCCACAGGGTTGGCCGTTGAATGATTCAACAGTCTCAATGATCCACCACCAACCGCTGCCACTGGTCGAAAACGAAAACGAAAACGGGTCAACTCCCACTGCTGTCCAAGATAGCCGATTTTGGACGGGGAGAGGGGTGGTTTTGGTGGGGATTTTAGCAGTCATTGTGGGATTTGAATGTGAGGTTGGCCATGGCGCGAGGCGCGGCTGCAGTCCAAGAGCAGTTCGAGTTGGGCGGCGGGCTCTAGTGGTGTATCAAAGGGCCGGTTTAACCATTCCCAAAGGTTGCGATCACAACCGGACTCCCAGATCGCACAAACTCCGACAGGCCCGCCGCGCAGCGGCTGGGTTCGACAAGGCGCTTCAGCGAACCGCCGACAAGCTCTGCGGTTGACGGATTACCTATATTAGGCAACCTTACGCTCGTGAAAGATCAATTACACTCAAAGCGCCGAACCGAATCTCTATTAATGTTTTTTTTCTGCTTGTTTGGTGCTGTTGATTTCAGTTTTGCCCAAACTTTGACGCCGTATTGTTATGGTATTGCGTCATCGGCAGACGGAAGCAAGTTGGTGGCGGTAGCAAGTTATGGTAATAATGGCGAGATTTATACTTCGACAAATTCAGGAACCAAATGGACACAACAAACCAATGCGCCGAATTTGAATTGGTATTCTGTCGCTTCTTCGGCGGATGGAACTAAGTTGGCTGCTGGCCCTGAAAATGGTCCAATCTACATTTCGACCAATTCCGGTGTGGATTGGATGCCAACCACCAGCCCCAGCACATTTTGGACTTCAATTGCCTCGTCGGCGGATGGAACCAAACTGGTTGCAGAGCAAGGTCATCCGGGCATGGGGCCAATTTATACTTCGGACGATTCAGGTCTTACTTGGTCAACAAATAATGTGCCTTCTTTGGCTTGGGAGGGCGTCGCTTCATCAGCCGATGGAACCAAACTGGTTGCGGTAGCGACTACGGGTGAGATTTATACTTCAACAAATTCTGGAGGTTTTTGGCTTCGGCGAGCTGCGACCGGTTTGTTTTGGACTTCGGTTGCTTCGTCGGCGGACGGAACCAAACTGGTCGCGGCGTGGGGAATTGGCGGTATTTACACTTCACCAAACTCCGGCGCGACTTGGGCTGTCACCAGTGCACCGACAGAACTCTGGGATTCCGTCGCTTCCTCGGTGGACGGAAGCAGGTTGGTGGCAGTAAGTGATGACCTAGATACTAGCAATCCCGGTATAGTCATTACTTCAACGAACTCAGGACTCACCTGGACAACAAACACTGGTCCAGATTTTTCGTATTGGTCATCGGTTGCATCATCAGCGGATGGAAATAAACTGGCCGCGACACCTTATAATGGCAGTACGATTTACACCTCTCGAACAACCCCATCACCGCAACTGAGTCGTGCATTTGTGAGCAACAACTTCGAAGTTTCTTGGATCGTTCCTTCGATGAATTTCGCATTGCAGCAGAATTCGGATTTGACCACGACGAATTGGGTAACGTTGACGAATGTCCCAACACTTAATTTCACCACCTTGCAGAATTTGGTTAACCTTCCACCGACGAACCGCACCTGCTTTTATCGCTTGGCGACTCCCTGATTTCAAAAGTGAAAACGCCACCTAACACCTGCGCGAGGCTGTGTGAAAACTCCAAATAGTCACTTTGGAAAAAGAAATGACGGTTTGAATCACCTTCTGCGAAAATCAACGTCAACGGGTCTTATGAACGATTAGTTTTCTGGCGCATTTCACTTTCATTCAGCCGGCGCACACTCAGGCGGATTTGGCGGAGCGGAATTTCAAAAGCGCTTCGGTACGGGAGTGGACGTGCAGCTTGCTGTAGATGTTTTCCAGATGCCATCGCACGGTTCCCGGGCTTAACCCCAAACGGTCGGCGATCTCCTTGTTGGGCAGGCCCGTGGCCAGCAGTTCGAGGATCTTTCGCTCGCTGGGCCGGAGTTCGTCCACTCCGGCGGCGAGCGCGGATGGTTGTTGAAAGGAGGCAATGACTTTACGAGCGATTTCGCGGGGCATCGGCACGCCACCCATCCGGGCCTCGCGGATGGCGGAAACCAGCTCCGCCGGAGTGCAACGTTTCAACAGGTAACCGCAGGCGCCCGCACGCAACGCCGCCGAAATCCGGTCGGTGTCCTCGTACACGGTCACCATGATGATTTGGACTGAGGGCAGTATTTTTTTGATCTGGGCGGTGCAGTCGATGCCGGACAATTTGGGCAACTGAATGTCCATCAGCACGACCTCGGGCTGGTGTTTCGGGATGCCCACCAGCGCCTCCTCGGCCGTCGCACAGGCGAAGACACAGTGGCATTCCGGGTCCGTCTGCACAAAGTGCGTCAGACTTTCCCGGATGGTCTTGCTGTCTTCGACAATGGCGACCCGGATCATAACTGTTCAATTCAAGGGCACGTAAAACCGCACCGTGGTGCCACGTCCGGGCTGGCTGGCAATTTCAAACCTTCCACCCATTTTTTCCAGCCGCGCACGCATGTTGACCAGACCGTTGCCAATTCGCGGGCCGGCGTCCGCCGCCACCCCGCGCCCGTTATCGGCTATGGACAATCGCAGGCGGTTGCCAATGAGCCGGAACCCGAGGCGGACTTCGGTGGCGCCGGAGTGGCGGATAACATTGGTGACGGCTTCCTTGAAGGCCAGGAAAAATTCATGCCGATGGATGGATGACACCGTCCGGTCAGGCAAATCCACCGCACCTTTCAACTGGCAGGTAATGTTCGCCAGTTTCAAAAGCCGGTCCGCGTACAGGCAGGAGTAACTCACCAATGACATCAGGGAATCGTGTTTTGGGTTCATGGCCCAGACGATTTCGTCCAGGGCTGTGACCATCCGGCGGGCACGATCACCGATTTCCTCCAAATGTCCGCCGTGGCCGTTGCCCGGTGCGGTTACCGAACCGGCCACCGTGGCCAGCATGCTGATTTCCGTGATGCCGGAACCGAGTTCGTCGTGCAGGTCCTGGGCAATGCGGGCGCGCTCCTGCGCCATCGCCCGTTGATGTTCCACCCGTTGACGGCTGTGAATCTGGGTGGCGAGTTCGGTGGTGCGCTCCTCCACTTGCCGGTGAAGCTGGGTAATCCATAACACCGAAAACACCAGCGCACAGATCAACACCCCCACGGCCACCAGCAAACGTGGCAATGTCCACCAGGAGGGTTGCGACAGCACCTGGATGTCGGCTGGCGAGTGAAGCAGCAAATCAAAAGGAGCCACATTACCGCCCAGCACCGGACTTCCGCCTTGAACCGCGTAAACTCCGGTCAAAGCCAACTGACTGCCGATGGAAGGCGGCGCGGTTCGTTTCAATTTCACCCGCGCCATGAACCGCCAGGACCCGGCCTGGACTTCCAACGCCTCATTGGTCGAAGTAAACCGCGAACTGATGAGGCGTCCGTCAATCCTCACGAGCGTCGAATCGAACAGGGCGTTGGGCAAATCGTCGGGCGACAGGTTTCTGGGACCGGGCAGCAGGTCATGTCCGGTCTTGCGTGCCACCGCCGAGCGCAGATGCGGTGCGGCCCCGCTCAACTCCGGATAACCCACCACGTCCACCCGGTCACCGGTATGCAGTTTGACCGCCGGTTGTCTCAGGGTGAATCGCAATCCGTTGGTGCCGTCCATCATGAAATAATCCCGGTCCACCATGTACAGGATTTGCCCGGAGACTTTCACCCGTTGAAACGCGTTGGCTTCCGGATCGAACAGCATCAGATCCGCCGCGCGCTTCGTGGGAGCGGAAAATTCATCCGCCGGCGCCGGTTGATCCACTTCGATGGAATCCACATACATGCGAATGTGCCCCTGCTCCAATTGGTGGGTGTCCGTTGTCAATGCGACGAACAGACATCCCCGCAGCCGGACGACGGCGTCTTCATAGTTTTCCAACTTGTCAAAATTGGTGCCGACCAGCCAGACGTCCACCCACAACGCGCCCGCAGTGGTCCGCAAAGTAATCTCCGACCACTGGGGAGGATAGCCTGCCGGGCGCGGCAGGGCTTCTTCGACAATGCCTCGGATCTCCACCTGTTGATCATCCAAACTGCCGTTCATCAATTGGTCCCAGGTGGGCTGTACCGGTTCCGGCAGTGTTCCGGCGCCCAGAATGGTCATTCGACTCATCCGGACCAGCGGCGCAAAAGAGCCCTTGTCCGATTTGCCCTGGACCTCGACTAGCTCGCCCCGTTTGGGCGGGGCCGGCGAGGCATTGATGACAAAAACCGCATGCGTTTCATCCTGGACGATAAAAGCGTTATGTTCCTCCACCACGCAGGTGACCACGCCCCGCAGGTTCACCGGGTAACCGCGCTCTGCTTCCTCCGGTTTCAAGCGCAGGACTTCATCCACGGTCGTCAATTCCGGCAATGTCCTGGTGTCGTTTGTCATTGCTGCGGCCATTGCTGCCGCTGCTTCCGGGTCGTCCCCCCAATAATCAATTGCCGATCTGGAACCGGTCGCGCTGGTCGTGTTCGAATCAGCCGCAAATACGGTCGTCACCAGGACAAGGTTGAGAAACAAAACGGCAGCGAGAACAACCACGCCGACGGGAACGCCAGGTCTCCCGTTGCGGATCCTGGTGGCAATTTGATGGTACCGCATGGCCTTCTGAAATTTCACATCTCTTCTGGAAGCCAGCCACAGTATAACGAAACCCGGGCGAAAACTCAAGCAAACCTGAAATCCTCCGCAAAAAATTTCCTCGTCAGCCGCGGATAAAAAGCCTTGAATCCAAAACCAATCATGCACTCCGACCAGCCCAGTTCCACCCGCGGCGAAACAAGGCGGCAATTCATCAAAAGAACCGGCATGGCCACCGCGGCTCTGGCCGGCTCCGGTCTTTTTCAATTCCCGCTTTACGCCGGTGAAAATAATCCGGCCATCGCCATCGTCCTGGATGAATCGGACCCGGTCGTACAGCGACCACCGGTGCCATGGGCGGTGCAACGGTTGCGGGACACTTTGGCTGCCCGCGGCGTGACCGTGCAGCTATACGAGAAGATCGAACCGGTTCCCCCTTCGCAGGAATGCATTTTCGTGGGCGGCCCCGCCTCGAACATTGCCCGGCGGGTGCTCGCGGCCGCCGCCCTTTCACAGCCGGACGGACCGGAATGTCTGGCGATTGCCCGCGGGAACCCCGGCCAGCATACGGTCCTGGTCGCGGCCGGCTCGGACGCGCAAGGCCTGGTGTACGCGGTGCTCGAATTGGAAGACCGCGTGCGTTTCGCCGATGACCCGTTGGCGGCATTGCGAGCCGTGAAGCCGGTCGGCGAACGGCCGGCAAATCCGATCCGCAGCGTTATGCGGGCCTTCGTCAGTGACGTCCAGGACAAACCCTGGTTCAACGACCGCGCCTTCTGGCAGTCTTACCTGACGATGCTGGCAACGCACCGGTTCAACCGCTTCAATCTCGCCCTCGGACTGGGTTACGATTTCACGACCGGCATCACCGATTGTTATTTTCATTTCGCCTATCCGTTTTTGGTCTCGGTGCCCGGCTACAAGGTGCGCGCGGTGCCGTTGCCCGACGCCGAGCGCGACCGCAACCTGGAAATGCTGCGGTTCATCAGCGAGGAAACCGAGCGCCGCGGGTTGCATTTTCAACTGGGCCTCTGGACGCATGCCTATAAATGGACTGATAGTCCCCACGCGAATTACCGCATCGAGGGTCTTACGCCGGAAACGCAGGCATCCTATTGTCGGGACGCGTTGCGCACGCTGCTGCAGGCGTGCCCGGCCATCGGCGGCGTCACCATCCGCACCCATGGCGAAAGTGGTGTGCCGGAGGGCGAATATGCCCTCTGGCAGAAAATTTTTGATGGCGCGGCGCACTGCGGCCGGCGCATTGAGATTGACCTGCACGCGAAGGGAATAAATCAGCAAATGATTAATGTGGCGCTCGACACCGGCCTGCCCGTGACGGTTTCGCCGAAATTCTGGGCCGAGCACATGGGCTTGCCGTACATGCAAGGCGCCATCCGTGCGCTGGAAATGCCGCCGCCCAATGCGCCGAAGACGGGTTTCTTTGCGCTCAGCGCCGGTTCGCGCTCCTTCATGCGTTATGGCTACGGTGATTTGCTGACCGAAGACCGACGCTACGGTGTGTTGCACCGTATCTGGCCGGGTACGCAACGGATGCTGTTGTGGGGTGATCCCCAAATGGCTGCGGATTACGGCCGGGTTTCCAGCTTTTGCGGCAGTCAAGGCGTGGAACTGTTTGAACCGCTGGCGTTCAAGGGCCGTAAAGGCTCGGGCCTGCCGGGCGGACGTAATGCTTATGCCGACACTTCGCTGGAGCCGACCCTCGATTTCGAAAAGTTTTCCTGCACGTATCGCGTCTGGGGCCGGAACCTCTACAATCCCGATGGCGACCCGGACGGCTGGCGACGCGAATGGCAACAGCAGTTCCGGAGCGGCGCGGACAAAGTGGAAGCGGCGCTGGCTTCGGCCGGGCGGATTTTGCCGCTGGTGACTGTGGCGCACTGTCCGTCCGCCGCCAATAACAATTACTGGCCCGAGATGTACACCAACATCGCCATGGTGGCCGAAACGAATCCGCAACCCTACAGCGACACGCCGAGCCCACGCCGGCTTGGCACCGTCAGCCCGCTCGATCCGGAATTCTTTTCAGGCATTGACGAATATGCCGACGAATTGATTGCCGGCAAATCCAGCGGAAAATATTCGCCCGCCTGGGTGGCGAAACGGCTGGAGGAAGCGGCGCAACAGGCGCGGTTGCGACTCAAAGAGGCGAAATCGAAAGTGCGCAACACTGACAGCGCTGATTTCCGCCGGTTGGCAATTGACATTCCGGTTCAAGCCGGGCTGGGCCGGTTCTTTGCCGCCCGTTTCCGCGCCGGAGTGTTTTATGCGCTTTATCAACGCAGCGGTCATCGACCCGCTCTGGAGGAAGCAATTAAATTGAATCGTGTGGCGCGCAACGCGTGGGCGGAATTCGCTGAGCAGGCGAGGATGCCCTATCTGCCGGACATCACTTACGGTCCGGAATTTTTCCAACGCGGCCAATGGCTGGACCGCCTCCCCGCCATGGATCGGGACACGGCGGATCTGGAAAACCTCCTCAAACAATCGTCAGCTCCGGACGCCGCCGAACAAGGGATAAGCCCGGAAGTGATTGAGCGCGCCATGCAGGCCGTTCTCAACGAATCACAGGACGGCGAACGCCCTCCGTTCGCCGAACTGCACACCCCGCCGGTTTCATTTCAGCGCGGCAAACCATTCCCGGTCATCGCTCGTATTCCCAAAGTCGGCCCGGCCGGGCCGGCCGGCTTGCACCTGCGTTACCGGCATGTCAATCAGGCCGAAATCTGGCAGATGATGGAAATGGAACGGGCGGGAGACGATTACCAGGCCGTCATTCCGGCGGATTACACCGACTCGAATTTTCCGTTGCAGTATTATTTTCAAATTCGTGCCCACTCCGGTAATGTGTGGCTTTACCCCGGGCTCGAACATCGCTGGCACGGTCAGCCTTACTTTTTCATCCGGCCGGCGTGAACCCCTTTCGTCGGTTCGGTTCGCAACCTGGCACAACTCCTTTAACCCGAATTCAAGCCACTTCTTCATACTGCGTCGCGGGATCCGCTTTCGCCGCTCCGCCGCGTACAATCAGCATCACCGCGGTAATGATCAACATCCCCGCCATAAACAACTCGTGCGAGAACGTTTCATGGCCGATGGTGCAACCCAACGTGACCGCAATGAACGGATTCACATACGCATAAGTCGCCACCCGCGCCGGCGTGCTGGCGTGCAACAGCCAGACGTAAGCCGTATACCCAACCATCGACCCGGCTGCCGTCAGATACAACCATGCGCCCGCAGACAATCCTGTCACCCGGTCAATCGAGAATTGCGCCGCCTCACCGCGCACCACCGCGAAGCCCAGCATCAAGATGCCGCCTGCAATCATTTGCATGGCCACGCCCAGCAATGGCGACGCCGGTTTGCGCGCCTGCCGGTTGAAGATTGAACCGCCGGCCCAACCCATTGAGGCCATCATCAACACGGCAACGCCCCAGTTATGAGCCGGGCTGGAATGATTTCCCTCACTGCGCGCCAGCAACGCGACGCCCAGAAAACCCACCATCAATCCCGCGACCACGAACGGGCGCGGACGGGTGCCGCCGGGCCGCAGCCAATCCAATAACACCATCCACACGGGCGTCAATGCCACCAGCAAAGCGGTGACCCCGGACGGAATGACCTGTTCCGCCCAGGTCACGCCGCCATTACCCAGCGCCAGCATCAATCCTCCGGCGATGGCAGCATCGCGCCACTCGCGGTGCGAGGGCGCCGCGCTGCCGCGGGCGCGTGCCAGCGCAAACAATAACAGACCCGCCGCCAGATTCCGGCTGCCGGCCATCAGGAAGGGCGGGATGGATTCGACCGCGTAGCGGATGCCGAGATACGTCGAACCCCAGATGACGTACACGGCGGCAAAGGCGGCCACCACACCCCACACGGGTGCGGTTATGGATGATGTTTCGTTTCTCATGTTCGTTGGCCGGCACAGCGATGTTCCCGGATAAAACAAAAAACCCACCGCCGTTTGTCGGCAATGGGTTTGGTAAATTTGCTCTGCAGCCTGCCTATGAATTCAACCTCCCACCGCCTAACGTATGCGTGGTGCCAACCGTGCACTGCCACGCAGCACGCTTCGGCATCCAATTCATTTTGGCGATGACCGGTTTCATTCTCAGGACGTGCGCCAAGGTAACTCACTTCGGCCCGTGGTCAACGGATTATTTATTTAACGGGATGATTTCGCTATGCTCGCCACTGAAAACGCGTGAAATATGCCCGGCTGAAAATCATCTCCGGCGGACAAACCGGTGTGGACCGGGCCGCGCTGGATTTTGCCATCCGGCACGGCTTCGAACACGGTGGTTGGTGTCCTCGGGGACGACTGGCCGAGGATGGCGTCATTCCGCCGATTTACCGTCTGTGCGAGACGGACTCGGCAGAGTACGATGAGCGAACGGAGAAGAATCTGGTGGATTCGGACGCCACGCTGATTGTGGCGCGGGAACGGGAATTGTCCGGCGGCACGGCCTTCACCAAAATCTGTGCCAAACAACATGGCCGTCCGCTGTTGGTGGTTTGCGAACGGGACGGCTTGTCGCACGGCGCTGCCTCGCTTTCGAAGTTCCTGAAGCAAAACAAAGTGCGCACGTTGAACGTCGCCGGCCCGCGCGAGTCCCTGATGCCCGGTATTGGGAAATTTGTCAGGGAATTGCTCGAAGCTGCGCTCGCCGTTAAGCTGGTGCCATGAGCCTGTTCCCCGTCAGCCCGGAAAAGGAAACCCAGCTCGTGCGGCGCATGACCGCGCTGAGCGTGCGCGAAACCGACATCGAGGAAAGCTTTGTGCGTTCCGGCGGGCATGGCGGTCAGAACGTCAACAAGACCTCAACGTGCGTGATGTTGCTCCACCGCCCCACAGGCTTGCAGGTCAAATGCCAGGCCACGCGCCAGCAGGGACTCAACCGCTTCCTCGCCCGGCGTTTGTTGCTCGACAAGATTGAAGCAATGATGACCGGTTTCGTGGCCGCGCGCCGGGCTGAGATTGAAAAGATCCGCCGGCAGAAACGGAAACGCTCCCGTCGCGCCAGGAACAAAATGCTTGCTGATAAGGCGCTTCATTCTGAAAAGAAATCCGCGCGACGCACCATCCCGATGGACTAGGCACTGCTGGGCACCGGCACGATTTGCAGTTTCGGTGGGGCGAGCGTATTCGCGAGCCAGTTCGTCAGTAGTTTCCTGTTCCTTTTGGAACTGCCCACGGACCTTGAACCGCATCGTTGTAGCGCAGGCGTCCCGACTGCGGGTTCACCCCGGCGTCCCGCCGGGGAAGTTCCTTCCGGCAGCGGGACGCTGTCGGAACCCGCAGTCGGGACGACTGCGCTACGAACCCGTTCATGGAAAGCCTCGCGCCAGTAAACTGTATCCGTAACCCCTTCCCACCTGGAGTTGACGCGCTGCGAAGAGCGCGCTATCAAGAGTCTGGATTCCTGAGCAACCCTGAAACCCGGGCCTGCCGCGCCAAAGCGTAACGACGGCGGGCGGCCAGCCGGGAGGAGGCACACGATGCAAACAATTCTGACTTCAGAATTCAAACGCGGCATGGTCCTGCTGCTCGACGGCACGCCGCAGATGCTGGAGGAGTTCCACGTCAGCGGCACCGCCCAGACCCGGCACAAACTCCATGCGCGTTTGCGCCACCTGATAACCGGCCGGATTGCCGACCACACGTTTTCCGAAGGCGAACGCGTGCCGGTGGCCGACGTGTCACACCGCCGCGTCCAGTTCAGCTACCACGATGGGCAGGATTTTGTCTTCTCCGACGTGGAATCGTTCGAGGAAATGAGCCTCAGTGCGGAGCAGATCGGCGACCGCCGCGGGTTCATCAAGGAAAACGTGGAATATCGCGCGTTGCTCCTCGACGGACGCCTGCTGAATATCGTTCTGCCGCCGAACGTGACACTGGAGGTAATGGCAACGGATCCGCCCATCCGCGGCGGCTCCGACACCACCTGGAAACCCGCGCGCCTTGATACCGGCCTGGAAATCATGGTCCCGCTCTTCATCGCTCCCGGCGAAAGAATCCACGTGGACACGGCCACCCGGAAATACGCCGGCCGCGAGAGCGAGGGGAAGAAGTAATCAGACGACGCAAATTCTGGCAAAGCCAAGCTTATTTGATGCAAAAACTCAGAGTTGCGGGATTGGAAACAAATTCACCTGGACGCGCTTGACTGACGCCGCGCCGATTGCTTTTGCCCTCTTCGGGAACCATTGTTTCCGTTCTCATGGTTTTCGAAGAATGCCATCTGATGTTTTTTCGATGAGTCGACATCCGAGTTTTCCATTGGATATCTGATTGGCTGTTGCACTGTCTGCCAGTCAGAGGGCAGTGAACGCTCGCACGCCTCCAATGATACCAACAAGTCTGGTGGCAAAGTAATTCTGCGAACTTTCAGACGCCTTTCAGCAATTTGCGTGTATTCCTCGGAGTGGTCACAAATCATTGCGTGTCTGCCGAGCTTTCGCGCTGCTTCTGCGGTTGTTCCCGACCCACTCATGGGATCTAAAACCAAATCTCCCTCTTTGGTCGTCATCTTCAGGAGTGGTTCAATCACTTTGATTGGTTTCTGTGACGGGTGGCCGGTCTGTTCCTTCCTCCCGACGAAGCCTACGAGCAAAGAGTCTTCGATGACACTAGGCGGGCCGGGCATGTAGCGCAGCTTGCCTTCCTTTAACTTGGCCAATTGCACCTCATTGAGAAAGTGCTCCACGTAGAGCTTTGCTCCGGGATGGGAAAGATGGAGGCAGGTCATCTGCGCCGAACGCCAACCGCGGATCACCGACGGGTTGTTGCGGAACGCCCACGTCAGCCAGGAAACCAGTTTGAGCGGTGACGGAATTCGCTCGACGAATGGCGCGATGATTTCAGGAAAGCCCCAGAGAAAGATGTGCTTGGACACTACTTTTGCGCCGTCGAGGATTCCTACAACGTAGGGCACATAGTCATCGCGGACACCACCGACCCCTTTGTTGTACCAAGGGTCGAGCACAGTCGTTACGACGGGAGCAGACAATAGCCTGGTCAAGCGGAAGGTGTCATGCACGTCCATTGGCGGCAGAACGACGACACCATCTCGCGATAGTGCTGTTGTGATCTTGTCTCTGACCTGTTCCAGTGTTTCGTGTGTTGTAATCATCTACGGTTCGTCGCTCGGCTTTGACACTTGTACTCGACCGGCCTTCAAAGTGTAACCAAAATATTTCAACATCAGATTGAGTGCCGCTCGCTTGTCTCTCTCGGAAGCTGCTTGAAGGATTCCGGTGATGTTGAGTTTCCCGGTCTGGTTGTCCCAGTAATTCTTCTTCATCACTTGATGCCTGCCGCAAAGCGCTCGCCATTGATTCGGGTCACTGGGATCCGTGTTGGGATTGACCGAATGCGGGCTTTTGTGGTCAGGCGTCAATTTGACCCGTCCGCCGCCGACCGGATCAATATCTCCTTCTTTCAAGCCGCACAATTGCCCGTCCTCGTTCCATTCGCACGCGTGCTTTGCATTCGCCAGCACATTCTCCCAACATGCTGGCGTAGGCTTAATCCTCTTGCCCGCACTTAACCGCTTCTTGGCAAACGGCATCAGATACACCTGCACTGCGAGATTTGGGTCATCACGCCATGACAGGATTGTGTAGCCGGTGTCAGTGCGGAGCTCCGAAAGCCGCTGATGCCAGTTCTCCGGTTGGCGTCCAGTAACCGGGTCGGTCGCTGCCCGAATAATCATTTCCCGAGTCACAACCCTGCCGAGATTGTCGAGGAAGAGAGCCTCAATTCGCTTGCTCACAGTCGCCTGCTTGTACGGGCCTTTGACTTTGCCGTACGCCTTTTTCTTCACGCTGGCGACTTGTTGCTTACTCGTTCGAGGCATTGTGACTTTGGGTTAGCGTGGTTGCACCTTATTTCAAAGGCCCTCGACGAGTTTTGAGAGCGCTAAAGTGAAGGCGCGGGCAATCTTACGAATGTTCAGGAGGGCTAGATTTCTTTCCCCGCGTTCGATAGCGCCAACGTACGTTCGATGGAGCCCACAACGCTCAGCCAACTCTTCCTGCGACCATTTTGCAGCCTCACGGAGTTTTCGCACGCGCTGGCCAAACTCGCGTAAGAACGCTTTATCAGGTTTCGTGTATGCCATCGTCCGATATTGCCCGCCGAGATGACTATGCGTCCACAGACGATGCGTAGCATCACAGTAAGTGGTCCGTCGCGGCAACTTGAGCGGCGGCCAAACCCTGTTTACACTGTCGTAGGCTATTGAGGAACTCGCGACCTTCGCGGCAGCGCGGAAAGACTGGACTGAAAATCACTCAAGACATTTCAAAACCTTGGACCCTAATGACAATGTAAGATTGCTAGAGCCACTTCCCACTGGAAGGCCGCGAGACGCGTCGCGGCTGAATCCGCCAAAGAGGTTACCAGTGGATTTCTGGCACGCGCCGGCGGTAATTGCGGAAAATAATTTCATTTACAAGAGCCTGTCGAATTGGGCGTTCAACGTGGCCGTCGGATGCTCGCACGCCTGCCGATTTTGTTACGTGCCTAGCGCGGCCACAATCAAGCAAGGCCCAAGGTTGGCTGAATACGGCGTCAAGGACCCGGATGCCGAGTGGGGCAATTATCTTTTGCTCCGCCCATGGGATGAACAGAAATTTCTTGTCTCGTTGCGCAATGCCGAAAACACGCCACGCAAACAACTCAAACCCGATGGCAACCGCGCGGTAATTTATTGCAGCACGACCGATCCCTATCAGGTCATCCGGCATCCCGACCCAGCACGGCAGCGGGAACTGGCTGAGCATGCGCGGTTAATCGTGCGCCGTTCGCTGGAACTCATCCGCGATCAATCCACGCTCAACGTTCGCATCCTCACCCGTAGCCCGCTGGCCCGGGCAGATTTCGATTTGTTCAAGAGTTTCGGAAAGCGGCTGGTGTTTGGCATGAGTTTGCCGACGTTACGTAATGATCTGGCTAAAATTTATGAGCCGAAAGCACCTGCACCGTCGCAACGGATAGCCACGTTGCATGCGGCCAGGAAAGCCGGTCTGCATGTTTATGTGGCCATGGCACCCACGTATCCGGAATGTGACGAAGCCGATTTGCGCGCGACACTCAAGGCCGTGGCGGAATTGGATCCCATCACGATTTTCCACGAACCCATCAACATCCGGGCTGAAAACGTGACGCGCATTGAAGAACAAGCGGTGGAAATGGGCGTGCGATTGAAAACAGAAGTCTTTGCCACACGCGAAAGCTGGCAGGATTATGCAGTCAATGCGCTGCACACGGTTTCTGAAATTGCCAAGGAACTCAGCATCGAAAGACACTTGCATCTTTGGCCGGACAAATCTCTCGGCAGCCAACCCCTGGCTGACCGAATGCCGAATCCGAAGAAATACACCAAGCGGCTCGAATTCTGGTGGAATCGCATCAGCGAGTGGCCGAGGTAAACTTTGGGCGCGCGGCAGTACGTCCCACCACGAGAATTTGGCTAAGCCGCCGCTTTTGATGCCGCCAAATCGGTGCGTCGCTGCGCCATAGATTTGAAAAATTCGTAGCCTTCGCGCAACCGCCGGACGCAGATGTCCTGGTCTTCCAGCATCGTCTTGATAATGCGCAGAATTGGTTTCGGGCGCAGGTAATAGCGGTGGTAAAATCGTTCGACGCTTTCGAAGATTTCTTCTTTGCTCAGGCCGGGAAATTCGAGCGTGCTCTGCTGGAAACCGTCGCCTTCCACCAGGTCGGTCTTGTCCTTCTTCACAAACCAGCCGTTGAGCTTGGCCTGTTCGTAAAGCTCCGTGCCCGGATACGGCGCCGCCAGCGAAACCTGCAGGCTGAACACATCGAGTTCCTTCGCAAAATTAATCGTGTTCTCGATGGATTTCCGGGTTTCCACCGGCAGGCCAAGGATGAATGTGCCGTGAATCACCACGCCGGCCTGGTGACAGGCCTTGGTAAATTGCCGCATCTCATCCATCGTCACGCCTTTTTTGATGCGGGTCAGAATGTCGTCATTGCCGCTTTCGTAGCCAACCAGAAACAATCTCAGGCCATTATCCTTGAAACTCTTGATCGTATCGTAATCGAGGTTCGCGCGGCTGTTGCAGGACCAGTGGACGCCCAGTGGGCCGAGTTTCCTCGCGATTTCGCGGGCGCGCGGCAGGTTCGCGGTGAAAGTGTCGTCGTCGAAGAAAAATTCCTTCACCTGCGGGAACAGTTTCTTCATGTAGGCCATCTCGTCGGCGACGTTCTGCGGCGAGCGGACGCGGTATTTGTGGCCGCCGATGGTCTGCGGCCAGAGACAGAAGGTGCATTGCGCCGGGCAACCGCGCCCCGTGTACATGCTGATGTAAGGATGCAACAGGTAGCCGATGAAGTAATTCTCAATCTTCAGGTCGCGCTGGTAGACGTCGGCCACCCACGGGAGATCATCCATGTTCTGGATCATCTCGCGTTCGGGGTTGTGTTTGATTGTGCCGTCCTTGTCCCGCCAGGAAAGCCCGGCAATGGTCGAAAGGTCGCGGCCTTCGGCGACTTCCTTGCAGGTAAAATCGAATTCCTTCCGGCCCACCCAGTCAATCGCGGTAGAAGCCTTGAGCGTTTCCGTCGGCAACACCATCGTGTGCGCGCCGATGAAACCGATTTTGGTTTCCGGCTTCTGCGCCTTGATGGCCTCAGCCACCTGGCAATCGTTTTTCAACGAGGGCGTGCTGGTGTTGATGATGACGTGGTCAAAATCTTTCGCGATGCGCAGGCATTCCTCCATGCTGACGTTGTGTGGCGGGCAATCGAGCAAACGGGAATCCGGCGTGAGCGCCGCGGGTTGCGCAAGCCAGGTCGGATACCAGAAGCTGGTGACCTCGCGTCGCGCCTGGTAGCGCGAACCGGCCCCGCCGTCGAAACCGTCAAAACTGGGCGGTGAAAGATAAAGCGTCCTGCTCATGCAAACTTTACGCTCAAAAGCTTATTCCGGCCGCGCTTCAATCCTTTTTGGGTCCTTGATTTTAGCCATCAACTCGTCGCGTTCGGTTGTGTCACCCGTACCGCACCGACTGCCGACGTGCGCGGGTTCTTCTTCCTTGCGGGAAAACGCGCCTTTCGCGCCGGCAGCGGGATTGATGATGGCCTTCGCTTCGGCCAGATGTCCTTTGCCAATGGAAACGCCGTTATAAACGCGCTTTTCCAGTTCCGGCGAATAACGGGCCGGCTTCGGTTTCGCGCCGAAGTTGTATTTGAAATTCTTCCAGTTGTCGCCAGCCTGATAGTTGGTGCCGAGCGCGCCGCTGGGATCGTAGCCGCAATGCACCATGCAATGCTCACAACGCGAGTCGCGCGCTTTGCCGTTCACCACGCCGTATTTTTCCCAGGCCACCTGTTCAAGCAGCTCCTGATAGCTGGCATAATGACCGTCGGTCATCAGATAACACGGCCCTTTCCAGCCCTTGATGTTGTAAGTGGGAATCGCCCAGGCGGTACAGGTCAGCTCGCGGTGACCGGCTAGAAATTCCTGATAAACCGGCGTGCCGAAAATCGTGAACGCCTTGCCCCAATCCAGAATCTTCGCGAACTTCTGCCGGGTCATGTCGCGCGTCAGGAAGAAATCCTTCGGGTCCTTGCCCAGGCGCTTGACCATGTCCTTCTTGGCCGCGTCGTAATCGTAACCGGGCGAAATCGTGTGGCCGTCCACGCCCAGCGAACTGAGGAACTTGAACATGTCCTCGATTTCCTGCATGTCGGCTTCCTTATAGACCGTCGTGTTGGTGGCGACCTGGTAACCGAGGATTTTCGCCATCTTGATCGCCTCAATGCATTCCTTGAACACGCCCTCGCGCTCGACGATCAGGTCGTGCGTAAATTCGAGGCCGTCCAGGTGGACGTTCCAATACATCCACCGCGTCGGACGGATGACGGTCTTCTTTTTCGCCGCGCCATCGGCGTGGCGAATGGTTTCGGCGTCTTTGTCGGAAATCAATTTTTGATCCAGCAACTGTTTCACCTTCGGTTCGACTGCCGGTGAATAAATGGCGGCCAGATATTCCCTCATCTTCTTCCGCATAAACACGCCGTTCGTGCAAACGTAGAGAACGCGGCCCTGATCCAGCAGGCCGGCGATGAGTTCCTCAATCTTCGGATAAATCAGCGGTTCGCCGCCGCAGATGCTGACCATGGGCGCTTCGCATTCCGTCGCCGCCGCGAGGCATTTCTCGAGCGGCACCATGTCCTTGAGGCTCGTGGAATATTCGCGGATGCGCCCGCAGCCGGTGCAAGTGAGGTTGCAGGTGTGCAACGGCTCGAGTTGCAGGACCATGGCAAATTTCGGCGTTTTGCGCAGTTTATGTTTGATGATATGGCCGGCGATTTTTGCCGACAGAGCGAATGGGAATCGCATAGAATTAGCGGGCTAGAGCGAATTGTTTGGACGATTCGGAGGCAACCTTGTGTGTGGGCTCGCCGGTGGCCGGCGCGGGCATGGTATTCATCATGATGCCCGGCAACAGGAAGGTTGCGGGCGAGACGGAGCCGGTGGCGTTGATGCCGCCGCACCCCGTCAGGAACAGGGCAGACGCCATCAGCATTGCCAAGCACAGGAAATTCCAATTAAATCTCACTTGCCCAGTATAAATCAGTCCCATGCGATGGCAACTTTTAATTCCGAACATGGTGATCCTCAATTCCATGGCCCGGCGGGTCATGCCGTGGCGTTGGGCGGCGGCATTTTTGCTATTGGCTGGCGCGGGAATGGCCTTGGCCGATCAACCGCCCAATCCCGTCTTTGTTGCCCGCGCGGCGGAGGAATTTGATCGCACCCGGGCGCGATACCAATCGAACACCAACGACTCAACCGCCGCGCTGCACTTCGCCCGGGCGTGCTTTAATTTTGCCGACCTCGCTGCGAACGAAACCCAGCGCGCCACGCTGGCGAATCAAGGCATCACGGTCTGCCACCAATGGCTTGCCCGCGAACCTGATTCCGCCCCGGCCCATTATTATCTGGCCATGAACTTCGGCCAGCTGGCCCAGGCGGAGGCCCCTTCCCTGGCCGCCTACCGGCTCGTCCGGGAAATCGAGCGCGAGTTCAGGAAGGCGGCGGAACTGGACGGTCATTTTGATTACGGCGGGCCGGACCGGGGCCTGGGTTTGTTATATCGCGACGCGCCCGGCTGGCCGTTGAGCATCGGCAGCCGTCACAAAGCCCGCGAATGGCTGGAACAGGCCGAGAAACTGGCGCCCGACTATCCGGAGAATCACCTGAACCTGGCCGAAGCTTTTCTTCGGTGGCACGACCGTACCGAGGCGAACCGTGAACTGCAGGCCCTGGACGCCGTGTGGCCGGTGGCCCGCACCAATCTGGTGGGCCCGGCCTGGGAACCCAGCTGGGCGGATTGGTCGGCGCGACGTGAGGTCGTGCGAAAGGGTCTCGGCGAAACTGCCAGGGCGGCGGGGTCATCAAAGCGTTGAGCCTTAAACAGCGGCCCGCACAATAACCGGATTTTTTTGTTGGCGGCAGTGACCGGGGTGAACTAGTTTGTTTCCAGAACCCGGAGTTGGACAACCCGTTGGATCCGTAGGAGACCATGGCCAAACGATTGTTGGCAACATTGACCGACACGACCTTGTTCTTGCAGGAATGGCTTGCCAATCCGCAACGAACCGGCGCCGTCGTGCCCAGTTCCCGGCAGCTCGCCGCCGCCATGGCGCACTGGCTGCCGTCCGATCCCGACAGTTACGTGCTCGAACTTGGTCCGGGGACCGGTGCGGTCACCCAGGCCCTGCTCGCGCATGGCTTGCGCGAGGAACGGCTGGTGGCCATCGAGCGAAACCCCAAACTGGCGCACCTGCTCCGCGAACGTTTTCCCCGCGCCCACATCATCACCGGCGACGCGTGGCAATTGGACGATTTGCTGCGCCGCCGCCATACCCGCATTGACCGCGTCGGCGCGGTGATTTCCAGCCTGCCGTTGCTGAATTTTTCCGTGGAACAGGCCGAGGACCTGGCGGAGAAAATCCGCGCCGTGCTGGAACCCCAGGGAACCTGGGTGCAATACAGTTACCGCATCCACAAACGGCGCACCCGCGGCACCTCGAGTTTCCAATTGCTCGCCTCCAAAATCGTCTGGCTCAACCTGCCCCCCGCCCGCGTCAGCGTTTTCCAGAAGTAACGGAGTGGGTCACCGTACCGGCAACCCGGATGCTTTCAAAGATGGCCACACGCCACCCCTCCGCACTTTAGAATTATTCTAAATCTTGACACGTCCCCGTCTTGTGCTTATGGTGCGGTTGCCATGAATGGGGCCGAGAAAAAAACGGGCAGCGAGTTCAGTGAAAGGCTGAACACGGGCGGCTTCCGCTTTACGCCGCAGCGGCAGCAGGTCTATGACGTGCTGCTGCACAAGCGCGACCACCCGACCGCCGAGGAAGTGTTCATCCGCGCCAAAAAACAGATGCCGGAGATTTCCCACGCCACGGTTTACAATTGCCTCGACGCGCTGGTGGAGTGCGGGCTGGTCCGGCAGGTGCAA
The DNA here is from genome assembly GCA_035945675.1 of Verrucomicrobiia bacterium. GTDB lineage: Bacteria > Verrucomicrobiota > Verrucomicrobiia > Limisphaerales > UBA11358 > UBA11358. The sequence continues at coordinate 8,894 of DASZAB010000148.1, read as the reverse complement.
CTGGATCGCGGCGCGACCCGCTTCTGCCCGAACATGCACGAGCACTGCCATTTTTATTGCGACGTGTGTGACACGGTTTATGATGTGGATTTGCCGGCCAAACCGCAGCCGGGCGTCTCGCTGCCGAAAGGCTTCAAGGCGGAACGTTACGAAATCGCGATTCACGGCGTATGCCCGGATTGCGCGAAGCGAAAAATTAATCGAGTAACCGGTTAAATGTATGACTCGTTAAACAGGTGTTCGCGACCTTTTGACTCATTTAACTCATTTAACAATTTAACGATTCAACGAAACACATGCCAACCGCCACCGAGACCATTGAAAGCCTGGTAAAACAGGAATACAAATACGGGTTTGTCACGGATGTCGAAGCCGACTCCGCGCCGCCGGGCCTGAATGAAGACATCATTCGTTTGATTTCCGCGAAGAAGAACGAACCCGAGTTCATGCTCGAATGGCGCCTCAAGGCCTACCGACATTGGCTGACGATGACCGAGCCGACCTGGCCGCACGTTCATTACCCGGCCATTGATTACCAGAATGCCGTTTATTATTCCGCTCCCAAGAAGAAAGGGGACGGGCCCAAGAGCCTGGACGAAGTCGATCCCAAGCTGCTGGAGACCTATGAGAAACTTGGCATTCCGCTCAAGGAACGCGAGCGACTGGCGGGAGTGGCGGTGGACGCGGTGTTTGACAGCGTCTCCGTCGGCACGACCTTCAAGAAGCAACTGGCCGAGAAGGGAATTATTTTTTGCTCGTTCAGCGAGGCCGTGCTCGAACATCCCGATCTCGTAAGGAAGTATCTGGGTATGGTGGTGCCGTACACGGACAACTTTTTTGCGGCCCTCAACTCGGCGGTGTTCAGCGACGGCTCGTTCTGCTTCATCCCCAAAGGGGTGCGCTGTCCGATGGAATTGTCCACGTATTTCCGTATCAACGCCGCCAACACCGGCCAGTTCGAGCGCACGCTCATCGTGGCCGAAGAAGGCGCTTCGGTGAGCTATCTTGAAGGCTGCACGGCGCCCATGCGCGACGAACACCAGCTCCACGCCGCGGTGGTCGAGTTGATCGCGCTGGATGACGCCCGGATCAAATACTCGACCGTCCAAAACTGGTATCCGGGCGACGAAAACGGCAAGGGTGGCATCTACAATTTCGTGACCAAGCGGGGCCTGTGCAAAGGCAAAAATTCGAGGATTTCCTGGACGCAGGTCGAGACCGGCTCGGCCATCACCTGGAAATATCCCAGCTGCATTTTGCTGGGCGACAATTCGGTGGGCGAATTTTATTCCGTCGCCGTGGTGAACAATTACCAGCAGGCCGACACCGGCACCAAGATGGTGCACATCGGCAAGAACACGCGCAGCACGATTGTGTCCAAGGGCATCTCCGCCGGAAAGGGCCAGAACAGCTACCGCGGCCTGGTGAAAATCCAGAAAAGCGCCGCGCACGCGCGCAATTTCTCGCAGTGCGATTCCATGTTGATCGGGTCGAAGTGCGGCGCGCACACGTTCCCGTACATCGAGGTGAAGAACACCACCGCGAGCGTGGAGCATGAAGCTTCCACTTCGAAAATCGGCGAGGACCAGATTTTCTACTGCAACCAGCGCGGGCTTTCGACGCAGGACGCCGTAAACATGATTGTGAACGGTTTCTGCAAGGAGGTCTTCAAGGAACTGCCGATGGAATTCGCCGTGGAAGCCCAGAAACTTCTGGGCGTGAGCCTGGAAGGCAGTGTCGGGTGAATTTTAGAAAATGAGCAAAACGATATTAGAAATCAAAAATCTCTCGGCGGGCGTCGAGAACAAACAGATCCTGAAAGGCGTCAACCTGACCGTCTCCGCCGGCGAAGTCCACGCCGTCATGGGCCCGAACGGCAGCGGCAAAAGCACGCTGGCCGCCGTGCTGGCCGGTCGTGACGGTTACGACGTGACCGGCGGTGAGGTGCTTTACGACGGCCACGACCTGCTCGCCCTCGCCCCGGAGGAGCGGGCGCGCGAAGGGTTGTTCCTCGCGTTCCAGTACCCGGTCGAAATTCCGGGCGTGAACAGCACTTATTTCCTCAAAGCCGCGCTGAACGAGATCCGCAAGTCCAAAGGCGAATCGGAATTGGACGCGATGGAGTTCCTCACGGTCGTGAAGAACAAGATGAAATTGCTCGAGTTGAGCGACGATTTGTTGAAACGCTCGGTCAACGAAGGTTTTTCCGGCGGTGAAAAGAAGCGCAACGAAATTTTCCAGATGGCCGTGCTGGAACCCAAACTCGCGATTCTCGACGAAACCGATTCGGGCCTGGACATTGACGCGCTGAAAATCGTCTCCCAAGGCGTCAACAAGCTGAAGCGCGCCGACAACGCGCAACTGGTCATCACCCATTACCAGCGCCTGCTGAACTACATTGTGCCGGATTTCGTCCACGTTCTGGTGGACGGCAAGATCGCCCGCACCGGCGGCAAGGAACTCGCCCTGGAACTGGAAGCCAAAGGTTATGACTGGCTTTTGAAAAACTGAGCGCTTATCATGCCGGCCAAATTTTTTTCATGTCGCAGGAACCCAGTCTGGATATTGTCGGGTTGTTGAACCGGCACGCGGGTCGAAACTACGAGCTTCAGTCGGAGCACGTCAACCCGGCGAATGTCCGCGCCCTCAAGACGATCGGCTTCGACCGCTGCTACGTCCGTGCCGAAGGGCCTTACCTTTGGGACGTAAAAGGCAAGAAATACCTGGACCTGCTTTCGGGCTATGGCGTCTTCGGCCTGGGGCGCAACCATCCTGAGGTCCGCCGCGTGCTCATCGATTTTCTCAACGCGGATTATCCGAGCTTGGTGAAACTGGAAGCACCGCTGCTATCCGGCTTGCTGGCGGCGGAGTTGAAAAAACGGATGCCGAACCAGCTCGACATGGTCTTCTTCACCAATTCGGGCGCCGAGGGCATTGAAACGGCGCTCAAATACGCCCGCTGCGCCACCGGCAAACCCACGGTGATTCATTGCGAAAAATCGTTTCATGGGCTGACCTACGGCGCACTTTCCATCAACGGCGACGAAAATTTCCGTGAAGGTTTCGAGCCGTTTTTGCCGCATTGCCGGATCGTTCCGTTCAACAGCCTGGCAGCCCTCGAAGCCCAGCTCCAGAAGGGCGACGTGGCGGCGTTCATTGTTGAACCGGTACAGGGCAAGGGCGTCAACCTGCCCGCGCCCGGTTATTTATTGGAGGCGCAGCGCCTCTGCCGCAAATACGGCGCTTTGTTCGTGGCGGACGAGGTGCAATCCGGCATGGGCCGCACCGGAAAATTTCTGGCGATCGAACACGACGGTCCGGAGATGGATCCGGACATTGTGGTTCTGGCCAAAACACTATCGGGCGGTTTCGTTCCGGTCGGCGCGGTGCTGTGCAAAAAATGGATTCACGAAAAGGTGTTTAGCTCCATGCAACGGTCGGTGGTCCACAGTTCGACCTTCAGCCAGGGCAGCTTTGCCATGGCGGCCGGGCTGGCGGCGCTGGACGTGCTGGACCGGCATCAGCTCATGGCCAATGCCGCCCGGATGGGTGATCTCATTGGCAACGGTTTGCGCGACCTGCAATCGCGTTTCGAACTCCTGAAGGATGTCCGCTGGCGCGGCCTGATGATCGGCATCGAGCTGGGCTCGCCGAAATCACTCGGCCTCAAGATGGCCTGGACGATGTGTCATACCATGGACAAGAGCCTGTTTCCACAAGCGGCCATCATTCCGTTGCTGGACAAGCATCACATCATCACGCAGGTGGCCGGCCATGGCGTTGACGTAATCAAGCTGCTGCCACCGCTGGTCATCAACGAAGCCGACGTGCAGTGGTTCCTGACCGCGTTCGAAGATGTGCTGACGCAAATGCACAAATTTCCCGGACCCGCCTGGGACGTGCTCACCAGCATCGGCAAAATGGCCGTAACGCAGCGCGCCCGGTGAAAGGCGGCCCCTCCTGACACCGGCACCGTTTTTTCTCCCTCGCCTCCCCAAAGGAGAAGAGGGCCGGGGTGAGGAGGCCAAAGTTGTCAAAACTCAATTTACAGGCTCAAATCCCCTCGCCCCGACCCTCTCCCCGCTTGGGCGGGGTGGGCCAGGGAGTTGTCTCCATTGGGTGCGCGTGTCAGATGCGCCCGGTGAAAGGCGCAGCACAACCTTGCGCTGGCTTTCTCAAAATCTGACATTAATATTTCCACCATGAATTTGGACGAAAACCAACGCCAACGCGTCACCGCCTGGATTCTGGAAGGCGCCAGGCTTTCGGAGATTCAAAGCCGGCTCGCGGAGGAATTCGGCCTCCGGCTCACTTACATGGAAGTGCGGTTGCTCGTGGATGACTTGAAATTGACGCCGAAAGATCCCGAACCGCCCAAAACTGTCGAACCGCCGGCCAAACCAGCCGAGACCAAAAGCGCCGCGCCGCCCTCGGAACCGCCGCCCGCCGCCGGCAAGGTTTCCGTCAGCGTGGACCAATTGACCCGGCCCGGCGCGGTGGTCAGCGGCAAGGTCACCTTCAGCGACGGCCAGACAGCCGACTGGTATCTCGACCAGACCGGACGGCTCGGGGTCGTGCCCAAACAGCAGGGCTACAAACCGTCCGCCCCGGACGTGCAGCAATTCCAAATGGCCCTGGAAAAGGAAATTTCGCGGATGGGCTTCTGAAATTTCCTTTTCGTCCTCGTAATCCAAATCGAACGAATCGAGGACGAGGAGGAGCAGGAGGACGATGAGTTTTATCCGCGCTTGTCGTGACTCGTTTTCCGATCGTTCCTCCTTCGTCTTGCTGCCGTTGCCACTCCTTGGCACATTGAAGCCCCATGCGTGAACGTTTCCGGGACTGGATTGAAAGCCTCGAAACCTTCGCCCTCGAAGTCATCTCCGGCGAGCGCCGCGATACCCGGGCGGCGTTGATGCGCGGCTTTTTGTTCGGCGGCTCCAAACTGTTTCAAGCGGGTGTCAAAATGCGCCGCTGGCTTTACAACGTCCGCATCTTTCGCGACAAGACCCTCGGCGTGCAGGTCATCGCCATCGGCAACCTCACCGTCGGCGGCACCGGCAAGACGCCGGTCGTCGAGAAGTTCGCGCGCGAGCTGCGCGACGCCGGACGCAACGTCGCCATCCTGTCGCGCGGTTACCGTTCCAAGCCGCCGCCGGTCCATGTCTGGCTGCTGAACAAAATCTTTCTGCGCGAAGACCAGACGCCGCCGCGCGTCGTCTCCGACGGCAAATCGCTCCTGCTGGACTCCGAAATGGCCGGCGACGAGCCTTACATGCTTGCGTCCAATTTGAAGGACGTCATCGTGCTCGTGGACAAGGACCGGGTGAAAAGCGGGCGTTATGCGATTGAAAAATTCGGCTGTGACACGCTGCTGCTGGACGACGGCTTTCAGTATTGGGATTTGCGCGGACGCCGCCACGACGTGGTGCTGGTGGACCGCCAGCAACCGTTTGGCAACGAACACTTATTGCCGCGCGGCACCTTGCGCGAGCCGCCGTCACATATCGCACGCGCCCAGACCATTTTCATCACCAAGAGCGACGGGCGGACCACCGAGCTTCGCCAGCGACTGACCGAATTGAATCCTGACGCCGCGATCATTGAATGCGTTCACCACCCGCTGTATCTCGAGGACGTGTTCACCGGCGAACGCATCGGCCTTGAGTATTTAAAAGGGCGCAAGGTTGCGTCGTTGAGCGGCATCGCGCAGCCGGATAGCTTCGAGAAAAGCCTCGAAACCCTCGGGGCAGAACTGGTCTATTCCAAACGCTTTGCCGATCACCACCGGTTTACGCAACAGGAAATTCTCAACGCCATTAATCGCGGCAAAAAGCGCCAGGCTGGCACCATCATCACCACACAAAAGGACGCCGTGCGCTTCCCCAAAATTGACCGGCGCGACCTGCCGATTTATTTCATGCGCGTTGAAATCCAGATCGTCAGCGGCGCGAACGACTTTCAGGATTGCGTCCGCCGGATTTGCTTCCGCTGAAGATGAACACGTTGATCTACTGGCTCGGCCGGGCACTCGTGGCGTTTCTTCAGGCGCTGCCGTTGACCTGGGTCGCGCGCCTGGGCCGGGCCGGCGGCGCGCTGGCGTACTGGCTCGACGCACGGCATCGCCGGGTGGCGTTGAAAAATCTGACAATGTGCTTCGGAGCTGCAAAATCGCCGGCCGCAATCCGGGCGCTGGCGAAGGAAAACTTCCGGCGCATCGGGGAAAATTATGCCAGCGCTGTCAAAACCGTCTCCATGACTTTCGATGAATTGCGTCCGCACCTGGAACATATTGGCGGCGAACGCCTGCTGCCACCGCGCCGCGTCGTCAACGCGGGCGGACATTTCGGCAACTTCGAGCTTTACGCGCGGTTTAACGACATCGTGCCCGGCTACCAGTCCGCGACCACGTATCGCGCCTTGAATCAGCCCGGTCTGAATCGCCTGCTGGAAGAATTGCGCAGCCAATCCGATTGCCTGTTTTTTGAGCGCCGCACCGGCGGTCCCCTGCTCCGCGCGGCCATGAACCAGCCGGCGATTATTCTGGGTTTGCAGATTGATCAACACGGTGGCGACCACGGGTTGCGCCTGCCGTTTCTCGGACATGATTGTTCCACCAGCCCGTCCCCGGCGGTTTTTGCTCTGCGTTACGACTGCGAACTTTACGCCGCGGTCTGTTATCGCACCGGCCTGGCCAGATGGCGGCTGGAGCTGGGCGAACGAATTCCCACCCGCGAAAACGGCCAGCCCCGCCCGGTCGAAAATATTATGCGGGACGTGCTCCGGGCGCACGAAGCGGCCGTGTTGCGTGACCCGGCGAACTGGTTCTGGGTCCATAAACGATGGAAACCCGCTCCCCAAAAAGTCGAGCGTCGAGGGTTGAGGGTTGAAGGCCAGGCAAATGCACCGTGAGCAACCCGGACACCAGACGCCAGACGCCGGACGCTCCGCGAATACTGGTTCGCGGAACCAACTGGCTGGGCGATGCGGTGATGACCACGCCCGCGCTGATGCGATTGCGCGAAAAGTTTCCCTCCGCGCGCATCACTCTGCTCACGCCGGAAAAACTGGCGGAGTTGTGGAAAAATCATCCGGCGGTAAACGAAACGATTTCGTTTGCGCCCGGTGAAAGCATCTTTTCAGTCGGACGAAAACTACGTCGGTGGGGCGAGCGTACCGGCGAGCCGTTGCACGAACCCAAAAATGAAGTTACGACGACTCGCGCAGACGCTCGCCCCACCGGATTTGATTTGGCTCTCGTTTTGCCTAATTCACCGCGTTCCGCCATCGAAACATGGCTGGCCGGAATTCCGCGACGCGTCGGTTACGCGCGTCCCTGGCGGAATTATTTCCTGACCCAGGCCGTCGCTCCGCGTCCGGACGCAGGGCAAATGCGGAAACGGTCTGTCAGTGAGATCCGACAGCTCGTAGCCGCCGATGTGAATCGGCGGATGCCCCGCGAAAACCGCACTTTCACAAGCGCGGCTACGAACGTTCACCAAATCCACGAGTATCTCCACCTCACCGCCGCGCTGGGTGCAAACCCCGAACCATTACCACCGCAATTATTCGTTTCTCCGGATGAAATTGAAACCTCGAAAAAAAAGTTCGGACTGGAAAAAACCACCCAGCCGGTCTTCGGCCTGAATCCCGGCGCGGAATACGGCCCAGCCAAACGCTGGCCCGTTGATCGCTTCATCGCCGCCGCACGGCAAATTCAACAGCAAACGAATTGTGTCTGGCTTATCTTTGGCGGCAAGAATGATGTTATTATCACTGATCAAATCGAATCCGCACTCCTTGCCGCGTCGGAGCGGAGCGGAGATGGGCGCACTCCGAACTCCGCACTCCGAAATCTTGCCGGCCAAACCACCCTTCGCGACCTGATGGCGATGCAGAAATTTTGCCGCGTGCTGCTGACCAACGACTCCGGCCCGATGCATGTGGCCGCTGCGCTGGGTACGCCGGTGGTGGTGCCATTCGGCAGCACCTCACCGGAATTGACCGGCCCCGGCCTGCCGGGCGATTCGCGGCATCGTTTACTGAAGTCCGATGCCCCCTGCTCGCCCTGTTTCCGGCGCGAATGTCCGATTGATTTACGCTGCATGAACGGCATCACCATCGAGCGCGTCGTGGAAGCAGTGCTTTCGGCGCTGCGCGGGTAGGGCGCGTCACTCCGTGCGCGCCGTTTCGATCGAGCGCAGTGCGGTGCACCGTCGAACGGGTGGCCGAAGCCGTAATTGGAGCGATAAAGAGCTGAAGCAGGTTACCGGGAGCGCCGGCTTCCAGCCGGCGTGTTGCTTGACAAACCAACATCCGCACGCCGGCAAGATGCCGGCGCTCCCGGCCGTTCGCTTCGACACATTGCCCTTATGTAAAAAACGCTTGACGCCCGCCACCAACTGTCATATTGTCCTATGACACTTGGCGACGCAATGATTTTTCAGATTGATTTCAAGTCGGGCAAGCCGGTTTACCTGCAACTGGTGGATCAAATCCGCTACGCGGCGGCCGCCGGCTCCCTGCGGCCCGGCGAATCCTTGCCGTCCATCCGTCCGCTGGCCGAGGAATTGCGCGTGAACCGCAATACCATCGCCAAGGCTTATGCGGAACTCGAAAGCCAGGGCGTCATTGAAACCCTCCCCGGCAAAGGCTGTTTTTTGAAGGAGAACCATTCGCCATTCACCCGGCAGGTCAAAAACAAGCTGTTGCTCACGGAAATTGACGAGGCGGTGGTGATGGCGCACCACCTGCAGGTGGACCGTGAGAAGTTTCTGGTGCTGGTCAAGGAGCGCCTCGATTTCTTCGAGCGCAAGGCAAAGGAAGGAGAAAGTAGATGAACATTCAACATTCAACATTCAACATCGAACGCCCAATTTCCGCGGTAGGGCGCG
>DASZAB010000147.1:0-52751 GCA_035945675.1 Verrucomicrobiia bacterium | reverse complement strand
TATTTGGCCTCGAGATTGCGTTCGATTTCGGGTGAAGCGGGCGCGCGCTCGCGGTCAAAGGGGCCGCCGGGCGCGATGTGCACCAGCCAGAACGCCAGCGCGCTGATGACCAGCAGCAGCGGAATCGCGAAGATGAGGCGTTTGAGAAAATACATTATTAGTCGAGGGTCGAGCGACGAGAGTCGAGAGCCGGAGACTTTGCGCGGCTGAACGGTGTTTTTGAAGTCGGAACAGAGAGGGAACGATTCAAAGCGGCCGTTCGTTTGGCTAATTTCTCCAATTCATCAAATAACGGTTCAAGGTCACTTTCCTTGACGTAACCTTCGTCAAAGGCGAGGTAGAAAGTGGAGGCAACTTCCATGAGCGAGCCATAGGCTTGTTCAAGGAAATGTGCAAAATCCTTGTCGGAATTGCGACCGGAGCCTTCGGCGATATTAGAAGAGATAGAGATCGCTGCCCGCCGAATTTGTGAGGTCATGGCAAACAATTCTTCGCGCGGAAACTTGCGGGTGAGCCGGTAGATGGATTGATTGATTTTCCTGGCATCCTGCCAGACTTCCAGCTTCTCAAACCGGAATCGTGTTTTCATGAGTACCTTTCGTTACTGGTTAGCGTTTTCAGGCTCTCGACCCTCGACTCTCGACTCTCGACCGGCCTTCCGAATATACTGCAACGGGTGGTCATCGAGAATATTTTCGTAAACGCCCTGGATTTTGTTCGTGTCGAAATAATTGATGCCGACGTAAAAAAACAGTGGAATGATCGGCACCTGGTTGCTCACCAGCATCGTTTCCGCCCGTTGAAATATCTCCGCACGCTTTTTCAAATCCGCCTGCTCATTGGCCTCGGTGATGAGCGCGTCATAGGTCGCGCTTTTCCAGCCGGTGCGATTGTTGCCATCGTTGCTGGTGAACATGCCGAGGAAGGTCTGCGGGTCGTTGTAATCGCCGATCCAACTGGAGCGCGCCAGGCTGTAATCGAGGTGGTCCATCGCATTCAGATACACCTTCCATTCGAGCTGGCGCAGATCCATGTGAATCCCCAATTCGTCGCGCCACATCTGCTGTAACTCGATGGCGATGTTCTGGTGCATTTCTGCCGCGCCGCCGGCCGCGGCGTTGAACATGTATTCGAAGCGCGGAAATCCCCTGCCGCCGGGGTAACCGGCCTCGGCCAGTAATTTTCGCGCCCGGGCCGGATCATAACCAAGACCGCCGACGGGAAGGTAATTGGCCGTTCCGTCCGGCACGAGGTGCGACGCCGGCTGCTCCCCTGCCCTCGTAATTTTTGTAACGATGCGCTCCTTGTCGATCGCCAGGGCGAGCGCCTGGCGGACCCGCGGGTCGTCAAACGGCTTGCGGGTGACGTTGAACCGGATGAAATAGGTGCCGAGATAATCGAACTTGTGGAAATCCGGGCGCTTGAGCAGCAAATCCACCAGTTCCGTCGGCACCAGTTCCTTGTCCCACACGATATCCGCCTGGCCGTTCATGTAAAGATTCAGCGCCGCGCTGGGCGAGCCGACCGGCAGCAGGTCAATGATATCGGATCGGGTATGGGCGGCATCCCAATAGCGCGGATTTTTTCTCAGCCGGACCTTGTCGTTGAGCCGCCAGTAAACGAGTTCGTAGGGACCGCTGCTGGGCAATGGCTTCGCCATGATCCAGCGATCGCCATATTTTTCAATGGTCTGGCGGGGCACGATGTAGGTGACCGGCAAGGCGCAAACGTCGAGAAAAAATGGCGTCGGATGATTCAATTCCACGCGCACGGTGGACTTATCCAATACGTGAATGCCCACGAGCGACGGATCCTTGATTTTACCCGTGTTAAATGCCTCGCCATCTCTCAAATAATATAATTGTCCCGCGTAATCCGACGCCGTCGCCGGGTTCAGCACCCGAATCCAGGAATACAACACGTCGTCCGCCGTGATCGGTTGGCCGGTGGACCAGACCAGGTTGGTGCGCAAATGAAACGTGTAGGTTCGCCCGCCCGGCGAGAGGTCAACGCTCCCGGCCAGACCGGGGATCGGGCGCGCGGTCCTGGGATCAAACCGCATCAATCCTTCGAACATGCCGATGACGATGCGCATTTCCGGTTGTCCGGTCAGGAGGGCCGGATCGAGGGTTTCCGGTTCCGCCCCGTTGAGAATGGTGAGGTCCGCCGGCGGTTCACGATGCATGCAGCCTGCATTCAGAAAACAGACGGCGGAAATCAGAAGGCAAAAAAATGTGTGGCGCAGCATGAGCGCCCGGCCTGTGGCCGTTCGGAGTTCCGCGTTTACGCGGCCGTCGGAAGGCGGGGCTCCAAACCAGGTCGCCCCCTGCTTTTTGTCAGACGTGTCAAATCGCCTCTTCCGATTTCCGGCTTCCGGTTTCCGGTTGCTGGCAGACACGCTTTTCAAATTGGCAGCGCGTTATTTTGACTGCGGGGGCGCGGCGGGCGGATTCGAGGGTGCGGTGGCGGGCGCAGCACCCGGCGTCGTCAGCGGCACGGACAGCAAATTGTTCGTAGCCGCCGCGGTCGGGGCTGGAGCAGCCGGCAACGCGGGCGGCAAAGCGGCGGGCGTTTCCGTTTGTTTCTGCTCCACCTGCTTTTCAAATTCCGAAGAACTGCCTTTTCTATGCAGTTGGTCTTCCAAATAACCCAGCAACAGGGCCATCAGGAAGAAAATGATCGTGGCCCATTTCGTAATCTTGGTCAGGGCGTTGCCCGAACCGGCGCCGAAGAGCGCGTCCGCCGCACCGCCACCGAAGGCCATGCCCGCCCCGGCGTCCTTCTTGGGCAATTGGATCAACACCAGCAAAATCAACACCAGGCAGTTGAGCACCAATAACGCCGTCAAAATTCCAGCAATGAAAGCCATAAGCCGATGCTATATTGAATTTTTGACGATGTCAGCAAAACTTCGCGTTTCCAGCGCCGCGCCGCCCACGAGGGCACCGTCCACATCCGGCTGGCTCATCAACTCGCGCGCGTTGGCCGGCTTGACGCTGCCGCCGTACTGAATGCGGACCTTTTTCGCCACCGCTTCGCCAGACGACTTGACCAGCAATCCGCGAATGAACGCGTGCGCTTCCTGGGCCTGTTGCGTGGTCGCGGTTTTGCCGGTGCCGATGGCCCAGACCGGTTCGTAGGCGATAATGGTCTCAACCATTTGCTCCCTGGTCAGCCCGGCCAAACTGCCGCGCACCTGCGTTTCCAGGACCTGCTGCATCTGTCCCGCTTCGCGCTCGGCCAGGGTTTCACCCACGCAAACGATCGGTTTGAGGCTGGCCGCGTGCGCCGCCGCCGCTTTTTTGGCGATGAGCGCGTCGGATTCCTTTTGATACTGCCGCCGCTCGGAATGGCCGAGAATAACGTAGCGCACGGAAAATTCCTTCAGCATGCCGGCGCAAACTTCGCCGGTGAACGCGCCAAAATTGTTTTCGCTCATGTTCTGCGCGCCCAGCCGGATGTTGGAATCGTCAATGATGGCCCTGGACACCGATTCCAGAGCCGTGAACGGCGGGCACACCACGATGTCCACCTCGCGGATGTTGGCCAGTTCCAGTTTCAGGTCGCTCACCAGGGCCAGTGCCTCGGCCACCGTTTTGTTCATCTTCCAGTTGCCCGCAATGATCAATTTTCGTTCTTTATTCATGGTTTCAAAAAAATTCATTTATCGGTCAGCGCCGCCACGCCCGGCAGCACCGCGCCTTCCAGAAATTCCAGGCTCGCACCGCCGCCGGTGCTCATAAACGTGACCTTGTCACCCAGTTTGGCCTTTTTCAGCGCCTTCACGCTGTCACCGCCGCCGATGATGCTTTTGGCGCCCTTCTGCGTGGCGTCCGCCACGGCCTGCGCCACAATATTCGTGCTCGCGGCAAAGCGCGCGTCTTCAAACATGCCCAGCGGCCCGTTCCACAAAATCGTTTTCGCACCCTTGATGATTTCGGCGTAGCGGGCGGCGGTTTTTTCGCCGACACCAAATCCTTCCGCCTCGTCGGGAATGTTGCCGTTCACCGTGCGGACATTGGTGAAATCAAAGACCGGCTTGCCCTTCTTGTTGAGCCTGCCCGTGTCCACCGGCGTTGCGATCACCACGTCCACCGGCAATTCAAATTTGACCCCGAGCTTCTTCGCCTTGGCCTCGGCGTCGAGCGCGGTCTGCTTGTGGTCCGGTTCGACCAGTGATTTGCCAACTTTTTCCCCGTGCGCCAGCTTGAAGGTATAAGCCATGGCGCCGCCAATCAAAATCGTGTTCGCCTTTTCCAGCAACCGGTCGATGACCTTGATTTTGTCCGAAACTTTCGCGCCGCCGAGAATGACGACAAACGGGCGGGCCGGATTTTCCAGCTCTTCGCCGAGGAACTTCAATTCGCGTTCCATCAGCAAGCCCGCGGCGCACTGGCCGCCGCGCCTGCCGACCACGCGAGCGACCCCCTCCGTGGAGGCATGGGCGCGGTGGGCCGCGCCAAACGCGTCGTTCACATAAACCTCGGCGACCCTGGCCAGCTTTTCGGCAAACGCCGGATCGTTCTTTTCCTCCTCGTTATAATAGCGGACGTTTTCAAGCAGGACCACGTCGCCGTCTTTCATGGCGGCCACGGCCTGCTCCACTTTTTCGCCGATGCAATCGTCAACGAAAGCCACGGGTTTGCCCAGCAGTTCGGACAGTTTCACCGCGACCGGCTGGAGCGACATGGTGGCGTCGCGCTTGCCTTTGGGGCGGCCGAGGTGCGCGGCCAGCACCAGCCTGCCGCCTTTTTCCATCAAAAGCTTGAGCGTCGGCAGCGTCTCGACAATGCGGGTGGCGTCGGTGATGACCATCCTGCCGTCTTTTTCCTCCAGCGGGACGTTGTAATCCACGCGCACAAAGACCCGTTTACCGCGGACATCCACATCTCGAACCGTCAATTTCGCCATAAATTTGTCCTGATTTCCAAAAATTCAGAAATGTGAGGATAACCAGGAGAGATTCCAAGTAAAGTGAATTCAGCGCAGAAAAAGGCTCTCTAACCTTCCGAATCAGCCGGCGGTGTCGAATTGGTTACAAATAAAGAGCGTTCTGCAAGTCGCGGACGAGGACGCTCATGAAGGGGTAACGCCTCTCCGGCTCGCGCTCAAGGCACCGGAGGATCACTTTTTCCAGCGCCGGGGGAATGTCGGCATTGTGTTCGTGCGGTGGCAGCGGGCCGGACAGGTCCAATTGCCGGGCCAGAATTTCACCCGGATTCTCGCCGGGGAATGGCTTCTGGTTCGTCAACAACTCGTAGGCGGCCACGCCGTAGGCGAAAATGTCCGCGCGCGGATCAATCGGCTTCCGTTGCAATTGTTCCGGCGCCATGTAAGCGGGGGTGCCCGGATTTTTTGACATTTTCTTCGGCTTCTCCGGGATCGGCTGGGCAAGGTCAAAGTCAATGATTTGGACGTTGCCGTTGCGGGTCACGAGGACGTTTTCCGGCTTGAAATCGAGGTGCATGAATCCGCTCTCGTGCACGTGATTCAAGCCGATGGCCATATCAATGAGGATCTGCGCCACATTTTCAGCCAGCACCGGGTCCTGCCGCCCGTACAATTCCTTTAAATTCGCCGCTTCCACATAGTCCATGACGAGATAAGGAACGCCTTCGGCCTTGCCGTGCTCGACGTAACCGACGATATAATCACTTTGATTAAGCTGTGACAGCACGCGGCAGCCATGCAGGAAGCGCCGCCGGGCCAGAAAATTAAATCGCAGTTCTTTGCGCAACTTTCTGAGCGCAAACGGCCGGCTGCGACCATCGGTCACCAGCCAGATCTCGGCCATGCCGCCGTTGTTCAGCAACTCCTGTAGATAGTACCGCCCGAACTGCTTTTGCGCCGGTTGGAGGCTGTCCATCGTTTCCAGTTTGCTCGCCATGCCACTCATCCAATAACATGGCGCATCCCTGTGCGCGAATAAAATGTGTTCCTCACACCTGTCTTAGACACTGTTTGAAGGAAAAAGTTAGCAAAAAAATAAACGCAGTCCCCGAACGGTAATCTGTTTTCAGATAAACGTTCCGCTTTCCTCCGCCGGTGGTGCTGAAAGACGACGAATTAGCGCTTGGCTTGGATAGCCGGGAGATTTATCGTCAGCCCATGCGGCCTCTGCGGGCGCTGGTCATCTACATTCTGGTGGTGTTTGTCGGCGGCGCGTTGTTGGCACCGTGGCTTTTCTGGCTCGCGCAGGAATTCGCCCATTCGTTCCCCAAAATTGCCGCCGAACCGTTTAACCGGTATGTGGACCGTTCCCTCCTCATTCTCGCGCTGGTGGGATTGTGGCCGCTATTGCGCGCGCTGGGCATCACTTCGTGGCGCGAAGCCGGTGTGGTGGAACCTCACGGCCAGTGGAAAAAACTGTTCGGCGGCCTGCTAATCGGCTTCCTTTCGCTGGCCATTGTCGCGGAGATGGCGATTCTGGGCGGCGGCCGGGGTTTTGTCCAGGGTGTTACCGCTCATGAAGCTGTGGCGGTCATTTTCAAAGCCATCGGCGCGGCGGTGGCCGTCGCCGTCATGGAGGAGATCTTGTTTCGCGGCGGTATCTTTGGCGGCTTGCGGAAATTCTTTTACTGGCCGCTGGCGCTCATTGTCAGCAGCATGGCCTATGCGCTCGTTCATTTCCTGCGGCGGGCGGATTTCAGCGGAGCAGTCCACTGGCATTCCGGTCTGATTTTGCTCCCGCGCATGATGGGCGGATTTGTGGATTTTCAAGCGCTCGTGCCCGATTACCTTAACCTCACGCTCGTGGGCATTTTGCTCGGCCTGGCCTATCAGCGCACCGGCAATCTTTATTTTTCCATCGGCCTTCACGCCGGCTGGGTTTTCTGGCTCAAGACATACGGCGCCTTCACCACCGCGCTGCCGCACGCCTCAACGTGGTTCTGGGGCACCAGCAAAATGGTTGACGGCTGGCTGACGTTGATTGTCCTCGTCGGCGTGCTGGTCCTGTTCAATTTTATACCGCTCGGCCGCCAGCACGAACCGTTCACTATTTCCCAATGACCGCGCTGGCCCAATCACTTCAGAAACGCTTCGAGGTCGGCCTCGCCTTTTTCTATCCCGAAAGCTGCCAGGTCTGTCGGACGGAACACGCCACGGCCGGGGACGGTTTTGTCTGTGCGCGTTGTCGGTCGCAGGTGCGTTTCATTGAACCGCCGTTTTGTGAACGGTGCGGTTTGCCGTATCCCGGCGATTTCACCGCTCCGTTTGAATGCGCGAACTGTTGTGAAATGAAACTGCATTTCAGCTCCGCCCGCTCGGCGGTGGTAGCGCACAGCGTCGTGCGCGAAGTGGTCCATCGTTATAAATATCAACGCGCCCTTTGGTTTGAACCATTTCTGTCGAATTTGTTCCTGTGCCAGGCCCTCCCCGCTTTGCACCGCCCGGATTGGGATTTCATCGTGCCGGTTCCACTGCACGCCGTGAAGCACCGCGAGCGGGAATTCAACCAGGCGGAACGGCTGGCTGCCCGCCTGAGCGCCGCCAGCGGGATTCCTTTGAACTCAAAATGGCTCCGGCGGATCCGGCCTACGGCGACCCAGACCTTGCTCACGCGGCAACAGCGCGCCGCGAACATGCGCGGAGCTTTCGCGGTCCGCCCGGGGGTCCAGCTGGACGGCGAACGGGTGATTCTGGTGGACGATGTTTTTACCACTGGCGCGACCACCAGCGCCTGCGCAGAGGTTTTGCGGGCGTCCGGGGCCGGTGATGTTTGCGTCTGGACAATGGCCCGCGGGCTTTAGTAATATGGGCATGTTAATGGCCACAACCACTTTCACCAAAAAATCGCTTGGTTTGGAAGCCGGCGAGCCGGCTTTGACCCCGCCACCGGCCAAAAGCGCGCAGACCAACTTCGCCAAAAAACCCAAACTGGGGTCGGGCAAATCCAAAAAGCGGGACATCCCGGAAGGACTTTGGACCAAGTGCCCGAAGTGCGAAACGATGGTTTTTGACAAGGAACTGGACGAAAACCTGAAGGTCTGTCCGAAGTGCGAATATCATTTTCCGGTCGGCGCCCGCGAGCGCATCCACTCCCTGGTCGAGACCTGCACGTTTGAGGAGATGGACGCAGAAATGACGAGCGTTGATCCGCTCAAATTTATTGACAAGACCCCCTACCCCAAGCGCGTTCTGGAGCATCAAACGGCGACCAACCTGAAAGACGCCGTCCTGACCGGCATCTGCAAGATTGGCGAACACCGCGTGGCCCTCGGCGTGATGGACTTCAGTTTCATTGCCGCGTCCCTGGGCTCGGTCGTTGGTGAAAAACTCACGCGCCTGATTGAGCGCGCGACGGAAAAAGACCTCCCGGTCATCATCATTTCCACCAGTGGCGGCGCGCGCATGCAGGAAGGCATGCTCAGCCTCATGCAGATGGCCAAAACCTCCGCCGCGCTCGCCTATCACGCGCAGCGCCGTCTGCCTTACCTCAGTGTCCTGACCCATCCGACCACGGCGGGTGTCATGGCCAGTTACGCCAGTTTGGGCGATCTGATCCTGGCCGAGCCGGGAGCGATGATCGGGTTTGCCGGGCCGCGGGTCATCAAGGACACGACGCAGGCTGAACTGCCGCCGGGCTTTCAAACCGCGGAATTTCTGCTGGACCATGGTTTGATCGACGCCATTGTCCCGCGCAAGGAGATGAAGCAACGCTTCATTGAATACCTGTGCTTTCTGAACGGCCGGCAAAAGGTCGCCACGGCTACAGCGGCATAGGATCAAAGTTCGCACGATCTCCCTGAAGTCGCCGAGGATGATTCCATGCCAACCCGGACAGCCCCAGCTGCAACCGGGTCTCAGGCTTTACCGCCTCCCATCATACCACAAATGACAGGCTTCGCGGCTGGTCAAGATGCGGCGATTAAACGCGGCACGCGCCATCAGCCGGAAGTGCTCGCGCAAGGAATAGAGATACATTTTCCTCGCTGAAGTGGCCAGCGGATGGCGATGAAGAATCACGATCCGTCTTCCATCTTCGCCAGCCAGTTGCTTGAGCCGCTGGCTTAGTTCCAGTTCTTCCCCGGCAAACAATTCCTCACTGAATCCGCCGAGTGTTCGGAACGTGGCGGTCTCGCAGAAAATAAAGGAGCCGGCCAGGAGATGGAAACTGCGGCTGATCAGATTCCAGAGCGCATTTACGGCTTTTGCCAGCCGGTAACAATCATCCAATCGCACAGTCGCGCCGCCGGCCAGGCAAGTGCCGGAGGTAATTTCCGCGGCAACTTCGCCAAACAATTCCCTGCTGGGGTGCGAATCGGCGTCCACAAAGACCAGCCAGTCGCCGGTCGCCGCCGCCGCACCGCGATTGCGGGCGCGGGCGATTTGATTGACTGGCTCAAACACGACCAGGGCGCCGGCGGTTCGGGCAATTTCAGCCGTGCGATCGGTGGAATTGTTATCGCACACGATTAATTCGACCTTCCACCCCTGCCGGGTAAACGCTTCCGCCGCCAATTTCATCTGCGTGAGCGATTGGCCCAGCAAGCGCTCCTCGTTAAAAGCCGGAACCACAATGGAAATTTTCACCGCCTCCAGCTTGGGGTATTCCTTACCGGCTTTCAATATGAGAATCCGGGTGGCGGGGGTGCTTTATTTTCCGCGTGCTTTTTCTGCGGCAATTTCTGTATTTTGTGGCATGACCATTTGGATTCTTGCTCTGGTGTTGCTGGCAGCGGGGGCCGGTTTGGGATTCCGCCAAGGCGCCATCCGCACGGCGATTTCATTCTTCGGGATTGTGAGCGCCGTGTTATTCGCCGGAATGCTGGGGAATCTGCTCAAACCGCTGTGGCCCCACGTGGGGGTTCAAAATCCCACATTGATCTGGGCGCTGGCGCCACTGGTGGCCTTTATCATCGTTCTGATCCTTTTCAAAGTGGCCGGTTTTTTTGTGCATCGGAAGGTTTATCTGTTTTACAAGTACAAGGCGGGCGATTTACGGATGGCGCTCTGGGAACGTTTGAATTCACGGCTGGGGCTGTGCCTGGGCCTGGTAAACGGCACGGCCTACCTGTTGCTGGTTTCCTTTGTCATTTTCAACCTCAGCTACTGGACGATTCAAGTCGCCCCCTCCAGCAATGAATCGATGGCCATCCGGGTGATCAACCGGATGGGCACCGATCTCGATGCCACCGGTCTGGCCGGGGCCGCGCGTTCGCTGGAGTCCCTGCCCGATTCGTATTACCAACTGGCCGATTTGGCCGGGCTGTTGCGCCAAAACCCCAAGTTGAAGAACCGGCTGAACAATTATCCGGCATTCATTTCCCTGGGTGAACGCGATGATTTCAAACAACTCGGCCAGGACAGCAGTTTTCAAACTGCGTGGGAAAGTTCCGCGCCCATCGCCCAAATCCTGGGTGACACTCAAGTCAAGGCAATGCTCCGGAACAACGACCTGACCCGGACGGTCCTGGGCCTCTTGCAGGCGAACTGGAGCGATTTGAACGGGTATCTCAAGACCGGTAAATCACAAAGCTATGATTCCGAAAAAATTCTTGGTCGGTGGGGCTTCAATGTCAATGTGAGTGTTGGCACGCTGCTGATTGCGCGGCCCAACCTTCCCGCCGCGGAAATAAAGGCGCTGCGGAGCATGTGGTCCCGGGCTTATGCCCAGACGGTTTTCGTTGCAGGAGCGGACCATCAGGCGTTTTTGGAAAACATGCCGCGTTTCAAGGTGGAAAATGGTGCGGCCACCGTGGCTGAAACGACGACCTGGCAGGGGCAATGGAATAATGCCGGCACCAACTATGATTTGACGCTCAACGGCAAATCCATGACCGCCCGTAGCGACGGGCTGCGGTTGACGATTAAATCTGGCAGCGATGTCTGGGTGTTTGACCGCGACTAACAAACGGGCTCAGGATCTCCGCAAATCGCCTTCTTTCAGGGAGTTTCAGGCTCCAAAACGGCCCGAGACTTGCTCACTAACCAGGGTATGCGCATGCGTATCATTGTTATTATAACGCTGATTATTTCAATCGGCGTGTTTGCGGTCGCTTATCAAAAAGACAAGCCGGTGAGGGAGGCGTTGAACAACACATTCGGATCAACGTTCAAAAAAGTGTTCGGCGAAAAGCTCCATGCGGCACACCCCAACCCGGTGCCAAATCCGGTGCAGGGTTCCTCGACCAACGCAGCCACCGGCCCCTTGAACCGGAAAAATCTCGGCGTGCTGCCGCTTTCAAACCACGTTTCGACGACTGTCCCCCTCGACCGGAACACGCAGTGTACCCTGACCCCAACTTTGCTTGAAAGTGGAAAACTTCAAATCATTCTCACCATGGAAACCACGGGAGCCGGCGGCAAACCGGTGGGCATGAATGTGGCCCGCGTTGTCGCTCATTCCGGGGAACCGTTTGACGTTTCCATCGCCAACATGGATTTGGCGTTTACGCCTCAAGTTGCCGATCAATAAACCGGTGGAAATGGTCGGGGCGGTGAGATTTGAACTCACGACCTCTTGCACCCCAAGCAAGCGCGCATACCAAGCTACGCTACGCCCCGCACCAGGAACTTGATTCTACACCTTCCGCCCCGGCGTTCAACCGCGAAATCATTCGCGTTTCTTTGAAAGGGTATGGGTCGCCAGGCCGTAAAACGCCTCGGCGCACTCCATCAGCGTCTCCGACAGCG
The DNA here is from genome assembly GCA_035945675.1 of Verrucomicrobiia bacterium. Taxonomy (GTDB): domain Bacteria; phylum Verrucomicrobiota; class Verrucomicrobiia; order Limisphaerales; family UBA11358; genus UBA11358. Next base: position 41,114 of record DASZAB010000147.1, on the reverse strand, counting down.
TCGGATGCGGATGCACGCTCAACGCAATGTCTTCAGCCGTCGCGCCCATTTCAATCGCCAGCACCGCCTCGGAAATCAATTCGCCGGCCCCCGCGCCGCAAATGCCGACCCCCAGCACCCGCTCGGTTTCAGGATCAATGACCATTTTGGTCAGACCGTCGGTCCGGTCAAAGGAAAGGGCACGGCCGGAAGCCGACCAGGGGAATTTGGCGATGGCATGTTTTACACCGCGTTCCCTGGCTTCCGCCTCGGTCAAACCGCACCAGGCCAATTCCGGGTCGGTGAACACCACGGCGGGAATGACGATTTCATTCAACGGCACACTGTTTTCTCCAGTGATGCTCTCGACGGCGATGTGCGCCTCCTTGTTTGCCTTATGCGCCAATAAAATGCCGCCCGCGATATCGCCGATGGCGTAAATCCCCGGATCGTCGGTCTGCTGCCGCTCGTTCACTTTGACAAAACCTTTTTCGTCCAGCTCCACCCCGGTGTTTTCCAAACCCAGATTGGCGCTGTTCGGCACGCGTCCCACCGAAACCAGCACCCGGTCGTATAGTTCGGAAAGCTTCTGGCCGTCGTGCTCCATCTCGACCTTGATTTTTTTTCCGGCGGTCGCCATTTTGGCGACCTTCGCCTTAAGCCGGATTTCCTTGAACGCCCGCTTCGCATTTGCCACAACCGGACGCGCCAAATCGGGATCGGCGCCGAGCAAAATACCGTCGAGTGCTTCCACCAAAACAATCCGGCTGCCAAGACCGGCATAGACCGTTCCCATTTCCATGCCGATATAACCGCCCCCCACCACCAGCAAATGTTCCGGAATGTCCTCGACTTCCAGCGCCTCGGTCGAGGTCATCACGCGCGGATTACCCAGATCGAACGCCTTCGGCAGGGCGGCCAGGGAGCCCACCGCCAGAATCGCCTGTTCAAATTGAATGAACTGCTGCCCCTGCCCGGTTTCGACGCGCAACATCTGCGATCCTTCGAAATAACCGCGGCCATGAATCACCTGGACGCCCCGCATTTTGGCCAGCGTGGCAACCCCGCCAGCCAGTTTTTCCACGATGGAGTTCTTCCAGGCGCGCAGCTTGTCCAAATTCACCTCGGGTTCGGCAAAGGTAATGCCGCGATGGGCTGATTCGCGCGCATTGACAATCTGGTGGGTCGCGTAAAGCAGCGCCTTCGATGGAATGCAACCACGATTCAAACACACGCCTCCCAGCCGCTGTTCGCGTTCAACCAGAATGACCTGCTTTCCCAGGTCCGCCGCGTAAAACGCCGCCGCGTAGCCGCCGGGCCCTGCGCCGATAACCACAATTTCAGTTTTAATGGTGTCCATATTAAATCCTGCTCGTCCTCGTTCTCGCCCTCCTCTTCGACCTTTTGGAACAATAATTACAAATTACAGTTTCACCGCTGCTTCCTTGAAATCCTGCAATGCCGCGACCAGGTCCACCATGAACCGCGCCGCCTCGCCGCCGTCAATGACGCGATGGTCGTACGACAGCGCGAGCGGCGTCATCATGCGAATCTCGACCTTGCCATCGCGAGCCACCGGCTTCATGGCGCCGCGGCCCAGTCCGAGAATGGCCACCTCGGGCTTGTTCACAATCGGTGTGAAATGCGCGCCCCCGATGGCGCCCTGATTGGAAATGGTGAACGTCCCGCCCTTGAGCTCGTCACCGGATACCTTCCGCTCGCGCGCCTTTTGTGCGAGTTGTTCCAATTCCTTTGATAAATCCAGGACCGACTTTTTGTCCACGTCGCGAACGACCGGCACAATCAGGCCCTGCTCCGTGTCCACCGCGATACCCAGGTGGAAATATTCTTTGATAACAAGCTCGTTTGCCGCCTCATCGAGGCTGGAATTAAAAATCGGATGTTTTTTCAACGTCCCCACCAGCGCTTTGAGCACCAGCGGCGTCAGCGTCAAGCGTGCACCCTTTTTTTCGTATTGGGGGGCGAACTTTTTGCGGAGCTGGTTCAGTCCGGTGAAATCGGCCTCGTCGAATTGCGTGACCCGCGCGACGGCGTTCCAACTTTCCGACATCCGCCGCATAATCACCTGGCGCAACGGCGTCAGCGCCTTTTTGCTCACCGGACCCCACTGCGAAAAATCAATCGGCTCGGCGACCGGTTTGGCGGGAACGCCGGCCGCACCGGCCGCGGGTCTGGCGGCGGCCTTGATCAGCCGCTGAATATAGGCGCGCACGTCACCGAGAACGATTCGTCCCCCCGACTCGCTGCCGCGAATCCTGGATAAATCAATGCCTAATTCACGGGCCACTCGGCGTACCGACGGCGAGGCCACCGGTGCCGCAGAGGGCTCGGAAGGGAGTTCTTCGGCTTCGACCGTTTCTCCTTCAGCCGCCGCGGTCTCAGATTCAGGCGCCGGGGCGGGCTTCGCCGCCGGTGTGGGCCCGGCAGACGGTTTGCCGCCTTCATTTAAAGAAATCAGGCGCTGGCCCACGTTGATTTTATCGCCGGGTTTGACGTGAATTTTGGTGACCACACCATCGCCGGTGGCAGGGATCGAGGCCACCGCCTTTTCGTTCTCGAGTTCGATGATGGCCTGGCCTTTGGTAATCGGGTCGCCTTCTTTCACGAAGACATTGACCACCACACCGGAATCAGCGCCCTCACCCAGTTTGGGAAGTTTTACGTCCATAAATTAACAGGCCGCGCAGCATGGCCAAAAGTGCCGCAATTTTCCAGAAATAATTTTCCGGGGAGATTAAAACAGGGATGGGCCGCTCAAACAATCTGCGGCTGGATTTTTTCAGCGTCAACGCCGAGGTCTTTGATTGCCTTTCCCACGACCGGCTTCTCTATCTTTCCTTTTTCCGCCAGCGCGTAAAGCGTGGCGATAACTGTGGACTCGGCGTCAATTTCAAAAAATCGGCGCAGGCGGGCGCGCGTGTCACTGCGGCCAAAACCGTCCGTGCCGAGAGTGAACAGGCCGCCCGGCACCCATGGCGCAATCTGGTCGGGCACGGTGCGAATATTGTCGGAGACGGCGACGAAGCTCCCCTGCTCCTTCGCCAGCAGGGTTTCGACGTAGGACTTTCTGGGCGGCTGCGTCGGATGCAGCATGTTCCAGCGCCGGCAGCGAATCGCATCCGTGCGGAGCAGCTTGTAACTGGTCGCGCTCCAAACGTCGGCGGAAACGCCGTAACGTTCGGCCAGAATTTCCTGCGCTTTCAAGGCCGAGTTGATGATCGGTCCGCTGCCAAAAATGTGGGCTTTGATGCCCGTAGCAGCCGACGTGAGTCGGCTCTGACTTCCTTGACCTGAAGATGGAGCGGACTTACGTCCGCTGCTACGATTAGAAAGATTCGGGCCGGGTTTGAATTTGTACAACCCCTTTAAGATGCCGTCTTCGACCCCGGCAGGCATCGGCGGCATGGGGTAATTTTCATTGTAAAGCGAGAGGTAATAAAAAATTTCCTCGCCCTCGGCGTACATCCGGCGCAAACCATCGGCAACGATGACCGCAAGTTCGTACCCGAACGCCGGGTCGTAAGCCAGCAGCGTGGGAATCGTGCTGGCGTGCAACAAACTGTGGCCGTCCTGGTGCTGCAACCCTTCGCCGTTGAGCGTGGTGCGACCGGCGGTCGCCCCGAGCAAAAAGCCTTTCGCCCGGATGTCGCCGGCCAGCCAGAACAAATCACCGACGCGTTGCGGTCCGAACATCGAGTAGTAAATGTAGAACGGCACCATCGGCACCCCGTGCGTCGCGTAACTGGTCCCGGCCGCGATAAACGACGAAATTGAGCCGGTTTCAGTGATGCCTTCCTCGAGAATCTGGCCATCCTTTGCCTCGTGGTAGTAGAGCAGCGACTTGCTGTCCACCGGCTCATAAAGCTGGCCTTTGGACGAGTAAATACCGATGTCTTTGAACAACGCGTCGAGGCCGAAGGTCCGCGCCTCATCCGGAATGATGGGAACGATATGGCGGCTGACGCTTTTGTCCCGCAACAAAACACTCAACAAGCGAACGAAGGCCATGGTCGTCGAAGCCGCAGAAGTTGAGCCTCGGAAGAATTCGGCAAAGGCGTCGCGTTTGGGCACGTCGAGCGGCGGCGCGGTGACTTTACGTTCCGGCAGGAAGCCGCCGAGGGCTTTCCGCCGTTCAAACAGGTACCTGATTTCCGGACTGTCGGGCGGCGGCCGGAAAAACGGCGTCTCGGCAATAACATCATCGCTGATCGGAATTTTGAAGCGCTCGCGGAACTCGCGCAATTCCTTTTCATTCAGTTTCTTTTGCTGGTGCGTGATGTTCCGGCCTTCCCCGGCTTCGCCCAGGCCGTAGCCTTTGACCGTCTTGGCAAGAATCACCGTCGGCTGGCCCTTGTGCTCCGTGGCCACTTTATAGGCCGCATACATCTTGCGGGCATCATGGCCGCCCCGCAGCAATTTGCTGATTTGCTCGTCGGTGAGGTGGTTCACCAGTTCGAGCAGTTCGGGATATTTGCCGAAAAAGTGTTTGCGAGTGTAGCTGCCCGGTTCAACGGAATATTTCTGATAATCGCCATCGACCGCCTCTTCCATGCGCCTGAGCAAAAGGCCGGACTTGTCGCGCGCCAGCAGGTTGTCCCAATCGGTGCCCCAAATGACCTTGATGACGTTCCAGCCCGCGCCCCGGAACAAGCCTTCCAGTTCCTGGATGATTTTTCCGTTGCCGCGCACCGGGCCGTCCAGCCGCTGCAGATTGCAGTTGATGACCCAGATCAAATTGTCGAGATTCTCGCGCGCCGCGAGCGTGATGGCGCCGAGCGTTTCCGGCTCGTCGCATTCGCCGTCGCCCAGAAAGGCCCACAGCTTCGGCTCTTCCTTCCAGTTCACCAAACCGCGCGCCTGCAGGTAGCGGTTGAACCGCGCCTGATACAGCGACAGGATCGGGCCGAGCCCCATCGAGACGGTGGGGAATTGCCAGAAATCCGGCATCAAATAGGGGTGCGGATAGGACGACAGGCCACCGCCCTCCGCGAGTTCCTGCCGGAAATTTCGCAGATGCCGCTCATCCAGGCGGCCTTCAAGAAACGCCCGCGCATACATGCCCGGCGCGGCGTGCCCTTGAAAGTAAACGATGTCGCCCGGAAATGTCCCGGTGCGCCCGCGCAAAAAATGGTTGAACGCCACTTCATAGAGGGTCGCCGACGAGGCAAACGTCGAGATATGGCCGCCGACATTCGTGGTGGAGTTGGCTTTGACGACCATCGCCATGGCATTCCAGCGGATATAACTTTTGATGCGGCGCTCGATGTCGCGGTCGCCCGGAAACGGCGCCTGCTGCTCCGGCGGAATGGTGTTCAGGTACGGAGTATGGGCAGCCTGCGGCGCGGAGCGCAACTGGTTGGCCAGTTTTTCCAGCAGTCGCGCGGTGCGCTCCGGTCCCTGGCTCTCCAACGCCAGTTCGAAGACGGATTGCAGCGATTGGCTCCACTTGTCGCCATTGCTCCTGCCGGAGTGCCCGGCGGCAGCGGAACGCGAATCGTAAATTTCTTTTTTATCACCCTTCACTGTGTTATCCACTTCTTTCAATCGCGCGGAAATGCGCTTAAAAATTAGACCAGATTCAAGTCTTGCGCGCCAGTGAAATCAGCGCCGCGGCAAAATGAAATTATTTGACCTGACGCTCGCCTCGCCCGCTGAGAATCTCGCAGGTGATGAGGCATTGCTCAACCGGGGCGAGGCCCAGGGGGACGAAATCCTCCGCTTCTGGGAACCGCGGGAATACTTTGTGGTGGTCGGGTATGCGAACCGGGTGGAAACGGAGGTCAACCTCGCGGCTTGCCAGGCCCGCGACATCCCGGTTTTTCGACGTTGTTCCGGCGGCGGAACGGTTTTGCAGGGACCCGGTTGCTTGAACTACACGCTGATCTTACAAATCGGGGCGCATCCCTCGCTCGCTAATATCTCCGCGGCCAACCGGTTTATCATGGACCGAAACTGCGGCGCCGTCCAATCAGCCCTCGGCGGCCGGCCCCCGGCCATTTCGGTTCGCGGGCACACCGATCTGGCGCTCGGTGACCGAAAATTTTCCGGCAATTCCCAGCGTCGGAACAGACGCGCCCTGCTTTTTCACGGAACCTTTCTGCTGAACCTCGATCTCTCGCTGATCAACGAGGTGTTGCGAATGCCTTCCCGGCAACCGGACTATCGCAATGGCCGTGGCCACAGCGACTTTCTGACCAATTTAGTTGTGACGCCGGCCCGGTTGAAGGCCGCGCTGAAGAAGACCTGGCAGGCCACCGAAGAATCACTTGATTTTCCCGTTCGAGAGACAGGCCGGCTGGCGGCAGAAAGGTATTCGACCCCAGGCTGGAATCTCAAATCGTAGTTCCGCCATTCCAATCGTTTACGCCCCAACGCCGCGCAACCCGACAAGTAGTTTGACTAAGTGCCAGCTTAAACGTAGATTGCGCCTGAATGCTGGCCGTTGAATCAAAGGTGGCGAGCGCAGAAACGGCTGACTCGCACAAAGCCAACCCGAATCGTTCCTGGAAACACATCGTGGAACCGCTGGAACCATTTCTCCAGGCGGTCACTCAACGATTGATCGAGCAGGTCAATGATTTTGACCCGCAAATCGTTCCCTACGCGCAATATGCCCTCAACGGCAGCGGCAAACATTTGCGCCCGACACTGGTCGCCCTGGCAGCCAATGCCACCGGCAAAACCGGTGACGCCCATGTCAACGCGGCCGTCATCATTGAAATGGTCCATCTGGCGACGCTGGTCCATGACGACGTCATGGACGAGGCCGAAATCCGCCGGGGCCAGCTCACCCTGGCGGCGAACTGGGGTAACGAAATCGCCGTGCTTTTTGGCGACTGCCTGTTTGCGCAGGCTCTCAAGCTGGCGGCCAGTTTTCCGACACCGGAAGTTTGCCGCGCGGTGGCGATGGCGACGAACACGGTATGTTCCGGCGAAATTCTGCAAACGCAGCATCGCCGGAAATTTCAGGTTTCACGGCATGAATATTTCCGGGTCATTGGAATGAAGACCGCTGAATTGTTCACGCTTTCCTGCGATTTGGCGGCGCTGTTAAGCGAAGCCACCGCCGAGCACCGCACGGCGCTGCGGCATTTCGGCACCGCCTTTGGCACGGCCTATCAGGTTTATGACGATTGCGTGGATTTGTTCGGCTCGGAAGCAAAGGCGGGCAAATCTCTCGGCACGGATCTGGCCAAGGGCAAGCTGACCTGGCCGGTTTTGCTGGCCTGGGAGCGCGCCAACGTGGCTGACCGCCTGCAATTGGAAAATCTGGTCAAGGACTGGCAAACAGAGAATCTTCCGGCGATAGACGAACTGCTGGACAAATATGAAACCTTTGAGCCGACGCGCGAAGTGATTGCCAGTTTTTTAGACCAGGCCCGGCGATCGCTGCGCCGCTTGCCGGAGTCGAGCGGACGCGCCGGTTTGTCCGAGTTGGCTGATTTTTTAGCGCAACAAACCGAGGCGTTGGCTGTTAGTGTTAAGTACCCATGATTATGGCTGAACCAGTCGCACGCAATGATTCCGGGGCTTCCGCACCTGCCGACGAGGAGGTGTTGGTAAAGCGGGCGCGGGCGGGGGATCTGGAAGCCTACGATGAACTCGTACAGCGCTATCAGGAGCGCATTTACGCAACGGTTTATCACATGACCTCCAATCATGAGGACGCCAATGATCTGGCACAGGAATCGTTCATCAAGGCGTTCCAGGCGTTGAAGTCGTTCAAAGGCGGTTCCAGCTTCTATACCTGGCTTTATCGGATTGCGGTCAACAAGACGATTAATTTTCTCAAGCAGCGCAAGAATCGTATCCACATGAGTCTGAATGACTTGGATTTTAACGCTGAACATGATCCCGATCTGGTTGCTTTTGTTTCCGACAAAACGCCGCGGCGCGAGGCCGGTCTGAGCGAGCTGCAAGAAAAATTGAACACGGCCTTAATGAAACTGTCAGAACCACATAGATTGGTCGTGGTCCTGCATGATGTGCAGGGGCTCTCGCACGAAGAAATCGCGAAAGTCATGGATTGTAATATTGGCACGGTAAGGTCGCGGCTGTTTTATGCGCGACAACAATTGCAGGCTTGGTTGTCCGATTATTTGAAACCAACATGAACGAGAATCAGCCGAACTTTGAGTCGTTACGTCGTTTGCTGGAGCTGAAGCGCCACGAGACGCCACCCCCCGGATATTTCAACAACTTTTCGCGCCAGGTGATGGCGCGCATTCGCGACGGTGAGGCCGAGACCACGGCGGGCAGTTTATTTGCCACTATGCCGTGGTTGCTCAAGTTGCTTCAATCGTTTGAAACCAAACCCGTCTTTGCGGGCGGATTTGCCACGGCCCTGTGTGGTTTGCTGTTGTTTGGAGCGGTGATGGCGCAACGGCCGGAATTCGCGGCCCAGGCAATTCTGCAACCGGCCTCAGCAGACGTGGCGCCGCTCGCCTCGTCAACCGCCACGCCGTTGACACCGCCCGTCAACCAGTTCCTGATCGCCGACAACAGTACAAATCCGGTGGTTAACTTTCAAAGTGCTTCTTCCGTTTCGTTTGGACAAATGCCGGTCAACGCACAGCTCACCTCCTTCCCGGTGGTATCGGGCAATTAATTTCGCCGGCCAGGCATGGACTTCCCGCGTTTCCCGGGTTCAGGTTTAGCGCTTGTTAACTTGAAACCGCCGCGCCCTTTTCATTAAATCGGGCGGGTGCCAACCAAAGTCATCGCGATCGCCAATCAAAAGGGCGGTGTGGGAAAAACGACCACAGCCGTCAATCTGGCCGCCTGTCTGGCTGCTCTGGGCCAGCGCGTGCTGCTTTTCGACCTCGATCCCCAGGCCAACGCCACCAGCGGACTGGGTCTGGATAAAACCGATGGCGCCAGCGCGTACCGTGTTTTGCTCGGCGAAGGCGGCCTGCTTGATAAAATTAAAAGCACCTCGTTTGAACACCTCGACGTGGTGCCGAGTGAAGTGGATCTATGCGCGGCCGACCTGGAACTGGCGCGTTTGGACAATCACCTGCTGCGCGTGGCCAACGTCCTTAAGCCGGTTCTGGAAAGCAGCCGCTTTGACCTTGTTTTCATTGATTGCCCGCCGTCACTGGGCGTTCTGACCTTGAACGCCTTTGTCGCCGCCACGGACGGTCTGCTGGTGCCTCTCCAATGCGAGTATTACGCCCTCGAAGGCATCTCCATGATGAACCGCGTGCTGACCCAATTGCGCCAGACCGGCGCCAATCCGCGTCTCGACATTTTCGGCGTCGTGATGACGATGTTTGACGGCCGGACCAAACTCTCCAATGAAGTCGTCGGCGAGGTGCGGAACCTGTTGGGCGCGCGCGTGTTTGAAACGGTCATTCCGCGCAGCACGCGCCTGGCCGAAGCGCCCAGTTTCGGCAAACCGATTATTCACTACGACAAATACAGTTCCGGCTCGGCGGCGTACGAATTGCTCGCGCAGGAAGTTCTCAAACGACTGGAAACCGCCGCGAACAGGCCGCCGGCTTGAACCATGTCTGCAAGGTTGTCAACTTTTGTTCAAAAAAGAACAAAACACGTTGAGTATTACCGGACGTTTGGCCCCAAGTTGCGAATCGTGTGGCGGCGTTGCCAGAGCAATTTGATTAATCCCGTAGCCGCGAACGTCAGTTCGCGCCATATCATTCGCTTTTATCCGATTGGCGCCGACTAGCGTCGGCGGCTGCATATTTTTTGAAAAAGCTCTGGCGGGGAAAGCGCCGTAAAACGGGATCACGGCAGCCGGTTTCTGCGGAATTGACCGGTTTTGCGCAACGCGCGCTTGCCGTCATCCAGGAAAATTATTAGACTCATTTTTTTATAAAATTATGGCCAGAGAAGTCCTTGAAATGCCGATTGAACTGGTGACGATGGAGTTGCCGGACACGAAGACCATCCGGCTCAAATGGCCGGACGGTTACAACCCCGACTTTAAAACCGGACAATTTATCACGGTGTACTGGCCGGACTCGCCGAATTACAAACGCGCCTACTCGCTGTCGTCCTGCGCGCTGGATCGCGGCTATTACGAAGTCACCATCAAACGGGACGGCAAAATGGGCACGCGACTCGTGGATTGGGCGAAAGTCGGCGACAAGCTCCTGGTCATTCCGCCGGTCGGGAAATTCCTGCCCGTCTTTGAGCCGAACAAGCACCTCGTTTGCGTTGCCGGCGGCTCGGGGGTGACCCCGTTCCGCGGTTTTGTGCGGGAGGCCACCCGGCGCAAATTGGACACCAAGATCAGCGTCCTCTACAGCGTGCGCACGACCCGCAGCATCATCTTTCAACAGGAGTTTCATCAATTGGAAATTGAAAATCCCAACTTCAGTTTTTATGTGACCTGCACCCGGCTGGATGAGCACGATCCGTGGCAGGGGCGCCGCGGCCGCATCACGCCCGAATGGGTCAAGGAACACGTCCACGATCTGACCAACACGATCTTCTACGCGTGCGGGCCCAACGAACTGGTTGAGTTCGCCGAGGAAGTGGTGCTGCACGGCATGGGCGTGCCCAAAGAGCAGATGAAAACGGAAAAATGGGGCTGAACCGCACGCCACTTTTCGCCGCGCACCAGAAGCTGGGCGCGAAGTTGATTGATTTTGGCGGCTGGGAAATGCCCGTTCAATACACGAGCATTGTCGAGGAGCATCTCGCCGTCCGCCGTGCCGCCGGCATTTTTGACATCTCGCACATGGGCGAAGTCACCGTCAGCGGCAGGGCCGCGGCGGATTTCCTGAACCATACGCTGACCAACGACCTCCGCAAACTCGCATCCGGCCAGGGCCAATACACCCTGATGTGCAACGAGCGCGGCGGTGCTATAGACGACTTGTACGCTTACCGGCTTTCCGACGAGGTCTATTTCCTCATCATTAACGCCTCGCGGGTCGGGGCGGACGTGGCGTGGTTGCAGGCCCAGGCCGCGGAGTTTCCGCAACGAGGCGAATTGCACCTAACCGATGCGTCGCACAATTACGCCGCCGTGGCCGTGCAGGGCCCGCGCGTGAGGGAATTCATTGAACAGTGCATTCCGGGCGGCTCGAATTGCTCGACGCGGGTGGAACGTGTCACCGACCTGAAAAAGAACCAGATTGGCGGTTTTCCATTTCACGGCGGTGATGTTCTCGTTTCCCGCACCGGTTATACCGGCGAGGACGGATTTGAAATCGTCGGCTCGGACAAGGCCATCCAGGACGTATGGAATAAAATCCTGTCCGTTGGCCTTCCGTTCGGCATCAAGCCCTGCGGCCTTGGCGCGCGCGACACCTTGCGCACGGAAGTTTGTTATCCGCTCTACGGCCACGAACTGGACGAAAATACCACGCCGATGGAAGCCGGGCTTGGATTTTTCGTTTCGCTCGACAAGGGCGAGTTCACCGGACGTTCGATCCTGGCAGAGCAAAAAGCGAAAGGCACCGGGAAAAACCTGGCTGCCTTCAAAATGACCGGGAAATCCGCGCCGCCGCGGCCACATTATCCCATTTGGGTAAATGGCGCGGAGGTGGGCGAAGTCACCAGCGGGACGCAAAGCCCGTCGCTGGGCATCGGCATCGGCATGGGTTACGTGCCACCAGAAGTGGCCAAGCCAAATACAAACATTGAGATCGAAATTCGCGGCAGACGCTCCCCCGCCCTTGTCGCTGCCAGGCCGATTTATCGTAAAGCATAGGCTGGCAAGTAAATTGGTGTTTTAGCCCGCCCTCATCCTGACCTTCTCCCCCAGGAGAAGGAACAGGTGTAGGCAGCCTGCTTTTTGCGAAAGACTGCCAGGCAAATCCAGCCACTGATTTTCAATGGAGATGGCGCACAATTCTCCCTCTCCGGGGGGAGAGGGCCGGGGTGAGGGCGGATGTTGAACGACTTTGTTTGCTGCTTATCATTTTTTCGCGCAGCTCCAAAGTGTCCGCGCCAGCGGGTAGTGTCGCTGAGCATCGGCATCGGAATGGGATATGTGCCGCTGGAATTGGCGAGACCGGACACGCAGCTTGAAATAGAAATTCGCGGCAAACGCTCCCCTGCCCTCGTGGTTGCCAGGCCGATTTATCGTAAAGCACAGGTTGGCAAGTAAATTGGTGTTTTAACCCGCCCTCATCCTGACCTTCTCCCCCAGGAGAAGGAAAAGGTGTAGGCAGCCTTCTTTTTGCGGAAGACTGTTAGGCAAATCCCGCCACTGATTTTCAATGGAGATGGGGCACAATTCTCCCTCTCCGGGGGGAGAGGGCTGGGGTGAGGGCGGATGTTGAACGACTTTGTTTGCCACTTATCATTTTTTGCGGGGCACGCAAGTCTATGGTGTACCGTACTGGAAGACGCGGTAGAATCTCGCGGTATCAGTAAAAGGCACGGTGAGAGTGCCCGGCGGGCCGGTATCGGTCCAACTGGCCGTGGTATTCGTGGCGGTCACTTCCCCGGTCGGCGCGGTAAACCAGGAAATCAAGTTGGTCGAGTATTCCACTTGATAAGTCCGGTTTGAAGTGGCAGCCCAGGTCAAGGTGACGGTGCCCAAGTCCGGTTGTGCCTGCGCGGACAGCGGCATAAACGGGAGTGAGACAAAACCGGCGAGCTGCAAACCGTTCTGGATCTCAGGGTTTTGCATGAACAGCCGCCAGACGTTCTGGTTCCGATAGTTCTCGGCCATGATCACGATGGGGCCCTGGTCGATTCCCAACTCGGCATTGTCGTACCACGCGGCGCTGAGGTTAAAAGCATCAATGAAACCATACTGTGTCCAAAATCTGAGCCGCCCGTTGTTGTAGAAGTTTTTCATTGTTGGCAGCGCGATCTCGGGAGCGAAAGCCAAAGCGCCGCCCGCGGCGGTGAAGGTAATCGTGCCGTTGTCATTCTGAGCCGGCGGGGCGCCGTGCGCCGAGTAGCCGTAAGGATCATCGGAGGCGGTCAATCCCCAAACGAGGCTGCTGTATCCCGGCCAGCCCAGCGGGTCGGCAATGCAATACGCCTGCTGCGCCAGCGCCGCCCGGTGCGAGTTCTCGAAGTAAGTGCTGTTCCTGGCGTTCAGGTAGGCGTCCCCGACGTGGCGGAAGTCCACCCAGCAATGGGAATATTCGTGGCCGAACAACGGAGGAAACGTAATGAACGACTGGCTATAGTATGTGGCCCAGACATAGCCACTGGTCCAATAGTTCCAGCAGGACGCCGGTATCGAATTGCTCGTGGCACCGATGCCGAGCAGGTAAATGAGCATCCCTTCGTCGTACCCGACCCAGTCCCCAAAGGTGCTGAAGCCGCTGTTGGGCAGCCAGCCCATCCGGACGCCGTTCGTGCCGGGCACGTCGGGGGCCATCCATGCCCAATTCACCCGGTTAAAGATCGCGCTGGCTTCGGTCCGGATGCTGGCCTCGGTTGCGTTTGTGCCGCTGAAATACTGTTTGACGTAAAGAACTCCTCCCAACAGCAAAGCAGTGTCAATGGAAGACAGTTCCGAATTGCCTGAGCGGGTGGCCGTGTTCATGTCCAGAAAGTGATAGAACCATCCGTTGTAGCCGATATCTCCGGAAGCGTTGGTGCCCTGCGGCCCGTTCCAAAAGGTGTTTAACGTGGTCAGCACCCGTGCGGCTCCCTGGTCCCGCGTTATCCAGCCGTGGTCGATGGCAATTCCGATGGCGGTCAGCCCGAATCCGACCGACGCGATGCTGCACGCCGAGCCGACCGTGGAACGATCCGGGATCAGACCATTGGCGGGATTCGCCGTGTACCAGAAATAATCGAAATTGGCTTCCTCCAAATAATCCAGAAAGGCGTCGTCACTGGCAAAGGGAGCCGGCGTCGTGAACACCGTCGTCGAAGGCGGACTGGTCTGGGATGACGCATTCACCGCAGTCACCTGGTAATAATACGTCTGCCCGTCGCTGACACTAAGATCGCAGTAACCCAGCGTTGTCACCAGGCTCGAATTCAGGCGCGCGAAAGGGCCGCCGCTGCTGAGCGAACGATAGACAATATATCCGTTTATGTTGGGCGACGAATCGGGATCCCAATGCAGGATGGCGCTCTGATGACCCGAAAAGAGCACCAAATTGGTCGGGGCAACCGGTTGCGCGCTGACACCAAAAGTAACTGCTGCGAGCAGAACCGGAAGAAGCAGAATTCGTTTCATTCGCGATTAAGGTAGCTATCACAATGAGCGTAACATCGAAACCAACGCGGTCAAGATAAAACAAGATATCACAGTCGGCTTCGGCTTTGGCTGGGCTTGAAGTGGACCGCCCGTGGAGGACGAGCATGCCAAACCCGACAACCTGCTTTTGGGAAACAAGTCCAGGAAGCCTGCTACGCCGGAATCATTCGGCAGGACATGCGTCGATGGTACGGCATACTCGGCCGCATCCAACTGAATCGTTCCTCATTAGACACGACAGTCCGCCAGATAAACACTGGCCATTGTATTGAAGTCGCTTGCTTAAATCGTGCAAAATGCCGGACCCTGCTGGAACGGAGTTCTGGCGGAGGCTGTTATGCCAGCTCGAAAGCTTCAGGGCATGAACCCGCACGGAAGCACCCGGACTTATCCGAAAAACAAGTTGACATTTTCTGATTCCATTGCAATAGTCCGGATAACACCCGTATTCTTGGAGATGCACAAACAGTATTTCCAGGAAAGGGAGGAGATGAAGGCTTTTTATGAAATGTTATCCGAATGCTTCGGTCAGCCGTCCGGGGGTCGTTCAGAACCCGTCCAACCCGACTCAACTCGCCATTTGGCGTTACCTGCTCATAACCGTGGCCGCCGGAGGGTTGCTGGCAGCCAGGCCGGCGCAAGCATCTAATCTTTTGGCGGATCCAGGCTTCGAATCCGACCCGGGAGGGCAGCATGTTGCCGCCGGCTGGACGTATTTTGCGCCACCGACACTCCCTGTCACGACCAAGGACTATTGGGTGGTTAACCAGTCATCCAGCGGTCAGAACTTCCCCCCCCATTCAGGAGTGCAGTTCTGGAAGCAATGGGGGGCGCTTTACAGCGGCACCGTGAGCAACGTGGCGGGCCTGTCCCAGACTTTCAACAGCAGTCCGGGTTCAATTTATCAGGCCAACGGCTGGATGGCCACGGCACCGGGCGACCTTTTGGGCGCGGATTGTTATACCTGGTTGCAGGTCGAGTTTCTTGATTCGAGCAGCAACCTCCTGTCTCTTTACAAGTCCGCTCCCTTCAACCGGAACGTGGCATCGTCCACCAATTGGTATCCGTATTCGGTGACGAATGCCTGTGATTTAACTCAGCCGATTGCCACGGGTGATCCTTATTTTACCACCTACGCCGTGACCGGCGCGGTGAGTCAATTGGTGGCTCCGGCGGGAACTGTGGCGATTCGCTACCGCTATTGCTATTTCCAGGCCGGGACGGAAGGCGGCTCGGCTTATTTTGACGACGCGGTTTTGGACCAGGTCAGCGGCCCGGTTCCGCCGAGCATTACCGGGCTTTACCCGCAAAACATGATTCTGGTGCCGCCCAGCACCGGCATCACGTTCACAGTCACTTCGCCCAGCGGTTTTACCATCAATACCAATGCCATTCACCTGATCTTGAATGGAACCGATGTCTCCGGAGCTCTGGCCATCAGCGGTTCCGCTTCGAGCAAGAATGTGGCCTATTCCGGGCTGCAGTCCAACGCCGCCTATAACGTGACCATCAACGTTTCGGACAGCAGCAACCAGACTGCCAGCGCCAGTACTTATTTCGAGACAACGTGGTACGGAGCCCAACCGGCGACCTACCTGTGGGAGGCTGAAGACTGGGATTTTACCAACGGCCTGTACCTGGATAATCCGGATATTTGCAATGCGCCTGGCGACCCCAATTGCTATTTTGGCAAAGTGGGCGTGCAGAATGTGGACGAGTTTAACACCAGCGGCTTGTCCGGGAGTTACCGCAGTGGCGATCCGATGGGGCAGGCCCCATCTCAAGATTATTCGCGGCCCAATCTCTATGCCGCGAACAGAATTGATTACGCCATCAATCCGTTTATCGGCAACCCGTCATACACCGGCGCGGAATGGGTCAATTACACCCGCGACTGGCCTGCCAGCACCAACTGGATCATCGCCCGGCTGGCGACCGGCACAGGTTTCTCCGGGAGCCTGCAACTGAGCGTGATCAATGGCGGCGTGACCAATGTGGTGGGCACCTTCTCGGTCCTCAGCGGTGAGGGCTGGAGCACCTTCCAATACGTCTATTTGCAGAACACCAACAACCAGAATGCCGCCGTCGTTCTCAACGGCAAGGAAACATTGCAGGTCACCAGCGGCGGTAATCTCCTGCCCACTTTCTTCATGCTGGTGCCTGCGGAGCTCGATTTGCCCTACCTGACCGGGCTTTATCCGGATGGCAAACATCCGTTTGAACCGACCAATACCTTGAGCTTCACGGTGACCACCGGCTCGGGCGCCATCTTCACGGCCAACAGCATCCAGGTAATTCTGGACGGTAATAATGTCACGCCTAATCTGGTTATCACCGGCTCGAATTTGAGCAATAACGTGGTGTACGCCGGGCTGGAGCTTAACGCTATTCACACGGCGGTGATTAACGTGACCAACTCGCTCGGCCACGGCATCAGCATCACCAATCAGTTCGACACCTTCAGCCAGACCAATTACATGGTTGAGGCGGAGGATTTCGATTACAACGGCGGACAGTATGTTCCCACCGCGAGTTACACCCCGGACTGCTATGCTTCTTTCGTGTCGGTCAGCAACGTTGATTACCGGCATACCGTTGTTTCAGGTGAACCGACGGACGGCTCCGACTTCCAGTATCGGCAGAACGGGATTCCGCAGCAGCCTGAAACCGGCGATTACTATCGGACGATTTTCGCCAACAGCTTCTCGCCCGATTACCAGTTATATTGGTTCGGCGGCGGCGACTGGGCCAACTACACCCGCGATTATCCGTTGGGCAAATACAACGTTTACGCCCGTTCATCCGGCCTGGGCGCTTTTACGATGAAGCTGGGCCAGGTGGTCAGCGGCGTTGGAACCACCAATCAAGTGGTCAAACCGATTGGCCAATTCAGTTCCACCCTCCCCAGTATCAATACCTTTGCCTGGATGCCATTGACCGATGCCGGTGGCGTTGCGCCGGCCACCGTGAATATTACCGGAGCAACCACATTGCAGATTTCAACTCCGACGGGCAATTGCTATCCGAATTATTTCATGCTGGTGCCGGCTTCGACCCTCACCGCTTCGGCGGCGAGGTCCGGCAATAACATCAATATTTCCTTCCCGACCCAGAATGGATGGAGTTACCGCGTCTTTTACCGCACGAATCTGACCACCGGCAGTTGGACATTGTTGAACCCGGCGGTCGGCAACGGCTCGGTCGTTTCCGTGACGGACGTCAACCCCGGAGACAGTCAGCGGTTTTACAAGGTAACGTCTCCATGAACCGCGCAAACTACACGCACCGCAATCCGGGAAAAAGGCTTATCGGCAAACGCAGCATTGCTTTTACCTTGATCGAGTTGCTGGTGGTTATTGCCATCATCGCCATCCTGGCCGCCATGCTCCTGCCGGCTCTCAGCGCAGCCAAAATCAGGGCGCAAGGTGCCAGCGACATGAACAACACCAAACAACTGGCAACCGCGGCAATCATGTACGCCGGCGACCATCATGATCATAACCCGCCCAACATGGATGGCACGTTGCCTGGCGTAATCGCCGGCTCGGATTCGCAACATCCCTGTTGGGTGGCGGGAGCGCTCAGCCTGAACGGAATGCCACTCAAGGGTAGACAGACAGACAATACCAATACCGCCATGCTGGTTGACAATACAGCCTATCCCTATGGCGCCTTTTTGGGGAGTTATCTCGGCAAGAATTACAAAGTGTTCAAGTGCCCGGCGGACCAGTCGGTTTACACCATCTATGGTAGCACCTACCCGCGAGTTCGCAGTTATTCAATGAACACTTTCACCGGCTACCCGGCTGAGGCCGGAACAGGTGGCAGTTTGTCCCAACCAGTCAACCCCCAAAACTCGCCCGTGCCCTTCAACACCCTTTCCAGCATTCGCTCACCTTCGCGGACCTTTCTTTATCTGGACGAGCGACCGGATAGCATCAACGACGGCGTTTTCAGCACCGACGAAGCGCCAGGTAACCTTCATCTGCGGGATGTTCCCGCTGCATACATAGGTGGCGCATGCGGCTTTTCCTTTGCCGACGGCCATTCCATCCTTCACAAATGGAATCCGGGCTGGATAACTCAACCGATCCAGCGAACCCCGATCAACGACCATTATTTTTCAGCTGGCGATCCCGAGATTACGGACTTGTACTGGATCCAGCAACACGCTGTCGGAACACCCGGCCTGCCGTAGCCGCTTGACAGTCTTCGCGCCGCATCAACAAAAAATCCTGGAGGGCTTTGGTTTCACGGAGTTTTCCCGACGCGGAATTATTCTGACAAGCCCCGGTCATTTGTGTTAAAAGCCCGCCCGGACACATATACCACAGCGCGAAATGAAAAGAACCAGACTGCTCTCCGCCTTGATCGGGATAATCATGTCATGCCGTCTCCAGGCCGCACCGCCGGCCGGCGATGCCAGCATGGACTCCTTCGTTGACCATTTAATGGCTCGGATGACGCTGGAGGAAAAAATCGGGCAATTGAATTTATTGTCGGAAGGGTTCACAGTCACCGGGCCGCAGCTGAGCAAGGACGTGGAGTCGAAAATTCGGAATGGCCTGGTGGGCGGAGTTTTCAATGTCTATACGCCGGTGGCGGTGCGAAAGCTGCAATCCATGGCGGTCACTCAGAGCCGGCTGGGCATCCCGCTGCTGTTCGGATTTGATGTGATTCATGGTCACAAGACGATTTTCCCGATCCCGCTGGGACTTTCCTGCACCTGGAACCCGGAGGCGATCGAGCGGACCGCTCGTATTGCCGCCACGGAGGCGACCGCCGATGGCGTGAACTGGACGTTCTCGCCCATGGTGGATATCTGCCGGGACCCGCGGTGGGGAAGAATCGCGGAAGGCGCGGGCGAAGACCCGTATCTGGGGTCGCAGATTGCCCGGGCGATGGTCCGCGGCTACCAGGGCGATGATCTGAGCCGAAGCAACGACCTGATGGCGTGCGTGAAGCATTTTGCGTTGTATGGTGCGGCGGAAGCCGGCCGCGACTACAACACCGTGGATATGAGCCGGCTCAAAATGTACCAGTACTACCTGCCACCGTACCGGGCGGCGGTGGAAGCCGGAGTCGGCAGCGTCATGACTTCATTCAATGATATCAACGGGATCCCGGCCACAGCCGATCGTTGGCTGCTCACGGATGTGCTGAGAAAACAATGGGGGTTCCGGGGTTTCATCGTCACTGACTATGCCGCCGTCAGTGAAATGACCGAACACGGCATGGGGGATTTGTCCGAGGACGCCAAATTAGCCATGACGGCGGGAGTGGACATGGACATGGTCAGCGAAACCTATCTCAACTATTTGCCGGGATTGATCGCCCACGGAGAAATCCCGGAGTCGATGATCAATCAGGCCTGCCGGCGCATTCTCGAGGCCAAGTACAAACTCGGATTATTTGCCGATCCCTACCGGGGTTGCACGGAGGAACGCGCCCGCGCGGAAATCCTCACGCCGGCAGACCGCAAAGTCGCGCGGGAACTCGCGGAACGATCGTTCGTGCTGCTGAAGAACACCGGGCAAATCCTGCCTTTGAAGAAATCCGGGGTCATTGCGCTGATCGGCCCGCTGGCGGATGACCAGAGCAATCTGTTGGGTTGCTGGCGCGCCGCCGGCGACTGGCGCCAGG
This sequence comes from Verrucomicrobiia bacterium, assembly GCA_035945675.1. Lineage (GTDB taxonomy): Bacteria > Verrucomicrobiota > Verrucomicrobiia > Limisphaerales > UBA11358 > UBA11358. The sequence continues at coordinate 21,322 of DASZAB010000147.1, read as the reverse complement.
CCGTCAGTGTCGAGGCGGGCATCAGCAACGTCGCCGGTTCCGCCGTGACCATTCTGCACGCGAAGGGCGCGAATCTGATTGATGATCCCGCGCTCCTGGCAACGCTGAGAGAGTTCGGCGAGTACCTGCCGGTGGACCGGCGGACGCCGCAGGACATGATCCGGGAAGCGGAGGCGGTGGCGGCTCGGGCGGACGTTGTGGTGGCAGTGTTGGGGGAATCGTCGGGCATGAGTGGCGAGGCTGCCAGCCGCAGCCACCTCGGACTGCCGAAATGCCAGGACAATTTGTTGCGGGCGCTGGTGAAAACCGGCAAACCGATCGTGTTGGTGTTGATGAATGGCCGGCCTCTGACGCTGACCTGGGAAGCGGAACATTGCGGCGCGATTCTTGAAACCTGGTTTGGGGGCACGGAAACCGGCAACGCCATCGCCGATGTGCTGTTTGGCAATTACAATCCGTCAGGAAAACTGACGGCGACCTTTCCGCGTGACGTTGGCCAAATCCCGATCTATTACAACCACAAGAACACGGGGCGTCCTTACGAGAGCAATCCGCATTATAAGTACGTCTCCCGTTATTTGGACGTGCTGAACAGCCCATTGTATCCGTTTGGCTACGGTCTGAGCTATACCACGTTCTCGTACGCGGACATCCAGTTGAGTCAGACCAATCTCGTTGGCGAGGAGACGCTGCTCGCTTCGGTTGAAGTGACCAACACGGGCAAGCGCGCCGGCGAAGAAACGGTGCAGTTGTATTTGACCCAGCCGGTGGCCAGTGTGACGCGCAGTGTCGAAGACTTGCGCGGCTTCCAAAAGGTGCGCCTGCAACCGGGTGAGACCCGGAAGGTGACATTTCGCATCACCCCGGAAGATCTGAAATTCTACAACAGCAAACTGGAATACGACTGGGAGCCGGGTGAATTCATCATCCGGATCGGCGGCGACTCAAGCCAGACCAAGTCGGCGACCGTGCGCTGGAGCAAGACGGCAGTTCCGGAGAAGACTCAGTAAGCGGCCGTCCCATTGTCAAAGTGCGGTTACGCCGCCTGCCCGGATCTGTGCGGGGAGCCGGCGGCAACTCCGGTCCCCCACCGCGCCCCAAAATTCTTTACAGCCTTACCTCCACAATATTTTTCTGCCGGACCAGCATGGCTAAAAATTGCTCGACGGGAATCACTGCTCCGCCCCAGCGGTATTTGTTTTCTTCATACTTGAGCGGAATGGCCTGGCCATTAATGGAAACAGCTTTGGGGCTGAAATTGCCTTCCTTGACAGCGTAATTGAACGTCACCGCATGATCCAACAAATCGAGTGAGGCAGATAAGCCATCCAGGGAATGCGGCATGACCGGATCGACGATGAGCTTCCCGGATACAATCCGCAAGCCAAGTAATCGCGAAACGATCAGGCCGATATAAATACCAGGCCCGCTGGAGTACACCCGCCATCCGCCTCGAAGCGTGATCTTGCCGCTTTGTATTTCAGCGTAACGTTCATCAGCCTCATAACGGTTCCGGAAGGCAACATCCGAACTGCTGTAATAGCAATTTGACTGGCGGATATCCCCGCAAGGGACAACCTTCCGATATCCCACCGGTATGGCCTGGCGGAGTGCTTTCATGAGGGCATCCGCCCTGCCGGTCCGGGCCTGTGCTTCTGCGTAACGAACATGCTCATGCACGTACATCAAGCCAATCTCGCGGCCAAAAAAGGTGCTGCTCTCCGCCCTCTGGAAAATGGTTTGGATACCTCCTTTGTACCTTAGCGGACGGTCCATGAGGCGGGCGCCGTCAGGGCCTTTCAGATGCTGTTCAATCAGATCCTGATGATGCTGCGCCTGCTCCCGGGTGAATATCTCGCTGATAATGCCGCGGTTCATCGGCAGGATGCTGTACCGGATCCCGGTTGTGGTATCATTGGGGTGCAGCAGTACGCTGATGCTACGGTCGTTTTCAACCAGACCATAACCTGCCACGACGCCATCCTTGACCAGGTAATTGTTGAAATCAGCCTTGATCCTTTCACAGATGTCTTTCAGTTCTCCGGCTTTTCGTGGATTACCGGTCGCTTCATATACCAATTGGTATTCAGAAAAAGCCTGATAATTCATCTCGACCGTCCAGCTTGAGATCATTCGTTGTGCTAAATCCTTGCTGACCGGCTGCAGGGAATCATTCCAGTCACCGCCGTCAAAGGGTACCAGGGCCGTGCCCGGAATGAATGAAGCAACGATCCTTTTAATCAGCCGGTCCACATGCTCGCTGAGCGGCGTTGGGTCGGCCGGGGCAGATCCCTTCTCATGATAATAAGGAAGGACCTCGTCCAGAATTTTCAGGTCGCCGGTCACTTTGATGTAGTTGCTGAGGGCGATGATGCACCAGTAGAAAATATCGCCATGAGAGCTGTCCGCCCGGATATGCGAGTAGCGGTCGAACATCCACCATTGCGGCCATCCGCCGTCCGGGTTCTGGTTTGAGAATATGATGCATAACACCTGCCTGGCTGCATCATACTTTTCCAGGGTCAGCAGCAGGTCAATGGGCCCTTGGGCCACATCGCGCGTGCCCCAGGCGGCCCCGCTGAATTGCTCCAGCCCGTAGGGGGTCAGAAAATGGGTGATGGCATTCAGGCCATACCAGGGCAGGATCTCCTGGATGGCTGCGATGTCTTCCTGGGTTCCTTGCAGGGAGAGGTTCAAACTCAAATCTTTCCAGGCAGACCGTGCCTCCTGGCAATCCGAGAGCCACTGCCGATCCGGATCTTCAAATTTAACCGCCTCGGCAGCCGAAGGCACTTCCCCGAGGAAACTCATGCAGAAATCTCCGGTTTCACGGACATCGAGGACGAACAGAGAGCCTCGCGGGCCGTCAGGGTGCGGATATAGCGCTTCGCCGCCACAAGCCCGGTAATCAGAACCGGCGCTGTTTATCACAAGTCTGAATTGTGCCTCCGGAAATTTGCCTGCGATCATGCTGTCTGGCCTGGGCCGGGCCAAATATTCACCGGCTTTGCCCCCGGGGTGGATGGTCCAGCCGTTCCGAGCGTCAAAATCGTCGGTGATAAGCAAATTCACCTTACTTCCGCTGATCACTTTAAAGTCCATATTGACCTGCGGAGCGGCTTTCGAGGTCCAGGAACGGACCTGGAAGCAGTGATCGCTGTGTTTATAAATCCACCGGCAGTGATTCAGGCCCATCTCGAAAGCCGAAGGAACCCCCAGCAAATAGCGCCTTCCCGCCACCTCCACAAAGATCCGCTGACCTGTTTCCGGGGCGAGATTGAACTGGCTGGTGCAGACCGAGAGCAGCACATTGAAATTGGTATTGCCCTGCGTGAGATGCGAATTGAAAACCCCAAAGGCAAAGGCGGTGGTTGACATGATGCTTTCATCAGGCAAATATCCGGCCCGGGCTTGCATAATGTGTGCATGCGGTCGGTCAGCCATTACCTCTTTGGCCCGCAGCACGACATGGTTGTTTTGCGCGCTAAAGAATGACAGCAACCGGCCGTTTTCATCTTCGCGATGGCGCCTCTCCTTGCCAAAGAAGCAGTTAAGTTCATCATCATTCAAATCATCCACCGGTAAGAAAGGGGCGGTATTGAATAAATTCCGCGTCGGGGGAATCAGGTCATTCGCGTGCCAAGGCGGGGTCTCCTCATCGGATTCGAGCATCAGGCCGGGCAAGCAATTAAGATCATCCTCCGATGTGGCCTGTGGATGATCCGGCAGATAGGCGCCAACAAAAACGCTATGATGAACCCCGCCGGCGGCCAGACTGAAGGGTTTTTCCTGCAAGGCGAACACCGAAGATTCCCCGGCATAATCACCACCCGGGCAATCTGCCAGCAGCCCTTCCGGGATGCCGGTTTCCCGGTAGGTCCTGCCATAAAATTGCATTCCGTCGACACTACCTGCCACGGCTGCTTTTTTGCAGGCCAGCATAAACCAGGGATGGCCGGTTGATTCCTTCATGTTCTGCCGGCAGCAGGCCACGGCGCCAAAGATTTTATCTTCGAGGATGCGGCGTTCCAGATACTGGCTCACATAGTATTCGTTGATCAACCCGCCATCCACTGGCTTCAGCCCGGCGTCCTGCACGTAGATCAGATCCAGTTTAACAGGATTGTCAGACAGATTCTTGATATCAACCCTCCACTGCCAGCCCAGGCTGTTCTTGGACAGCTGCAACACGCAGGTGTAATCAAGACCGGCCCAGCTTCCCCTGGCAATAAAAGCGTCACCGGCCATTTTAAAACGGCTGTTGCCCTCCGGGCCGAGAAGAGCGGTGAATTCAAACGGTTTCTTCCTTTTCCTCAGATAAAGGTTCGTGCCCGGTTTTGAAAAAGGAGTCGCCGCTTTGAGGTTTATCCTGATGGGATGAACTTCCATGCTCTTCAGAGAGCCATTGCCAAGGAATTCAAAGGATAAACCAACAGAATTCTTAAGCGTCATATTGTTATTCAAAGACATCTTCTTCCACTCTTTCAAAGTGATTGGCACTGGGAGCGCATCAGGAGTCCTTTGGGTTATTCAGTGGTCCCGCTGGGTAACTCTGTGAAGCTTTTACACCATTATTACACAGAGGTTCAGCGGGTGACTTTCATGATAGTATCCTGACGCTCAGGGTCATTTCCTCCTTGTGTTGGTGACGGTATATAAATGCGGTACGTTTGCCGTCACGAACCATCCTTACCGGGTCACCGTACATTGTCGCAGATTTGATCTTACCAACCTTAGCACCTTCAAAAAGGATCTCCCCGGCCAGGTCCCGATCTCCGTGCAGGGTGATCTGCAGCTGGCCGTTATCCCGTGCAACCTCGAGAATATCCGAGGTGCTGTGCAGGATCTGGATGCCGTCAGAAATCTCCAGGCATACCGGGGTCAAGACGCCGTAAAGGGCCGGCCAAATCATCCCGGCCTGCGCGTAAGGTACATGGATGGCCTCCCCGCTTTCCGGATGTGTATAGGTGACTCTGCCATACTGTTCCTGGTTGTAATAGTTCCCAATGAAAAGAATTGCAGCAGAATCACCCGTAAAACGCTCCCTGACTGCTATATTTTCATTGGATGCGGATGCCTGCCTGAGGTTTGAACCTGATTTCATGAGGATGGCTTCATACACCGCTTTATGTCCTTCAGTGTCGAACCCGAGCCACGTTCCCAGGTGAATGATGGAGCCGCGGCCAAGGCTTTTCGCGAACCCGCACGCGGAACCGCGAATCGTCCGGGCAATCACTTCCGCACCCGCGAGCGATGGCTCATCATAAATGATTTGCGGATTGGCGCACTTGATGTCTTTCAAGTCATACACATCGATCAGAGGAGAATCGATGATCTCTGCGCCGGATGGTTTTACCCGGATGGCATCTCGTATGATGGTGCAAGGCTTTTGTGACATCTCGCGGTCAGGCAGGTACGGAAACATAACCAACCTGCCGCCGGCCGTGGTATAATCGACCAGGGTCTGTTGATCCCCGGCATTCATTTCGTCGGTGCTGAACGCCCACACCTGCTTGTATCTGCCTAATGTTTCAGCCGTGGCCTGGCACAGGTCCGCCATGTCATAATCAACGTTGAGCACCTGGAGCACTTTCAGCAAACCGTCGAAATAGGCCGGCCGGCGAATGGCTGAAGGGTTGTATCGAAGTCGGCTTGCTCCGGTCTCGGGCCGCTCCAGTTCGGTGGCATAATAAGGCGGATAGAAAAGGACGCAGATCTCTGCCTTCCGTTCTGACTCAAGGATCAGGTTTTCGGAAGTTTTAACGATTTTACTCATCCGTTTGATCAAGGGGAAAGCGCTGGTGCGCTCGCCTTCCGGCGTTAGCGGGCTGAACCAGTAAAACATCTCCCCGGAGTAACCCCGGTGCCTTGGGTTTCGTCCCTGGGAGAACATGTAATAATTCCAGCCGGTCAGTCCGTGGGCGATGCTGGCTTTGTAGAAAAGTTCCAGCTCACGGGGATTCGTCACCACGTGGTATTCCCGGGAGCCGCACTGGAACTCGGCGGCAAACAACGGCTTGTTCCCCTGCATGGCAGCGGTGATGTCATTTATGATCCGGTCATCATGCATGTTGCGGTGTGAAAGGAATTCCGGGATATGATCGACGCCGAACATGATCTCGCTCTTATCTCCGAAGAGCTCTTCGTACATGGTGATGTTGACCGGGAATTCATAACCGCTTCCATAGATCCAGCCCGGAAGATTATGATACAATGGAACCGTCACCCCCCTGTCCCTGGCCATGCCGGTAAGCATTTTTAAATAATCGCCATAATAGGTTCTCCAGAAACAGTGCCATTCATAATCACGACCGCGGTCACCCTTTGAGGCATAGGGAAGCTTGCCGTCCGGGGGAAGTTCCACGTGGGCAAAGTCCGGGTAAGCCGTTCCCCAAAGGCCGTTCATTTCCGAAATACTTCTAAATTTGCCTGACAGGTATGCAATGAAGCGAGCCCGGACATTTTCACAATAGTCTCCCTGGTGCGCCAGCCATGAGAACAGGCCGATCTCATTACAGATCTGCATCATGATAATCGGACCATCGGCCGAGATTTCGCCCTTGCGGATCAATGGCATGACCTGGTCGTACCAGCGCGTCACCCGCTCCAGGTAGATTGGATTGAACAGGCTGACCCCGTCGCCCGGCACGATCTCGCCCTTACGGTTGCGCATCTTGACTACCTCCCGGTACTGCTCCATGAACCAGTCCGGCAGCCCCGCTCCACGGGTCTCGGCCAGGATAAACGGCCCCGGTTTGACGATGCAGGTCAATCCGTTGGCCTGGCATCGCTGCAGCCAGCCTTTGAGATCACGTTCCGGGCATGAAGTGCCGTCAAAATCAAAAACGCCTTCCTCTGCTTCGTGCCAGGCCCAGGGAACATAAGTGCTGACGGTGGTTAATCCGGCCTCCCGGGCTGCCTCCAGGTGCTTGTCCCAAAGCCCGCGCCGGATCCTGAAATAATGGATCTCTCCTGAATTGAGGAATACTTTCTTGCTGTTTAAACAGAAATTGTTTTCCTGAATCTTGAATGTCATTCTCTTGATTCTATATTTTTGTTGCTGACAGTCACGGTCCGACACATAAACCCGTGGATGAGCTTAAACCGCCGCTGATCCAGCCGCCGCGTCCGCTTCCTTTGACCGTTCCGCATTCCTTTGATTTAAAAGATTTTTGATCTCCCGTGACCGTTTTTCAGTCAATGAGTAACGGAAGAGAAAGAAGATGGAAAAAATGCTCAACAGCACTGGCAGTCCGATCTCGACCACCCGCATCATCAAAAGAGTATAAGGCGCCTGTTTGGTCAGAGGTGGAATGTCCTTTTCGATGGCTGCCAGTTCATCGTCCAGGTCAGGCAGGGCTGGCGTCGCGTTCAGGCTGGCAAGCCGGTCATTTAATGTGGCCGTGTTCTTGATGAGCTCCTGATAGTGCGCGGCGCTGTTCTTACTTTCCCGTGCCTTGGATTCCAGATGGGTTCTAAGCTCAAATGAATACATCCGGGCTTTTTCAAACTTGGTTTGAAATGTCAGGGGAATGGCTTCCGCCACCATGGCTTTGACGTGGGAGTCCTGGGTCTGGGGCCCCAGGTTCTCCATGCGCCGTTGCAGCCCTTCCAGTCCGCCGACGGTGGCCCTTATGCTGGACAAAACATTCAGCAAAGTCTCGCGCTGACGATTTTGGTATTCCGCAGCCGATGCCCGGGAGGACGCCGGTTGTTTTACGGATTTCTTTTCGAGGTAGCTCGCATATTCCTTTGCCTCGACGAGCGCTGCAGCGACTTGCGTTTTGCTTTTTCCCAGCAACTTGGTGCTGGTGCCGCTGAAAACCTGATCACCGCCCCAGGACTGAACCTCGCCGTGAATCTCCCGGATCATCCCCGAGATCCTATCGACCTGGGTAACCTGGACCTGGTCAAAGGCAGTCAATACGATGAGGGCCCCGGCGACAAAGCTGGCAAATGCAGTTCCCATCTTGATCAACCACCAGAAGATTGAGTAGTAACTCCCCTCGGCGCGATAACCCGTCTTTAATTCATCCTCATCACAGATGTCGCCTACCATCGAAGATCCCAGCGTGAAGAAAAACAGCATGCCGGCGGAAAGCAGGACGGTGGGAATGATGATCAGGTAGGGAAAACGGGGGTTGTAACAGACAATCTTGGAGAGCTGTGCCAGACACATGAGCAGGATCGAAATGGCCAGGGTGTTCCGCTTGCCCACTTTCGGGCTGATCCAGTTCAACAGGAAAACGGCCAGGAGCCCGGTGATGGCCCAGATGGTGCCGTTGATCCCGAGGAGATAAGCGCCTGCAACCTTGTCGCCGGCGAACACATAAAAGATGGGGATGTACGACCCGAGCAGCTGGACGAAATTGAAGCCCATGGCCAGGGTGAAAATGGTCAGGGTCAGCATGACAAAGTTCCGGTTGCTGGCCGTGCGTTTCATATCTTTCCAGAACGGGGTTCTTTCATGCCGGGCCGCCTTTACAAATCCCGGCTCACGCAATGTGAAAGTCCACCAGACGGAGAGCGGGATGATCAACGCCGCGACCATGATGGACACATAGCGCATGCCATCCGCTTCGTTCCCGGTTCCCTTGAACAGTTTCAGATTGGCGAGGGCAAAAAGCCAGGGTGTGCTCATGGCAAAAAGATTGCCGACAAAACTCTTGGCGCTGAAAAGGCGGGTGCGCTCATGGTAATCAGTGGTCATCTCCATCCCCAGGGCGCCGTGAGGAATCTCAAAAACATTGCAGGCAGTGAAAAACAACAGCAGGGAGAAAAGGATATAGACCAGTTGAAACGCCTGGAAACCTGTTTCTGACGGGAACCAGACCCGCACCGTGTCGCCTTTGGGGATCCACCACATGACCACAAAAAAGACAGCGACCAGGACCCCGCCCAGCAGCAGATAGGGACGCCGGCGCCCCCAACGGGTTCTGGTATTATCGGAAAGGTGACCGATGACCGGATCAGAAAGGGCATCCCACAAACGCGGGATGATCAGGATGACGCCCAGCCAGAAGGCACTGAGCCCCAGGCTGATATTTCCCATCAAACCTACGAGTATGCCGGCAATGTTGAAAAGGGCGATGGGAATAATGCCCCCGGCGCCATAGGCGGCCAATTGTGAAAAACGAATCCGATCTTCCGGTTTTGTTCGGTGATCCGGCGTTAGTTCCTGTTCTATCATAATTGAGCGGCAAAGCTATTTTTGAGACCGCTTTCCCGGATAGTGGGTTGACACTTTTGCCATTTGGGTTTGCCGGACGCAGCTTTCATCAGGAGGGTCAGTTTGAGAAGAAATTCTCGTCCTTGAGCATCGGCAGAACTTTTTGAGCGATCGGATCCGCGGCGAAATGCTTCTGAACACACTGGTCGCCCAGGTAATTCGCGAGCGCGAGAAAGATCATTCCCTGGTCAAGCACGAGATATTTATGGGCGACTTCGCCGGAAACCGGGTCGACGGCGTCGTAGAACCCATACTGGCCGTAGATGTCATATTTCCCGATCAATTGGCGAAGGTTCGCAATGGCTTCGGCGGGTGTGACGTAGAGGGCGAGCGCGCTCGCGTGCGGCGTGACGACTCCCGCCTTATAGCCGCGAACGCCGAGCACTTTCACGCCATATTCCGAATAACCGTTGCCGGCCGTCATGGAGCAGGGCGACATCCCCCAAACGGGATATTTCAGCACTTCAAGGGCATAGCGGCGCTGGATCACCGCGTGGATCACGTCGTTGGTCCCCACGTTTTCCGGTGCGTATTGCTTTTCGTCGATGATGATCGTCGGCATCAGCGCCTCGAATAGACTGCCGCCCCAGCTGGGAACATATTTGAGACCGTTCCATTCGTACCAGCCGCCGATGGTTTCATGTCCGCGCACGGTTTTCGGCTTGCGCTCATGCGGTGGGAGCGATTGCCAGGCCGCGTCGGACGGGAAGGTGCGCAGAAGCTGGAACCAGTGTTCCTCGGGAACATCACCCTTGCCGATGGCGATCAGGCTGCCGGCGCGCGACTCGGTGTAGAGCAGGCCATAAGTATATTCTGCGCGACAATTCATATGGACCCAGAAGCCATGGTTCATCACTTGTTCAACATCGTCGTAAAAGAATTTGTAGTTGCCGCGATCGATGAGTTTCGTACAGCGCGGGCTCAATTCCGGAAAGGCCTGGCGTACCACCATGAATCCCGACGTCAGCCACGCGTTGTCGACGAACGAAATGAAGTTGCTCGTGCGCTCCTTCGTCGTCGTGTCGTAATAGTTGTAGAGAAACCCTTCGTAGGATTCCATCCCCTCAATCGAGCCGAGGGTATGGCCCAGGCGTTCGAGAGCTTCGTCGCGCGTGATCAGCTTCAGATCACACGCGGCCGAGACCGACATAAGATAGATGCCGATGTCGGTGACGTTCACGTAATCGCCGGCGCGGCTTTCCGCGGGATCGACCGAATTGGTGCCGAAACTCACCTGGTCGAGCGGCAGCCGGTGCTCCCGGTCACAGAGCGAATCGATGCCGGTCCAGGTGTCGCGGGCAACCCGCCACAGAAATTCCCGATCATCCTTCGGAAACGAGGATTTGTCCGCCAGCAAAGTGGCGGGCCATCCGGCGAGGCGCTGAATGACGAACGGCCGGGACGCGATCTTTCCTCCATGGGCCTGTTCCCATGCGCGCTTCTTCGGAGCGGACACGGGATCGCGGATGGACGGACCGGGATCGCCGGTTTTGACGAAGGCGATGTCGTCGATGAAAACCGCCCCTTGCGTCACCTTTTCGCGGCGCGAATGAAATCCGATCACGAGCACGTCGAGATCCTTCCACGTCTCGATGCCACTCATCATATTGAGCGGAATACGGAAGCGCTGCCACTCATCAGTGATACCCTGGATGACGTAGCTGCCCTTGAGCGTTTGGCCCGGTGAGTCCGGCTCGGGCTGCTTCACTTCGATTTTGAGTGAGCTGGCGAAGCCCTGTTTCGGATCCCCCTTGATCCAGAGTTCCAGATGGTCGTAGTCTCGGGCGTCGAGTCCGTTGAGGCTCATCCAGAATCCGTTCTGGGACGACTTGTTCGGATTGAGCCGGTACGCGAGGTGGAGCGAGTTTCCTTCAGGGCCGCGTTTGGTCTGCGCATCGAGGGTGTACGTGCAACTCGAGTTGGAATCGGTCGGATCGAGATTCCACGTTCCAGCATTGCCGCCAGGATTGTTTTGAATGCGCGGATGGTCAAAGTCCTGTACGACAAGTCGCTTCAGCCCGGCATCGGCAGGCTGGTATCTCTGGCTGAGAGTTTCGGCTTGCTGTTTGTGCTCGACCTCGCGTATCGATGCACCACAACCCGCCCCGAAAAGAACCAGCAGCATGCTCCCTAGGACACACTGAACTGGGAGGTGACGCTTCATGTCGGTGGTTAACGTAAGAAGAAACCATGAATTGAGTCAAAGGTCGCGACCGGCGAAAGCTCTTGTATATCAAAAACGTGCTCAATCATGCGATGAAAACAACTACGCTCCCAAACCCCGAAACGCAAGCCCGTAGCCAACAAGTCAAGTTGGGTGTGGAGTGGCACGCCGACCATTTCCGCGTGGACCGGCTGCACACCGGCACGGGCCCGCCGGGAAATGCTCACGCCGGAAAACCGGAAGTTGGTGGGTCCGCTGGCGGATGACCGGCGGAATCTGCCGGGCTTTGGCACCGAAACTGGCAAAGCCATCGCCGATGTGTTGTTTGGCGATTACAATCCGTCAGGGAATCTGGATTCCTCGCCCGCATCGGCGGCAGTTCAAGCCACTTAAAGTCAGCATCGGTGCGTTGGAACATGCAGACAGTTCCCACTCAAGCCGAATGAGCGACCCATCTATCTGCTCATCAATTATTTAACGCCGGCGCCGGCCTGGAAGGCCGTTGTTTTGCGACGTTAAAATTTAAGAGCACGTCACTTGACATTTTGCTTGACACCCCGCTATCTGCCTGTCATAAAAGTACAACCAAATCAAGGCATAACAGAACAGAATTAACAATCATCTCAAGGATCCTATGAAAGCTTTCAATCGCTCTCTCTATGTTTCGGTGCTCACGGGCGTTTGTGTGGCGGCGGCCAGCGGGGCTTACGCGCAGATCAGTTCAATCAATTCAGCGGTAATAACGCCGCGGGTATTTAACGATTACCCGACCGCGACAGGGACGTACATTAACAACTATGCCAGCTCGATTACTCTCGGTGAATCGGGCGAGTTCAACACGGGCACTACCGGTTTTGCCAACAAAGATATCTGGCAGTTTTCAAATAATGGCTCCAGCGCGTACACTCTAGGGGCAGGTGACACCGCGTTCACGGTTGCCGCTACGCTGACGCTTGGCCCTGACAGCGGTACGCTGGACAATGAAGCAGGCTGGTTTATAGGCAATGCCAATAGCAGTTTCCCGGGCGGTGACATGCAGTTCATTGCGAAAGCCTCCCAAGATCACTTTTTGGGCTTCTTCGGCGGGCCTGGTTTCTGGAATTCAGGCATTGCCTACACGGCCGGCACGCCGGTCACGATGACAATGATTTATGAGCAAACCGGACCCACGAGTTCCATGCAGTTCGCAGTCAATGCCGGCAGTGGCACCGTCTATAGCCCAATCCAAACATGGACTGGAAACCTCGTGGGCGATAACTTGGCCGCTTATTTTCAGCTTCAAGGGGTAAATAGTTCATCGGGTCCCGGGACTTCGGCGTCGGCGGTCTGGAGTGACATCAGCATTTCGTCCACGGCGATGTTTGTGCCTGAACCTTCCACGATTGCGCTGCTGGGCCTGGGCTTTCTGCCGCTGGCACGGTTGTTCCGTCGGCGCGCCTGAAACTCAATTTGATTTCACTGGCACGGCATGACGAAAGTCATGCCATGCTTTCTTGTTTCCGGGGAGACGCTTTCAAAACTGCCGGAGACGACGTGAGCAGCCCCTGCAATCTCCAAAGAAGCCTCGTCACCTCGGCTCCGGCGGGGTTCTGACACAGGCTCCGGGGATAACGCCACACCGTGCCGTCATGTGCTTGCCGCATGCCCAAGCCGACGGCGCAAAAATGCGGAAGCCGGCACAGTCCGGGATTGAATTCCCTCCAACGTTCCCCCACCCTCTCCCTCTGGAAACCGATTTATCAAATCATCAAATACACCATGAAGCCGCTCATGTTCATTCTCTCAGCCATGCTTTTAACCGTTTTGCTGGGCGGATGCCAGACGTCTGAGGAACAGGAACAACATACCAACCAGCGCCGCTACGACGCCATCCTCAAACAAAACCAGAAGACGATCGACCAGAACCAGAAAATGATGAACCAGCACAACCAGTAAGACATTTCGCTAGGAGTTCCGCCTTTAGGCGGCTCAGAACCGCGTAAGCGCGGAACTCCAAACTTCAAATCAGGACCCTGCCCGCTTACGGTTTCTCTTGAGCAATCCGGCGTCACCCGCATAATCTACGGCAAAAGTTATGAGCAACGTTCCTTCCGATTTGAAATACACTAAATCTCACGAATGGGTCCGCGTCAACGGCGACACTGCCACCGTCGGCATTACCGACCACGCCCAGCATGAATTGACCGACATTGTTTTTGTTGAGCTGCCGGAAATCGGCAAGCCATTCAAAAGCGGCGACGGCTGCGCGGTAGTGGAATCCGTGAAGACGGCGAGCGACATCTATTTGCCGGTCAGCGGCGTGATTCTGGAGACCAACAAGGCCGTCGTGGACAATCCGGCCCTGGCGAACACCGAGCCTTACGCCGGCGGCTGGTTTTTCAAAATCAAATTGGGCAATCCGGCGGAACTCAACTCACTGCTCACGCCGGAGCAATACCAGGCGCAAATTGGCAGCTGAACCATTAAAAAAAGTTTGCGTTCGTAGCAGGCTCAAATATCCATGCCAACTACCGTCATTCAGAGCCTCCTCACGTCGGCTGCTGCTTCCTTAACGGGCCGTTCGGAGAGAACACTACGACATGTCCAACGGCAAATCCATGCCCGTCAATGTTCATCCGCGGTTGAATTTTTCCGATGAAAATCCGTCTATTCATCAAGCCGTATTGCCCGTGGTGCCATAAAGCCATGCACTGGCTGGATGAGCACGGCATCGAATATAAAAAGCTCGATGTCATTGCCAGTGAGGAAGCCTTTGCTGAGATGGTTCGACTTTCCGGGCAGGAACTTGCGCCGGTGATTGACGTGGACGGCAAGGTGCTGGCCGATTTCGGCCCGGAACAATTGGCCGAATTCTGGGAGAAGAATTTCAGCCACAGCTAAAATGTCCCTCCCCCGTCGCTGCCCACCACCCTCTCCCGTCTGACGGGAGAGGGCCGGGGTGAGGGCGCGTTTATCTGTGTGCATCCGTGTTGATCCGTGGTTAAAATATATTTGTGACTGCGACTGAAATAAAACCGCGACCGCGCCTGCCGGAATGGCTGCGCTTCAACCTGCCCCAATCCGACAGTTTCACCCGCACACGCAGCCTGCTCGATGAGCTGAAGCTGCACACGGTCTGCGAAAGCGCCAGATGCCCGAACCATTGGGAATGCTGGAGCAAAGGCACGGCCACGTTCATGATCGCCGGCGACCGTTGCACACGCGCCTGCGGCTTTTGCGCCGTGTCCACCGCCAAACCCCTGGCGCTGGAAGCCGACGAGCCCCTGCGCGTTGCCGAAGCCACACGGCGGATGCGTCTGCGCCACATCGTCATCACCGCCGTCGCCCGCGACGATCTGGCCGATGGCGGCGCAAATCATTTTCGGCAGACCGTGGAGAAAGTGCGCGAATTGAATCCCGACATCGTCATCGAGGTGTTGGTGCCTGATTTCAAAGACCGCGACGAGGCGGTAGAAGTTGTACTGGCGGCGAACCCGCATATTTTCAATCATAACCTCGAAACCGTCCGGCGCCTGACGCCGGACGTGCGGCATCGCGCGACGTACGACCGTTCCTTGAGCGTACTGCGAAAGGTGAAGGCCCGGCGCGGCGACACGATTTACACCAAGTCCGGCCTGATGCTCGGGCTGGGCGAAACGGAGGAGGAATTGCTGGCCGCCCTGCGCGATTTGCGCGCGGCCGGTTGCGACATTCTTACGCTCGGCCAGTACTTGCAGCCGACTTTAAAGCATTTGCCGGTAGTGAAATATGTTGCGCCGGAAAAGTTTGCGACTTTCAAGACTCGCGCCGAAGAAATGGGTTTCATTCACGTGGCCAGCGGGCCAATGGTGCGAAGCTCCTATCACGCGGACGAATTTACGCTGCCGTCAATGAGCCGGTAAAAACGGGTTGCGATGGATAAGCAGGTAACCGGCGAGAATAAAACACAGGATGCCGATGGTGAAGCCGATGACGGTGATGATGGTTTTCAGCGTGCGGGCCTGCTCATAAGTGCGTTCGGTGTTGCGCCGTTCCGCGGACATGAAGGCGGCAAAATCCTTGTCCAGCGCATTAACGATGGCCTGTTCATCCTTGAGCTGGAGCGTGTACCATTCGCCGCGGTCGGGCTGCCACTCCGGAGGCAGTTCGGATAGTTTGGCCGCGTTGACGGAGCGAAACCCCAATTGCGACCAAAACGGCGAACGTTCCTGCGTCCAAAGCCGGAAAACTCCATGATTGGACGCGAGGGTCTTGATGCGTTTCCAGAATAATTGCCGCGCCTCGTCGGCATGGGCGAAGTCAAGGTAACTCTCGCTGTGTAACCGGGCATGTTGACGGACAATTTGAATCCCCAGGGCGCCCAGCAGTTCGCCATCGGCGGTTTCGACAACTTGAAATTCCGTGAGGCGTTTCTCCAGTTCATCGGCGGGCAAAAGCATGGACCGCCAAAGCGCCTTGAGACTTTCCCGGTCGTCGGTGGTTGCGCGCCGGACGCTGAACTGGGATGAATCGCTCACAGCCAAAAACTAGCGCAAGGGGAGCCGATAGAAAAGCGCAGGAATATCTGAATACCAGTACATTCTGGCAGGGCGAGGCTTTCCATGAACCGGTTCGTAGCGCAGTCGTCCCGACTGCGGGTTCCGACAGCGTCCCGCTGTCGGAGGCAACTTCCCCGGCGGGACGCCGGGGTGAACCCGCAGGCGCAGACGCCTGCGCTACACCGATGCGGTTCAAGGTCCGTGGGCAGTTCCAAGAGGAACACGAAACTATTGACGAGCCGGTCCCGGCGCATCGAAACGTAGCAGCGACGGCTCGCGAGGATCGGCCTTCGCAAGGCTTCGTCCCGACAGGCGCTCGCCCCACCAAAGGCCGCAAAATGTGTCCCTGCCAATGTCTGAATTTACCGGATCAGCAATCGGTATTGGCATAAACTGCAAAGAAGAATTTGCATTTCCCACAACCTGTGCAACTTTCAACGGCAATTGAAACTGAACTGAATTATGAACAACCTGAATCCGCAGCAGCTCCTCGAGGCCCTTCAGTGGCGTTACGCCACCAAGGTTTTTGACGCAACCAAAAAAATCCCCGACGACGTCTGGCAGACCCTGAAACAGGCGCTCGTGCTTACGCCTAGTTCTTATGGACTGCAGCCGTATAAATTCCTGGTGATTGACAGCCCCGCCCGGCGCGCCGAGCTGCTCCCCCACTCCTGGAACCAGAGACAGGTGGTGGACGCGTCACATTTCATCGTGTTCACCGCGCAGACCAAAGTGACGGAAGCGCACGTGGACAAATTGATCCATCATACCAGTCACGCGCGCCATATTCCCGCCGACGCACTCAGCTCCTACCGTGGCATGATGGTGGGCGACCTGATCCAGGGTCCGCGCGGCAAAATCGCGCAGGAATGGGCCACGCGGCAAACCTACATTGCCCTGGGCAATTTGATGACGTGTGCCGCCGTTTTGGGCGTGGACGCCTGTCCCATGGAAGGTTTTGTGCCCGCCGAATACGACCGCGTGCTCGGCCTGAACGGCAGCGGCTACGCCTCGGTCGTTTGCTGCGCGTTGGGCTATCGCTCGGCCAATGATAAATATGCCGCCCTGGCCAAGGTGCGTTATGAAGCCTCGGATTTGGTGAGCGTGGTTTGACCGGCTTGACGATCAACGATAAAACTTGAACCGATTCAGCGGTTGACGGCGCGGGGACGCAGACACAAAATATGGATATCTAATCGCCGCTATAATGGATAATCGCTTATGAAAAAGATCTTCGCTCCCGGAAACGATTCCGTGCCGACCAGTCTTGGCCTGCTCGTGCTGCGGCTTTTCTTCGGGCTGACCATGCTGTGGCATCACGGTTTGGACAAGCTGGAAAAGTTCAACACCCTCAGCTCGGGGTTTCCCGATCCGTTGGGCGTCGGCCACAAGGTGAGCTTGGCGCTGACGCTGTTTGCGGAGGTTGTGGCCGCGGCATTGCTGGCGGCGGGCCTGTTGACACGATTTGCCGCGCTGGTGCTGGCGTTTGAAATGGGGGTTGCGTTCACCCAGATCCATAAAATGGCCCTGGGCGGACCGATGCCAGGCGAGTTTGCCTTCATTTATCTCGGCGCTTATTTGACCCTGCTGCTTGCCGGTGGCGGAAAAATCTCCCTGGATAAGGTATTCTTCGGCAAAAGCAAATCGGGCTGGGGAAAGAAGGACTGAACTGGCGGAGAGAGGGGTTTCTACACCCTTTTTGCCATCTGGTGATCAGGGACATACGGTACGATTCGCACCCTCCCTGTTTGATTGGAGAAGCCTTGAAAACCGCCCTTTTGGCCACACGAACACGCTTAAGCATCACACGTCCCGAATTCGCCACAAAATTGAAAATCTCGATGGTTACACTACATAATTGGGAACATGGACGCACAAAGCCGCAACGCCGTTTGTGGAAGAACCTTTGCAGATTGATGAGGCCACTTTCCCATTAACTTGGCGCTGCCCATGAGTTGGCGACGACACTGCAACCTCCAATCAGTGTGCCGGTTGTGCCGACAGGTTGCCAAAATGCGGCTTCTTGAAAGCATTCTCTGGCTGCATGGGCTATTGCTCTCAATCTTTGGTATCAGTAAAATGGTGGTTTCTACCGGAAACTAACGCCGTTTCAAGCTAGAATACCCCATATAGCTGGTGCGGTCGCAGCCATGACCGAAGGCGACAATGAATCCTCGAGATTGATTTTTTCACTTTATAGGTGAAGTCTTGGACGCTACATAACAAACGGCAGCCTCAGTGCGAGAATTCACACGAAATCATGCAAATATCTGTTTTATATGACCGCAGACGGTGTTCACGCTCAATCCGAGTTTGTCAGCTATAACTTTGTTCTTGTATCCATCGGCCAGCATCATTAAAACCTGCGCTTGCCTGGGAGAAAGTTTTTCCAGAATGGCGAGACTGCCACTGCTGTTCAGTTTCGTTGCTTTCATCGGTAAAGAAATGGCGATGTAACCTCGTGTCGATAAATTGAAACTATTGTATCTTTCCGGCTGGCGCAGACTGTTGGTTCGTCAAACACTTGGAATATTCCGTACATTTTGCCGGGTTGGGATGAAAAATTCTGCAGTCATAGACCAGATCGGATTTTCGTCTCATCAGCAGACACGCACGGTTTCGATATTCAGCAAACGGCCGAGCTTTTCAATCTTGTGGGCGATATGCCCTATGCCGACAGCGCAATGATGCGCTGGACCCTGCGCGCTCCAATCGTTCACAAATTTTCGCGCGCCGACGCTGAAACGGTAACGGCTGTTCGTGTTGCCAATCTCCAAGATCGGCCCTGGAACCGATTCGCCTTCTGCTATGACCAGTTTGAGTCGCCCCAACTGCGTTTCCACCACGGACAGACAGGTCACCGGACCGTGTTTCACCGACATCTCCACCGACAAACCCATTCCTACTTTGCCGTGATATATTTTCAGTGGACGCACCTTGGTCCTGCCCTCAGCGATTTTGATATGGCCCGGGCCGTCATGTCCCATCAAGACCACATCGTCTTTGAAATCCATGGCGTAAAATTCCGTAAATGAACCGCCAGCATCAAAGGTATCCATGATTTTCATCGCCTGTGCATTCTTCACTTCATATTCGCCTGCCACGGGAATGCCTCGAGCCGTCAATAGCGAGTTACCCAGGATGATGGAACTGATGGCATCCTCGTTCTCGGCGCTGCCACTACCCATATAATAATAGGCCACGGAACCGAGATCATGCTCCTTTACCAACTGGTCCAGCGCAAGCGAAGTTCTTGCGGCGCGTTCGAGTTCCGTTTCCACACAGTCACTCTGTACATCGAAAACGTTTTTGAAATGCGCGACACGGTCTTTGATCTGTTTCGCGTTCACCTCGCGACGCATTGCAGCGAGTTCGTCCACCTCGATCATTTCCATGTGACCGCCGAAGGTCGCGCATTGCAGGGTCGTGTCCGTGGCAATATCCAGCATCCCGCCGTAATAATGTCCCATCAAACCGAGGCGATTATGAAACATCGTGTGCGCTACGCGCGCCGCTTCAATCCACGCATCCACTTCATCCCAGCAAACCGGATCGTCGTGCAGCATCCCGGTGACTTGATGGAAGGAAATGCCCGCGCGATTGAAAACATTGGCGATTTCCGGCACGGGACACGCCGCGCAATGCGCCAGCCACTCGCGGGTCATCGCCGTGCGGTCGCCCATTTTATTGAATGTTTCGTAATCAATCGCAGCGGCTGGTTGCAAGTTCAGAATGATCACCGGGACTTTCGCGCGCTGCACCGCGGGCAACACGGTTGAAGTCAAAGCATATGTCGTGACATGGAGAAAAATCACGTCCACATCCGCCTCGCGAAACTTGTGGCCTGCTTCGAGCGCCTTCACCGGATTATCAATCAAACCAAGGTTCACCACCTCGACGCCGGGGTGCACGAGCTTTTTCTCCACCTCGCGGACGTAGCCTTCTAAACGCGGCTTCAGCCCCCGGAACTGCCCCCAGTAAGCATCCAGACCAATGCCAAACAAGCCGATGCGACAAGTTCTCATATGTTAAAGATGGCTGCGATGAAACGATCGCGGGCGCTGGCATAACGGGCTTCGCCAGCGGCGTTGCCCAGTGCATGTTCGATTTTGCTGAAGGTGGCGAGCAGGCGAACCATTTGGGCGTTCGCATAAAGTGTGCGACTGCCGAAAGGCAGCATGGCGTAACGCGAATGGTCCATCCAGTCCGTGGTGTCAACAATCAGCCCGGTGTGAGCGTAATCACGGGCGAGCCACGCATCCACCCAGGGAAGGATGCCATTGGCGGCACGGACAAGATAGCCACGGTCGCCGGTGACGAGATAATACTCCCAAAGCGCGGTCGTGAGGGAACCGACGCCTTCAGCACTGCCGCCTTGCGAAGCAACGCCGGTCGTTTTAAGCGCGCGGGCGGGGGCTTTTTCATAACGGGCCAGATCCACATCCAGGCATTTTTTCGCCGGTTCGATGCGGCCGGTGAAAAGGTCTCCGGGCACCAAGCCCGAGCCTTCGTCGCGACTCCAAATATCGGTCCATCTAAATAATTCGCAGGCGATCAGATTGCCGTCATAGGAAAGGTCGAGCAGGTATTGATTAAAAAGCGCTGCTTGATCGAGCAGTTTGTCGGGGCTGTGCAACACCATTCCCTGCTCGGTGCAGGGAGCCAGCGCCTCAGCGCGCAGCGTGTCGAAGTCGGCGTTGACGATCTTGCCGGTATCCGAAAACCCCAAGATACACAATGAACCGTTCACGCTGTTCGTTTCAGACCGGGATTGGAATTCCGGCCCGCCCTCGATGGACACATGGGCGTTGGTAAAGCTGCCGCCGAGCCGAATCAAGAAGCCATAGGGATCGTCAGGCAGGGCGGTATCAAAAATCTCAAGACTGCCTTCGGGTGTGGAATGGGTGAAGATAATGCCGCCGGGAAAGGCGCTGGTCTTCCAAGCCAGTTCGCCAAGGTCAAGTTGATGGCCGTTGAGCAAGACGCGCAACTTGCCGTCTTCACGTCCCCCGCGCTGGTAATGAAAACCCTCGGGTGATGCGACGATCACGCTCCGGCCATTGCCCACCAACCCTTGAGCCGGGCCATCGAATTCAAGACAGGCCGGGTTTGGCTCGGCGGCGGCCAGGGTGGTGGCGATGAAAAGCAGAGCGAAGATACGGTTGGCGCAAGTGCGTTTCATATAATGTGTTGCCAATCAAATGTCGGTGCCAGCATGGGTCTCTGAATCTGTCCGAATTATTTTCATGTGCATCAAAATGTGTAAACAGCCATCATCCATTTCCCGCGTCAGTCTTTCGGATACAAAACGGTGAAACGTTTCTGCTGTTGCGCGTCCGGAGCGACGTCCTGATTGGTGGAGCCGGCGGTGAAGACGTTCCGCAACGCGTCCAAGTAACCGAATCCCGCCAG
>DASZAB010000146.1:0-3357 GCA_035945675.1 Verrucomicrobiia bacterium | reverse complement strand
TTTACGGTTATTATTCCGGGTATGCGGTTACAGTTTTTGATTACACTTTTGCCGCAGGACAAGCGAACTATTACTGGTCTGCCTTTATTCTGAAAATGAAAACAAATTTCCCCGACATTATTATCTCGCACGAAAGCATGGAATCTCGATTCGCTGAGAAACTGGGTGAGTCGCACATCATCTTTGAGTCGGCAGAATTTTCGCATGCCTTTCGTGTCCGATCTTCTGACAAAAAATTTGCATTTGAAGTGTGCCATCCCAGGATGATGGACTATTTGCTGGCAAACAAAGACCTGACCATAGAAATCCATGGTGCGGCTGTGGCAGTACTCTTTGAAGACTGGCTCCGTCCCCAAAAGGTTGAGTTTAATCTTTCAAGATTGACTGAAATTCGCAAACTTTTGCCGGAATACCTGTTCACGAATTCATGAGCCCACAAATTCTCACGCTCATTATTTGCGCCGCTGCCATTTTGCTGCCGTTGGTGTACGTGCTGGCGCAATACAACGCGCTCGTCGCCCTGCGCAATTACATCCGCGAATCGTGGAGCGACGTGGACGTGGAACTCAAACGCCGCTACGACCTCATCCCAAACCTCGTGGCTGTGGTCAAAGGCTATGCAGCGCACGAGCGCGAGACGCTGGAGCACGTGACGGAACTGCGCAACCGCTGTGCTGCCAACCACGGCCCGGTGGCTGACCAATCCCGCGATGAAGTCCAGCTCGTGGACGCTCTGAAACAACTGCTCGTGGTGGTGGAAAATTATCCGCAACTCAAGGCCGACCGGAATTTTCTCAAGCTCCAGACGGAACTCGTCAACACCGAGGACCGGATTCAGGCCGCGCGCCGTTTCTACAATGGCAACGTGCGTGATTACCGCAACAAATGCGAAACCTTCCCCAGCAACCTCGTGGCGAAGACCTTCGGCTTCAAATCCGAAGGCGATTTCTTCAGCGTGCCGCCATCAGTCCGGGACGTGCCGAACGTGGACTTTGCCACGTCGTAGCGAAACTTTCTGATTGTAGGGACGCCGCGCTGTGTCCCTGCCACTATGTCTCGCGACCGAACTTCCCGGTTATTTCAACGCCGCTTTTAACGCGACCAGGCACCGCTCGTTTTCCTGTGGCGTGCCGATGGAAATGCGGATCCACTCGGGCAATTGGTATCCGCCCATCGGACGCACAATCACGCCCTGCTTCTGCATCGCCTCAAACACCCGCTGCCCGTCGCCGACGCGGACCAGAATGAAGTTGGCGAACGACGGAACGTATTCGAGTTTCAAATTGCGGAACGCGCGTTTGAAGAATTCCAGCCCGGCGAAATTATTCGCGCGCGTCTTACGAACGTGCTCAACGTCATCCAACGCGGCGAGCGCGGCGGTTTGCGCCAGCAGATTGATATTAAACGGCTGCCGGATTTTTTCCAGCGCCGCGACCAATTCCGGATTGCCGATGCCGTAACCGATGCGCAATCCGGCCAATCCATAAATCTTCGAGAACGTCCGCATCAAGATCAGGTTCGGCCGCGTCCCCAGCCGGACGAGCGAAACCAGATCCAGCGGGTCATCCAGAAAATCAAGGTAAGCCTCGTCCATCACCAGCAACACGTCATCCGGCACGTCGTTGACAAACTGGATGACCTCCTCGCGCGGCGCGAGCGTGCCAGTGGGGTTGTTCGGATTGGCTACGAACACGATACGGGTGCGCGGTGTGATGGCCTGCAGCATGGCGGGCAAGTCATGGCCGTAATTCTTCGCCGGTACGGTAACCAGATTCGCGCCAAACAGCGCAGTGACGATGGGGTAAACCGCGAAACAGTACTGCGATACGACTACGTCCGAAGTGACCGTGCCGCTATCGCCACCGAGCAGCGCGTGGCCGGTAAATTCGATGATTTCGTTCGAGCCGTTGCCCAGAATCAGATTTGCCGGTTCGACGCCGAGTTTGGCCGCGAGTTTTTGCTTGAGGTAAAATGCGTTGCCATCGGGATAAAGGTTGACGCCGGTAATCGCCTTTTGCATGGCGGCGACGGCGAGGGGCGAGGGGCCGAACGGATTTTCGTTCGACGCGACCTTGATAATGCCCTCGGCGGGCAACCCGAGTTCGCGCGCGACTTCCTCAATCGGCCGGCCCGGCTGATACACCGGCAGATTTTTCAGATTCGGATTGAGTGGCAACAGCCCTGGCATTCTACAAAGCGTTGATAATTTTTTTTACGTTTACATTTTGGGCGACCAGGTTGCGGATGAGTGAAATTTTTTCCGCGTCGTTCGGCCGCGTTTTGACGGTGAGGTTGTGCACCTTGGAGGCGACCTGGTAACTGTCCGCCTTGGCCAGCAGCACGGGGATGGGCAGGGTTTGCAGGGCCTTCAGGATGGCCTCATTGGGGCGCAGGCCGCCGGTCAGGATGATGCCTGCCATTTTGTCCTCGCTTTGCGGCATCGTGGCCGCGCCGGCCGCCAGCAGGATGTCCTCGCGATCACCGGGCGTGATGAGCAGCACCCCGCGTTTGAAAAACTGCATCGCGTTCTGCGCGCCCATGGCGCCGATGATGACTTCATCCACCATGTTGTTCAACGTCGCCGGCGTATTCAGCAGTTCGGCGTGCAATTCCTCACGGATTAAATCCACCGACGGGCTTCCCAGGATGGGTTCATAAGGCAGAACGCCGAGCAGTTCCAGCCCCTTGCGTTTCAATCCGCGCCGGGCGAAATCCGTGACGTAATCCACTTTGTCCGGCAACACCTTGTTGAGCATGACGCCGATGATCTCGACCCCTTCCTTTTCAAACAGCGCCTGGTTGAGCGAAACCTCGTCAATCGGTTTGCCGATGCCGCCCTGGCTGACGATGATGACCTTGCAACCAAGGATTTTCGCCACTTGCGCGTTGGACAAATCGAATACGGAACCGACGCCGGCATGGCCGGAACCTTCGCACAGCACAAAATCCTTTTCCCAGGCGACACGGTCGAACGCCTTGTGAATCCTTTTGACCAGCGCCTCGTTGTTTGAGGCCTGGAGATATTTGCGGGTGAAATCCGGTTCAACCGCAATCGGGCTCATGTCCACCAGCGGGCAGTTCATCCGGTATACCGCGTCCATGAGCACGGTGTCCTCGTCAATTTTCTGCTCTTCGATTTCGACAAAGCGCTGGCCGACGGGCTTGATGTAACCGATGCGCGGAAAATGCTCCTGCAACGCGGCGATCAAGCCGAGTGACACGGTGGTTTTGCCGTCGTTCTGGCGCGTGGCGGCAATGAAAACACGCGGAGTTTCTGTATTCACTTCAATCGTAATCTTAATCGCAATCTCGTGGTTCGTCCATTTTGCGATTCAGACTGGGATTCAGCGCCAGGTT
>DASZAB010000145.1:0-8059 GCA_035945675.1 Verrucomicrobiia bacterium | reverse complement strand
CATTCGGTGTTGAATTCGTGGTTCAGTTCCGGTCCGCGTGAGACGTCCCAGTCGCCCTTGTCCACCTTGACCATTTTACCGGCGTGACAGGTGATACCGCCGTTGGACAGGAAATACGGCGGGTCGGCGAAGATGGCGTCGAACCGGCCCTCATCGCCGTACCTGGCATAAATCGCATCGAGCAGTTCCAGGCTGTTGCCGTGGTAAAGGCGGATGAAGGGGGAATCGCTCTGATAAATTAGTCTAGGAAGGGATGGTCCGCCCTCACCCCGGCCCTCTCCCCCAGGAGAGGGAGAATTGACGTCAGCCCCTTGGCGAATCGGTGGTTTTATTACAATCGAGCCATCTTCCCGAAGCTCAAAGTGCGCAGGAGCAATGAAGTGCGGATGACGGAATTCGGCTCGCGAGGACGCTCGCCCCACCTTCCTGCCTTTTCCTGTCACTTGCCACGCGTCACTTGTCACACCCTCGGCAGGTTTCGGTGGCGGGGATTTGTAGAAGGGTTTGCCTTTCCGGCTCCTGGGTTCCGACTTCTGATTTCTGGCGACTGGCGTTTTGGACTTTTTCGACACGCCCAGATCAATTGATCACATAAGCCGATCAGATCAAGTCATTTCCAACAGCACGCCCAGATGCAACCCCGACTAAAATCGGGGCGGGTTGCTCACAAAGCCGATCCAGATCAAGGGAATTTCAACCGCGGATGGACACAGATGAACACAGATGTTTTGCCGCAAAGAGGCACAAAAGGCACATAAACATTCAACATTCAACGCTGAACCAACGGACAACCGCGGATTACGCGGAGGACGCAAAAGGTAGGGTCATCGCGCTGCGATGACCGGTCGGCGCGGCGCGCCGACCCTACCTGAGGCTCGCGAGGACACTCGCCCCACCCGACGCCTCACCTTTGAGACCTTTGTGTTCTTTGTGGTTCAACACGTTTTTTCAGGCGGCGTGGGAGCCGTCGTAGTAGCGTTTGTCGGCCAGAAAAAGATTCATCGCGGTGATTGGAGGACTCTGCGGATCTCGCTGGTGCCGGCCATGTTCGCTTGCGCGTCGCTGCCGCTTCTTTGCACCAGCCCGAGCATCGCATCCGTCAGGGAACCGACATAGTGGTGTGCAATGACGTGGCGAATATTCTTGATCGAAATCAATCCTTGCGCGGTGGCTTCTCATTCAAGGCCAGGGCCGATTTTTCAGCAGCCAGACGTCGGAGTTCTTCGGCATTGTGAACGACAGGACCCCGGTGCGGATGAGCCTCGGACCACATGCGCAACTGGTCGAAAAAGCGGTCCACATCGTACCCCGCCTCGGCAGCCAGCCGGTCCTTCGCCCGCCAGACTTCTTCGAGGATGGTGTTTTCTTTCACGAAATCATTCTACTGCAAGGTCAATCGGCGTGCAAATCTCCGGCAATACCAGACCTCGACCGGCCATAAAAGCCCGCAGCTTTTTCTGCAAATGCGGGTTGGCGAGATGCCGGCAATTCCAAGTCAACAGGTAGTCCACCTGATGCAATGTCGCCACCGCCGTGTGCAGCGCATCCGAGACGGCGGCTGGCGGCAACAATTGTTCCCGCACCAGTTCCTTCGCCAAGGACCGAACCGCATCATCCACCTGCAGCACGGCGATGTCCGCCAGCGCTTCCACCCGGCGACGGCTCATGGCCGGATCACCCAGAGAGACTTCCCGCAGTACTTCTTCAGAGGTAACACAATGGTATTGTGCCCGCTCTTCCTGCCACCATTCCTGCGTGATTTTCTGATGGGCTGCGAGAATCAAATCCTGACTCGGATTTGCCACCAGATAGCTTACGATGGTTGTTTCGATGTAAATGGTTTCCATGTGCCGGTCGTTACGCAGATTATCCGGCATCGTAAGCGGCAACAGAGTTTAGGCAACTGGAAAAGTTTTCCTTCTGAAACCGGCCGGTGGGCTGGGTTGGAGCACGGCACAATTTTGCAGGGCGAGATTGTGCGTTTCAGGCCGCGTGCGAGCCGTCGCAGAACGGTTTGTTGTTGGACTGGCCGCAGCGACACAGCGTCACCCGGTTCCGGATTTCGTAAGTCTTGCCATCGGCGGAAATAACCGGGATGCCGCCGCGCACCCAGATGGGGCCGCTGACCTGTTTGGCCGTGTCTTCAATCAATCCCAGTGACGGTTTGAATGTCGGTTCGATGGGTTTGCCGGTCTTTTTATCCCAAACCACCAGCCGGCCGGCCGGACAATGGGCGGCTTCGTATTCCACAATCTTCCGGGCCTCGGGATCGTCGGTCTGTCCCACCAGGTTCCAGATGCGCCCTTTCGGGTCGCAGAACCGCGCGAACGCGCAGAGACTCTCGGCGTCGGTGAGCCGCACGGTCGGGCCGTCAATGGTTTCAACCTGTTCCAGGTAAGGTTTGCGGCTGGCGGTTTCCGTCCCGTCAAAGCCGACTTTTGCATGGGTGCCGTCACAGAACGGTTTGTTGCCGGACTGACCGCACCGGCAAAGCGCGTATTGTGCCGGGGCCGGATGTTTTTTGCCTTCCCGGTAATCCAGCGACTCGCCCTCGGCATTGGTGACAATGTGATGTTCGCTGAGCGGCAGCCCGCCGCTGACCAGGTAGGGACCATTTTTGGTAACTTCGATTTTTACGTCCGGTGTGGTCTCCTTCTTCATGGGTTCAACATCTGCCCCTTTTCAAAACCGCTGGCGAGCTTTTTCTTTGCCTCAAACCAAACATAACCTTGCGCTAGAGATCAGGTTGCAGCTGGCGGTCGGCATCGCCGGCAGGCCAAGACTGCGGCGAGTAATGACAAGACGGATACTTCGGGTTCGGGGACCACCGTATATTTCACGTCCAGGGTCGGCCACGGAAAGGTGTTGGGGCCAGGGCAGCCAAATCCCAGCAGCACGTTTTGCGAAAGTGCCTGGAACAGAAACCCGCTGTAAAGCGATCCGCCGCTGCTTTGGCTTTGCAGGAACGAGGTAACGTCGAAGCTGGTCGCACCAAAGGCGGGCGGAACACCTTCCGTGAAGGTCTTGAGCAGAACTTGTTGGTCGTAATAATCATTCATGGAAGCAACCCCATCACCGGTGTAGCCATACAAACGAAAAGTTCCCACGTCCCCCTGTGTGCCGCCGCCGGCCCAAACGTAAATCGTCAGGGTGGCTGAGCTGATCACGCTGCCCGCGAGAATCTGATAGGTGGGAAATTCGATAACGGCCCGATCATCATTCACCGAGTTCAGGTTGGCGTAGAGATCGGCGGTGCCATACAGATTGATGTAATCATTGCCGAAAACATCGTGCCGTAAATTTGCATAAGCCGCCAGCGGAAGCACCGTCTCGGTCAGGATGGCAGCGGTACCTTTGGAAGGAAGCGTCAAAGCCAAAGCCGCTCCAATGAGGAGAAGACGCCTGGATCTCATGGTAGAAATATACCATCACAGTTGCTAATTAAGGTCAAGCCTTTTCAAAACCCCTGGCGAGCTTTTTCTTCTTCGTTCGTATCTGCAGAGCGTCCGGCGGGCGGACGACATTTGGGCACGGCACCGTTTTGCGGAGCGAGATCATGAATTTTCAGGCCGCGTGAGAGCCGTCGCAGAAGGGTTTGTAGTTGGACTGGCCACAGCGACACGACGTCGCTCGATACCGGATTTTGGCTTCCGCCTGAGTCCTGGGAATAGCTCGACTACTGAGCGTGCGCAGGGTATTTGATGGCGATCAACACTGGGCTCCGCCCGGACCTTGCTGGGCCACAAAAATAAAAGCAGAAAATGAAAAAGCACAAGTTCTCCGTCATCTTCGGCGCCTTGCCGTTGGCGCTGCTCACCGCCACGGCACTTTGCCAGGCCCAATCCGTTGACGACCTCTATCGGATCACCGATGGGGTCTCGCGCTACCATGTGGAATATCACCACTTGGAAGTGCCGAAAGGAAAAGAGACGTTGTTGGCTGATCTGACCGGCCCGGGCAAGGTGACCTACTTTTATATCACAGACGACACCCCAGCCTGGTATCCGGGTCTGGTTCTAAAGGTGTTTTGGGACAATGAAACCGAACCCAGCGTGATGTCGCCATTGTCTGATTTCTTCGGCGCCATCGGCGGCAAGACCATTGATTACCAATCCGCCCCCATGCAGATCAACCATGGTTGTTATATGTGTTATTTGCCGATGCCGTTTTCGAAACGGGCTCGGTTCGTTTTGGCCAATGACGGTGACCGGGATTACGCGCAAAGCGTGGCTTACGGCATTGACTACGAACAGGGACCGGCCTTCGCGCAAGAGAAGAGCCGGCTGCACTGCGAGTGGCGCAGGAGCAATCCAGTCGGGAACGGCTTGCACACACTCCTTGAGACGCGAGGGCGCGGCCAATATGTCGGGAATTTCTTGCAGGTCCACACGGAATCTGGCGGCTGGTGGGGCGAAGGAGACACGATCTTCCAACTGGACGGTCAGACGATGACCCACACCCCCGGCACCGAAGACGAATACGGTTCCTGCTGGGGTTTCGGACACAGATATTCGTATCTCTACAGCGGCTGCCTCCAGATGGAGAAAGGCGACAACCGGATGTATCGCTGGTACATTGCCAACCCGGTGCGCTTCCAACAGTCTCTCGAAGTCCAAATCCAGAACCAGCACAGCAACGGCACGCCCACCGCCAGCAACGCCGATGACTACACCAGTGTCGCCTTCTGGTATCAGGAAAATCCGCATCCATCCTTCACCTTGCAACCCTTCTCCGAGCGCACGGCGCCGACCCGCGCGGGCAGGACGAAATAAAGGAAGGCGTTTAAGGTTGCAAGCGGTTCGCCAACCCACTGACGTGGCTTGACTCTCTCGGCCAATCAAAGTTCGGTTACAAATCCGGCAAGCCTCCTCTTTTTAAAGCCGCGCTATTGTTCCTTCTGTGCCTTTTTGCCGGGCGAGATCGTGAATTTTCAGGCCCGCGTGGGAGCCATCGCGGAAGGGTTTGTGGTTGGACTGGCCGCAGCGACACAAGTGCAGGGCAAACAAAGGCTGAATTATGGCGGGCGCAGGGCGCGGTCAGAACATCGGTAACACTCGCGGTTCAATACATCGGTAACACTGTTAGACGCCAATTCAGGCCTGGTATTATCCGCTCCAACTGCATAAATTCCTGTTCGCGGCAACGCCAAAAAACCAACGCATGACGCTATTTTCGGCAATGAAATCGAAAACGGCCGGGACGCTGGTGGCGATGTCCCTCTCAGTCCTGGCGTGTGGGGCGCTGCTGGCCGGCGTTTCGGCCCGCGCCTGCACCGTGTTTTGCTACAGCCGGGGTGACACCGTTCTCGCCGGTCGCAGCTTTGATATTCCAGACAATCCCAATTTGGGAATGCTGCTGGTGCCGGCCACCAACAGCATGCACGGTTGGTTTTGTTGCGCCCGTTTTGACTATCCTTGGGCTGATGGAATGAACGATCAGGGGCTGTTTGCCGCGGTGGCCGATGTGCCCGCCCTTTACACATCCAGATCATCCACGCCACCGGCGGACCTGCAAACGTTCGTCAGCGGCCTGCTGGGAAACTGCGCGACGGTGGACGAGGCCATCAAGTGGTGCAGGAAACAACCTACGCCCAGCCTCGGCGCGGCGGTCAATCACAGCGATCGCGGTGACTACACGTTCGTTACTCCACAACATATTCTGGTGGCCGATCGCTCCGGCGATTCGGTGGTGCTGGAATGGCCTCAGGGCAAGCTCAAGATGACTCGCAAACGGGGCGGCTACCAGTTGATGACCAATTTTCTGCTGGCCGACCCTGAAGCGGGGAGTTATCCGTGCGCCCGCTTTACCGCCGACTCGAGGATTTTGGACAAGGCCGCGGGATCCGCCCTGCAAACGTGCCGGCAAATTCTCGAAACGACTTCACAGCAAGGCACCCGGTATTCGCTGATTTGCGACCTGGCACACGGCGACGTCTATGTGTACCTGCGGCGGGGCTTTGACCAACCCAAAACGTTCCACCTGGTGGACGAATTACAGGAGGGCCGGCACGAGCTTGATTTGGACCACTGGTTTGGCCGGCCTGACCCGGAACCTTTGTCCCCGCCGCCGGTGATTGGCCCGTCAACCTTCCCGGCCTCCGAAATCCTCCAGCGCGCCCTGACCGCCCGCGGCGGTGAGAAAGCGGCCGCGAAGATTCGTTCCCTTGACGGAAAAGGTACGATTGACATTGGTTGGGGCTGCGTGTCCGCGTCACCGTTCGAGTTTCTTGCGATGCGGCCCAATCGGTATCGGGCGGTCATCGACATCGGACTGCCGGGAGACCTCCATCCCGGCCAATACGTCGAGGGGTTCGATGGGCGGACCGGCTGGAACAGTTATGCCGGCTCGCGCGATATTCTTCAAGGCCCACGGTATGAACTGCGGAAGGATGCGGCCGCGTTCTTTGGCTGGTACGATCAGCCTGAAAAAAGCGCAACGGCAGAATGTCCGGGCGAAGCCCAATTTGATGGAAAATTATGTTACGCTCTGAAGGTGGTGTCCCCATCTTCCCATCTCGATTCTTTTGAGTACTACGACACAACGAATTTTCTTTTAGCCGGAACTTTCTCGCACGACCCGACGGGATCGGGCTGGTTGAAAACGACCTTTGGCGATTATCGGGCGTTTGACGGATTCCTGATGCCGACACGTATCGTGTCGCAGGGCGAAGCGGGGACTTACCCGGTTCAGTTCAGTTCCCTGGAAGTCAATACGGTCAAAGACAGAGATTTGCGGATGGCCACGAAAGTCGCGCGCCTCAAGCACTGAACGGATGCGTTTGACACGATTACCGCGCGTAGGGTGGCCGCACCTTTGTGTCCTCGGTCTACCCTCCGCAGTCCCGGCTACGGAGGACGGGCGTCCTCTGCGGTTTAACCAGGATTTGCTTCAACCTTCAGCGTTTAACCTTTGTCCGTTTTGCTGATTCCAGTACCGCCAGCAACCCGAGTCACAGTCGCAGGAAGATTTGTCGCCGATACAGGAAATGTGCGAACCAGAAGGCCAGCACCAGGCCCACCACCGAAATCATCAATTGCCCGAAGCCCAGGGCCACATGCGCATCGAGGAAAGCCTTGAGGTTCCCGCCGGCCAGCCGTGGCGCCAGGCTGGCAAACCCGCCCAGGATATTATCGGCCAGATAGATCGTGAGCGGATTCATGCCAATCCAGACGAAGGGCCGGCACCATTTCTGCCATTTCCAGACGTCCACGATCTGATAGAACACGCCCAACAGGATGGCACTGTAACCGCCGGCAACCAGAACGTAGGAAGACGACCAGATCTTCTTGATCACCGGAAATTGCAGTCCCCAAATCCAGCCCGCCGCGACGCCCAACACCCCGTACGACACCAGATAAAGCACCTTGCGATGGTCTCTGATTTTTTGGTCCTTCAGCAGCAGTCCGGCAAACACGCCCAGCAGACAGGTGCCCACGGCGGGAATTGTGCTCAGGATGCCTTCCGGGTCCCACGTGCCGTCCCACTTGTAGCCGGGAAGATATTTCTGGTCGACGTAGTTGCAGAGATTGACCCCTTTGATAAACGTCCCGCGGATATCATGCGTGCCGGCCAGGTTGAGCTGGCTCACGTTGGTGAAACCGGTTTCCCGGCAGATGGTCTGCGTCTCGGGCGTCGGCCGGACGTCGGGAAAGGGCAGAAGCGTCATGACTGCCCAATAGCCGGCGAGCAATCCGGCACAAATGGCCGCCAGCGCACGCGGCTTGAAAAAACAGAAAAACAGGCCGGTGAAGAAATACGCCAGGGCGATGCGCTGCAACACACCCAGCAACCGGATGTCGGGCCACGTATTGGCAAAACCGCCGTAGTAAAAAATGCCCAGGGCATACAGCAGGATGCTCCGGACGAAAACCCGCTTGAGGGCCTGGACGCGTCCGGCCGTGGCGACGGTCTTACCGAGTGAAAACACCAGCGCCACGCCCGCCAGGAAAACAAACAACGGAAAGATCAGGTCGTAGAAACGAAATCCCTGCCAGTCGGAGTGATTCAGTTCGTAGGCCAAAAAAGCAGTCGGTCTGGTCTGGCTCATCTGGTTCAAGGC
>DASZAB010000144.1:0-3868 GCA_035945675.1 Verrucomicrobiia bacterium | reverse complement strand
AGGGCACGCCGTAGCGCTCGTAGTTCCAGAGCTGTTCGAGGCGTTTGCGGATGGCATCGCGCTGGGGAATTTCCTTTAGAAAGGCAAAGGTGACCTGGTTTTGCGCCTGGACCCACGCTTTGGTTTCCGACGAATTGTCGTCCTCGAGCCAGCGATAGGGATCGGCCACAGTGACACCGTGGTAAACGTCCACGTGATTTGTGGTGCGGGTGACGGGATAAGCGATATGGAATTGTTTTTCAGCGGAGGAAATTGTGACGAAACTCACGGCGAAGAAAAGTGCTGCCAGCAGCGCGGATGGTTTATTCATGACCAATAAGTCAGAATACGGTGAAAGCGACGCAGAACAAACTTATTTACATCGCGCGATTGGGATTTATATTTTCCGGCACGGTAGCCGACGTGGCGGAATTGGCAGACGCGCTAGACTCAAAATCTGGTATCCGTGAGGATGTGTGGGTTCGACCCCCTCCGTCGGCACCATTTCCATCAACCGTTCAAGATCTCATTGTAGGCCAGACGTGATGTTATTTCACCGCCAGGCGGAAATTGGCCCCGAAAGCCTTCGGGGCTGGAGTTGCATGAACCCTCTGATTACGGAATGCAAATGCCGATGGTGGCAAATGTACGCCGAACCGCGGTGGGATCAGGGCGCTCCGATACTGCGGAAGAACGCCATGCCGGAACCGGGATCCGGCAGAACGAATTCGGCTTGCCCGTTTTGGCCCACAACCAACGTTTGAAAGTCGCTCCAGTCTGTGAGGTTAGTTGACATCTGGAGCGTACATGAAACGCCCGACGCAGCCGCCTGGCTGACCGTCCAGGTGCTGCCGATGCCTTTCCGGACCGAAAGCAGGGCGGCCTCAACCGCTCCTATGTCGCAGCCGCTGCCTTGTGGCCGCGGCACGCCGCGTTGATCGGTGGCGAGGCAGAACGCCGCATTGCCGCTGTTGATGGCCGGGCTGCCAGGCCGCAACGCCATGGTCAATGTCGGCCCGCCATACGCACCCAGAGGAGCCAACAACGGGTCCGTGTTGTTGAAGCTGCCTGGCAACGCGAAAGCGCAGCTTGCGTCCGAACTGATGCTGTTGCCGTTGTCCGTAAGCGTGCCGCTGCAATTGGCCGGCGCATTCGACGACAGGATGGAATTCCGGACGTAGACCTTGCCGCCGCTCAGATAAATTCCTCCGCCAAGGGCCACGCTTGAACTGCTCCCGTAGTTGCCGGCACCGGCCCCCTTATTGACGCTATTGGCGGCAATCGTCAAATGCGTCAGGATGGAGGTGTTGTTGAGAGCCAGCGCGCCGCCGTAGGCGCTGCTCAATGGAAAGCTCGGATAGGTAATGTCGCCGCCACTGGCTGAATTGGCTGATAACGTGCAGTTCAACAGCTGGAGGTTGGCGGAGGATTCAATTGCGCCTCCGGTCCCGGTCCCGGCCGAGCCCGGCGCCGGACCCTGTAATCCGCCCTGGACCACGTTCCCCACGAAACAGGAGTTGGAAATGACTGCGTTACAGTACAACGTTGTCTGCCCTTGCGGACCGATTCTCATGTTGGCCAAAAGGATCGCGCCGCCATCGGCATTGCCCGCGTCGCTGCCACTGCCGATGATGATACCGTCGCCGCCCGTCACCCTGTTTGTCGCAAAAGTGCAGCCGCTCATCCAGAGCGAACCGGCGGCCTGGTAAAGCGCGCCGGCCGAAGCGTTGCAGAACCATTGGCCGCCACCGACCGATTGGCGCTCAAAACGGCTGTCTAAAATCACGTTCGTTCCCGCACTGCAATACACGGCACCCGCGGCCGCCGGACCGCTATCGGGGTTGTATCCATTCGCCGGCCCGGGGACGCTGGCCGGCGCTGAATTGCTGATAAAGCGGCAGTTCACAATGGTCACGAGGCCGGTGTTGCTATAGACCGCCCCTCCAGCCGAAGGGCCGCCCGGACCGCCTTCGGATGGAGGCGGAGACGGAGCTGATCCGCCCTGGCCTCCCCGGGCCTGGTTGCCAACAAATGCCACGTTCGTCAACCGCAACGTGCCAGTATCATTGAAGATGGCGCCGCCATAGCCCCCGCCGCCAAAGTTCAAGGCGATTGTGCCGCTGACGCCGGGTCCGCCGGTGCCGCCAATGGCCAGGTTGTTTGTGAAGGTGCAATCGGTTGCCTGCAGCGTCCCGGCGTTGTTCCACACCGCGCCGCCGATGCCGCTACCGCCGGTGCCATTGCCGACCGTGGAGTTGGTTCCGCGCGCGTAACCATTGGCCAGGGTGAGATGATTCAATACCAGCGTCACCCCGGGGTTGATCTGCACCAGCCTGAAGAACTGGACGACCGGGCCTTCCGTGAGCATCAAATCATGCCCGCTCGCGTCCATCGTGGTGTCATTGGTGATAACCAGGGGGCTGGAGAGTACGAGACCTCCGTCACACTCGAAGGTGACGATCCCCCCGCCGATGAGCGCCGAGCGCAAATCCGTTTCGGTGCAATTGGTAATCACACCACCCGCCTCGCAGAGAAAAGCCCCCGCCAGCGTCAGGCAACCGCCAACGGCGAAGCAAAAAAACTTTGAATAGATGCCCGCGCCCGCTAGGTTTCCACCCTCTGTCAAGGCCCCCGGTTTCATAATGTTCTTCACCACATTCAAGGTTCCGCCAGTTCACCGGAACAATTTTGATGGATGTTCCGCCGGTCGGACAAAATAATGTCTAATTCAAGCCGTTGCGATTTACAAGCTTATTCCTTCACTTTTAGGTCACTGCTTTGGATTCTTTCGCGGCTGAAACCCGGGCGCAGGAAATTTGCGATCTACGAAAGGCGATTTCCGCGCGGCGGCGCCAATTCGGGCATAACTCGTACATCGCCAACCCAAAATCGTAGATGAATATGAATGTTGGTTTCCAATCCGGATTAGCCGTGAGCCTTCAGCATTCCTTCAACGCGTCGCCGACGCGCTCGATGCCAACCGGGCAAGCCATTCTTCACTTGGACGGTTTGGCGCAGTTTGATTAAATCCGCCAACGCAACATGGCAGAAAACAAGCAACCGTTTACTGAATATGCAACCAGGACCAACCGTCGCTACGGGGCAGCACGATGGGCTTGGATGGTCGCCGGGCTTCTGGCCCTGCTTTTGGTGGTGTCGTTGCTGATGTGGGCCTCAGCCGTGGGCAAGGTTCGCGGATTACAGTCGCTCCAGGGCAAACTCGATGACGCCCACGCCAGTCTCGCTGCCGCCCGCGAGGAAAATCAAACGAACCAGGACCTGATTGCGGCGCTGCAATCTCGAATCACCGATCTCCAGCAGGAGCAGGAAGCTTCGGCCCAGATGTCCAAGAGTCTTGAAAATGAGATGCGCACCGACCTGGAATCCAGGGATGTGACCATCTCCAATCTGCAAGGCCAGCTCATGGTGACCATCCTGGACCGAGTGATGTTTGACTCCGGCGAGGCGGATTTGAAACCGGGCGGCCAGGCCGTGATGCGCAAGGTTGCCGCCATTCTCGCCGAACATCCCGGGCTGAAGATCCAGGTCATTGGTCATACCGACAATATGCCGATCCGGCCCGAGGCCCGCCGCCGGTTCGCCAGCAACTGGGAGCTTTCCACCGCCCGCGCCCTGGCGGCCGTTCATTTTCTGACCGAACAAGCCGGGGTGGACCCGCGCCGCGTTGGGGCGGTCGGGTATGGTGAATATCGGCCGATTGCGGACAACTCGACGGCGGCCGGCAGGGCTCAGAATCGGCGCATAGAAATTGCCATCCTGCCGGATGAATCTGCCGGGACCAACACCGTGCCGCCGGTGAAAGCCGGGGCGTCCACGAATTCTCCGCCTCAGACAACAGGGAACGGGGCAGCGGAACCGCCCCTGTAAT
>DASZAB010000143.1:0-13165 GCA_035945675.1 Verrucomicrobiia bacterium | reverse complement strand
TCGTTATGCGGATTGGGCTTCACACGAATCGGCACTTGCTCGACGATTTTCAGTCCGTAGCCTTCCAGCCCGACGATCTTCTTCGGGTTGTTCGTCAGCAATCGGATGGTTTTCAACCCGAGGTCAACGAGAATTTGCGCGCCGAGCCCGTATTCGCGCAGGTCCATTTCGTAGCCGAGTTTCTGGTTCGCCTCGACGGTATCGTAGCCCTGCTCCTGCAATTTGTAGGCCTTGATTTTCGGGGCGAGGCCGATGCCGCGGCCCTCCTGCCGCATATAGACAATCACACCGCGCCCGGCTTCGGCCACCTGCCGCATGGCCTGATGCAGTTGCGAACCGCAATCACAGCGGCGCGAACCAAACACGTCACCGGTCAGACATTCGCTGTGGACGCGCACGAAAACCTTTTCCCGCCCGGCCACGTCACCGTGAACCAGCGCCAGATGGTGCTGTCCGTCCAGTTTCGAGCGATACAAATGTAAATCGAAATCACCGTAGTCGGTCGGCAGTTTTACCCTCTCAACGTGCTCGACCAGTTTTTCGCGCGTGCGGCGGTGTTCAATCAGGTCGGCAATCGTGCAAACCCTGAGGCGATGTTTCCGGGCGAACTGGCGCAACTGCGGCAGCCGGGCCATGGTGCCGTCGTCGTTCAGGATTTCGCAAAGCACGCCGATATGCCGCAAGCCGGCGAGTTGCGCGAGGTCCACCGCCGCCTCCGTATGGCCGGCGCGCTGCAGCACACCGCCGGGCCGCGCCCGCAACGGAAAGACGTGGCCGGGCTGGACCAAATCATCGGGCACCGCCGTCGGCGCGGCCATGATTTGAATGGTCCGGGCGCGGTCGGCGGCGCTGATGCCGGTGGTGATGCCGCGGGCGGCGTCCACGCTCACTTGAAAGTCCGTGCGAAAACTTTCCCGGTTTTGATGGACCATGCGGTCAATGCCCAGTTGCTGCAGCCGCTCGGCGGTGGTCGGCACACAAATCAGACCGCGCCCGTGTTTGGCCATGAAATTCACCGCGGCGGGCGTGACAAATTGCGCCGCCAGGATCAAATCGCCTTCGTTCTCGCGGTCGGCGTCATCCACGACGATGACCATTTTGCCGCGGCGGATGTCGGCGATGATGGACTCGATGCTGTCGAAAGTATTTTTCATTCGGCGGGAGCCAGCGTAAACCCCAAAAGCCCAAACGTCAGCCGCAAAACGTTGCTGCCTTTGCCGGATTAAAAATGCGATTTCGGCTTTTTTTGTTTGTCGCGGTGAAAGTGCGACTTAATATACCCATGTTTATTCGTTTGCAAGGGAAACAAAAGCAAGGGCGAGCGGGCGCCAGAAATTGTTTTGATTTATGTCACCCGGCGGTTCAACTCAGGAAAACGGCGAACTTCCCACCGGAAGCCCCGCGAGTCTTTTGCAGGAATGTCTGGCGTGCGGGGTGTTGGTCGTGAATGCGCGCGGACGCATCGTCGCTTGCACGCCGGAAGCCGCCGCGCACTTGCGCGCCAACGCGGAACGCCTGCGAAATGCGCCGGTGACTTCCCTGCCCGCGCCACTCCCCAAACTCATTCGTGACACCGCCAAAAGCGGCCAGCCGGTGACCAATCTGGAAGTTTTGCTGAAGCCCTCCCGCCGCGGCCCGGTGACATTGCGGGCGAGCATTCTGCCGGTGAAGACGCGGGCCCAATCACAGATCGTCGTCGTGCTCAACAACCTGACCTCCGCGCCGGTTTTTGAGCAGAACATGCGGCGGCTCGACCGGCTGGCCAGCCTCGGCACACTTTCGGCCAGCCTGGCGCATGAAATCAAAAATGGCATGGTGGCCATCAAGACGTTTACCGATTTGCTGGTGCAAAGGGGCCAGGACACGGAACTGACCGAAGTCGTCAGTCGTGAATTGCAGCGCATTAATGCCATCGTCACGCAAATGCTGCGGTTCGCAGCGCCCAAGGCAGCCACCTTCGCGACCGTCCACGTGCACGAGCTGCTGGATCATTCGTTGCGATTATTACATCACCAGATTACGGGGAAATCGATCTCCCTCCAACGCCGTTACGGGGCCCGGACAGACACGGTGCGCGGCGACGACGCGCAATTGCAGCAGGCCTTCATGAACCTGTTGCTGAACGCGCTGGAGGCGATGGGCCCGAAGGGCCTGTTGACGGTCGCCACGGAAATCACGGAGGGCAAACCGGGGACCTGCTGGATGCGCATTCAGATCCAGGACACCGGGGTGGGCATTGCGCAGGAAAATCTGGGGCGGCTCTATGAGCCGTTTTTTACCACCAAGAAAAATGGCACGGGACTGGGGCTGGCCATCAGCCAGCGCATCGCACAAGAACATCAAGGCGCCATTGAGGCGCAAAGTGAAGTCAACCGCGGCTCGACCTTCAGCTTTACCTTGCCGGTGCTCCCCGCATAAGCCGTCCGCGGTCAAAGATGCGAAACGAAGCCTTGGACTTGAAATTTGCCTATGAGGAAAAATGTTCCACCGGTCGCCTTCACGTTGCTGGCCAGTTCGCTCCTGGCGGTGAATCTTTGCTGCGGGCAACCAACGGCGGTGGCCAGGGAAAACGTGGGCCATTGGGTGGGCACGTGGGGAGCGTCGCCCCAGTTAACAGAACCCAGAAATCTGCCGCCGGCGCCGGGCTTGACCAGCAATACTCTCCGCCAAATTGTGCAGGTTTCCATCGGTGGCAATAAACTGCGCGCAAAGTTTTCCAATGCGTTCGGCAGGAATCCGGTAACGTTGAGTTCCGTTCATCTGGCCTGGTCCGCGGGCGGGAGCGCGATCAAAACGGGCAGTGACCGGGCACTGACGTTTCAAGGCAAACCGGCGGTGACCATTCCGGCAGGTGAGGTCGTGGTTTCCGATCCTCTTGATTTTGACCTGGCGCCGTTGTCCGACGTTGCCGTGACCATTGATTTCGGCGGCACCTCGGCGGCGGTCACCGGGCATCCGGGTTCCCGAACGACCTCTTATCTGCTAGCGGGTGATGCGGTCTCGGCGCCAGACCTGCCCCAGGCGGCCAAAACCGAGCACTGGTATATTCTGACCGGCCTGGACGTGGAGGCGAATCCTTCGAGCGCGGCCATTGTAACCCTCGGCGATTCCATCACGGACGGAAGAGGCTCGGGAACGGACAAAAACGACCGCTGGCCGGACGACCTGGCGCGCCGTTTGCAGGCGGACAAAAACACGGCGGACATCGCGGTGCTGAACGAAGGCATCGGCGGCAACTGCGTGCTGCGCGGCGGCCTGGGGCCGACGGCGCTGTCCCGCTTTGATCGCGATGTGCTTTCGCAGAGCGGCGTGCGCTGGCTGATTGTGCTCGAAGGCGTCAATGACATTGGCGGAAGCCGCGGCCCTGAGGCGGCGAGGGCCGTAGCGACAAATTTAATCGCCGCGTATGAACAGATCGTGGACCAGGCTCACGCCCGAAACCTCCGCGTGTATGGAGCAACCATCACGCCGTTTGGAGGGTCATTCTACGACCGGCCGGGGCACGAAACGGCGCGGGAGGTGGTCAACCACTGGATTCGAACCGGCGGCAAGTTTGATGCGGTGATAGATTTTGATGCCGCGCTGCGTGACCCGCAAAACCCCTCACACCTGCTGCCGGCGGCGGATAGCGGTGATCATCTGCACCCGAATGAAGCCGGTTACAAAATAATGGCCGACGCGATTGACCTGAAATTGTTCCGCAACTGAAACCGGGCCACAGTCGGATTGTCCGGGTCGTGCCGGTTGACTCAAACTCCGGCCGGACCTATTTTTTCGGCAAATTATGCGAAACAAAAACTGTTCCGCCATCCCTTTGATTTTTGCCATTTTAAGCACAGCCATCATTAGCCGGGCGCAGTCCGCCACCCCCAATCTGCCAGCACCATTGAATTGGAGCGCCGAAGAGGACCATCTGAACATGATGGACCAACTGGGCATTAAAACGTTGCGACCGGGCGCGGAGGGCATGAACCCGAAGGCCGCCAATTATCAAAACACCGACGAGGCCAAAGCCAATCCTTATCCGACTCTGCCCGATCCCCTCACGCTGAAAAACGGGGAAAAAGTCACGACGCCGGAGACATGGTGGAGGCAGCGGCGCCCGGAAATCGTCGAGGATTTCGACCGCGAAGTCTATGGCCGGGTTCCGCAGAACGTGCCGAAAGTGACCTGGGAAGTGACCGGCATCGCCCGGACAAACAATGGCGCCATTCCGGTCATCACCAAACATCTTGCTGGCCACGTGGACAATTCCTCCTGCCCGCGCATCAGCGTGAACATTCAGTTGACGCTGACCACGTCCGCCAAAGCCGCGGGCCCGGTCCCAGTGATGTTGGAATTCGGTTTCGATTGGAGTCGTTTCTTCCGCGGGACAAATCGTTTCGGCGGGACGAATGGCTTTCGGGGCCCGGGCTTGTTTGGCGGCGGACCCAATTGGCAGCAACTGGTATTATCCAACGGCTGGGGCTATGCCATCATCGTCCCCACCAGCTATCAGGCAGACAACGGCGCCGGTTTGACGAAAGGCATCATCGGTCTGTGCAACCAGGGCCGGCCGCGGAAACCGGGTGACTGGGGTGCGTTGCGCGCTTGGGCGTGGGGTGCGAGCCGCGCGCTGGATTATTTTGAAACCGACCCGGCCGTGGACGCGAAGCAGGTGGGTATCGAAGGACTTTCGCGCTACGGCAAGGCGACCCTGGTCACGATGGCTTACGATCCGCGTTTTGCCATCGCGCTGGTGGGTTCCTCCGGCAAAGGCGGCGCGGCGCTGTTCCGCCGCAACTTCGGCGAGCAGGTGGAAAACCTCACCGGCACCGGCGAGTATCATTGGATGGCCGGCAATTTTCTCAAATACGGCGGGCCGTTGACGCCCGGCGATTTGCCGGTGGACTCGCATGAATTGATCGCCCTTTGCGCTCCGCGCCCGGTGTTTATCAGTTACGGCGCGACGTCGGGCCACCCCGGCGCGGAAGGCACGTGGGTGGATCAGCACGGCAGCTTCATGGCCGCCGTTGCCGCCGGCCCGGTTTACCGGCTGCTGGGCAAAAAAGATTTGGGCGTTCCGGGAAATTATCTCACCGCCGCAATGCCGCCGATTAACACGGCCCTGACCAACGGCGATCTGGCCTGGCGACAGCATGACGGTGGGCATACCGACGCGCCGAACTGGCCGGCGTTTTTAGCGTGGGCAGACCACTACATCCATGGTCCGCCGCTTGCGAGGGAGTCGGCAGCCAAAACCCGATGATTTCCCAGCCCGTGTTCAACTGAAAATTGCCCCGTTTCACACGACAATACGTTATGCAAACCATACCCATCAAACGTTCCTGGCTCTGCATCTTCGCCTTCGCCACTTTACTGGCTGCGACCGCCGCTGACCAGCCGGCCCTGCCATTCGTCAGCCCGATGTTCAGCGACAACATGGTGCTCCAGCGCGGAAAACCGGACCCCATCTGGGGCTGGGTCAAACCCGGGGAAGTCATCAAAGTGGAAATGGCCGGGCACACCGCGAAAGCCGTGGCCGACGCGGATGGCCGCTGGCAGGCGGAGATTGACCCGCCGGCGGCTGGAGGACCCTACACGCTTAAAATCATCGGGCCGGATCAAACCGTCGAATTTCACGAAGTTCTCGTGGGTGATGTCTGGTTGTGTGGCGGGCAGTCCAACATGCAACTGGGCATCAAGCTCGTGAACCATGGCGACGAGGAAGTCAAAGAGGCGAACCATCCGGAAATCCGGCTCTTTTTGATGAACCAAAAGGTTTCCTATTCCCCCGCAAAAGTTCCGGATGCGGACGGCGGCTGGAAGATTTGCTCGCCTCAGACGATCGGCGGAGGCGGCTGGGGCGGATTTTCAGCCGTCGCCTACTTTTTTGGACGCCGGCTTCAGCAGGACATTCATGTGCCGGTGGGTTTGATTGAGGATTGCGTGGGCGGCAGCCTCGTGGAAAGTTGGATGGGTCCCGGGACACTGCGCAAAGTCGGCGGCTATGACCAGAAATTGGATGCCATTAACCGTCTGGGAGCCGCCGGCGGGCCGGAATACGGCAGTTTTTTGATGCACTGGTTGGATGAATATGATGTGGGTTTGAAAGGCCACTGGGCGGCTCCCGATCTGACCGATTCGGGTTGGCAAACTGTCCACATTCCCGGCGCATTCGTGGAAATGGGGTTGGCCGATGCGCCGTGTGTTTGCTGGTTCCGCAAAGAAATCGTCCTTCCCGATCCGCTGCCCGCGGGTCCGGCCTCCATTCACCTGGGTTGGATTGAAAAAATGGACACCACCTACTTTAATGGCCATTGGGTCGGGGCCAGTTCCTGGGTGGAAAACAATCGGGATTACGAGGTGCCCCGGGATGATCTTAAGCCCGGCACAAATCTGGTGGCGCTCAGCATCTTCAAGTTGAAATCAAAGGACAGTTTTCTCTCCAGCCCGGACCTCCTGCGCCTGGAGGTGGGAAACTCGGTGGTTTCGCTCGCCGGTGGATGGAAGGCCAGGCTCAGTTTCAACGCCCGGCCGCCGCACCCGATGCCGTTGGATTTTGAAAATTACCCGACGATGCCCGCCGTGCTGTATCTGGGCATGATTGATCCCGTGACGCCGCTGGCAATCAAAGGCGCGATCTGGTACCAGGGCGAGGCGAACTTCACGCAGGCTTACCGGTACCGCAGCTTGCTCCCGGCGATGATTGACAACTGGCGGGACCGGTTCGGCCAGGGCGATTTTCCGTTTTATATTGTCGGCCTGCCCGCCTTCATGCCGCGCCGCAGCGAGCCGGGCACCGATGGCTGGGCCGAATTGCGTGAGGCGCAGGCGTTGACCGCCAAAGAGGTTCGCGCTTGCGCGCTGGCAACCACGGTGGACACGGGCGATGCCGACAACATTCATCCGAAAAACAAAGTCCCCGTGGGCGACCGCCTGGCCTATTGTGCGTTGGCCAAAACCTATGGCGAAAAGATTCCCTTTCAAGGTCCGACCTATTCCTCGATGAAACGCCTGCCAGGAGCGCTTAAACTCAGCTTCGCCCATGCCGACGGCGGGTTGGTGGTCAAAAGCGGCCGACTCG
The DNA here is from genome assembly GCA_035945675.1 of Verrucomicrobiia bacterium. GTDB lineage: Bacteria > Verrucomicrobiota > Verrucomicrobiia > Limisphaerales > UBA11358 > UBA11358. The sequence goes on along the minus strand of DASZAB010000143.1, from coordinate 6,099 downwards.
GCGAGTTCTCCGTCGCCGGCAAAGACCGGAAATGGTACTGGGCTGACGCCCGGATTGAAGGAAATGCGGTCGTGGTTTCGTCGCCGCAGGTGCCCGAGCCGATGGCGGCGCGTTATGCCTGGCAGGCGAATCCACTGGCCACGCTGTACAATGGAGCCGGCCTGCCGGCCGTGCCCTTCCGCACGGATGATTGGCTCGAAAGCACTCAGAACTAGCCGTTTGCTGTCCTTGATCCACACGTGACCATTCCCTTCAAACAGATCAAGTGAAGGATTGGATGTAAATCGGCTTTCACTGACATGGCACATTGCTTGCACCCTTGGCGGTTTAACCTTTACCGTGGGATCCCTTCCAACTTCTGAAGAACCGAGACCGCTAACCCTTACCCCGAAACGAAAACAGCCCCGAAAAACTTCGGGGCTGTTTTTTATCAACGAAGACTTATCAGGCGATGCGCCGACGAATCAGCATTCCCGCCAGGGAAATACCCATTCCGCTCAGAGCAAGTATCGTGGGCTCCGGAACCACACTCACCTGCAGGTTGTCAACTTCCAACGTTTCGGTATAACCGCTGGCACCAGCGCCGGGCCCATTGAGCTGGAAGGCAATTTGATACGTGCCGCCAGCGGGGCTGAAACCAGCACCCACCCCTTTGAAAACGCTACTATCGGCAAAGTTCAAGCTGTAGTGAGTATAAGTACTGTTGAGCGTAAGATCATTGCCGTAGCCAGGGCTGGTAGGAGCAGTATTGAGTGTGCCAGTCATACTTCCGCCAAAACCGGCACCAGTCCACGTCTGAATCTGAAGGTTCAGACTTCCGCCGCCAGTGGCCATGGCGTCGAACGAAATCGTATAATCGGCTAAATTAGGGTCAGTTGCCCCCACAACGCCACCGTTTTGATACTGGGCACCATAGTAAGCATAACCAGCAGAGCCACCCGCCGCGGCCGTCATCTGAATCTGCCACGCACTCGTGCCGCCGGTGCCGACGCCGGCAACAATACCATTGTTAGCGGAAGTTCCATCCCCACCCGGACCATACGAGGCAAAATTGGCTCCGGCCGACAATGATGGATCAAAGTTTTCGTTAATAAATATAGAGGCTTCCGCCGTCAGGCTGGCCATCATGGAAACTGCAATTAGAGGAACAAATAATTTTTTCATAAGTCTTTTGGTTTTTCGGCTGACTAGCGAATCATAGCAGATTTTCATTGTTTGGGAATGGATTAAACTATGAATCTCCATGCAAATCGTTGTCCTGAAGCGTGCCGGATGGAAGGAAAGCATGTGCCGAGTCAGTAATCTGGCTGACAACAAATCCATCTTGCCCTTTGATTTACAATGGATTGCAACCTTCAACCAGGCAGAAGCACCGTTTTGGCCATTAGCACGTTACGGACTGCTGACGCGATAAAAGGCCGGGTTGACCGCAGCCGTTGTGTCCGTATAGGAGAGCGGACCACCCATGGCTCCGCCCGCAGGATAACCCGTCACGACCGCCGGCCAATTGGAAACCGGCCCCCCCAGAACATTGGTCTTGAGCACGGAATAGGTCGCGCCAACTGTTGAATTCCAGGTCAGGACGAACGCATGCGCGGATGGATCGTATGAATCGCTGGAAATGGTGATGCGGGAAGGTGCCACATAATTCTGCCCCACAAAGGTCACCACGCTCATGCCCGGCAGCACATAAGTAAATGATGCATTGGTGACGGTAAGAGACGACTGGTTCGCCAGGGAAAAATTGCTTGAAGTAATCCACGGGGTTATTGAACTTGCGGTGAAATTTGACAGGTTGAAAATTTGCGTCACGACGGTTGGACCAGGATTGACCGCCACGATGGCAAAATTCCCGGAATTGGTGTCTTTATAGGCGCTGATCGAGGTAAGCGGATTGTTGTTGGCCACGTCAATGCGGTAATATCCCGGCCGCACGAACCGGCTGTAGTTGCCCACGGCAAACAATCGCTTCGTGGGTGCGGCGTTGGTGTCCATCAAGCCCGTGTTACTGCCATACGGGACGATCCACCAGTAATGCCAGGCGTTGGCCTGGGCCACCGTCAGGAACAGAAAAATCCGCTCGGCATAATACACGCCATTGGCAATGTCGCTGGTCTCGCCGCCGAGCTGGGAAACTTCCGTCTCCCAAAGCGACTTGCCGTAACTGTTCTTCGCCAGGTTTGCCGGCCCGTTCGCGCCGTCGTAATTGTGGTCGGCAATTATCCCGACGTCCTGCGCGACATTGGGGTCACTCATGGCCGGACCGGCGAGATTCTGATAATCCTGCCAGTTCTGGCTTTCCGGGAGTATGATCCTGGTTGAACCCACGCCTTTGGCCAGCAGCGCATTGTAAAGGTTGGTGACGAAGTCATGAATGAACGTGTTGGTCCACTGACACGCCTCATAGGTGGTGACGGCTGCATCGGGCTCGTTTTGGATCGAAATGGCATAGAGGTTGACGCCGTAAGTATTCTTCATTGCGGCGACGTAATTGGCCAATTGGCTGGCGTAGGCCAGATTCGTCGCATTGCCGCCGCGGAAACTGCCGCCATTTATCCCATTCCCAGTGGCTGTGCCGGAATCGTAGATGTCGTTGGTGCGCTTAAATCCCGCAGGCGGTGTCCACGGCGAGCTCCAAACCCGGGCGCCGCGGGCCTGGGCCCATTGCATAATCTGGGTTTCGCCCGTCGTTGGAGTGGCGTTCGCCGAGGTGCTGTTGGCCGGCACAATATGATTGCGCAACAGGGACAAGCCGACGCCATTGTTCGTGTATTTGTCGCCAAGGTTATCGGAGTAAACCACGTCCAGGTTGGTGGAGAAAAGAATGTCCGCTTGATTGGTCGTCCAACTGCCATCCCAGGCCGAGGAAGCCCCAAAACCGTCTATGCTCTGGTGCACGTTGTTCCAATCCACCACGCAATTGGTGGTCACCGGCGAACCGCCCACAAATTTGATGTTGTCCACCCAGAACTTCGAAGTCCCGCTCATCGTGGGTCCGTAAATATGCAGCAGCACGTCGCTGATACTCTGAAGATTGGGGTCGGCCGTCGCATCCAGACCGATGCTCACGTGCACCCAGTTGGTATTGCCGATGGGAACGCTGACACCGCCGAAATAGTCCTGGTTGTACCCGACCGCGATGCCGAACTGCAAATAGCCATAGGTGCCGTTCGTGGTGGCTGAACCCTGGGCAAAGCGGACGTCACATTGAAAATTGGTGTACAGGATACCATTGAGCGGCGGACTGATACCGTTAAAACCGTCGTAAACTTCAAACTGGTTGGGAACGGATCCCGAGCCGTTGAAGTTGAGATTAATTTTCATCGAACCGGAGGCTGGATTGTTGCTGGCATCGCCGGCCGGATCCCAGACCAGGGATTGAAACGCGTTGCCAAACCAATTTCCCCAAACGCTGGTAATCTGCCCGGAGGCATAGCTGTATCCGCCGGTGCCGATCGGATCGAATTGGTCCACGACGCAAACGATCTGCGCGGAAGCGAGCAGGTTACCTGTCAGGAATAGTACGGCGCCCGAAATGAGTGAGGCTTTGAACGAGCTGTGAAGGTTCATAATTTATGCATCAAACATTGGATTCAAATCAAACGGGCCGGGGCGCTCTGTGCAAAAACTCGTCCCAAAAAAAGGCGCTGTGCTTCTTCAGCGCCATCCATCTCGCATTCTTCACGCATTATCAATTATATCAGACATTCCGGTGTGATAGAATGGATGATATTATGAATTGTCCGATTTCATGTCGTGGAGGCGAACGTTGCGTCGGCGGTTGCCGTCACAGTCAACAAAACGGCGCCAGGAATCCTGGCGCCGTTATTGTTAACTTCGTCTTTGTGACGTGATTATTTACTGGGCCGGCGCGGGATTCTGGAGCGAGAAAAACGCCGTCGCGGCCTTCACTCCGTTGGATGTTCCATCCACCGTCGGCAAGCCGGCAGCCGGCACCAATTCCCACTTGTAGGCACCTTCGGTTAATACCGTCGGGCCATTGGTCGGATAATTGGCGTAATAGTTTGGCGTTTTCCAGGCGATACTCTTATTGCCAATGTCTGCCTTGGTTCCAAAACCGAACCCAAGGTCAGGAGTGGTCCAATACACCCACCAGGGTGTGTTGACCGGATTCACGGGCACCAAACCGACTCCGTTGGCAGTCGAGACACTGCCCGTTAACCAGATGTTGGTGTCAATGGTCCCCGTCGTGAGATCCGAGTTGACCGGGACCCCGGTAGCCACGTTAACGGTCTGAGCGTGGGTAACATCAACATAGGCTCCAATCGATGTCGTCGGATCGGGCTGCATGCCGAATTCATAAACCAGCGGATTGGCGAATGTTGCCGCCGCCGCCGCGGGGATGGTGGTAAAGGCGACCGGGCTGGCTCCCGGCGCCGTGAGCGTTCCATCGGTTGCACTGCTGAAAGTCACCGTCCAGGTACCAACCATCGTGCTGTTGGTGACCGTCGCGATAACGTTGTTCGGATTGCTGTTGAGCAGGTTTGTCTTCCAAGCGAGTTGAGCCACTACCGTTTCACTGGAAGCCGCGGCCTGTGTGATCAGGAGCCGGACGGTATTCGCCGCTGTGCTGTAATCGCTGTATTGATTGAGACTTCCTGAGTTATAATTCAAAGGTATCCAGAACGCATGAAACTCATTTACCGCCACGTTAGGGTTATACCCCGAAAGAGTGAACGAGTAAGACACTGGATAACTTCCGCCCACCCAAGACTGGTTTGTATCCACCGTGGCTATTTGTGTCCGTGAATACTGGCCACCCTGCGCGAAGATACGCAAGGCTGCGGGGGCTTTTTGAATGCCCATCGTGGGCGGCGTGATTGCGGAAGGTGTGCCCTGCTGGAATTCAAGGTTGTCCACATAAAGGAAAACCGGCACGTTGCTGCCTGTGGCGCCTAAGCTGCTGAAAATTTTGACGAAAACACTGGGAATGTTGGTCCAGATCGGGTTTGCGGCGAGCGGGATGCTCACATGGAACCAATTCGTGTTGGTGCTCTGGAGAGTAACGGTGCCAAAATCATACTGGTTAAAATTGGTATCATTGCCGTAGGTGCCAAATTCAACGGTGGGAAAGGTGCCATTGGCATTGGTGGCGGAGATTGGATCAAAACGTATATCGCACGAAAAATTTGTCACGATCGTCACATTCGTCAGCAACGTGCCAAACCCGTTAAACGGCGGATTGAAGGCGCCAAACCCGTCAAAAACCACGAATTGAGTGCCGTACATACCGCCAATCCCGCCATCTGGAAAATACGACTGGATCAGCATGGAGCCGGAACCGGGATTGTCACCGGGAGCGCCCGCATCACTGGCATCCCATACCACATTGGAGAACGCCTGACCAAACCAATTCGCCCACGCGAACTGGCCTGTGTTGCCGTAACCGAGGTTCTGGTTTATATAGACCTGATCGCTGGTGTCAAAATTATTGATAATGACAGTACTGCCATTAGTAGCGATGATTTGTGCCCGGGAACTTATGACGGCAATCTGTAATATTGCAATCGCAAGTACCCCCGTTAGAAATGAGGATCGTTTGTTTTTCATATAGCTATTCCTCTCCGGTTGGTCGTGTCGTTGTTTGAATGGTTGCGTGCGTTGGTTGACTGGTTGTTTGCTTCGTTTTGTATTAGGCTTGTGGTGAAATCGGATTGGATATTTTATCAATAGAAGGAGGTATAGGCACCGATATAACGCCATAGTATAACAGAGGGTTGGTGTGTATCCGCATGCCCGTCTCCAAATACCAAATTAACACTCTGAATCGCCCCTCTCTGGCTGGCGCCGGCAGGATGGCCTTGGCCGGCTCCGACTGCCCTTACGCCCAAGGCAGTGAGCGCCCCGGTGTTTTTTACACTGGAAACCACGATGTCTGTAAGAATGGGCACCTGAGAGGCGTGAGGGTCGGACGATTTTTGCAGCCATTCATAAGGTGAGTTCCGGTTTGGGTTTCTATTGCCATTCGGCAAATAGATGCTCGGGAACATTGCTCCCGCCGCCCCCAACCAGGGCCGCTTTATCCAAGGCTGGTATCCGGCAGGCGCCACGGTAGCATTACCGGCAAGTTCTTCGAAG
>DASZAB010000142.1:0-22981 GCA_035945675.1 Verrucomicrobiia bacterium | reverse complement strand
GATAACGCTGCTCGGTCTCTTCGTATTCCTCGATCGCCACCAGGTTTACCGGGCCGATTTCGTCGAGCCGCTTCTGCAGCGCCTCGATCTGCTGCGCCACGGCGTCCCAATCCGTGGCCGCGCCGCTCGCCGCCATTTCCTCCGGGGTGAGCGTCTGGACCCTGGCCGGCCCTTCGTCGGCAAACGTGATGGTGATGCACTCGCTGCGGACGTCGTCGAGGTTGAGGTGATATTTCTGCTGGATCCGCTCGCGCAAATTCTGGACCGACATGTTTTTCTGCGCCAGTTCCACGTCCAGGGCGCCGCGCTGGGTCTGCAGTTCCGTCAACCGGCTCCGCTGGCCGCGCAGATTTTCTTCGCGCGCGGCGATGTCGCTTTCCTGTGAATCCTTCCGGCCCGTCAGCTCCGCCAACAGGGTGTTGGCCTGTTCACGTTCATGGGCCAAACGCTCAATCTGCGAGCGCGAATCCTGAATTTCCGATTCCGCCTGTTCCTTGCGCGTGACAAATGCCGAGCACTCGCTGCGCCGCTGTTCGATCACCTGGGAAAGCTCGCGGATGCGTTGTTCCAGGGATTGTTGTTGCTGCCGGAACGAGGCCAGCAATTGTTCCTCCGCCGCCAGCGCCACCTTGCTTTCGGTGAGGGCGGCGTTGGCGGTATCGCGATGCTGGCGCAAATTCTCCAGTTCGCTGGTGAGCGTGGCGACCTGTTCCTGGCCGGCGCGTTCGCGCGTTTCCAGTTCGCTCAACTGCGCTGCCAGCGCATTGCGTTTCTGGGATCCTTCCTGTTCCTGCGCGGCCAGGCTCTGGATTTCAAAAATGACCGTCTCGATTTTCTGGTGCAGCAGGCGATTGGAATTTTGCAGCGCGTTGAACTCGCCTTCACGCGTGGCGATGGCCACTTCCTGCTCGCGCAACTCCGTCTGCGCCTGTTGCAGGCTGGCCTGGAGCTCGGTCTGCTCGCTCAGCAGCGCGCCGCGGCGGCGGCTCATTTCGGCCACGCGATTCTGCACTTCGGTCAATTCGGCCTGCAGTTCGGCAATCTGGTTTTTGCGGCCCAGAATCGAAGCCGGCGCCTTGGGATTGCCATGGCCATTCAAATAACCGCCGGTATAAATGCCGTGCCGGCTCAGCAAATCACCGGTCAAGGTGACAAAATCGCAGCCCGCGTGGCCGTTTTGGATTTGCGCCGTGGCAGTGCCCAGGTCGGAGGCGATGAACGTGCGGCCCAGGAGCGCCTTCAACAGTTTGTCCACGGACGGTTCGGCCTGGACCACGTCCAGCGCGCGAACGATCTGGCCTTGTTTCAGACCGCTTTGCGCCGCGGCTTTGTTTTCTTCGGGCAATATTTCACCGCCGAAAACGAGCTGCTTGTCATCGGGGATTTCGATGGAAAGCGCAGCCACGCTCGCCCGGCCGGTCTTGTTCGCGCTCAAATCCGCAAGGATTGCCTGCGCGGATTCGGGCTGTTCGGTCAAAACGAGTTGCAGGTGATGGCCGAGGGCGTTCTCGACCGCCACGACAAACTGCTCGGGGACGCGGATGCGATCGGCCAGCGAGCCGATGACCGAACGCGACTGCCGCAAGGCCGCCACTGCGCCCGCGTCAAAACCTTCGCGCGAGCCCTCCAGCTGTTCGAGCACGTTCAGGCGCGAACGTTTCTCCGCCTGCGCCTGCAAAAATTGGTCCTGTTCGACCGACGATTGCTGCAATTCCCCCTGCAATTCGCGCAACCGGTTCTGGCGTTGCTCCACCGAACCGCGCTTGGTTTGGGCGTTGAGTTTCTCGGTCTCGACATTCGCGGCAAATTCCTGCAAACGCGCTTCCAACCGTGTCCGCTCCTCCTCCAACTGCACCTTTTCCGCCGATAATTTCTCGAGCCGGACGACGTTGCCCTGTTTCTGCAAATCGAGCGCGGTGATTTCGTTGCGGATGCGCGTCAGGTCCTGCGCGGCGGCAAACGCGGCGGCCTGCGCCTCGCGCAAGCCTTCCTGGTTGCGCTTCAAATCCTCCTCCACCTTGGTCAACGCCCACTGCCGGGTCTCCAGCGTCAGGCGATGCTGCGCCAGCGCGGCCTCGGATTTGGATAATTTCTCGGTGACCGCCGCCGATTCCTCCTGCGCGGCGCGGCAACGTTCCTCGGCCTGCGTGATGTCCGCCAGCGCCCTTGCATTCTGCGACGCGAGTTCGCGCAGGCGCTCCTCGTTGAACTGGATCCGGCTTTCGTGCCGGTCCGTCTCCCCCTTCAATTCCAGGCTCCGCTGTTGCTGCGCGGCGACTTCATGCTCCAGTTCCGACAGCCGGTCGCGGAGCTGGGTGATTTCGTTTTCAAACCGCAACACGTCGGCGGAAATTTGTTCGATCCCGGTCCGCAGTTCTTCGGCGGCGGCCTGTTTCGCGGAAATTTCCGCCTGCAACACGTCGAACTGGTGTCGGGCCAGTTGGGTGTCGAGATGCTGGAGTTCCAGGGAAATCTGTTTGTACCGGCGCGCCTTGCCGGCCTGGCGCTGCAACGAACCAATCTGCCGCTTCACTTCGCGGATGAGGTCGGCCACGCGCAACAGGTTTTGTTCGGTGTATTCCAGCTTGCGGAGCGATTCGCGCTTCTGGCTCTTGAACTTCGTGATGCCCGCCGCTTCCTCGAAAATCATCCGGCGATCTTCCGGTTTGCTGGAAAGAATCTGGGTGATGTGGCCCTGCGCCAAGATGCTGTAGCTCGTGCGCCCGACGCCCGTGCCCATGAACAACTGCTGGATGTCTTTGAGCCGGCAGGGGACCTTGTTCAGAAAATATTCGCTGTTGCCGTCGCGGAAAATCCGGCGCGTGAGCGTCACCTCGTCGTAGGCGACCTCGACGCCCGCCGCGCGCAAACTTTCCTCGCCCACGCCGCCCAGGGTGAGCGACACCTCGCCCATGCCCATCGGTTTGCGGCCGTCCGTGCCGTTGAAAATCACGTCGGCCATTTCGCCGCCGCGCAGCGCCTTGGCGGATTGCTCGCCAAGTACCCAGCGGATGGCATCGGAGACGTTGGATTTACCGCAGCCGTTGGGGCCGACGATGGCGGTGACACCGGGTTGAAAGTTCAACGCGGTCTTGTCCGCGAATGACTTGAAGCCAAAAACCGTCAAATTTTTGAGATACATGCTCTTGAACTGGTCCAAGGCAACCAAAGTTGCCCGATTAAGTAAAGCAAAAACCACTATATACAGCGTGGCCTTGCTGTTGCAGGCACAACTAATTGGTGAGGAACCATGATTTGCTTTGTGCCGACAACTGCTTACTCTAATCCATCAAATCGTCGGTATTTATACGCCTCTGCCAAAGACTCGTCAACTGGTTTTCTGCAAAGTTTTCAATACGACGCTGTGTCAGGCCTGCCGTCCAAATTGTCGTTTAACCACAGCCTGTCGCGCCGAAATCAAATGAAGGCGAAGGAGGTATTCATTACTTTCCCGCGTGATTATTTTAGCCAGTTGATTTTGATTTCCTTTTCGACGGCTTTGAATTCGGTGTCGGCGGTGACGAGCTCGGCCTTCTTATGTCGGGCGAGCGCAGCGGCGAAGGCGTCGGCCAGTCCCAAGCCGTGCGCATTTTTTAAATGCGCCGCGGCTTCAGCCATGTCGCGGTCAACCAATTCAACTGCCAGCGGCATGGTGCGCTCAACTTGCCGCGCCCCTTCAAATCCTGAAGCGCCCTGCCGCCGCAGCATTTTGTAAAGCACTTCCGCCCAATTCACGGCCGAGATGAACATGGGCCTGTCAGCTTCCGACGCCTGATGAAACAGGTTCTCGATTTTTTCCGCGCCCGGTTCGTCGAAGAGCAGCGCCAGTAACGCTGAGGTGTCCAAAACGGTGGTCTTCATTCGCGGCTTTCCTTCTCGCGTTCGGCTCGGCGTTCCTCCAAATGCTCCTGTACCACGGATTTCTCGCCGGGCTTGAGCTTGAACATGCCGCGAAAGCTGCTGATGTATTCGCGGGTGACAGGCTGGAAGATGATGCGGTCGCCTTCCTCCACAAAGTTGACGCGCGTGCCCGGCTTGATGCCGAACCGGCGCCGGATGCGCGAAGGAACAACCAACTGGCCTTTGGAAGTAACGTAAGCAGTGTTCATAGTTATGGTGTCATCCTGCAAAAAGAATGGCATATGTTAAATAGTAAGGCAATAATAAAATGTAAGACTTATTCACAATATCTTGCCAACATGCATTTGGGTTACGGGTTATTCGGGATCTCCGCCATAACAAATTGGGAATCAGCGAAATCTGCGCAATCCCCGGTTCAAAAGAAGTCTGAGACCCTGCTTTCTATGTCGGAACGCAATTCGTGTCTCAGGTCCTCGGCGGCAAACGCAGCATTGAATTCAGCGGCTGTACTTTGGCCGACTCCTTGCCCACCACCGCTAAATCTTCGTTGCGGTGCAAACCGTTACCGCGGAAGAGCAACCGGCCCGGGCCGGACGAGCTTCACTTTGGGCTGGCGGTGGGATTCCTTTTCTGTTGTAGTGATGCCGTACCCGCAGCACCCGGATTCCTGTGCGCTCCATAACATTGAAGCTGCGCCCGGACGGATGCCCAAACTTCCCGCGCCGCCGGGAGGGAATCGGTGGTTTGCAGGAAAGGTTAACGATATGACATGCGAAAGAGAAATGGACCTGTTTTTTGTGCGCAATTGCTACTCCGAAAAGGAGCGGGAAAAAGTCAAAGCCACGCAGGCCTACCGGCTCGCGATGGAACAGCGTGACGCCATCCAGGCACAGGAGATTGCAACCCAGGTTCTCGAAGGCAAATAATTCATTCCTGATGCCATGGGCAAAACCAAAATAGCGGGAACGGGCAAGGGTTACCTCGGCGAAATCATGGTCCACAAAACCACCGGCGCCGTGGGTGTCGTGGAAAATGTGATCGAGGCCCAGGCCGGCTGGCCGCCGCAAATCACGCTGAAGTTGCCGGATGGTTCCTTCCGAAAAGGCCGGCTCAGCGACTTTCGGGAACCCCACGCCCACGAGCGGAAAAAAATCTCCCCGGCGTGAGCCCGGTTGAAACCGGCCGGCCTATCCCTGCGGAACGTTTGCTTTCCCGATCTCAAATGCGGCCACGCGCTGGTTGCCGACGACAACATCCGCCCGCGTCATGTTGAGGATCAGGGTTGTCCAGGCCTTTTCCGAGTCCCGGTAACCTTGCGCGGCAGCGAGGCGGTACCATTTGTAGGCTTCGATCCTTGATTCCAGGGCTTCGGCCGGCACCTGCTTGAAGCTGGCACGCTGACAACTGTCCCCCAGATGAAACTGGGCCCCGGCATCCCCGAGTTTCGCAGCCTTGCCAAACCACATGGCGGATTGCGCGGCGTCGCGGGCGACCCCCTGTCCCTGGGCATACATCACGCCGAGATTGAATTGCGCCAGGGAATGGTCTTGCGCCGCCGCCTTCTGATACCACTCCGCGGCCTGCCCGTAATCCTGCGCTGCCCCGGTGTCCGCGGCGAACTTCAACCCCATGCCGAATTGCACCTCCGCGTCCCCGCAATCGGTTTTCGGGGATGCCGTTTCCAGGTCGGACGCGGGCAGAGGAGAGGACATATTTTGAGGCGATAATTTTTCCATGATTGCAATGATGCACTATTTGGCATCGAAGACCAGCAATCATTTCGCCGCGCCTCCGCCCGGACCAGGGCGGGGTGGAGGTCTGAATCAGGTTTCCGGCGGCAAACGCAAGGTGGTATCCAGCGGTTGCACGTCGGCCAGTTCCTTGCCCGCCGCCGCACCGCCGAGTTTCTGGATTTTCTCGCCGGCCGGGCGGATGCGCGATTCATAGCTGCCGACCGCCTGGTTGTATGCCTTGCCGGCCGTTTCCAGGCCGTCGCGGATTTTCTGGAAATGGTCGGTGAACGTGGCCACGCGCGTGAAAAGTTCCTGCGCCGCGTCCGCAATCGCCCGGGCATTTTCCGTCTGCGCGTGTTGCTGCCAGCTCACGCTCACGGAACGCAATAACGCGATAAGTGACGCCGGGGTCGCCAGCAGGATCCGCTTGCCCGCCGCCCACACAATCAAATCGTGGTCGCCTTCCAGCGCCGCGCTGAACAGCGATTCCGCCGGCACGAACAGCACCACGTAATCCAGCGCGTTGGGAAACTGGCTCGGATAATCGCGGTCGGCCAGCGTCTTGATGGTCGCCTTCAACTTCGCCGCATGCGCCGCCAGCGCTTCCGCGCGCCTGGCCTCGTCCGCCGACTCCAGCGCGTTGAGAAAATCAAAGTCCGGCACCTTGGCGTCCACGATGATGATGCGGTCGCCGGGCAGGCGCACGATCAGGTCCGGCCGGTTCTCGCCGGCCTGCGTTTGCTCCGTGAAATCGCAATGCGCGCTCATGCCCGCCGCCTCGACGACCCGCCGGAGTGTTTCCTCGCCCCAGCGCCCGCGCGCCTGGTTGGATTTTAGCACCATGCGAAACTGCTGTGTTTCGGCGGCGAGCGATAAACTGGATTGCGCCAGCTTTTCGAGCTGCTCTTTCACCTTGCCGAGCGTGTCCGCTTGCGAGGTTTCACTTTGTTGCAGGCGCTGCTGGTAGGTCTCCAATTGCTGCTTCAGCGGTTCAACCAGGGTTTTGATGGATTCCTGGCGCTGCGCCAGATCGCCTTTGGCGGTTTCCTGAAATTTTCCGAAAGTTTGTTCGGCCAGCCGCAAAAATTCCGGCGCACTTTGTTTCAACGCCTCGGCACTCAACGCCTTGAACGCCTCGCGCAAATCGGCCAGCGCCTTGTCCTGCAAGGCGCGCTGTTCGGCAACGAGCCGTTCCGCCGCGCTCCGGCTCGCTTCCGCCGCCGCCCGGGCATTGCCGGCCTCGGTGAGCTGGCCGCGCAATTGGTTAAGTTCCGTCTCCCGCTGAGCCATTTGCTGGCGCAGTTCATTTTCCAGCCGCGCATTCGGACCGGCGCCGCCACGCGCGCGGCCGAATAACCAGCCAAGGAAAAAGCCCAGCAAGCCGCCAATGGCGAGTACCATCACAAGTTGAATCTCAACTGGCATAATATGGTAGCAGCCGACGTGAGGAGGCTCTGGCTGAATTCCCACGCAAAAATTGAGCCTCCTTACGTCGGCTACCACGAAAAATCAAAAATGCGCAATCACTTCAATCTCCACGTTCGCGCCTTTCGGCAGGGCGGCGACCTGGAGGGTCGAGCGCGCCGGACAATCATTCGTGAAATGTTTCGCATAGACCTCGTTCATGCCGGCGAAGTCGGCAAGATTGGTCATATAGACCGTACTCTTCACCACGTTCGCGAACGTGAGCTTCTGGTCGTCCAGGATGGCCTTGACGTTTTGGAGCACGCGTTCGGTTTGCGCCTTGATGTCGCCGGCAATCAGGTGGCCGGTGGCGGGGTCGATGGGAATCTGCCCGGCGCAGAACAGCAGATCGCCGGTGCGCACGGCGTGGTTGTAAGGACCGACGGCCGCCGGTGATTTCGCGGGTTTGATGATGGTTTTGGTTGCCATTTTATTGTAGCGGCGGTCTATGACCGCCGGGATTGTTTTGTCAAACGGCGGCGGTCACAGACCGCCGTTACAGTGCAGGTAAGGTCTATCGGCTTTGGCGGGGCAGGTCAAGGAACCAGGCAGCGATTTGTTTCTTGACGGATTCACAAAGTCAATCATCGTAGAGCTAATTCCATTCATCAGCGACGTTTTATGAAGACCAGAAGCGTCATTGTTTTCGTCCTGTTTGCCCTGGCCATGCTGAGCGCCGGTTATTTGCTGGGCTGGCACAACGCCGCGGCGGCCGGATCTTCAACTGCAAATTCACGCATGGTTTCGGGCAAAACGGCAGACCGAAATTCCCCGTCCTTGCCGCCCATAAAAGCCTCGCTGTCCCGCCAGCCGCCGGATGCTCAATCGGCCGTTGCCGGAAAAACATCGCTGGCGGACATCGAGGCAAAGATGCTGAAGTTGAACAACCGTAATTTGTATAACGATCCGGATTGGCGCCGAATGTTGGACAATCTGGACCCGGCCGACATCCCGCAGTTGCTGGCATTCGTGGATGCCAGGGTGCCCAGATTCATGCGCCAGGGCTTGCGCTTCAATCTGCTGCCGCGCTGGGCGCAAAGTGATCCCCAGGCGGCGATGGTTTACGCGCAAGCCTTGCCCAACTTGCAGGAGCGGCAGAATGCCATCGGCATGGTCGCCAGCGGCTGGGCACAAAAAGACCCGGCCGGCGCGGCGGCGTGGGCGCAGCAGCTTCCCAAAGGTCAATTGCGTGACCGCGTATTGAATGGCGTCATCTCCGCGATGGCCGGCTCCAATCCCCAGGCCGCCTTCGACCTGCTTCAAAGTTCCGGCCTCAATGCCGGGCAGTATATGCCGGCTTACAACCTGTTTTCAACCTGGGCGGCCCAGGACCCGGCCGCCGCCGCCGCGCAGGCGGCTAAATTGACTTCCGGCCGCCAGCGACAGCAAGCCTTCCAGGCCATTGCCGCCGCCTGGGCGCAAACCGATCCGCAGGCGGCCTTGACCTGGGCCAATTCATTGGCCAACAGCCAGGACAAACGCAATGCGATCAGCTCGATCATTTCCGGTTGGGCTCAGAACGACGTGAACAGCGCGATGGCCTGGGCGAAGCAATTGCCGGAGGGCCAAACCAAACAGCAGGCCATGAGCAGTCTGGGCTTTGCCTGGGCCCAGACCGATCCGCAGGCGGCCGTGGATTTCGCCAACGGTCTTCCGTCCGGCAACGTCAAAAACGGTCTGCTGGGCAGCATCATCAGCCAATGGATGCAACAAGACCCGGACGCGGCCATGAAGTATGTGCAAAATCTGCCGAACGGCCCGGGCCGCAACCGCGCTTTGCAGCAAGCCATTGGTTCCATGTCCTGGCAAGACCCGAAATCGGCGGCAGCGCTCGCCTCCCTGCTCCCGCCGGGCAATGAGCTGATGAACGCGGTGTCCCAAATCGCCTGGAGTTTTGCCCAATCCGATCCCAAGGCGGCGATGGATTGGATTCAGACCTTGCCCGAAGGCAATGCCAAACGAAATGCGCTGCAAAACATCGGCTGGCAACTGGCGCAGGATGATCCGAAGTCCGCCGCTGATTTCGCCAGTTCGCTGCCGCCGGGCCAGGGGCGGGACAATTTGATGATGAACATCGCCAGTTCGTGGGCGCAAAGTGATTTGAACGGCGCGCTGGCCTGGGCCCAGACCCTGCCGGACGGAAACGCAAAACAAAATGCGATGAACAGCGTGGCCAGACAATGGGGTGAAACCGATCCGGCCAGCGCCATGCAATACGCCCAAGGCCTCCAACCCGGCAGCGCGCAAAACAGCTTCCTGACGAGCGCGGCCAATGCCTGGGCGCAGAACGATCCCAAGGCGGCATTGCTCTGGCTGCAATCCATGTCCGAAGGCGCAGGCAAAAATGCCTTTACCTCGGGCCTCGTTTCCGGCCTGGCGCAGAATTCGCCGCAGGCGGCGGCGGATTTTGTGGCGGCCCTGCCGGCCGGCAAGACGCAAGACAGCGCGGAAATGAATGTGGTTTCCCAATGGATGCAATCCGATCCGCAGGCGGCGGCAAACTGGGCGGCCACGTTCCCGGCCGGCAACACCCGGAATAACGCGTTTCAAAACATTATCTCCAGTTGGGCGCAGAATGATCCCAACGCCGCCAGCCAATGGCTGGGTTCCCTGCCGGACGACAGCGCCAAACAAAGCGCGGTCCAGTCCTTCGTCAGCCAGCTCGCCTGGCAATACCCCGACCTGGCCGCGCCCTGGGCGGAATCGTTGAGCGACCCCAATCAACGCAACGCCGCCATCCAAAACGTCGCGCGCAATTGGCTGAAGACAGACCCGCTGGATGCGCAAAAGTGGCTGATGAATACGTCGCTGCCGGATGCCCAGAAGCAGGCGCTCCTCAACAGCGGCAAACAGTAGCAAAATCACAGGTGCGTTAACGGGATTATTGGCCCGGTTCTTCTCAGACTTGTCCTGGATTCGACACCGAGGTGTCGGAAGCCGGCAGACCGCGCCGGTCTCGGGCGCCGGGGACGAGGGGACGGATTGATAAACGGGTTTTTCAGTTCGACGCCTCCCGGTTTTGCGGAAGGCTGCGACCGGGACGGTCGCGCCCCCATTTTCAATTGAATCGTCCCGGACTAAAGGTACTTCGCCAGGATTGGTTTCAATTCGGTTCGGGTTTTCTTCGGCCAGAGTTTTTTGTCGGTCAGGATCGCGTTTTTCAGCGCCGCGTGGCAGGAGCAGTCCGGCTCTGCCGGAATTTGTGAAATGGCGGCCGCAACAATTTCTTTGGCCATGTCGGCGTTGCGATGGAGGTTCTGGATGATCATGGCCAGCGTCACGTGCTCGTCTTCCTTCCAGCAATCGTAGTCGGTGGACATCGCCAGCGTGGCGTAGGCGATTTCGGCTTCGCGGGCGCATTTGGCCTCGCCGAGATTGGTCATGCCGATGACGTCGTAGCCGAGCTGGTGGTTGGTGAGGGATTCGGCGCGGGTGCTGAACGCCGGGCCTTCCATGTTTACATAGGTGCCGCCGTCGTGCGCTGTCGCGCCGCAAGCCCGCGCGGTTTTCAAAAGAATCTTGCGCAATTCCTCGCAAATCGGGTGGGCAAACGAGATATGTGCCACGATGCCACGACCGAAAAACGTGTGTTCCGGACCGCGTTTGGTCCGGTCGAGAAACTGGTCCACCAGCACGATGTCGCACGGCTTGTATTTTTCCTGCAAGGAACCGACGGCGCTGACGCTGAAAATCCAGGCGACGCCGAGTTTTTTCATCGCCCAGATATTGGCGCGATGGTTCAGTTCGCCGGGCAGGATGCGGTGGCCGCGGCCGTGGCGCGCCAGGAAAACCACGTGGCGCCCGGCCAGTTTGCCGGTGAGCAAATCGTCCGAGGGCGGCCCGAAGGGTGTTTTGACCTTCACCCATTTTTTGTCCGTGAATCCCTCGAGGTGGTAAAGGCCGGTGCCGCCGATGATGCCGATACGATGTTCAGACATAACGGATTTTTAACCACGAAACACACGAAAGACACGAAAAAAAGCTGGTGTTGCTTCCATCGTAGCAGCCGAGGTAACGAGGCTCATTGGTTTCCCGTAGGCGAACCATTTTTCAGAGCCTGCTTGCGGGCGTGTTGCCCAAACTGCCCGGAGCGCGGACAGCCATATCCGCGCGAACTTATGGCGGCTCCAAGGCCCGAACCCCCATCAAATCTGAAACGCGCGGACTCAGCGGTTCGCGCTCGAGTTGCGTCCCGAAGGTTTGAGCAACACGCCCCGACGTCGGCGGTTGCCATTTGCACGAATTGGCAGGGCAGGTCGGTTCGTGCGTGCCAACGCTGAATTTCGCAACAGGTAAAAGGCTGTCTGCCCTGCCAAAAATCCACTTTTCCCGGCTGGCGTTTTGGAAAAGGCTGGTTAATCTAGTGGGATGGAAATATTTCAGCGAATTCTTAAAACTGCGGTCGAAGGAGGCGCCTCGGACGTGCACCTGAAAATCGGCACGCCGGTCATTTATCGCATCAACCGGGAACTCATAGCCGTGGACGCACCGTTTCCGACGCTCGAGTGGATGAACAAGATTGTCGAGGCCATCACGCCCGATCATTTGAAAAAGAAGCTCATCGAGGAACGCGAAGTGGACTTTTCCTATTTCGTTCCCGGGACCGGCCGGTTTCGCACGAACCTGTTCCAACAACGCGGCCAGTGGTGTCTGGCCATGCGGTTTGTGAAAACGCGCGTGCCCACGTTTGAGGAGCTGGGTTTGCTGGAGCAGATCAAGCAGGTGGCCGAATCGCCGCGCGGCATCGTGCTGGTGGCCGGCACCACCGGCTGTGGCAAATCCACCACCCTCGCGGCGATGCTCGAACACATCAACAACAATTTCAAAAAACACATCATCACGCTCGAGGACCCGATTGAATACGTGTTCGAGGACAACCAATCGGTGATTGAGCAGCGGGAGATCGGCCTCGATACGCTGACCTTCCACCACGCGCTGGTCCACGTTCTCCGCCAGGACCCGGACATCATCATGGTCGGCGAAATGCGCGACGACATCAGTTTCTCGGCGGCGATGAGCGCGGCCGAGACGGGGCACCTCGTCCTGTCCACGCTGCACACCACCAACGCGTCGCAATCCATCAACCGCATTCTGGATTTCTTCAAGGCCGAGGAACGCGAACAAATCCGCCGGCAGCTTTCCGGCACGTTGTGCGGCGTGGTCTGCCAGCGCATGGTCAACACCGTGGAAGGCAAACTGACGCCGGCGCTGGAAATCCTGCTGAACACGCCCATGGTCAGAAAACTGCTCGAAGAAAACCGCCTCGATAAACTGTCGGCGGCCATTGAGACCGGCCTGGACGACGGCATGATCAGTTTCAACCAGTCCCTGTTCAATCTCGTCAAATCCGGCCGCGTCAGCGAAAAGGAGGCCTTGACCAAGGCCACCAATCCGCAGGCGCTGGAGATGAATTTCAAGGGCATCTTCCTCGACGAAGGCCGGCGCATCATCAAGTAGAACGCGAACAGCGCGACCGTTCATTCAAACCCGCAGTTGACTTAAATCCGACTGGTTATATCGTATTTTGTCATGCGGATTTCGAAAAGAACGGATTACGCACTCCGCGCCCTGTTCACGTTGCTGGACCATTACCGGGGCGCGCCCATCCCGATTCGGGAACTGGCCCGGCGCAACGATGTTCCCAAGCGATTTCTGGAGCAAATCATGCTTGATCTCAAGGCGCAGGGGTGGGTGGACAGCGTGGCGGGAATCCGGGGCGGCTACGTGCTCGCTCGAAGCCCCGAAAAGATAACCATGGGCGAGGTCGTACGGCATTTTGACGGTGTTTTAGCGCCCATTGAATGTGTTTCGGTGATGGGATATAAACGTTGTTCTCAAGAGCCCGTATGCCGGTTTCGCCGGGTTTTCCTCGATACGCGGAACTACATTGCGGGTGTCATGGATCGCGCCACCCTGGCTGAAGTGGCGAAGGGCCTGCCCGTTTCCAGGCAGGAAGTCAGCGCCAATTTCAATGGCGGCGAAGGTATTTAAAGGGAAAATATTAAAAAAACAGTTGACACTTTAACCAATACGTGGATAATAACGACATAAACGGTCGTTTATTATTAAATTGATAATTGACGGTCGATTCGATAAGCTAACGTTTGCAGACGATCGGGCAGGAAGCGAAGGGTGTTCGGACTTTTTATTTGGCGATAAAGACGACCTGACAAGTCGCTATTTGTGAGTCAGTCGGAAATCAGCGAAGTACAAACGGACGGCGACGCGCAAAGCCGTGAGCGGACAAAGCCGGTAATACAACCGGTTGGGCCGGGCCGAAATCAGGAAAGAGAAAGCCAGCATGAAACCGAACCAGTTGATACTCGCAGCCGTCGCCGGAATACTATTCGTTTTTCCGGCGTGGGCCGCTGAAAACGCCGCCACCCATTCCACGGAAGCGGCCGAGATTGAAATCTTGAAGAAGCAAATCCAGGAATTGGACCAAAAAGTCCAGGCCCTGGAGCGCCAGCACGAGTCGGAGCAGCCAGCGGCCGCCAACACCAATCAGGCGCCGGCCCGGGAACTGGACCAGAAAGTACGGATCCTTGAGCGCCAGCACGAGCTGGACAAAGAAGACGTGGCCGCGGCGGCCAAAACACAGCCCCGCTTAAAGCTGGATGCCAGCGGTTTCACGCTCATTTCGGCCGACACGAACTTCGTCGTCAGCCTGCACGGTCAGGTGCAGTTGGACAGCCGGACGTTTTTCGCCGACGAAAATATTGCGAACAGCGGTTTTCTGTTGCGCCGGGCGCGTCCGATCATTAGCGGCACGGTGTTCCATGACTTCGATTTCAACCTCACGCCGGAGTTCGGCGGCAGTACGGTACAAATCCTGGATGCCTACCTCAATTATCGCTACCACCCCGCCTTGCAATTGGAGGCCGGTAAATTCAAATCACCGGTGGGTTTGGAGCAGTTGGAGGCTGATCCTTATCTCTGGTTCAACGAGCGAACCCTGGTGACGGACCTGGTGCCCAACCGTGATCTGGGCGTGGAACTGCATGGCGACCTGTTTGGCGGCGTGGCCAGTTACGCGGCCGGCCTCTTTAATGGCGCCCCGGACTACAACGGTACAACCGTGAATTCGGATTCCGACAATGACAAGGCCATTGCCGGACGCCTGTTTTTCCAGCCCTGGAAGAATACCGACGTGGATGGGCTGCGGGGATTGGGATTCGGTGTAGGAGGCAGTTATGAATCCGACCGAAATGGGGTCGCCGGGTTGACGCCGGGTTATACCACGGATGGCCAGCAAAAATTTTTCACCTATGCGAACGGCGTGGTGGCCAATGGCCAGCATTGGCGGGTTTCGCCGCAGGGCTGTTATTTCTATGGGCCGTTCGGGCTCCTGGGCGAATACGTAATCTCCGACCAGGACGTCAAGAACGGCGCCGCCCTGGCGGATGTGCAGAACACCGCCTGGGAGGTATCCGCCAGTTGGGTGTTGACGGGGGAAGACGCTTCATATAATGGCGTGACGCCGCGCCACCCCTTCAATTGGCATTCGGGCGGGTGGGGCGCCTGGCAGATCGTGGGACGGTATGAGGAGTTGCATGTGGATCAATCGGCGTTCCCAACCTTTGCCAGTTCGACCGCCTCGGCCTCATCGGCGCACGCCTGGTCGGCGGGAATCAATTGGTATTTGAATCGAAACATCCGGGTGAACGCCAGTTTTGCGCACACGGTGTTCTCCGGCTACACCGGCACCCTTCCGGCGGTGCCGGCCCAGGCGGAAAATGTGCTATTCACCCGAATACAATTGGCGTTTTAGTGGTCGCAAACACGAAAGGACAAACCCGTGAAAACTTTCCTATCCGTGGTGCTGGCCTCGTCGCTGGTCGCAGCGGCCGATGCGAAGGAAATCAAACTCCTGAACGTTTCCTACGATCCAACGCGCGAACTTTATCAGGAATACAACGCCGCCTTCGCGAAATATTGGAAGGCCAAAACCGGCGACGACGTGGTGATTTCCGAGTCGCACGGCGGCTCCGGCAAGCAGGCGCAATCCGTCATCAACGGGTTGGAGGCCGACGTGGTCACGCTGGCGCTGGCGTATGACATTGATGCGATCGCGCAGCAGGCAAAACTGTTGCCGGCCGGCTGGCAAAAACGGCTGCCGGACAACAGCACGCCCTATACTTCGACCATCGTGTTTCTCGTCCGCAAGGGCAACCCCAAACACATCAAGGATTGGGATGATTTGGTCAAACCGGGCGTGAGCGTCGTGACCCCGAACCCGAAAACTTCCGGCGGGGCGCGCTGGACGTTTCTGGCGGCCTGGGCTTACGCGCTGGAAAAGAATGACCACAACGAAGCCCGGGCCCGTGATTTTGTGGCGCGCCTCTACAAAAACGTGCCGGTACTGGATTCCGGCGCCCGCGGCTCGACCATCACCTTCGTCCAGCACGAAGTCGGCGATGTGCTGCTGGCTTGGGAGAACGAGGCGCACCTCGCCCTCAAGGAGTTCGGCGCGGACAAATTTGAGATCGTCACGCCGTCGTTGAGCATTCTGGCCGAACCGCCCGTGGCGGTGGTGGACAAAACCGCCCGGCGTCACGGCACCGAGATCGTGGCTCAGGCGTACCTGGAATACCTGTATTCGGAGCAGGGCCAGGGAATTGCCGCGAAAAATTTTTACCGCCCGCGCAACGAAAAAATCGCCGCGCAATCCGCCGGTCAATTCGCGCAATTAAAGCTCGTCACGGTCGACGGGGAATTCGGCGGCTGGCAGAAGGCGCAGCGAAAATTTTTCGGCGATGACGGAATCTTCGATCAGATTTATCAACCTTGAAAGATTTGCCATGACTTGGAAGATGGATTCAGGGCAAAATGGTATGGTCGCCGCCCGGGCGGTGAAATTTTAATGCATGTTACGGTTGCGCCAACGCGGTGTGTTGCCGGGGTTTCGTCTGACGCTCGGTTACGCACTGCTTTATCTGGGCCTGATCGTGCTCCTCCCGCTGGCGGCAACGTTTGCCCGGTCCAGTGAGCTGTCGCCGCTGCAATTCTGGCATGCCGTCACCACGTCGCGCGCGCTGGCGTCGTTTCGCCTGAGTTTTGGCGCGGCGTTCCTGGCCGCGCTGGTCAATCTGTTCTTCGGCCTGCTCGTGGCGTGGGTGCTGGCGCGTTACCGGTTCTGGTTCAAACGGATCATGGACGCGCTGGTGGACCTGCCGTTTGCGCTGCCCACCGCGGTGGCCGGCATCACGCTGGCCACGCTCTACGCGGACAACGGATGGATTGGCCGCTGGCTCGCGCCGCTGGGGGTCAAGGTGGCTTACAGCCAACTGGGCGTGTTTGTGGCGCTGATGTTCATCGGGCTGCCGTTCGTAGTGCGCACCGTGCAGCCGGTGCTGGAGGACCTGGACCTCGAAGTCGAGGAAGCCGCCGCCACCCTCGGCGCCACCCGGTGGCAGACCTTCTGGCGCGTCATTTTCCCCGCGGTGCGTCCGGCGTTGCTGACCGGTTTTGCGCTGGCCTTCGCCCGCGGGGTGGGCGAATACGGTTCGGTCATTTTCATCTCCAGCAATCTGCCGGGGAAAACCGAAATCGTGCCGCTGCTCATCGTCACCAAACTGGAGCAGTTCGACTACGCGGGCGCGACCGCCCTGGCGGTGGTGATGCTGGTGGTATCGTTCGCGCTCCTGTTGCTCATCAATTTACTGCAATGGCGGAGCAGCCGCCATTACGCGCGCACCTGATTTATGGAAGCCATTGCCATCGCCAGGGCCGTCCGCCGCCGTCCGCCGACGGCGGAACCGCCGTTGGTCCGCTGGTTGTTGATCGCCGGCGCGTTGCTGTTTTTGAGTTTGTTCCTGGTGGTGCCGCTGTTGGCGGTGTTTGCCCAGGCCCTCGCCAAAGGCCCCGGTTACTATTTCAAAACCCTCGCCGACCCCCTCACGTTGAGCGCCATCCGGCTCACGTTCATCACGGCGGGCATTGCGGTGCCGATGAACTGCCTGTTTGGGCTGGCCGCGGCGTGGGCCATCACCAAGTTCGATTTTCCCGGCAAAAACATTTTGACCACGCTGATTGACCTGCCTTTTTCCGTTTCGCCGGTGATCTCAGGCATGGTGTACGTGCTCGTGTTCGGCGCCCAGGGCTGGTTCGGTCCGTGGCTGATCGAGCATGACATTCGGATCATTTTTGCCGTCCCGGGCATCGTGCTGGCCACCACGTTTGTGACCTTTCCGTTTGTGGCGCGCGAATTGATTCCGCTGATGCAGGCGCAGGGCCGCGTGGACGAGGAAGCCGCGCGCGTGTTGGGGGCGGGCGGCTGGCAGACGTTCTGGCGCGTGACCCTGCCCAACATCAAATGGGGCCTGCTGTACGGCGTGATCCTGTGCAATGCGCGCGCCATGGGCGAGTTCGGCGCGGTCTCGGTCGTCAGCGGCCACATCGGGGGACAAACAAACACCATTCCACTCCACGTCGAATTCCTCTATAACAGCTACAACCAGACCGGCGCGTTCGCCGTGGCATCGGTGCTGACCTTTCTGGCGCTGGTGACCATTGCCTTGAAGGCCTGGATCGAACGCAAGGAAACGCGGTTGAAATTGTAAAATTCCGCATGAGCGTTGAAGTCCGCAACATTACCAAACAGTTTGGCCGGTATCCCGCGCTGCACGGCGTGAGCCTCAAGGTCGGGTCCGGCGAACTGGTGGCCTTGCTCGGGCCGTCCGGCTCCGGCAAAACCACCCTGTTACGCATCATTGCCGGGCTGGAATTTCCCGACACGGCCGAAGGGCGGGTTTTGTATTTTGGCGACGACGTGACCGACATGCCGGCTTACAAACGCCGCGCCGGGTTTGCCTTCCAGCATTACGCGCTGTTCCGGCACCTGAACGTGTTTGAAAACATCGCCTTTGGCCTTCGGGTGTCTTCCCGCTGGAAGCGCCCGCGTGAGGCCGAAGTCCGTGCCCGCGTGGAAAAACTGTTGCAGCTGGTCCAGCTCGAATCCCTCGCGCAGCGGTTCCCCTCGCAACTGTCCGGCGGCCAGCGGCAGCGCGTCGCGCTCGCCCGTGCGCTCGCCGTCGAGCCGAAGGTGCTGTTGCTGGACGAACCGTTCGGCGCGCTCGACGCCAAGGTGCGCAAGGAACTCCGCCATTGGCTTCGCAAATTGCACGAGGAAATCCACGTCACGACCCTGTTTGTCACCCACGACCAGGAGGAAGCGCTGGAGGTGGCCGACCGCGTGGCGATCCTGCGCGAGGGGCATATCGAGCAAATCGGCACGCCGGCGGAAATTTACGATCACCCGGCCACGCCGTTCGTCTATGATTTTCTCGGCAACGTGAACGCCTTCACCGGCCGCCTGCACAACGGCACGGTGGAGATTGGCGAAACCAGAATTGCCGCGCCGGAATCCGCCGGCAAGGACCAGGCCGAAGCCGTCGCCTTTGTGCGGCCGCATGACATTCGCGTCACGCGTCAGCCGGGCGGCGCCGCGACGCTGGCGGCGCGGGTGGTCCTCTGCCACGCCGCCGGGCCGCTGGCGCACCTCATCCTGGAACGGGTGGACAACAAGCACCGGTTCACCGTCCAGCTCAGCAAGGAACAATTCCGCGAGCTGGATCCCAGTCTGGGGGAACAGTTGTTTGTGGAACTGCAAAACGTGAAAATCTTTCCCGAAGATTATTCCATTTGAATTAGTCCCGCTTCGTTTCTGGACTTTATTGACTTATATCCGACCCTACCTATCGTCTTGCGCATGGCAGAAAAACATTATCGCAGCCTGGTCAAGGCGGTTTCCTGGCGGCTCACCGGCAGTCTGGATACCATGATCATTGCCTTCCTCATCACCGGCCGGCTCAAATGGGCACTGTCTATCAGTGGCATCGAATTGTTCACGAAAGTCTTCCTGTATTACGTTCACGAGCGGGTTTGGAACAAAATTTCCTTCGGGAGAATCAAGGGCGAACCGCCTTATCAGATTTGAAACAGCGCAAAAAGTCGTGGCGAATGCGCACGGGCCGGTTGTCGGAAAAAATTATTTCCCCAGTTGATTTTCGATGCAGGTGATCAAATCGTCGAGCTTGACCGGCTTGGCCAGGAAGGTGAGTCCGCCGATCTGGCCGCCGGTGGGCGGCATTTCATCCTTTTTGACAATGGCGGACAGAAATACAATGGGAGTCTGGTTCAATAGTTTGTCCTCCCGGATTTTGCCGGCGATTTCGGCCCCGTCCACGCCCGGCATCATCACGTCCAGCAGAATCAGGTCCGGCCGGAATTCACGGGCGGCCGCAAGGGCGGCCGCGCCCGAATTTTCCGCGCGCACGATATAACGGTTGGTGGCTTCGAGATTGCGTTTGAGCATGCGGGTCATGCCCCCCTCATCATCCACGACCAGAATTTTCTTTTGCGTCATAATCAGCTCCCGTCCGGAACCGGTAACGTGATGGTTACCACGGCACCACGAATCCCCGTTCGGTTGGCGATGCTAATGGTTCCCCGGTGCAGTTCAATGATTTTCCCGGACACGGACAGCCCGAGACCCGTACCGAAGCCGGCCGGTTTGGTGGTAAAGAACGGTTCGAACAGTTTGTCCAGTTTGTCCTCGGGAATGCCGCTGCCGGTGTCCTCGGTTTGTATCACCACGCGTTGACCCGCGGCGCCGGTTTCCTCGGCCGTGACCAGGGTTTTCACCGATAACGTTCCGCTGTCGCCCATCGCCTGAATGGCGTTCATGAAGACGTTGATAAACACCTGTTTGAGTTTGTTGCGGTCCAGAGCGACCCGGGGAAGCTGTGCGGCGAGGTTTTTTTCCAGCAATACATGGTGTTGGGTGAGTTCGTGTTTGACCAGGAGCAGCGATTCTTCAATGACCGGATTCAAATCCTGAGGGACCAGGCTGAGTGGTTCCGACCGGGAAAAATCCAGCAGTCCTTTGATGACCGCGTCCGCCCGCCCGGTGGCGTCGCCCATTTCCCGGACCGTTTCCAGGCAATCGCGGCTGGCAGTGTCTTTCCACACGCGGGTCAAATAATCAATACCCAGTTGGATGATCGCCAGGGGGTTTTTCACCTCATGCGCCACGCCGGCCGCCAGCCGGCCGACGGACTCCAATTTGGCGGTCTGGATGAGTTTCATCTGGGCGGACTTGAGTTCTTCGTGGGCCAACCACAGGCGGTAATGGGTTTCCTTGAGACGGTTGATTTGACCGTTAAGAAAGTTGGAGATCAAACCGCTGAAGGCACCCGCCAAAAGGTAAAAACCAATCCGGAACAGCCAGTTGGACGGGGTCTGCGGCAGCCCGGTGCTCACATTCATCGGCATGTAAGGTCCGAGCGCCAGACCGGCCGCCAGGGCTGCACCGACGCCGCCGTAAATCCCGAAGACCGCCGCCGCGAGAATGATGGGCAGGTACATCAGGTGCAGCCAGGCGAAACGAGTCCCGCCGGTCTCGTAAACCAACAGGGTGATCAGGACGATGAGCGCAAGGATGATGAAGCTCAAGACCACGGCACGCGATCCCGTCGGCTGCAACCAAAGGCCGACCCGGCCCTTTGCCTCCGGGGTGGCCGGTATTTCGGAATCGTTCGCTTTGTTCTTTGGCCGATTCATGCCGGGATCCAGTTTCGCGTCAGACAAAACACTTGGAAAGCTTTGTTCGCCGCGGCCCGTCTTTTACGGCTTTGCGGATTCGTCCGGCTTTGCAATCGTCAATCGAACATCGTAAATCAAACATGAAGGCCGCCCGTCTTCGCTCCGCTCGGCGCTGCGAACATTGCCGGCCATTCCAGCCCACCCTCGTGCTTCGCACTGGGGCGCGGCATCTTTCGCCTCGGGCGAAAAATGGGGTGGTCAACGGGATTTGAACCCGCGACAGCCAGATCCACAATCTGGGGCTCTAACCGGGCTGAGCTATGACCACCAGCCAGTTTGTAGAGACTAGATTTTCAAACGCCGCGCGTCAAGTTTTGGACGGGTCAGCCAAGGGTGCATTTTGCAGCCTTCGGTGGGGTGAGCGCCTGTCGCGCCGTAGCCCGGCGAAGGCTGATCCTCGCGAGCCGGACCGGGAGTCGCGCCAAAGCGGCGCCGGCTCATCAGCAGCCTTGCCCCACCAAATCATGCCACGACCAGGGGGAGCGCAACAAGGCAGAGGGGATTGGCGGACGGGCCGGTCAGGACCGGGAAGCGTTAATGGGGGTTGTGCTCAATCACGCGGACGACGTTTTGCAACTCCATCTTGCTGAACGGGCTCCGCCATTTGCCATGCTTGTCCCGAACGGCCAGACACCGGAAATGTTCGCACTGCACCAGCACCATCTCATCCACCGGCGGCCGGACGCCGTTTTCCGTTTCGCCGTTCGCTGTCGAGGACGGATTCGTCACACTCTGAACATCCGCCGACGAACGACGATTGGCTCGCCGGATTTTGCCAAAGATTCAACGGGTCTTGGCCTGGTCGTTTTTCCTCCGATGGGATGCAACCGGGCACGGCTGGCGGCTCCCTTTCCCCGCCCGAGCGGGAGAGGGGTGTGGCGGGGCCAGCGACCCCGGCTCGCGCGGCGGCTCGCCCCACTGGAATTTTCGAATTGTACCTCCACCGGCCTGCTTCCGGCGTTGCCAACGGCCTCCTGACGCCTTAGATTTTGTGTTCATTCGCAATGGCGGAATATAAAGTCCAGTTCGAGGTCTTTGAAGGGCCTCTCGATTTGCTCCTTTATCTCATTAAAAAGGAGGAAGTGGACATTTACCAGGTCAACCTCACCCGACTCGCCACCCAGTTCATTGAATACATCGACCTGATGCGGCAGTTCGACCTCGAGCTTGCCGGCGAGTTCCTCGTCATGGCCTCGACGCTCATGTACATCAAAAGCCGCGAATTGCTGCCGGTGGACCAGCAGGTGGCCGTCGAAGGCGAGGAGGAAGGCGAAGACCCGCGCTGGGAACTCATCCGGCAACTGGTCGAATACAAGAAGTTCAAGGACGCTGCCACGCAATTGCAGACGCTCGAAGCCCGCCAGGAAAACGTCTTCCCACGGCTGCCCGGCAAACTCGAATTTGAAAGCACTGCGCCGCCGCCCAAACCGGATGTTTCCATCTTTGACCTGCTCAACGCCGTCAATTCCGTTCTCCGGCGTTTTGAGAAACGCGACGACAGCCGTGAAATATTTGAGGACAAATGGACCGTCAGCGAAAAAATCGAGTTCATCCTCAAAGTCATTGCCGAACGCGGCTCCGTGCGCTTCGCCGAACTGTTTGAGAGCGCCGCCAGCCGGTCGGAAGTGGTTTGCACCTTTCTCGCGCTGCTCGAATTGATCCGCCTGAAACAGCTTGCCTGCGTCCAGCCCGAAGCGTTCGCCGAAATCGAAATCCGCCGCGCAGAAAATTCTGTGCAGCCTTCTGAAACTGTTGCACCAGCTGCGTCTGAAACCAATCCACCGGCGCAATGATTGCGATGCCCTTCGGAACTCCCATCCTGAGCGTTGCAGCCGCGGACGTCAGTCCGTGCATATTTTGCCGGCTGAAGATCAGTGCCGACTCACCTCGGCGGCTGCGGTTCAAGGATACAGCCGTTGCCGCCAGTGAAGCAGCCTCGCCAGGTGAGGCTCGGCTCAATCGTAAATCGTAAATCAAAAATGGAACTTAAATTTATTTTGGAATCGCTGCTGTTCTCCGCGCAGAAACCGCTGAGCGTGAAGGAACTGCGCGACGTGTTCACCACGGCCGCCGAAGCCGAGGACGCCGACGCCACCGCCCAGTTGCTCGCCAAGGTGAAGGACAGCGAATTGACTGCCGCGCTGGAACAACTGGCGCGCGAACACGAAACCGCCGCGCGCAGTTACCGGCTTGCGTGCGTCGCCGGCGCATGGCAATTCGTGTCGCAGCCCGAATACGCGCCGTGGCTGAAGGCGCTGGTCGGGCAGAAAATCCGGCCGCCGCGATTGTCGCAGCCCGCATTGGAGACGCTGGCCATT
>DASZAB010000141.1:0-15291 GCA_035945675.1 Verrucomicrobiia bacterium | reverse complement strand
AACACCGGATGGAATTGACGCTCCGCGCGATAACACCTCACGACAATTGGGACGCCACCCTCGCGCTTCGGTCAATGCCATCCTTTGGATATTAGGCGGACCGATCATACTCAATTCTGGACAATGGCTAAAATGTTCGTGTCAGGCTTTGCTTGCTCCTCGGCTCTCTCGTCTGACACATAGCACAAATTTACCAGCTTGGAGGCGAACGGTGGGTCGAGAATGGCGCCATAAGCCACTGGGTCTCCCCCGCCTTCGTGAGAAGCGGCCCATACGGTTTTCGCAAAACGGATTCTTGTCCCAGAAGGCAAGATGCCATCCACGTATGGGCTGTCAGGTGGCATATTGTCGCAAATTCTGTAATTGCTGGGGACGTGCTCCGCATTGTCGTGGGCAAGCTCCATCTGCTTCTGTAAACGATACACTGCACCAACGACGTAACCGTTATAATGTGTGTTGGTAAGGTCTTGTCCATCGTAATGGCAGCCTGTGCCAACTATCACCACAAAAAGCATAAGGCAAATAAAACGCGACATAACTCAATACGGACAGTCCGCCTAACAGGTATTCGGCCAAACCGCGGTTTGGCCTAATTCGGGAAGCGCGGTTGGCCGATTTTTGGTTATGTAGTTGTAGCAGGCCAAGTTGTGAAGAAATAACGTTTCACCGGTTTGGCCTAATTCGGGAGGGTGGTTTTGGGACTTGGCATGGAGCACTTTTGAATGCTCCGCTGCTGGAGCAGCGGGGTCTGCTCCGGTCGAACTGGCCACCATTCTTTTCACTTGATTGGACTTTAACACCGTGGTTAAGTCGATTTCAAGTGAATTTATTTTACTCTTATGGGAAACTCGATTTTATTTCCTAATCACCCAAAGGAAGGTTTCCTGCCCAATCCCAGGCTGAAATTTCTGGATCAATGCCGGGAGGTGATGCGGTTCAAGCAGTTTTCGCGGCGGACGGAGGAGACGTACTTACAGTGGATTCGGCGGTTTATTTTGTTTCATCGCAAACCCTCACCTGGCCTAGCGGCCCCCCTCTCCCGTCGGACGGGAGAGGGGTCTTGGATATGGCGGCATCCCAAGGACATGGGTGAGCCGGAAGTGCGGGCATTTTTGACGGATTTGGCGGTGCGGTGCGGAGTGGTTGCCGCCACGCAAAATCAGGCATTGAATGCGTTGCTGTTTGTGTATCGTGAAGTGTTGGGTGTAGAAATGGAATGGGTGACTGGGTTCGAGCGGGCAAAACGGTCCCAGCGGGTGCCGATGGTATTGAGTCAGGCAGAAGTGCGGAGGTTGTTGGGGCAATTGAGTGGTCTCCAGCTTTTGATCGGGCGGGTTTTGTATGGGACTGGTTTGCGATTGATGGAGTGTCTGAGATTACGGGTCAAGGACGTGGATTTTGCGCGGGGTCAGATTACGGTTCATGGCGGGAAAGGGGACAAGGACCGGGCAACGCCGATGCCTGAGCTGATCGTAGGCGAACTTCGGACGCAGTTGGAGGTTGTCCGGCGCACGTGGCAAGCCGATGTGGCCGCGGGTCATGGGCGAGTATGGTTACCGGGAGCTTTGCGGCGGAAGTATCCGAATGCGGAACGGGAATGGGGTTGGCAATGGGTCTTTCCCTCGGCGGAATTGAGCATTGACCCGGAGACCAAGGTCAGGCGCCGGCATCATGTGACGGATGCGGCGGTACAAAATGCCGTCAAACTGGCGGCCAGACGGGCAAGGCTAGTCAAGCCGGTGACCCCTCATACGTTGAGGCATTCGTTCGCCACGCACCTGCTGGAGAATAAAACGGACATCCGGACGGTGCAAGAGTTGCTCGGCCATAAAGACGTGAGCACCACCCAAATATATTTACACGTGATGCAGAAGCCGGGGATGGGGGTCAAAAGCCCATTGGACAACTTGTGAAGGGTGCAACTCGGAGCGGCTCTCAGGAGGGTTTATCCGGACGTTGAGAAGGTGATTCCGCCAGCGCTTCGACCTTCTCCATGACACTGCCCAGGGTCACCAGCCGGTTTCGGATGCGGCGGCGCAACCGTTCGTCCATTTCAGCGGCCGACCGACGGGGCCGGTCAAAATCCAAAAGGTCAATCGGGCCGGTGTCCGCGTTGTCCAGTTGGGTGGCGCCAACGAAGGCGTCGGGAGCGGCGATCTTGTCCAAACATTTCCAAACGCGGGCGTCCCAGGGCGCCTCATCCAGCGGCGTGAGAAAAGGCGGACGGGCGAGCAGCGATTCGCCCTGGCGCGCCAGTTTGCGCAGGTGACTCAACAGCCGTCCGGGCGTGGTGTGGGTGAGCTGAATCATCGGAGGCAAGGATTGGAAATGGAGCGAGGTTTGGCAAACACGATTTGAATAACATCCAACATCCAACATCGAACATCCAACATCGAACATCCAAGATCGAACAGCGAATGGAACAGAGGGACGCGGAGCGGGAGATGTCGTGGGGAATTCCAAGATGCGCTCGAGTTGGGAATCGCCATATTTTGCCATTTTCAGTGGAGAGAGCGTCACCGCGAGCCGTCGCCGTTCGGTGTTCACGCCTGGATGCCGGCTCGTCAGTAGCCTCGCCCCACCAACTTGTTGAGGAAGTGATGGCGTTCAATACACGATGGTGAATTTAACCGGCTCGAAGCGGTCGCGGTCTTTAACAGTCACCAGACCGCCGGCAAACGACCAGCCGGTGGCGGATTTATCCAACCCGGCAACGTCCAGGCGCGGCAACGGCACCATTTTGGTGTCGCTACCACCGACTTGCTCCGTCACCGCCCTGGGTTCGCGGTCCAGCCAGGATTCCAGAACCAAATCGCGTTTCGCCGGGCGATAGGAGCCTTCCGGCGCGGAGATTTCGACGGTCATCGACCGGTCGTTGCGAACCTGATGAAACCGGCGCTTCAGGAAATCGCCCTTCCGGTATTGCAGGCTCTCGCCGTCGTCTTCGTACAGCGATGATTCGGATTCCGGCGCCGGTCCGCCTTCGCCGTGCTCCGGCGCGACAGGCGCGACCAACACTTGCAACGGGTTGCCGGGCATTTCACCCGTGTATTGCACCACCGGTTGCCGGAAGATAAAGCCGCCGCCGCGCACAAAGATCGGAATGGAATCCAGGGTCACCGGAATGGAAATGGTTGAATTACCGGCATAATGTTTGCCAGTCCAGTAATCGTACCAATCCCCGGCCGGCAAATACACGTCACGGCCCTGGGCTCCCTCCCACAGAACCGGCGCCACCAGCAGGTCCGAGCCGAAAAGAAATTCGTCGTCAATTGCGGCGGCGTGTTCATCAGCGGGGTAATCCAGAAAGAGCGGACGCAACGCCGACACGCCGGTTTCACTGGCGTGTTGCATCGCATTATAAATGTAAGGCAACAGTTCGTAGCGCAGCTCGATGGCGCGCTGATTGACCGTCTCGAACCGCCAGCCAAACGACCACGGTTCCTTGTCCGGCGTGGCGATCTCCGTGTGCATCCGCATGAAGGGATAAAAGACCGCGGCCTGCAGCCAGCGCGTGCATAGTTCCGCCGACGGCATCCGCACGAAGCCGCCAATGTCGCTGCCCACAAACGGAAAGCCGGAGACGCCCAGACCCAGCAGCATGGAAACAGACTGCCGCAGCGACGACCAATCCGCCGTGGCATCGCCGGTCCAGACTGCTGCGTAGCGCTGGCCACCGGCGAAACTGGACCGCGTCAGCACGAACGCCCGCTTGTCCGGTTGCAGCCGGCTTAAACCTTCAAACGTCGAGCGGCTCATGAGCTGGCCATAAGCATTGTGGATTTCGAGGCTCGTCGAAGGCTGGCCGTCGTTATTGAAAATGACCTCATCCGGCATCGTCCCGTTCGGCGTGTCGAAAACGGAGGGTTCGTCCATGTCGTTCCAGATGCCCGCGACGCCGACGTCCAGCAGACTTTTGTACAATGAGCCCCACCATTCGCGCGTGGCGGGCCGGCTGAAATCCGGGAAGACACTGAGCGGATGTTCTCCCGCCTGCGACGGCCAGACCGGGCCTTCATAAACTTTTCCGTCCGGTAATTTCACAAAATCATCACCGGCCATGCCTGAATCGTAAGGCGCATAACCTTTGAGCGCCGGCGGGTGCCCATCCAGAATCGTGACCAGATGAAATCCCTGGGCGCGCAAATCCGAAATCATTTTCTTCGGAGTCGGAAACCGGTCGTGATTCCAGGTAAACGGCTTGTAGTCCTGCATGTAATGGATGTCGAGCCAGATCCCATCGGCGGGAACCTGCTTTTGGCGGAAGGTGTCGGCCAGCAGGCGCACGCGGGATTCGGGATAATAACTCCAGCGGCACTGCTGGTAGCCGAGCGACCACAAGGGCGGCAGCGGCATCCGGCCGGTGAGCGCCGTGTAACGCTCGATGACCTTTTTCGGGTCCGGGCCGTTGATGAAGTAATAATCCAGATTACCCCCGTCCGCGCCGAACGTCAGCAGGTCCGGCTCTTCCCGGCCAACGTCGAAGAAGCTGCGCCAGGTGCTGTCGAGGAAGATTCCGTGCGCTGCTCCGTGGCGCGTGACCATAAAAAAGGGAACCGTAACATAAAGCGGGTCCGTGCTGGAATCGTAGGCCGGCGTGTCGGAATTCCACATGACGTAGTTGTAGCCGCCCAGTTTCCAGCCCCGCTTGTCGAGCCGGCCGGTTTTCTCGCCAAAACCATAAACATGTTCGTCGTCGTGCAACTGTTTGGCGACGCGAAATTCCGACCCGACAAAGGAGATACCGCGCGCCGGGTCGTCGGCGTCTAAAATGACTTCGGCAGTGTCGGCAAAGGAAATTCGGAGCGGAGCGTATTGAATAATGACCTTGAGCGACGGCGTCGCGAGCGTCGCGGCCTGGGAACCGATTTTGGCCTTAACGTCAGGCATTCCAAGGTCACGATTAATCACGGCGTAGGAATGGTCGCGGCCGAACGCCGGCCGCCGGGTGAACCGGACGCGGACGACGTTGTCAGAAAGCGGGGTGATGGCGAGGGTCCCCTGCCCGCTTCGGAACAAAAGGGTTTTGCCATCCCACGCCGGCGCGGGCATCGCCCCCAGCGAAGTCCAGCCACCGGGAACGGCGGGGTTCCGGGGCGAAGCCGGAAGCGCTGCGGCGGTCAGCAGCATAAAGCCGGCAGACCATTGCAGAACGGAACGGTGGATTCTCATGCGCGGATTTTTAGCAGGTTGAATAAAATGCACAATCCTGGCCTGGCACAAATTGGCTTAAGGCACGGTGGCCGGCTCGATATTCCAGCCGCTCAGACCCACCTCCGGCCGCTCCGTGGCCGTGCTGGACTCAATCCGGAATTCCCGCGTCTCACCTGGCAGCAGCGAAAAATAATTGTTGTTGTAATAAACCGGCAGGATGCGCCGGCCGGTTTTGGCGTCACGCAACGTCAGCCGCACCGCAAGCGCCGGCGTTTTGGCGGGGTTGGTGATTTTGCCTTCGACCATCAACCCCCCGGCGGAATGCCGGGCATGCCACTTCCCTTTCAAGGCCACTTGCGGCAGTGAATTCAATTCCCGCAACTGCCCCTCCTCGCGGGCGTGCCAGTAGAAATTGTCGGAAAGCAATTTCCCGTGCTGGTCGCGCAATTCCAATTTGACGAAATGCGCGCCGCTGGCCGGAAAGTCCAGGATGAAGGCATCGGTGCAGGCGTCGGCCGGGGCGGTCAACTTTCGTCGGGTGCTGTGTTCCAGGTGGCCGGACAAATCGTAAATAGCCGCGATCGCGGTCACGTCCTCCAATGCCTTGGCGCCGTGATTGATGACGGCGATTTTGCAGTCGGGCACGCTCATTTGAATATGCACCGGCTCGGCGCCCTTCATGGCGCCGAACAGGCAGGCGTCCGGGTCGTAGTCCCAGGAATAAAAATCCCAGAGCAGACTCGGCCACGACGGCTGGCTCATCCAGACGATCACGCCGCTGCAATCGTTCCACATCCGGCTGTTGAAACCCTCGTAAATCGCGCGGATGGTTTCGTAGTTCAACATCTGCGCCTTGCGGCAAAGGTCGTCGAGATTGCGCGGCTTGCCATAGCGGCTGGCGATTCGCTCGAAGGTTGAACTCTTGCTGCCTGCGCCTTCGGAATGCAAATCATGATACGCCCACACATCGTCGTACGGCCACAAGTCGGCCTGGGGAATAAACGTGCGGAAGGTTTCCTCTTCCGGAATCGAGCTGGCGCCGATTTCGGTGCTGAAGCCCTGGTTCAAATCGTGGAAATAATGGTCCAGGGGCAAATTCGACCACGGCCCGCTGTTCCGCATGTTGATGAGCCGGGAGTCCGGCTGGAAATAGCGGGTGCCATCCAGTTCGTAAATCAACCGGTTCAACTTTTCGTGCAACGGTTCGGGGCAAACGCCTTCGTTCCCCGAGCACCACAGGGCGATGCTCGGGTGATTGCGAAAACGCTTCAAACAATCGGCGGCATTGCGCGCAAAGAGATCGTAATCCACCGGCGCGTAATCGAACCCCTCGGTGTTGCGCCAGAAATCGTTCCAGACGAGGATGCCGTATTTGTCGCACAAATCATACAACGCCTCGGACGTGCTCTGGCCGGCCCAGTTGAGAATCATGTTCATGTGCGCGTCGCGGGTCATGCGGACGTAGGGCTCGAGCCGCTCGCGCGAAACGCGCTTCATCGCGTCGTCCATGCCCCAATCGCCGCCCAGGCACTCGATTTTTTGGCCGTTGACCTTGATGACGAGATACGGGCCCATATTTGTGTCGTGGATGACCCGCAGTGCCGGCGAATCTTCCGCGCCGGGCCACAAGCCGACCGTGGTTTCCTGCTGTTGGCCCCACCAGAACGGTTTGTCGGAAGGCTTGCCGCCGGCCGCCACGACGGCAGCGTCACGTTTGGCCTTGTTTTCCAGCCCCCAAACCATGGTGTCGCGACGGTTATCAATGACTTTTTCGTTGGCACCCAGCGCCAATACCGGCGTGAACTCGACACGCTCGTGCGTTCCGTCCGGCTTCTTGACCTCAAAGTCATAGCTCAGCTCGCGAATGCCGAACTGAAGCGTGGCGTAGTCGGATTCGATGTCGTCGGTAGGGCGCGTCACTCCGTGCGCGCCGTCTCCGGGCGTTGCGGCGCGCAGAGGACTGCGCGCCCTACCTGCCTGCGAAAGAAGGAAGCTCAACTGCAAATGGTAAAGTTCCGGTTTGCCGTAACCGTTCGGCCACCACAAGCGCGGATGCCGGACGGTGAGCTGCGGAAAATCTTCCGGCGCGAAGCTGACGGTTTTGGTTTCTCCGGGTTGCAAGGTCACCGGCTGCTCGAATTTCACCCCTTCAAACGCGCCGCGCAGCGTGCCTTGTTGAACCGCGTCGGAGGCATTGTGTAACCCGGTCTTGACCGTCACCTCGGCTCGCGACGTGTCGGGCAATGGCAATATCGTAATGACCTGCGAATCGCCGATGATCACCGGCCCGGTCGCGCGCAAGATCACGTCCTGCCAGATGCCGGTGTCCCGGTCGCGGACGGCGGGAATCCAGTCCCAGCCCTCGGCGCATTCAAAAGTGGGACCGTCGAGGCACATTTTGCCGCCGTTGTCGCCGGGGCCATATTTGATGGATTGCTCGCTCGGAATTCCCGGGTCGGGCGGCGGCGCAATCATGACGGCAATCACATTTTTCCCGCCGGGTTTCGCCAGTTTGGTCACATTGAATTTGCCGCGGATGAACGCGCCGGTGATGTGGCCGAGATATTGGCCGTTGAACCAGACCTCGGCATAATAATTGATGCCGTTGAATTGCAGGGTCAATTCGCGGCCGGCGAAATTCTTCGGCAGGGTGAACCCGGTGCGATACCAGTAATCCTGTTTGTTCAGGCTTTCCGGGATCAACAGATTGTTGAGGCCGTAATACGGGTCGGGATAAACGCCCTCGTTCACCAGCGTCGTCAACACCGTGCCGGGCACGGTTGCGTCATACCAATCGCCCGTGTCCACGCCCGGTCGGGAAAGGACCGCGCCGTCGGCGGTTTTGAGGCGCGGCGCTTCAATCATTTCCCAGCCGGCGTCGAACACCAGCTCGTGATCGCCCAAGGCCGGCTTGCCGGGGTTCGCCAGCTTCGGCTTGCGCCTGGCCGTGTTGACAAGCGGCGCGTGCGAGGTCGGATACGTGTCGAGTGGCTGAACATTCGTGCCCCGGGCGCCGACCCATTCCAATGGATGCAGCACCGGCTGCGGCCGGAATTCACCCGGGACCTCCGCCGAAGCCAGGAAGGCACCCGCCAGAACGCTGGCACAAATCAAGCCCGAAAGCCGAACTCCCTCTAAGAAACGTGGTAGGGACAGCGCGCTGCGCTGTCTCCACCCGCCTCCAGCGGGTGGAGCGAACACTGGGGGAGCAAACAGCTGTGGGGAGCCTGTTCCGCGCCTGAACGGCGCGGTGACGGCGCAGCGCGCCATCCCTACCGGTTTAGATCTTCGAGTTAAAATGGCTTCAAGTTTAATCATCGTCGTCTTCCTTTGAGTGCCCGAACACAAACGCCGCGTGAACGGGCGCCGGCATCGGGCTGTTGGCGCCGCGCACGGAATGCCAGATGATCTCGTTGAGGGCTTGTTCCGGCGTGTCGTCTTCCTTGCTGAAATCCATTTTTCCCGAAGCCGTGCTGCCCCAGGACTCTGCCGTGTTCCGTTCCCGCAAATTCACTTCGGGCGGCAGGAGATCGTACGGACGCAAATCCGGTTCGGCCTGAAACGCGTTGAACATGGGCGTGGCGGCGGCGTCGAATTGGGTCATCGGCTGGAGACCGAGAATCAATTCCATCGTCCGCAACAGGCTGCTGGTGGAGTACATCGTGGAATCCACCACACCGCGCCGCGTGTAGGGGCTGACGATATAGGCGGGACTGCGATGCGCATCCACGTGGTCCGGGCCGTCCTGCGCGTCATCTTCGAGAATAAAAATCGCCGTTTGCGGCCAGAACTTCGAGTGGCTCACGGCGTCCACCAGCATCCCGACGCCCTGGTCGTTTTCAGCCACCATGGCCGTCGGTGTCAGGGCGCCGTTCACCGTGCCGCAGGTGTGGTCGTTCGGCAGCCGGACGATTTGCAGGCGCGGCATGTCGCCGTTGGTCTCATAACCTTTCAAGTCCCAGATGAACCGTTCCGCGCGCTTCACATCGGAATAGCCGGTGTCGAAGCCGCGGTACCATGGGTCGAAGTGTCCTTTGAGCGTGGCGACACGGGTAAATCCAGGGTCTTCCGGCGTTTTGCCGTTCTGGATAAATTCGCCATAGCTGCGATAGCTGACACCGGCTTGCAGTGCGCGATCCCACAAATAACCGTTCGCCGGATAGGCAATCGGGAAACTGCCTTCGGACGGATAGGGATATTTTCCCATTTGGTTGTGGCCATAGCTCAACGGCCAGGTCTTTTCCACGAAATCAGAAGCATACGCCCCCATGGACCATTCGTGCCCGTCGGCGCTCACCTCGGCGTCCACATAGAAGTTGTCGAGCAGCACAAATTCGCGCGCAATCCTGTGTTCGTTCGGCGTCACCTTTTCGGGAAAGAGACAAAGGTCGGCATCGCCGTTGCCTTCCTTCATGTCACCGAGGACCTGGTCGTACGTCCGGTTTTCCTTGATGACATAGATGCAATACTTGATCGGACTCGGCCGGCCGGGCCGGATGGGAATGGGGTTGTCCGCCGGGGGCGAAACTGCCAGCAAGCTGTGTTGCGGCGTGCAGTGATACGCCTGCGCCGTCCAAAGGGCGAGCTGTTGCTCGAGTTTCTTTCCTTTCGGCAGATCAATGATGCTCAAGGCGCCGGGGAACAAACCTCCAATGTATTGGCTGGAAACGTAATTGGATTTGCCGGGTTCCGGACCATTCAGGTCCGCCATCGAAATCAAGCCCTTGCCGTCTGCCACCAGCAATTCCTTCCCGTCCGGCGTCACCCGCACCGAAGTCGGATACCAACCAACGGGGATGAAACCCAGCGCCCGGCTCTTACCGATGGTGCTGACGTCAAACACGGCGACGTTGTTGTTACAGGCGTTGGCCACGAACAGTCTGGTTCCATCCGGCGACAACGCGAGGCTGTTCGGCGTCGAACCCGGCAAGGCGTCCGGCCCCAGTGCCGCATTCAAAGTTTCGACGGCCAGGCCGGTGGCGGTATCCAGCACCGTGACTGTGTTCAGGTTGGCGTTGGCGACGAAAAGGTAGCGGCCTGATTTCGTCAACAGCATTTCGTTCGGGTGCTCACCGGTCGGCCAGCGGGCTACCGCTTGCTGGGATTTCAAATCCACAACCGCCACGCACGACTGCGCCCACAGGCTGACGTAAAGCCGGTGATGTTTCTCATCCAACAGGCAATCGTAAGGAAACGGCGCATCCGGTTTAGTTGGGTCCAGCGAGGCTTTGACCCGTTTCTGGACGGCGGCCAGATAGGGATCAATGTGCCCGCGATTCCTGAAAATGTCCGCGTCGTTGGTCGCGTCCGCCGCAAACACAAGGTCGGTCACATTGGCGGGCGCGGCCGGATTGACTTCCGAAACCGTCTGGCCCCAGACATTCGCCACGAATAGCTGGCGCTCGTTTCTGGAAAGCGCCAGTCCGCACGGGATGCCGCGTTGCTGCACGTCACGCAAACGGATGTCGCGGTCGGGCGCCAGCCTGCCGTTTTTGAATTTGAAAATATGAACAACTTCGTCATCGCCGCCGCTGCAATAAAGATGGCGGCCGCTGTGTGAAAAGGCCAAACCATAAAAGGAATCGTGCAGGGGCGTGCGGGAAATGACGCTCCCGGTTTTCAAATCCACGACCATGATTTCATGCCGGCTGAAACCGGAGTGCAAAATCGCGGCGAACCGGCCGCGGGGATGAACGGCGATGTTGACCGGAAAATCGCCCAGTTCCACCTGACGTCCCGCTGGCCGCAGGGACCACTGATTCGGCAGCAGCACGGAACCGTTTGACTGCAGGCCGGGCAATTCAACCCTTGATGCCGGCTGGCCAACGGCAGGGATCGCGCCGGCAATCAGGCCGACCACCAGAAATACCCGCAGGATGTTTTTCATTTTCACGCTCTCGTTGAATTTTTGTCACCCAATCTTTTCGCGTTTGCCCCGCTCGATGCCCGCCTCGGCAAAGGACCTGATATTTGTAATACTGGCCGGAAGGATCGGTATGCAGCCGGTTGACAATCTGCTCGTCCGTGATGTGCAGGATGTAAAAATTCGTTTCGAAGGCCGGCACCACGCTGACGGATTGTGGCTGCACGCTGACGCTTTCATTGCACGCCACGGTCAGGGCGAACAGTTCCGGCGAGGTGTCAGCGGGAACGCTGATTTTGAGCTGCCATCCCGGTTTTGTGCCGTTGTCAATCGTCGCATAAGTTGCGGAAACAATCTGGCAGGGCCACGTTTTCAAATCGTTGGCAATGCTTGCCTTCCAATCCCGGACTGAAGGAGATGCTTTGATTTCCGAGGTGAATTGCCGGTCGGCTGGGTTGTCCAACGCCACGATGGCTGGCGTGGCAAAACGCGGGCGCCACAGGGCGGCATTATCGAAGTTGACGGCGTTTGAGTTGATTGCGGCGATGACGAGCCATCCGATGATGAGAGCCAGTTTAAAGCGACTCATTGCGATTTGAGGCGATAGAAGCAAGCACTGTTGCTGCCAGCCGGCAGGCTGATTTGCCATTGATTGCTTGTAAGCGCCGGCTGGTTGGTGGCAGGTGTCCAGACAACCGGTGGAGTCAAGTTGGTCGTGGTGTAAAGCGCGAATCCGACGCCGCTGGCCGGCCAGGTCAGGAGAGTTCCCGTGTTGCCACCGCCGCCGATGGTCAGCAGGGGTGGCTCCTGAGTTACCGCCGAATAGTTTTCCAAGGCACCATTGGAAGCGACGGTCGTATAACTTGCCCAGATCCAGTTTGAAGAACATAAGCCCGATTGCACCCGCGCTTCATCTATCGAGCCATTAAACGGGAAGGAACCGCCGGTAAAACGGCCCAGCTCCAGGTTGTTGTTGGTTGAAAAATCAGTCACCACGCCGGTACCGGATGCCTCGAGGGCGCCGTCCACATACAATTGGGCCGTGCCGGCCGAGCGGTTCACCGCGGCTGTCACCAAATGCCACTGATTGAAACCCACTGCGTTGGTCGCGGTTTCCAACTGGTTGCCGCTGGTGCCGTCGCCGGTGCCCAAAATCAACGCGCCGTCTCCGGTGTTGTAATCGTTCACAAAAAGCGCAATCTCGTTGGTAAAATAGCCGCCGGGGCCGTTGGCCCAGACCCCCTGAATATTGGCCACGGCCGATGACACATTCACCCAGGCCGACAAAGTGAAGGCATTCCCAAGGTTGACCGCCCCGGCATTGAGATATTGGCTGCCGCTAAAGGCGGCGGCCTGGCCAATCATGCCCGGCCCCAAACCGGGCGCGTTCCCGGTGAGCGCCGGGTATTGCAGCGTGCTGTCGTAATACGGGGAACCGCTCTGGTCCAAATGATATACCGCGTCATAGGATGGAAGCCAGACCGCGCCATTGGTCGTATAAAACGGCGGATTGGCGGCCGCCGGATTGCCCCAGTAGGCCCGGATGAAATCGTTGGTGGCCGAAAGGGCTGGCACGCTGACCCAGATACTCGAAGTGCCGTTGGTGTTCCACGTGTCTATCTCATAAGGGATCAACTGCACACCGCTGGCGTCGGTGAAACGCAAATCGCCGCCGTTCGGCGAAGCGAATTGCTGATAAGAAAAACCGGGCAGGCCTGCGCTCAAATTCACCAACACCGGAAAATTGGTCAGCGTTTCCCCCCGGTTGTAACCAGCGAACGAAATTTTCATGCTGGAACCGTAGTCCGAGGGATTGAGCGTCATGGTGCTGAACAGTGCGGATGACGGCGCCCAGGCATTGGTAGTGGCGTTGGCGGCATAGAAGCGGAAGAAATAATTCGTCTGCGGCACGAGATTGTTCAACGTTACACTAAACGTGTGGAGATTGAAATTCGTGTTCACGCCGACAAAGCGGCCGCCTTCCCACGCGGCGGGGTTCGTGCCGCCGTCCTGCCGTCCGTAGTAAACCCACAGAGCGGCCTCGCTGTCGCCATAAATTCCCTGCGCGAGCGTGCCGGAAACCGTGGCGGTGTCGTTGGTGGAGACCACCGCACTGGCGTTCGCCACCGTCAGTGCCACCGGCGCGGAGAGGGGCTGGTTCAGCAACGGCGACACCAGCGAGGTGAATTCGGTGTCTGTCGGCAACCGGCCGTTGGTTTCCAGGAATTGCGCCACGAGCATCCGCGCGTCGTTGTAGAAAAAGTTGTGGAGATACCACGCCGGAACTTTATTGTCCTGATAATCGATCAGGCAATAGTTGGTGCCGCCACCGGGATTGTAGTTGCTGTACATTTCCCAGTAGAGAATGAACGGCAGGCATTGGCCGTTGTAATTCCAGTTTATTAACCGCTGGATGTAGGCGCGAATCAAAGGCTCTTGCACGGCGGTGGTATAGCCGCCCCAGCCGTATTCGCCAATCCACATACGGGGGCCTGGAACACTGCCAAGTTTGTTGGTCGGCATCATGGATTCCATGTAATTGAGCGTGGTGTAAAGGTCCGAACTGCTCAAGTTCTGGGAATCGTAGGAGGAATAGGACAGGTAGTCGAGGTTGGTGACGTACGGAATGACATAGTTGATGACCCGCTCGTTATTGTTCGGACCGTTGAGCATGGCATCGCGGACCCGGTTGCACTCGGCGTAATTATAGACTTCGACATTGGTGAAAGCCGTAGCCGCCTTGGCATCGTCCACGGCCTGCTGGCGGTTATTAAGCCAGCCGATCATGCCTTGGATGGTGGTTGAACTGGGATTGGTGGTCCACCCGTTCACGTCCAGATAGCCGTCGCCTTCCCAGTGGCCGAGGTAGAACGTCTTGCCGGAGTTATTGTAGTTGGTCAGGAGATAATGCGTCAGGTTATAGATTTCCTGGTAATC
The DNA here is from genome assembly GCA_035945675.1 of Verrucomicrobiia bacterium. GTDB lineage: Bacteria > Verrucomicrobiota > Verrucomicrobiia > Limisphaerales > UBA11358 > UBA11358. The sequence continues at coordinate 1,337 of DASZAB010000141.1, read as the reverse complement.
CTTGGCGCCCTGGGTGGCATTGTAGCCATTGCCCCACCATTCGTCCGAGTTCGCGAACGGGTAGGCCCAGAAAATAAAGTGCCGGAAGGGCATGTCGAACACCGTCCGGTAGCTGGGCTCGTCGCGCGCCAGCGTCAACAGGTTGGTGATGTTGGCCGTGAGCGTCACTCCGCTCTGGCCGGAAGTATTCTGGCCCATGTAAAATTTGATGGTGTCGCTGCCCATGTTGGTGATGGCCTGGGCCGTTTCCACCAGCAAGGTGTTGCCGGTAAACTTGTACATGCCGGCGAACGTTTCCGTGCCGATGCGGCAGTTGTAGGCATCCACCTGCGGGTTGGAAAGGTTCGCCGCCCGTGAAATGCCCATGCCCAGCACTATCAACAGAAACAGCGCAGTCCGGCCCCAACGAAAAATGAACTGAGGTATCGTTGGATTGATGGATTGCTGAAAGAGGGAGCGCTGGTTTTTTTCCAGTGATCCATTCATCCAGGCATCCAACCACTTTGTTTCTGGAGCCCCATAATAGTTTGCGTCGGTCACAATCGTCCTTCTGTTCCAATCAATATGGCAAAGATCGACCGTTGCTGTACGCCGTCGTGCGCTTGGCCACCCAGAGGATGTCGGGATCTCTCAATTCAAATACGCCGGTTTTTGGCGCCGTTTGGTATATGACATTCGGAATATTTGCCGGGCTCAACCATTTGTGGATTTCCGAATGGCCATCCGCAAAAGCGAAACCACAGGCGCCGCCATGGAACTTGGCGGGGAAATCAATCCATTCGGTGGAAGCGGCGGAGGTAGGCATATACACGGCAAAACAGCCGTCGTTGATGCTGTCCGGCGATTCATCCAAAATGACCCATAACTCTGAAGGCCGCGGATTGGTAAATTCGCTTTCCTTGAGGAAAACCTTGAATCCGGAACCATCAGCCTTCCAAGGCAACCAACTGTCGTATCCAGTTTGTCCATGCTTCGCGTGCGGATCTTGTCCGGGGTTGACATCCGGCCCGATCGCCACATTCATGGAGTAGCTTCGAACCCGTGGCAGGCCGCCAAACCCGTACTGGCGACTCTGGTCCGCCGGACATTTGAACACTCCCGGTGATTTCAAATACGGCGCTATTAATGCATACTGCGGACTAATCAGGTCCTGGAGATTGGTGTCAGCCACCGAGCCGCTGTAGTCCTCCCACCCGGTCACCCAGCTTAAAGTGGTATCACCGGAACCGCCGCCGGCGTGGTTGACCGCGAGATAGCCGTTGTGGTCGTCCGTGTCCATCTGCCAGGCCAGCATAATCTGGCGCGTGTTGTTCATGCAGTGGATGCCCTGCGCCCGC
>DASZAB010000140.1:0-19646 GCA_035945675.1 Verrucomicrobiia bacterium | reverse complement strand
GTGATGAGTTTGCGCCGACTGACGTCGGCGGCTACGATGCCAAAGTGATGTCTGATGCTCGATTCATGCGCCTTGCCTTGCGTCTTGCGCGACGCGGTTATGGCCTGACTTCGCCCAACCCAATGGTCGGCGCGGTGCTGGTGAAGGGCGGCAAAATCATCGGCCGCGGCTGGCATCGGCGCGCCGGCCTCCCGCACGCGGAGATCGAGGCGCTCCAGGACGTGCAAAAGCGCGGCTGCCATCCCAAAGGCGCGACACTTTACGTGACGCTCGAACCGTGCACCACGCACGGCCGCACGCCGCCCTGCACGGACGCCATCATCGCCGCCGGCATCAAACGCGTGGTCGTCGGAACGACGGACCCGAATCCGAACCATTCCGGCCGGGCTTTCAAAATCCTGCGGCTCGCCGGCATTGAAGTTACTGCGATCAGTGATGCAGCCGGGAATAAGCGACGCACCTCCTCTCGCGGCCTTCGGCCACCCTCTCTCCCGTTGCCAACGGAGGAGAGGGGCGGGGCGAAGGGGCGCTTATTGGCAAACGAGTGCGTTCGGCTCAACGAAACTTTTAACCACTGGATCGTCCACCGCACGCCGTTCGTGACAGTAAAGGCAGCTATGACCCTGGACGGCAAAATCGCCACCGCTTCCGGCGAATCGAAGTGGATTACCGGCGAAATCGCGCGCGCTGAAGGAATGAAGATGCGGCAGGGAACGGAGGCCATTCTGGTCGGCATCAACACGGTGCTCGCCGACGACCCATCACTTACCGTGCGGCGCGCCAGGAACATTCAACACTCAACACTTAACACCGAACCAGCGAGACCGCGGCGCATCGTTCTGGATTCGCTCGCGCGAACGCCGCTGAAGGCAAAAGTCGTCAACGACAAATTTGCTGCGCTGACAACGATTGTCGTCGGCAAACGCGCGCCGAAGAACCGCGTGGTCGCGCTGGCCAAACGCGTGAAGGTTATTCTTGCACCCACGGTCGGGGTGGGGCGAGCGTCCTCGCGAGCCGGCTCGTCAGTAGCCTCGCCCCACCAACGAATTGATCTGCCCTGGCTGTTGAAAAAGCTCGGCGCGGAAAATATCACCAGCCTGCTGGTGGAAGGCGGCGGCGAAGTGAATGCCTCGTTCTTGCTCAGTGGCCTGGCGCAACGCGTGGCATTTTTCTATGCGCCAAAGGTTCTCGGCGGACGCGACGCACACAAGGCCGTGGCGGGTGAGGGCGCAGAATCTCTGGCGGAGGCACTGCAACTGCGCGAGGTCGAATGGAAACGACTTGGACCGGATTTGCTGCTGACGGCATGCATTGCGCCGCAGCGCGCATCTCGGTAGAGTGCCGCCATTTTCCATTAAGTTTGCCGCGTTCTCCCGAGACGCCGCTACGTAACGCCGCTCGACGGAAGTAATCCCTGTTGTTAAAATCAGCAACCATGTTCACGGGTATTGTTGAAGAAGCCGGTATCGTTGAGCGCATCAAACCGGCGGCGAAATCCGTCGAATTGACCGTGCGCGCCAGGGCAACCGGTAGCGGCTTGAAAGTCGGCGGCAGCCTGGCGGTGAATGGTTGTTGTCTGACGGCCGTGAAAGTTTTGCCGCACGGCAAATCCAAACTTGTTCAATTCGATCTGCTCCAGGAGACATGGCGGCTCACCAACCTCCAATTCGCCCGGCCGGGTTCGCTCGTGAATCTGGAACGACCGCTGCGCGCGGATGGCGAGTTTGGCGGCCATTTCGTTACCGGCCACATCGATGGCCTTGGCAAAATCATCCGCTGGGAACGCGCCGGGCAGGACCACGTGCTCGACGTAGCCGCGCCGCCGGCGGTGATGCGTTACGTCATCCACAAAGGTTCGATTGCCGTGGACGGCATCAGCCTAACGGTGGCGGCTGTCCTGAAGCGAAGTTTCCGCATCTGGATCATCCCGCACACGTTTGCGGTGACCGCGTTGCACGAACGGAAAGTCGGTGACGCGGTGGATCTGGAGGCAGACTTGCTGGGCAAATACGCGGAAAAGTTCATTTCGGCCCGCCGCCGAAGGTAATCTGATTGCGCGCAGAAATTTCCCGTCCGCGAATGTTTTCCCAGTTGACCCGCGCTGCCATTGCGTTTGAAATCCGGGTGTGAAGGGATTGCGCCGCCATCCGCTCCGCGTCATCGCGCGGCTGGGCCGGCTGACCGGCGCAATACTGATTTCCCTGTTGGACTATTTGTTCCGCTGCGCCTTCCGCCGGACGGCGGCCAGGCGGGCCGCGCGTGCGGCGTGGCTGCATCGCGCCTCCGGGCGCACCTTGCGTTTCTTCCGGATTAAAGCGCAGGCCACCGATCCGATTCCTGCCCGCGGATTGCTCATCAGCAATCACCTGAGCTATCTCGATATTCTGGTGCTCTCGTCCCTCACGCCGGCCGTGTTCGTTTCCAAACACGACGTCAAATATTGGCCGGTCTTCGGCCAATTTGCCGTCCTGGGCGGCACGGTGTTCGTTGACCGGGCGCGGCGATTCCAGGTCGGCCAGGTAAACGACGCCATCACGGCCGCGCTGCAACAGGGCGCGCTGGTGGTTTTGTTTCCGGAAGGAACCAGTTCGAATGGACAGACGCTCCTGCCGTTCAAATCATCCTTGCTGGAACCGGCGACAAATCCGGCCTGGCCGCTGGCCGTCGGGTGGATTCATTACGAAATTGACGACGGCGACGCGAGCGAGGAGGTTTGCTACTGGGGCGACCACACCTTTTTTCCGCACATGCTGAATTTGTTGAGCAAACGTCAAGTGCGGGTGACTGTCCGTTTCGGGCAATTTTCCGAACGCAGTCGTGACCGCAAAGCACTCGCGCAACAACTGCGTGCGGAAATTCTGACTTTGAAGGAAAAAGGCGGCGCCGACAGCAGGGATTGAACCTTTACGCCGGACTGGACGAAAGGCCGGATGCAGGCGTAGGTTGTCCAAGTCGCGGAAAAGCGGGCTATGCCTGAACCGGCTTTCCGGGGGTGATAATGAACCGGACGCTGACAGTGAAAGCAGCCAGGTCAAAACCGGCGTTAAGTGCCGCAGCGTCGGATCCGGCGCGCAAGCAAGGTGAGACGCTGGCCGACCGGCTGGCCCGCCACACACGTGTGGGCACGCTTTGGAAACTGGAAGACGGCCGGGTCCGCTGCGTGGCGTGCGGTCATCGCTGCCTCATCGCGCCGGGGAAATGCGGCATCTGCCGGGTGCGATTCAACGAGAACGGCCAGTTGCGCGTACCGTTTGGTTACACCGCTGGGGTGGCGTGCGATCCGGTGGAGAAAAAGCCGTTCTTTCACGTGCATCCCGGCAGCGACGCGCTGACCTTCGGCATGTTAGGCTGCGACTTTCATTGTTCCTATTGCCAGAACTGGGTGACCAGCCAGGCCTTACGCGATGAAGTGGCGGCGACTCCGTTTCAAACGGTGACCCCGGGAGCACTGACGGCGGCGGCGCTTCGATACGACGCGCGGCTGGTTGTGTCGAGCTACAACGAACCACTCATCACGGCTGAATGGGCGGTGTCGGTTTTCCAGTCGGCCCGGGCGCGAGGGCTGCTCTGCGCCTTCGTTTCCAACGGCAACGCCACGCCCGAAGCGCTTGATTTTCTCCAACCATGGCTGGCGGCTTACAAGGTGGACCTGAAAGGTTTTGACGATCACCGATACCGGATGTTGTGCGGCACGCTCGACCGCGTGACGGATACCATCCGGATGATCCATCAACGTGGCCTCTGGCTGGAGGTCGTGACCCTGGTGGTGCCGGGTTTCAACGACCGTCCGCAGGAACTTCGCGCCATCGCCCGATTTCTTGCCTCCGTAAGCCGCGATATTCCCTGGCATGTCACGGCGTTTCATCCCGATTACAAAATGACCGGTCCGCGGCCCACCCGGGCGGCGGATTTGTTGCGCGCGGCAGAAATCGGCACTGAAGCAGGATTGCACTTCGTCTATGCCGGCAATCTGCCGGGTCGGGTCGGCGAATGGGAAAACACCCGCTGCCCGGGCTGCCACGAAACCTTGATCCGCCGCCACGGTTATTCGATTCAGGAATATAAAATTACCCCCGCCGGCACGTGCCCGCATTGCGGCGTCAGGATTCCCGGGGTGTGGCCGGCGAATGGGGCAGGCGACATTCGCACCGGCAACGGCATGGCGGCGTATTCTCAACGCCTGCCGCGCCACGTGAGCTTGCACTGAACCATGCCCGCAAATTCCAAAATGCCATTCCGCCCACCGGTCGTGCCGTTGCCGGCGGTGGCAGGACAGTTTTATGCGGACGCGCCGGAAGAATTGCGGGCGATGGTTAAGGGCTTTCTGGCCACCGGAAAGGCGGTCGCTGATAAGATCCCGAAAGCCGCCATCGCACCTCATGCCGGCTACCGGTATTCCGGGCCCATTGCCGGCTCAGCTTACACCTGCCTGGCACCCGGGCGTGAGGTCATCCGGCGCGTCGTGCTGTTGGGACCTTCACACTTCGCAACGTTTTCCGGGCTGGCGATCAGCAGTGCAAAAGGCTTTCAATCGCCGCTGGGTTCCATTCCCGTGGACGAAGCGGCGCTCGACCAGATCCGCAACCTGCCAGCGGTGACGACCCTGGACGCCGCGCATGCCAACGAACACAGCCTGGAAGTGCACCTGCCGTTTCTGCAAATCGCCCTGGACGAATTCCAGCTGGTTCCACTGGTGGTCGGAGACGCCGCGGCCAATGAAGTCGAAGCCGTGCTGAACGAACTTTGGGGCGGTGCGGAAACCTGCATGGTTGTCAGCTCGGACTTGAGCCATTACTACGAATATCAGGCTGCGCAACAAATGGACCGCGAGACCGCACGCGCCATCGAGTCGCTGAACTGGCAGGAACTTGACGACCATCGGGCGTGCGGCTGCCAGGCGATTTGCGGATTGCTGCGCGCGGCCAGGGAACACGGCCTGCGTTGCCGCATCGTGGATTTGCGGAACTCCGGCGACACTTCGGGCCGGCGTGACCGGGTGGTGGGCTACGGCGCTTTTGTTTTTACTGAAAACGGATTTGCGTCGGGATCGGCGTTTTAATTTTTTGCCGGCGACAAATCCAGAAGGCATGCCTGCGGAATGTGTCCGGTAATGATGAGCCGGGCGAGGTTCACCCAGCGTTGACAGCGTTCCAGCACAATGCCGTCGGAGGTGGCGATGATCTGGTCGGTGTGCGACAGAACGTGATCGGGGCTGAACGTCAATTCCGCTTCCATTTTCCAACCCACATTGCGGGCGGTTTCCAGGATGAGGGTCTTAAGCCGCCCGCTGTTGGAGACGGGTTGGTCGAGCCACCAGCGACAACAGCTCACGCCCAAAGCCGAGGCAGCTTCACCCACCAGGCGCAGGGCAGGGATGGTTTCATTTACTTTGCGATAACGCTTGTGAATCCCGGCAATATCCCGGCAACAGCCGTCACGTCCAAGGAGCACGATGCCGCCAGCCAGCGCGCTTTCGAGGACGGTCAGGATATTGTAACCGTCGAGCCACAGTTCCCGGCCACGAAGCTGGACGGGTTCGACGCAGAGTTTTGCGCGGCGGCGGACGCCTTCGTCGGAGCAGGCATACCGGGAAACGGCCATGCGCTGGCGGCGAGTGAGATTGTGGCGGTTGCCAACGAGTTCAATGGCCGAACGTGCCGCGTAACTGCGGTCGAGCAGCCAGCACAGGTCGGCGGCGGCGGCGTGCAAGGCGGGAAGTTCCCGGGCGGCGAAGAGCCGCTCGTCCTGAGGCGCCAGGCCCCGATGTACTTGGTGCCGAGCCATGGGGAAAGCTTGGCTTGCCGGGTGGCAGTTCGCAACGTCTCTGTTGCATAGCCAGAAGGCCTTCGCTGTGCGATCAAGTCGCAGCGATTCTTTACGTATCAACCAGAAAGTAGAGCTGTGTTCCGTTTTCAAAGCCAATGAAGAAATGCCAATGAAACAATGATGGATACTTTCCTGAGCTATTTAAAAGTCCCAATACATCAATTTATATTAGTGTTTTTTAGTAAAACGAGCTATTTTTTGACGGACTCCTTATGTTTGAAAAATTATTTGTCGGGGTGTCTGACGTACTTCGGCTCAATTCATTGAATTGCAGAAAGACTTTCCGGCGGTTCGTTTCCAGCATTCGCATGGTCCGGCGAAATGCTGATCCGGTAAACCAGTCATTCCCAATACGCGGAGGGCTGGCTTCACGTGTGGTATTCCTGCTGTCGGTACTGGTTCTCGTGAACGAGGGGTTCGCCCAGATTCAAATCGTGAACTGTGACGCGCAGGTACAGAGCCGCAAGCGGGGCATCGCGGTAAACTCCATGTCCGCGGCGGACTTCGAAGCCGTGGCGCCGGGCGTATCGTGGTACTACAACTGGGGCGCAACCCCGCTGACTTTGCCGGGCGACGTTACGATAGATTTCATCCCGATGGCCTGGAATGGGAATTCCGGTTTTCAAACTTCCATCGCCAGTTATCTCGCGGCCGGAAACCGGCCCCGGCGGGTGTTTGCGCTCAACGAGCCGAATCTGGCAGGGCAGGCATTCATGACACCCTCCAACTCGGCTGTCACCTTCAATCAGGTCAAGGCGATTTGCGATCCTTATAACATTCCCGTGATTGCCCCCCACATGGCCGCCGGCTCCGCTCCAGCCGACAGCATTACCGCGTATGACCCAATCCAAGGGGCAGTTGTCACCTATACAACCCAGGAGCCTTTCATCAACGCGTTTCTTTACTACTGTGGTGCGACGCCGCCAGCGGGCACGGCAACTCATATGTATGATGTTAACGCCGGTGCAATTGCTGGGATAACAGGCCAAATGCATACAGATTATCCCACCCAAAAGATCTGGCTGACCGAGTTCTGCCCGTGGGGCGCCACTAGCGATGCGCAAGTGCTCGCCTACATGATCCCGGCGGTGGATTATCTCGAACGCACAACCTGGATTGAAGGCTACTCGTGGTTCATGTCGCGGATCGGTGGAGATCCCTATAACAGCCTGCTTACCAGCAGTTCCGGCGTCTTGACTCCGGCAGGCCAGGCCTATGTGCAAATGCCGGTGCATGATCCAAATCTTTATTATCGCATCCCCGGACGGCTTCAAGCCGAGCGGTACGTTACCATGAACCAAATGAACATTGCGGCGACAACCGACACCAACGGACTGGCCGATATGATATCCGCAGCCGCCGGAGGAAATGCGGACTATAATATTCAGGTTGATACCGCCGGGAGTTATCCCTTGAACTTCCGCGTGGCTGGTGCTACCGGTCAGATCAGCGTTTATGAAGGCAGCACGTTGTTGGGGACCGCCAACGTAACAAAAACCGGTTGGTCCACGGTTTCGACTACCATCACTTTGCCGGCTGGCACGCAAACACTTCACGTCGTCCTTGCTTCAAGCTCCCAGCAGGTCAACTGGATGGAATTTCAGGCGGTCAATGGCCCGGTCGCTGTTCCGACCGGCGTCAGCGCAACAGCCGGTAACACCCGGGTGGCGTTGAACTGGTTCCCATCCGCCGGTGCAACCAGTTACAATATCCAACGTTCGACCACCGCCGGCGGGCCTTACACCCCCATCGCCTTTCTGACCGCCACCAGCTATACGAACATCGGCCTGGCAAACGGCACAACATATTACTATGTGATCTCGGCAACAGATGGAATCAACGTAAGCCCAAACTCCTTTGAGGTCAGCGCTGCACCTGCAGCGTCACATGTAAACCTGGCGTTGAGCCGACCGGTCACGGTGAGCTCGTTCCAAGCCAGCAGCCCCTACTGTCCCGGAAGCTACGCCGTGGACGGCAACACCACCAGCACCCGCTGGGCAACGGATTGGAGTGATCCGCAATGGATATATGTGGATTTGGGCGCTCCTTACACCGTCACGGAAGCGCAACTCTACTGGGAAGCCGCTTACGCAACGAGTTTTCAAATTCAGGTTTCCTCCGACGCCTTGAACTGGACCAATATCTACAGCACGACCACGGGTCTTGGCGGCGTCCAGGATTTGACCGGGTTATCCGGAGCGGGGCGTTATGTAAGAATGTATGGGACGAAGCGTGCGACAACTTATGGCTATTCGCTTTATGAATTTCAAGTCTATGGAACCCCTGTGTCAGCCAATCAGCCCCCCACGCTGGCACCAATTCCCGGCCAATCCGTGCTGGCCGGCCGGACGCTGCTGATCACCAATTTGGCTATCGATGCCGATACTCCGGCACAGACCCTGACTTTTAGCCTGCTCACAGCTCCGGCCAACGCAGCCGTCAATACCAACAGCGGGGTGTTTTCCTGGAGACCGACCATCGCGCAGTCGCCCTCGACGCAGACGGTCGCCGTGGTCGTCTCGGACAACGGCACGCCCAGCCTGAGCGCCACCCAGAGCTTCACGGCCACGGTGATAAAACCGGCCGTTCCAGTCCTGGATGCCGGGTTCATCACCGACGGCAAGTTTGGATTCCGGATCAATGGCGACAGCGGACCGGACTATACGATCCTGGCTTCCACCAACCTGACTTCGTGGAGCCCGATATCCACGAACAGTTCGCCGTCGTTGCCTTACGATTGGGTGGACACCAATTCGCTTGCCTACCCGGTTCGCTATTACCGAACCGTCCTGGGGCCTTAAAACGCTGATTGCCTGACGATGTTGCAGCGAAGTTCAGCAAAAAAGAAAAACTGGTGCGCATAGCAGGACTTGAATCTGCTTCCCGTTTTCCGCGCATTGTTCGCGCTCGTTCGTCAACGTTCATTCCATCCAATATCCATGCGGGTTTGTTCATGTTTCCCTTATCAGGGCCAAAACCCACCACACGAACGAAAATCCACCGAGACGAAAATTTTGTGTCAGAAATTGTCAGAAATTTTTGACCCGCTCAAGCCCTCACCAGCCGCACCGTACCACTCCCACTCTTAATCAAAACACCGTACTTGGCAAGCATCGCCTGTGCAACTTGCGAAATGATGGGACGACGGTCTGCGCTGTCGTATCCGGTTTGAGTCGTGCCCTCATTATAATATTTCAGACCCTCGCCAGCCGGCGCGGCTGTCCGGTCCGCAAATAAAAGCTCACGCGCCATTTCGCACGTTGCCTCCACGACGGCCTTGGGGACCACGTTGCTTGCGACGCAATTGTCTGGACGCCACAGCAGGCCAATGACTTCAACAACATTCACGTCCGGGTCAGGGCAACTGATACGCGGCCATTGCAACGTTTGGCCATCGTAAACCTTGAAGCCATTGAATTGATATTGAGAATCAATCAGCCGCGTTGCCATCACCAACGCAGCCGCCTTCTTGTCAGCGGTCGCGGCAGTCCAAGCGGAAGCATACAAATGTCCATCGTGATAGGCGTCACTGTTTGCAACGTCTGCGTAACTGTTCGCGTCAGCCTTGCCGGTTCCATCTTCTTTGATAAGCGTCAGCGCCATAATAGTTACAAGCCGTCTGAATACACTGCATTTGAGTAAGGCAGCACGTCGTTGCCATCCCAATCGCAAATGCAGATGCGAAAATATCCCTGCGAGCCGCTGCAATCCCGATTGCCAGACCCAAGGTCCCAACTATCGAATGCCCCGCTGGGCCACGTCACGCCGTCGGCGGATATGTAAATGCTGATGCTGTCGTATGGAACACCTGGTTGGGAAGCGTCGCCGGGTGGAACGAAGTTCAGCGTCCAAGTTAAACGTCCGTGACCATCCGAAGCCAGAAGTATCGCTGGCGCCGGTATGGCTTGCGCCGCCGCGCGCCGCCGCCGTCGTTTCTGTAACTCCAACGCGATCCAAGCACCCCGGTTTAACGCCGGGGCGCTCGATTTAGCTGGCTCGTTCTTTCGGTGCGGCAGGTGCATGTTTTCCTTTCGGTGCCGGCACAGGTTTCGCGTAACTCACGCCCGCCTCGCCTTCATTCGGCGATACGACCACTGGCGGTGGGACCGTTGCGGGCCCCGCATCGTCATCCTGAATGACGAACGGACGACGAGTGCGGCGGATGATGGGATACAATCCGTTAACGAAAGCCACCTTGGCACTCATATCGCATTCACTCCAATCGCGACCTGTTTCCAATTCGTGCCGTCACTCACCGCCAGGCAGGCCACGGAACCCGTGCCACCTGCCGACAGGTAAATGATTCGACGCGGAAACTTCGCCGCTGTCACACCGGCGGCATTCGCCGCCGCGACATTGGTGAATGTTGGAATCTGAATTTGCTCCCCGCTGCGGAGCCGTTCAAAACTTCGTGCAATGAGTTTGCCCATAACATTCCTTTCCAGGAATGGCGTGCCGGTACGACGGCCAGCACGCCAATCCTTCAGATGTTGTGCGTCACTGCCACGACGCGGACATTTTTGTTTTCCCAAACGCGAATCCAATTCGCCGCCGTTTCAAGCTCGGCATTGGTCGGATTCGCGCCCGCCACGCTCGCGCTGGTGAACTTCACCCCGCGAGGATGCAGGATGAACCGACGGCGATTGACCAGGATCGTGTCGCTGTTCAAGGCGTCACGCGCCATTTCCAAACCCTCAGTCCCCCAACCACCCTCGACCGGAGCGCCGTTCAAGTCGGCGTAACCGGCGCCAAACGCGCCATCGCCGAACAAGTAAGTCGTGTAAACCTGTCCGTCCGTCGTGCCGTTCCGCACCGGGCAACCGTCATCTACGATGACCCGCCGGCCTTGGAACGTCCGAATCTGCGCTTTGCCTTCGCTGTCCGGGATGAAGTCAATCAGGTCCAGCTTGCGCAGCGCCGCTTCAACCGCCGAGTGCATCCCCACGGCAACCAGTTGATCGCCACGGTCGCCAAGCTTTTGCGTCGCATCCACGAACGTCGCGCCGTTCAACTTGGTTGTGTTGCTCTGGTTGGCGACACTTTCACTGTGAATCGCCAACAGATTGCCGGCCATGCTCGCCGCGGCGAACACGCCCTTGAGCGACGAAATCAGCATGTACTGATTCTGGCGGTTCCAGTAATCGCCCAGGAAATCCGCCAACGCCTGCGCCGGATCATCGCCCGAAACCACCTTTGCCAGGTGGTTCCACGACCAGGCATTGCCGTCGTTGTGAATGCGGGCAATATCCTTGTCCGCCGTCAGTTTCTGCGCCGTCAGTGGGCTGGAATCGCTGAGCGGTTGCCGAGCGCCCGTCAGGTCGTTCCAGTGCGGCATGTCAACCTGTGTGCCCCCTTGCGACGCCCGATCATCATAATCAGGGTTTCGCACCACGATGCCGGACTGAAAAATGTCCGATTTCTCCGCCGTTCGCTGCAACACATACGGTGCGAACTGTGCGGGTACGATGATGTCTGCCAATTGTGTCTTTGCCATAAGTTAAATTTCCGGTTGTGACCCTATGCGGTCGCTTTCAATCGCGCCGCAAGTTGCGGGTCGGATTTTTGCAATCTCATTTGCTCCGTGAGATTCCATGTCTCCTTGCGGAATGGATTTCTCCCGGACCTGTTGCCCACCAAACAAGATGCTTCTTACTCAGGGGATGCTTCGTGCATGCAACAATTATCTTACAGTTGTCATCCCTGACCGGGTGTCAGCCTATGGCATTCCCCGGCTGCTCCGCTGGGTTGAGGATATTCCATTGGCTGACCGGCCGCGGCTTTTGGGCGTGCTGATCAACCGGGTGATTCGCAATCCGAGCGGGATTACAGATGTGCAACAGAAGTCGTTAGTCGCTATTCGTACTACCGTCGTAAAGCACCGTCCGCTCTGTCAGGATGAGCGTGGGATCGTTGGAATGTGGCCTAATTCCAATAACGTCTGTAAAGTGTACGACGAAGGCAAAAGCCACCTGGGGCAACATGACATTTGGGAAACGCGATCCCGCCAGGCCGCTGTTGGCGATTGTGTCCGTGTGGCAGCGACGAATATAACTTCTGTGTGTAAATGAAAGTACCGCTCAAATCCCCTGGTTCACCAGCGAAAGCCAAGCAACCGCTCAAGCCCAGGCCGCTTCCAGGTCCGACTCTCAGTGTAACTGCATTCGTTGACCTCATGCGAAAAATTGAACCAGCATCGTCAACTCTGTCCAATGATCAGGTGAGGTTCGTCCAGTTATGTGTCCAGCGCTATCAGCATGACCAGCAAGGGATCATAAAAACCAAACTTGCCGTCCCAACACCAAAGAAGTCCAACGCGCATGGACAACGACCAACGAGTTCAAAAGCAGGGTTGTCGCAAGCGGACCTGCAGGCGGATGCTTTCTTGGAGCGCCTGACCAACGCAGCTACGGAAGACGACGTCATGCACACAATCGAAACCATTTCAGATGCCGATGCCGAGAGGATGGTCGCCTCGCAGGGGCTGCGATGTAATTCGCCTGCTGAGGCACGGCAGAAGTTGCTCGAAACCGCGCTAACGCTCCGCCAGATGTCACGCATCCAACACGCCGGCAAAGCGCCGACAAAATAGCAATTGGCCAACGCCCGAACGAGGTATGAAAAAAGACATTTTCGTTGGAAACCTCCCGCTCAAAACCACGGAGCAGCAACTGCGGCAAGCCTTCAGTCCCTATGGTAAAATTATTAAGTGCGAGATCATCTACCAACAGATTGCCTTGCGTGCTCGTACGTTTGCCTTCATCAAGTTTACGAAGAAATCTAAAGTTGAAGAGGCCGTTAAAGAAATGGACGGTCATGCTTTCGGGAACCGGAATATCCACGTTGATTTCGCACATCCTAAAAGGCAAAGACCTCGACGGCCGCCAAACCTTGCTACGTTTACGCCGCTTCGTCTTCGCCCAATACCAGGCGCAACAACTCAACCAAAACCAAAGCCTCCTCCGGCTCCTACGCCGGTATATGAGTGCAAACAATGCGGCGCGCGAGTCCATGACCTATATCAACACATTGAGGCCAATCACTCAGGCAGACACCCTCCCAAAAAAGGCAACCAGACCGCAGGCCGACGTTGCCCATGCGGCAATCTCGCCGTTCCCGGCGACGACCGCTGCTACACTTGTATGTCAGGATAGAAACGTCAGGAACGGTTGCAGCCGCGATGGCGACTGCAACCGTGATGGATTCTTCAGTTTTTCGATTCCGCTACCAGGAGTTTTGCCCGGTCGTGCAGACTGGTGTACACCGCCCGGCTCTTGCCGGCCAGTTGCGGATACCCGCCGAGGTTGTCAACCTGCTCTATCAGCACTTGAATCAATTCCGCTCCCAGGTCATCGAAGAATTTGAACGGATTTGATTTCCATTCCGCCTGCCCGTTCTCGTTGTACTTAACCAACGCCCTGAACGACGCCAGGAGGGGGAAAATGAAACCGTTTGGAATCTCGTAGTTTGACTTTGAACCGGTGAGCGGCAGCTCGATTGGGTTATTCGGGCGGCTTTCCACACCCCGTCGCCGGCCGAGTTTACCGCCAGCCATCGCCACCTTGTAGGCATCCTCAAACCGCGCATACACGTAATCATGCAGTTTCAGGATGTCCTCCAGGATCGGAGATAATGCCTTGTAGTTCGGCGCCAGGTTTGGGTCCTGAAGTCGGGTGTCCATGCGGCCTTTGCTGGAATAGGCTACCGTGGGCGCCTTCCGTTTCAAGCCAGCCCCCTTGTCGTCCCATTCACGCGAAAACAATGTCATCAGGCTGATGACATCCAGGACAGTGACTTCCTTGCCGGCGTTTTCTTCGTAACCAATTCGCCCTTGGAACTTCGATTTTGGCGCTTCCAGAATGTCCTGAATCCAGTCGAACGCGCCTTGGAAGTCCGCCAGTGACCATGATTTTACCTGCCGGCTCGTGTTTCGTCCGCGTGCCAGCATTCCAATGCGGTCTCGGTTCGACAGTCCAACGATGACCTCGACATGGAATCTGGCCCGCTTCAGATAATCCGGAACCTCTTCGAACACCATGTCGGAGAATTTCCGGTTTCCGCCAATTTCACGCTGCACCAGTTCCACCACCGCATCACTCGTTGCCCCATCGGCAAGGCCGTGGATGTCCGGGTCGGCAATATCAATCTCAACTTCGCCACGGGTCGGGTCATAGCGCAATTGTTCGGCAATAACGGTCGCGCCGCGGTTGGCCAGGAAAAAGTCCTCCGGACGATTCCGAATCGTGGACTTGATGTCCCGTGCGACTGCGCTCTGAACCATATCCAGGTCATGGCTGCGCGGATTTACATCATCTGGTATGCTTTTCCCCACCCACTCTGCCAGGGTCGGGTAAAGGTGATAGATGGTGATGTCTTCTCCGTTTTCGAACTCGAATTTACGGATGTGTTCCTTGCCAATGCGGAACTTGACTGGACGGGTGGGGGTGGGAGTTTGCTCAGACTGAGCGTTTTCGTTTTGCATGTTGCTTATTGGAGTGCATCCTCCGCAGTAACTCGTACTGCGTTTCAGACTCCATCGCGGGATCAGGGACAGTCCCATTTTTTATTTTTCCTCAGCCGGGGCCACCTGATTTCTCAGGCCGAAGTGAACTTCACTTGCGGAAAGGCATCCCTTCCAACTGGGAGTCACCAATTTTTGGTAACATTTTGATCGTAATAGGTAAGCTGGCGAAAGTCAAGCCTGTTTACGCACACTGAAACGAACACATTGCAGTTAGGTAGCAGCGTCGCTTCGCTCGTCTGCCGTCTTGCCTCTAGCCTCCCGCACCGGCAGCGCACCTGGACGCCGGGGGTCCTCCGTCAGAACGTAAAATGAACAGACACAAGCCAACGCAAAAAAACTCATCCTTCGGATGGGCCAACGACGATCCCAACCACGCCGCCCGCGTTCCAATCGTGAACTACGATTACGAATCGGTTTTCCAGCACCTGGATGGCGATGCTCCGGACGTCAAACTTCAAACACGTAATCCTCAGCCGCTGATTGAAATTCTCTCCCCCAATGAGTTGCAGCACGCTTTCTCGGTCGCAAAAGCGATTCTCCGTCGGGCATCTCCCCGCTCCCGCACCATGCGTGCCGCTTGGCGTGATCCGCTGTTGCGCCAAAAATGGATCGCAGCATTCGCTCGAGCTGCGCAAAACCCGGAAGTACGACGCAAGAAGTCCGCAGCCACCCGCGCTGTCTGGCGCGACCCGGTGAAGCGCCAGAACCGGATGGCGGCAATCCTACAGGCCGCGCAAAGACCGGAAGTACAACACAAGCGATCGGAAACCGCCCGCGCCGGTTGGCGTGATCCGGTAAAACGACAAAAATGGGTCGCAGCAGCCTTTCGGGTTGGACAAAATCCGGAAGTGCAGCGCAAAAAATCAGCATCTTTGCGCCGAGCCTGGCAAACGCGCGACCGCAAAAAAGCGCGGGAAGTCATTTTAAAACTCTGGCGTGAACGGCGGCCTGAGTTGCTGGCCAAAATGAGGGCAGGTATCTGCTCCTCCAAAAACCGCCGACGTGCTTCGATTCATTTTCTGGCAATGTGGGCAAATCCCACTATGCGGCAAAAAACGCTCGCCAAGCGGCTGACTCCGGAATCGCGCTTGCGGCAGTCCCTTGCAATACAGCGACACTTTCAGGAACATCCGGAGGAGCGACAGAAATCGGCCGAGCGAGCGCGGGCAATGTGGCGTGACCCTGCTTACCGCCAGCGATGTAGCCAGACACTGTTTGGCCGCAAATAACGCCCTCCCCGGTCCGCGCTTTCAGCTTCACGCGCCGGCAGCACTCTTCTGTTCCTCCGCTTGGCCAATTTCTCAAAAAAAAGGCTTGACGTGGTGACCAAATTGAAAGAAAAAGACCACAATATATCGTGGACATGCGCGGTAAGACCACAACAGACAGTTGTGCGATGCGCCTCCCGGCAGGCCACGATGGGGTGTCCCTTCAAGCTTGCGCCTCTTTTGCTTTTGCCGTTATGATGAGCAAATGGGCCTGTACAAATCGAATTTCAATGGCGGCACAAGCATTTGAAGACTTGGATCGTTTGCACACTGAAGCCTTTGCACCATAATTAATCACAATCATGTCAATGCCAACATTGAGACTTGCAGTCATCGGAAAAGATGGACGCACAACAGCAATCGAAAAGGCGTTGCGAGCCAGCCCCAAAGTTGCCGATGTCACGGGCTTCGGTCCTGGGAAAGATCTGTCTTCCGAAGCCGCAAAACAGGAAATTGTCGCACAAGCAAAAAAAACAAAGCCTGATTTCGTTGTGATTGGGCCAGAAGAACCGTTGGCGGCAGGGATTGTTGACCGCTTGCAGGACGAAGGTATTCCTTGCGTGGGACCCGTGCAGGAATTGGCAAAACTGGAGTCAAGTAAAGCGTTCACCAGAAACCTTCTCACTGAGTATGGAATTCCCGGCAATCCAGAATTTCAAGTTTTCGACAACATGGAAGGAATCCGTGAGTACCTTAGGCGGCTTGGTGGTTACGTGATTAAGCCAGATGGCCTCACTGGCGGCAAAGGAGTTAAGATCTCCGATGCCCACCTGTTTTCTATAGACCAAGCGTTGGCCTATTGCCGAGAGATATTTTCCGAGAGGAATGAAAAGGTGGTGATCGAGGAAAAACTCGAAGGGGAAGAGTTCAGCCTCATGTCTTTTTGTGACGGGACTCACGTCTCTGACATGGTTGTGGTCCAGGATCACAAGCGCCTTGCCGATGGAGACACAGGACCGAACACAGGTGGTATGGGCTCATATACATGCGAAGATCATGGACTGCCATTTCTGCATAGCAGTGAGCTAAAACTCGCCCATCAAATTAACCGCGATGTCGCCAAGGCCATACTTGATAAGACCAAGAAGAAGTATAAAGGGATTCTGTACGGTGGCTTCATGCTAACGCCTCGCGGCCTGCGCTTGCTCGAATACAATGCGCGTTTCGGTGATCCCGAAACTTTGAATGTTCTTTCAATCCTGAAGACGGATTTCGCAACTGTGTGTCAGGCGATTATTAATGAGGAACTGAATCGAGTGAAGATAGCCTTCGAACCGTTAGCAACCGTATGCAAATATGTCGTTCCAGATGGCTACCCGGACGCACCAAAGAAGGACGTGCCAATTGATCTGAGCAACGTTCCTCCCGAATCCGCTAAATTACGCATCTATCGAGCGGCTTTAGATAAACGCCACGGCAAAGAGTATTTAACTGGATCGCGCGCTATTGCTTTTGTCGGTATTGGAAAAACTTTGCATGAAGCTGAATCTATTGCTGAGGAAGCAGCGAGCGCTGTGAAGGGACCTGTGGTTCACCGTAGAGATATTGGTACACAAGAGTTAATCGACCGCAGGATTGCTCACGTGAAAAGTTTTTCGCAGCCGGTTAATTCACACGCGGCTGCTCGGTAAACAACGTGGACAGCCCAAAAAAAAATGGGGTCGCAAAATCACGGCACTCCAACCCGAAAAGTCTTCATTAGCTTGCCGTCACC
Source organism: Verrucomicrobiia bacterium (assembly GCA_035945675.1). Classification (GTDB taxonomy): domain Bacteria; phylum Verrucomicrobiota; class Verrucomicrobiia; order Limisphaerales; family UBA11358; genus UBA11358. The sequence continues at coordinate 2,317 of DASZAB010000140.1, read as the reverse complement.
GTTTCCGACCAAGTGGGTGACACTGCTATTGGAACGCACGCAAAGCCTGAGCTTGGACGGTCGTGTCTTCCATGGCATCCCCAAGTCTCCCCCGCCACAAATCAACAATGTGGAATTTGAGGCTCGCGGCGATATGTACGCCTCGGAAATCGTGTTTGCTGCATTCACAACCGACCAAACCCGAGAAGTTTACGGGGACTGGATTATCAAATACCTGCCTGAATTGGTTGAACGTGAGATCCCCACCGACATCGGGTTAGTCGGAATGGACGCGACGGATTTGTCAACCGAAGGCAACATGCGCCTCAGTAACTTACAACGGGAAGTGACTACTACGCGTTTTCCATCGGAAGAGGAATGGTTGGCTCATCTATTATCTGAACTACGCAAAGTGCCCGAGTCGCAATAAATCTGCAACGCATTGGAGCACCTCGTGTTCCCTCACGCCACCGCCGCAACCGGCATTACAATCACGTTCTCCGGCTCGGCCTTCGCTTTCCGTTCCTTGCCTTTCCGCTTCGCCGGCTTAATACCAAACCACTTCCCGGCCGCGTCCGCCGTCACCAGCTCGCGGTAATGCTGTAAAATCATTTCCGGCGAATTGCCCGCTTCCAGCGCCACCTGGTCCACGTTCTTGATCGCCGCCACCCGGTAACTGATGAACGAATGCCGCAATGCATTATGTTTCCACGGCACCTTCGCGTCCTCTGCCGCCTTCGCCTGCAACTCAAACAGGTACGGCGACGAGTGCGGCCAGACCCTGCCTTCGCGCTTCCCGCACTTTTTCAGCCACGCCGCCAGGTTATCCGGCACCGGCGCCAGCCGCCGCGCCCGCGTCTTGGCCTTCTTCGCCTTCACCTCGATGAATCCATCCTTCAAATTGATTTCCGACCATTCAAGCCGCTCAATCTCCGCCGACCGTAGCCCCGCGAACGCCCCGATTGCCAGCACCGGCAGTAAATCCGCGTGCGCGTGAGTCAGCAGCTTCCGCAGTTCGTCCGGCGTGAAAATCTCAATCTCAAAATCCGCTTCCGCCGCCGCTTCAACTTCATCCATGACCGCGTGATCGCGCGGCAGATATTTCTGCTTCCGCGCATACTCAAACAGCACGTTGATCGCCTGACGGTAATTGTTTTTCGTCCGCCCCTCCACATCCAGCCCGTGAATGAAATCATTGATGTCCTTCCCTGTCACCGCGCCAATCAGACAATGAAACCGCCTGGCAAACGCCGTCAGCTTCCGTTCCAGATCATCCAGATACCGCTCACTGACAACCCGGCCGCTGCTCCGGACCCGCGTCGCCCGCCCCTCACGTTTCGCCGCCATGAAATCATCTACCGTTTGTTGGACCGTCTTGACCGGCACATTTTGAGAATTTCGTTTCTTCAAAATCTCGGCGTAACTCCGGCAAGCCAACGCCACGCCCACGCCAGTCCCCTCCAAATACTTCTTCGCGCTGAAATAATCCTGCTGCTCTTCCAGCGTCATGGTCGCCGACTGAATCTTCCCTTCGGAAAGATCCTCCAGGACCTTGTTACCGCGACGGCGGGCATCATCCAGACTGCCAAACTGCTCGCGCACGCGCTTCCTGTCCTGGTAATAGGCCAGTGTGAAGGCATCATAGCCGTTGGTCGTAGGCGTGTAATAGACCTTCCCCGTGACACCGCCAACGCCCAGCTCGACAGGGAACGTCTCATCCAGCAACTCCTGCAGGACCGCTTCCGCCCGCTTTTGGGCCGATTCCAAGGAATCAGCCCGTTCCCGCTGCTTTTTCCCCTTACTGGAATAAACGACAAAAAAGTTAGATTTCGTTTCCGGAGACTCCGATTCGACATTGACGACGATCCCCGCCTTCTCAGTTTTCGAGACAACGACCCGATCGTTTTTCATATCGGGGATACTGTCAGAAATCTGTCAGAAACGCAAGCCCTATCTAAAAACACCCTTTATTTAGTTGGTGCGCATAGCAGGACTTGAACCTGCACGGGTTGCCCCACTACCACCTCAAAGTAGCGTGTCTGCCAATTCCACCATATGCGCAAGACAAGGCGCTCGACCGCAAAAACTTAGCGACCTGACAACTACCCATTGTCAACTGCATCAGTGCAAAGTCAAGCATTTCCCTCCCCGTTCGCGCTGGATGATACTTAATATCCGGGGCCTTTTCAAAGAGCATGCAGCCGCCGACGTGAGGGCGTGTTGCCCAAATGGGCCGGTGAAACTTTTTAGTAATGGGAGCGTCTAAAAGGCGATATGATGGGAATCCACCAGCCACAGAACGAGTTGTTCAATTACCAAGTGAACTTGGGAAAGCGCG
>DASZAB010000139.1:0-13847 GCA_035945675.1 Verrucomicrobiia bacterium | reverse complement strand
ATGAACTTGCGCTTGGGCGTGGCGAAATAGCGATAGGCGACATCGATGGTGATGCCTTGTTCGCGCTCGGCGCGGAGGCCGTCGGTGAGGTTGGCCAGGTTGATTTGGCCGCCGCCGGTGATGTCGGCGCTGCGTTCGAGCGCCTCCAACTGGTCCTCCATCAGGTTTTTGGAATCGTAGAGCAAGCGCCCGATGAGCGTGGACTTGCCGTCGTCCACCGAACCGCAAGTGTTCAGGCGCAGAATTTCGACGGGATGTTGCGTATGAGGCATAAGTTTAAAATCAACCACGAATGAACACAGATGGACACGGATGTAGCATCAATTGATGGGCAGGGCGGGCAGTCCTCTGCCCGCCGTTTGTCCGAATGCAGCGTTTAGTGTGCACGGAGAGATGAACCTTGTCGGCTCGGCTCGATCCGTGTTTATCCGTGTCCATCTGTGGTTAAAAGTAGCCGGCTTTTTTCCTGTCTTCCATTGCCGCTTCGCTCGCCTTGTCGTCCGCGCGGGAGCCGCGTTCGGTCACGCGCGCGGCGGCGATTTCGGCGATAATGTCGTCCACGGAATCCGCCGGCGATTCGACCATGCCGGTGCTGATAATGTCGCCGATGGTGCGGACGCGGACGACGAGCTCCTTCACCGCTTCCTTGTCTTTCGGAGGCAGCAAATCGGAGACGGGCAGCCACTGGCCGTTGCGGCGGACGCATTTTCGCTGATGGCTGAAATAAATCGTCGGCACGGCCAATTTCTCGCGCTTGATGTATTCCCACACGTCCATTTCCGTCCAATTGGAAAGCGGAAAGACGCGCATGTGTTCGCCCGGATTGACGCGCGCATTGTAAATATTCCAGATTTCGGGCCGCTGATTTTTGGGGTCCCATTGGCCGAAACTGTCGCGGAAACTGAAAAAGCGTTCCTTGGCGCGGGCCTTTTCCTCGTCGCGCCGCGCGCCGCCGATCAAGCAATCGAACTGAAATTCCTCGACCGCCGCGAGCAGCGTGGGAATTTGCAGTTGATTGCGGCTGATTTCGCCGGGCCGCGGCACGGCGATGCCCCTGGCAATGGCGTCCTCGACTTTGCGGACGATGAGCCTGGCGCCCAGTTCCTTTCCGCGCCGGTCGCGAAATTCGTTCAGTTCCGGAAAGTGATGTCCGGTGTCACTGTTGAGCAGGGGCATGGGGATGTCCGACGGGCGGAACGCCTTTTCGGCCAGGCGCAGCAGGCAAATGGAATCCTTGCCGCCGGAGAAGAGCAAGGCGGGGCGCTCGAATTCCGCCGCGACTTCCCGCATGATGTGAATCGCTTCCGTCTCGAGGTACTGCAGATGGTCCAGGTGATAGCTGTTCAAGGAGTGAGAAGTTGATTGGTTAAATCGGTTAAATAGTTAAATTAGTGGTTGGTAATCAGAGCCTTGCCTGGTGGAAGGCAACAGGTCGGGATGCTGTTCCAGCAGTTCTTCGAGCCATTCCATGGATTCGTCGTCATCGGAGGTGGCTCGGCCAGGCTGAGATGTTTCACGCGACTCAAGACTCGAACCCAACTTGCGATCGCGGAGATAGCGTAAATAGCCGTTCGTTAATTTCAATACTTGCCAGCCGGTATTTTTCAATGTGACGACTTCATTCGGCGGCAAATAATTTTCGTCGGAACAAACGTTCACGTCGTCAATCAATTCCGCCAACGAGCCGCGGGGGATGAGCGTGAATTTGATTTGATCGAGAAAATGAAATCGGCCGTGGCCCTCGGCCAGATTGTTCGTAAGCGAGACTGCGGCGCGTCGGATTTGGGAAGCCAAACCGAATTTCTCGAAGTCCGGTAATCGTTTGGCAACCCGATACATGGCCTTGGGAAATTCTCGCATCGCTTTGTAGACCTCCAAATCTTCGAACGAACGGTAAACCGGTGAACGTTCATCCAGTGGTGTATTCATAGGCGGTTCGACCAATTACTGATTTAACTCATTTAACCAATTACTCATTTAAAAATTCGTGTAATCCGTGTCAAAGCTTTTGTTTTAGATCCCAGACCCCAACGCTTGCGACCCCCAGGTCGCGTGCAAGCCGCATTCGCGTTTGTCGTCGGCCTTCGCCGGATCGAAATAATCCCACTCATTCGGCAGGCGGTGCTGCTTCAGGTAATTTTCCATGTCCGCGTCGCTCCAATAGAAAACCGGACTGACCTTGAGCGCGCCGAAATTCCTGTCCTCGGACACGATGTCGAGTCCGGCGCGGTTGGGATTCTGGACCTGGCGCAGCGCGGTGATCCAGACCGTGGGCGCCAGTTCCTTCATGCCGCGCTGGAACGGCTCCAGCTTCATCAACGCGCTGAACCGTTTCAAACCGGACTCGTCATCGGTGGACGGAATGTCGCCGTGAACGGCATCGTGATGCGCGGCGGAAATCCTTGGCAGATAGGTTTTCAGGTTCAAGTGCAGCATTTTTTTCAATTCCTCGGCGTGTTTGTACGTGGCCGGGCGATTGTAACCGTGGTCCACCCACAGCACCGGAATATCCGGCTGCACCTGCACACAAAGGTGAAGAATGACCGCTTCGTAAGGGCGGAAATTGGTCGAAACCAGCGCCCGTCCGTTCGCCCGGGCCATGGCCCAGCGGACAATTTCGAGCGGCGATTGGCCGCGCAGTTCGGCGTTGGCTTTGGCAATTTGTTCCGGCGTCATGGGGTTCATGCACAGGTGACGATTTGATCCCGTTCAAATGGAGAATTCGGTCGCCGGTTCGTTCAGCAGCACCCGGTCGCACCAGTCGCCGAAACTTTCGCGATTGTAGCGTTCATTGGCGTAACGCAACAACACGGGACGAAGTTCGCTTTCGATGTCCGTGTCTTTGACCACTTCCTTCCAGACCCGGCCCATGCGCGTGCCGGCCAGGTCGCCGCCGAGCCAGATTTGATAACGTCCGGGCGCCTTGCCGACAAAGGCCAGCTCCGCCGTGTAGGGCCGCGAGCAGCCGTTCGGGCAGCCGGTCGAGCGGATGACGATTTCCTCGCCGGCCAGGCCGACGGCTTGGCAGACTTTTTCCAGGCGGTCCAACAGGCCGGGCAACATGCGTTCGGATTCGGCCAGCGCCAGGCCGCAGGTGGGCAGGGAGGGGCACGCCATCGCCGCGCTATGCAGTGGCGAAGCCTGGCGCAAACCGGTTTTGATACCGTGTTCCGTGAGCAACTCGGTGATGGCATCGCGGTCTTCCTCTAGCACGTTGGCCAGAATGACGTTCTGGTTGGGCGTAAGACGGAATTCGATGTCGGAAAATTTATCCGCAACCTGACGCAGCGCGGTCTTCAGGCGATGACCTTCCACGTCCTTGACCCGCCCGGTTTCGACAAAAATGGTGAGGAACCATTTGCTGTCCATCGCCTGGCGCCAGCCGTACAGGTCGCCGGAACCGGTGAACTTGAATGGCCGGGCGGGTTCCAGTTTGAAGCCCGCGCGCTTTTCAATTTCCGCGCGCGTCCAGTCCACGCCGCGTTCCTGCACGACATATTTGAGGCGCGCGTGCTTGCGGTCGGTGCGGTCCCCAAAATCGCGGTGAATCGTCGGCACGGCCTTCGCCACGTCCAGCAGCCGGTCGCGCGTGAGAAAACCGATGACGTCGGCCAGGCGTGGATAGGTAGCGGCGTTGCCGTGGCTGCGGCCCATGCTGCCGCCCACCGCGAGGTTGTAGCCGGCCAGTTGCTCGTTTTCGATGATGGCAATGTAGCCCTGGTCGTTGGTGAACACGTCCACGTCGTTGACCGGCGGGATGGCAAAGGAGGTTTTGAATTTACGCGGCAAGTACGCGCGGCCGTAGAACGGGTCCGTGAAATTTTTGTTTTCTGGTTCCTCCAGGTTCAACTGCACGCCGTCAATCCAGATGGCATGGTACGCCCCGGTTTTCGGCGCAAGTGCCATCGCGACCCTTTTGCAGTCGGCATAGACCTGTTCGCGCGCCAGGGTGTAGGCGGGCGTGGGCGGCGCGGTGACGTTACGGGTCACGTCGCCGCAGGCCGCGAGCGTGGAGAGCAGCGATTCGTTGATGCCCCGGACCACCGCGCGCAGGTTGGCCTTCAGGATGCCGTGAAACTGGATGGTCTGGCGGGTGGTGACGCGCAGGGTGTTGTTGCCGTATTTGGCTGACAGGTCATCGAACATTTTCCACTGGTTCGCCGTCATGACGCCGCCGGGGATGCGGCTGCGGACCATCATGATGTATTTCTTGCCGGTCTTGCGCAGATCGCGATCATCCTGCTGATAACAGCCATGAAACTTCAAAAATTCGTAGTCGTCCTGGGAAAAATGATCCGCGTTCGGGTCGGCGAGGGTCGCGGCGATGGTGCCGGCCAGCGTCGGGATCGCGGCCTTGATCTCTTCATTATGCGTCAACTTGATTGGCACTTCGGTGCTCATAAACGAACAGTTAGAATAACAGGTTTCCTTTTTGCCCGCAACCAGCGAGCTTGCGAGCGCGTTGCGGATGCAAAAAGGCCAGGCCCACGGCACTGCTTAAATTTGCGCTAAACGGCAGCGCAAATTAATCGCCGTGGGGCCCTGTTCAAGCGAAGCTTGTGGAGCTGTTTGGAATGCTGAAGGTTCAAGGCTAAAGGCTGAAGTTTAGGGACCAACATGGCGCATTTTTTTTCAGTCTTTAGCCTTTAGACTTCAGCCTTTCTTCAGGTTGCCGGCACGAAGCGTTGCAGTCCCAGCGTTGCGCCGAACAGGATCAAAAACACTGCGCTCAACGCGTGCGGACAGCCCGGCGACACGGCCAGCCAGTCCACCAAAACAATTCCTGCCAGCAAGCCGGAGACGATGCGTCCCACGTTGACGGCGCCTCCCTGAAAGATGGTTCGCGTGCAACGTGCGATCCAGAGCACCAGAATGAGCGACGACCAGATGGCCGCAACGCGATTTTCTCCGGCGTCCATCAGCAGCGCCAGGAGGACCGGCGCGGCCAGCAGGGCCAACGGCCAATAGGGAACCCGCCCGCGTGAACTCTCCAGTTGCGCGATGTGGCTCAAGCCGGCGACGTAGAACGCCAGTGCCACGCCGCACCAGATCGGCCAGCCATTCACACCCCAATTGGCACAGGAACCGGCAATGACATAAATCCAGAACCGGCACAATCCCATCAGCCACGGTGAAGCGGTGATGACTTTGTGCGTGGCGTCATAGACGACGATGCACAGCAGCAACACGAGCCCCAGTGCGCCAGTCGTTTTTCCAATCATAATCAAACTGAAGGCGCCCAGTACCAGCCACGCCAGCCCCCAGCCCCAGACTGCCGGCAGCGAAATGGCGCGGGCGGGGATCGGGCGCTCCGGGCGATGTTGGCGGTCAAAATCCACGTCAAAAGCGTCGTTCAAATACATGCCGCCGAGGTAGAGGGCGGTGACGCCGAAGAATAACCAGGACAGATGGGTATAATTTTCTCCGCCGCCGAGCAGCCAGCCGACGAGGCAATTCGACCAGACCGTCGGCAGGTTCGACACGCGCCCCACAATCACCAGCGTGCGGAGTTGGCGTAAGAAATCCCGGTTCATCACGCGGAGCAAACCAGAAAACTCACCGGTTGGCGAGTCCGCGTTCTTCCCAAACGGACCGAAAGGAATTTGGCGAATGGCGCAAGGGATCCGGAGAAAGTGAAGATAGCGTTGCGGTTGAGGCGGGAAAGCATCAGGACGTTGAAATGGATCGCGCAGCGGCTACAGATGGGCAGTTGGACGAATGTGGCAAATTGTCCGGCGAGGGAGCTAAATTAAATCGAAAAGTGTAAAAGTGTGTGGCCCATTCACGTTCAAAAAATTTGCGTTGAACAGCGATGCCGGTTGATTCAGAAAAACCTGACACGCTGATTCCAGGGCGCGTCTGAAAACGGCAAGCCGTCAGCAGCCTGCCGCCAGACCAACTACCGCAGTGCGGAGGTAATCGGTGCCAAAAAGAAGCAATCGGCATCGTCCGGACTTTGAGCGGGTGAACTTCCACCGCCATTTCCGCCCGTATCATTTTGAGCCGATTTGGGCGGAGTGTACGTGGCCGGATCCTGCCATTTGTGAACGATGGAGTGTCCGTCGGCAAACGATATGCCTCCCGCGCCTCCGTGCATGCCGGAAGGATAATCAATCAAATATGTCTTACCTGGCGCCGCCACCGCCGATATAGCCATGGATCCGTCATTAATCGTTTTTGGATTCTCATCCATGAAGACCCAGGTCTTGGATGGCCCGGGGCGGGTAAACGACGCCGTCTTGCCATAAGTCAAATACAACTGGGCCGATGGACTGGTGTTATAGGAGCTTCCCATGAGCCAGCCGCCGGGGACGGGAGACCAGGGCGGTTGCGCTCCCGCCCCTCCCGTGCCCGCGGTGGACGTGAAATAGATCGTGCCGACGGCCGAATTCATCGAGTAAGCGCGCGTGTTAACGGTTTTCGCATTCGGATTAACATAAGTATCAGCGGGACAATGATAGATTTTGGGATTTCGAAGGTAGGGAGAAAGCAAGCTGTTGGGATCCAACAACTCGGGGGTGCCGAGTTTTTGGTTAGCGTCGAAATTGCTATGCATGGTTCCTACCACCCAATTTTTCATAATGCTCTGATTCGCATAGCCGTGGTATGCAGTTGTAAAGGGAAAATCATTGGGCGGCAAGACACCCTGACTATCGTCGGCGTACGTCATCCAGGCAATCAGGAGTTGGCGCGTATTGCTCATGCAACCGGCCGCCTGAGCGCGCTGTTTGGCCGCCCCCAGCGCGGGCAGCAACATCGCCGCCAGGATGGCGATGATGGCAATGACCACCAGTAGCTCAATCAACGTGAAGCCTTCCAATCTCAGACTATGAACCGTTGGTTTGAGTTTGACTGGTCCGCCTGAGTGTTCGATTCCGTCATTATTCGTCATCATACCAGGATGTTGACTCTCATTAACTTTCGGCGGGTACTGGCCTTTGCCAGTACCCGCTGTACCTAACCGGCTACATTCTGCAATCTTCGCGCCTTCAAGGTCAGTTAACCGTGACGGGCGAACTGACGGCCGGTGTAATATTGGTGTTGCTGGTGTCCGTGACCGTAACGGTTTGCGAGCCTGTGGTAAGGAAGTCTCCGATCATCTGCACCGTGCCATTAGCCAGCGCGGCATCACTCTGACCCACAAACTGCGGATCGGTGCTGCTGGTCAGGTGGATAAAGTCACCAGAGGCGCTGACGATGTTCCACGTGCTGTCACAGGCGTTCACGGTGAAGTGGACATCAGTGCTGTTGTTCACCGGCGTGGGGGTGCCAATCTTGCCGCTCACGGTGCCGGGCGCGTTGGTTTCGCCCGGGAGCAATACCTGCAACTGGGAGTAGGTTCGCTTCATGAGGCGGAAGAACACATTGTTGCCAGCGGGCAATTCGTTGGAGGAAACAACCTGACTAAAGAAACCGGACAGTGTTGGTTTCGGTCCTTGGGTTAAATTATTCCAAGTACCGCCAATTTGGCCAGCATCCTGGAGGGCAAAACCACTGGCAGGTTGTGACCACGTCACCAGTTGTTGATGCCCATCCGAGACAAACACATTGGCGGGGCTAATCGCCACACTGCTGTTCCAAACGTTCGTATTCAATTTGCCATCAGCCAGGAAATTATCGCTGAACGGATTGAGCACACCCGTGACGGCAAAATTACCGTAGTTAAAGGACTGATTCATGGCACCCTGATCCTCAGCCTGCATGGATAAATATACGTTGAAACTGGTGCTTTCGGCTAAAAATGGAGCGTTGTAGGAAGGGATGATTAAGTCTGCGTTGGTGCCATTCGGGGCAATCAGCGTCACGTTCGTGTCGGACGTGAACTTAACCGTCCAGGTGCCCAGGACGCTGTTATTCGTGACCGAGCCCAGAGCGCCGGATTCATCATAGGGGGTAGTGACCCCGTTCCAGCTTCCCGGAGCATTCGTATAAGGGGCATTGCCTAGAAGCATGGCGTTTCCAGCTGTTTCATTCACCTTATAAGCAAATCGGAGAACCGCATTGGTGGAATTGCCGGCAAGGAACGTTTCCACCATCGAGTTGGCAAACCAGTCTGGTGCATTAGCGTTCGCTGAAGATGGTGGGAAATTGGGCACCAGATACATTTGGAATGAGGCCAGCGCCGAATTGGTGGGGGCGCTGTTCACCGTGAAAGCATAACTAACCGGGTTGCCTGCCGTGGCACGTCCGACCCAGCCCAGGCCGGTGGATTGAACCGACGCCACTTCCTGCCGGTCATAGAAGCCATTCACGGCGGTGCCGGCATACAAATTCAGGCCTTGGGGAACCTTGACCGGCGGATAGATCGTTACCGGCGGGGCGGTCGGTGCGATGTTAGTCATCGTGACCTGGATATTATCAATATCCATGGTCCATACGGGGGGAACTCCGCCGCCACCGCCATTGGCCTGGAACAGAAACTGCCACTGGGACGTAACTGGATTAAATGGCGGTGCTCCATTTTGACCGTGCCAAACAGTCGTGTCATCCAATCTCATGCTGTAATGTGTGTAGGTGGTGTTTAAAACAAGGTCATTGCCATAACCGGGAGGGGTTGGGGCCGTGTCCAAGGTGCCACCGTTTAGATCGATTAAGCGAACTTCGACGTGATTTGCGGCGGGATCTGAGGTTCTCGCATCAAACGAAAGCGTATACGCGCCAGGAGCTGCATTTGTGTTCGCGGTTAAACCAGTTTCTTGATATACGACGGCAGCATAGCCGTAACCATTACCCAAAGCCGCAGCCATGTTAGTCTGCTCAAGTGCCGAAGTGCCATTGGTTCCTGCGCCAGCGACAACGCCAACGGCGGTGTTTGTTATATCACCACCGAAATAGGTATAGGCAATGCTTTGGCTGGTCCCAAACGGACTATCAAAGTTTTGGCTGATAAGGATGGTGTCTGCCGAGGTTGAAAGGCCTGTGAGCAAGCCCGTGGCAAGCAGGGCAGCCATTCGGACCCCGATCGAGTTAAATAATTTCTTCTCCATAACGCTGTTTTTTAGGATGGTTGTGTGGCGAATGATTTGACCAACTGTCGTTAAATTAGGATACACGCTACATTTACATGCGCCTCGCTTCCTGTCACGAGTGCATTGGTTTAGCTTTGAATTACTACTTTCGAATAGTATGAATCTGGTGCACTTTGGTGTAGCATCACTAACCGGCATGGAGTCTCGCCTATTTAATCTGTTGTGTATAAAGCGATAAGAGTCAGAGCCAGAGTGTCTGAGCCCGGAGAAGGCACCCGAGCATACCCTGTTGCCGGCAGCAGTTTTGGCTCTGGTTTGAAGCTTTTGGAATCTGTCGCCGCGACGGCCGAAGTTTGCGAAACGTCCTCCGCCCGCCTGCTCAACGCAAACGCCTTGGGCTTGTTTTTCCTGGTGCTTCTTTTCCCGGCGTTAGCCGTCGCCCAACCTGCATCAGCTCCGGCGGCGACCGCTTCGCTCTGTCTGACAAACGCACAGCAAATCCGCGGATTGGACCCGGAGAAGGCACAAAAGGGCTTTCCGGTTCGTCTTCATGGTACCGTGACGTACTACGATGCACCGCTGCACAATTTATTTTTACAGGATGCCACCGCAGGCATCTTTCTCCTGGTTGCCACCAACGTAAGCATAAACCTCGCCGCCGGTCAGGAGATTGAAGTGGAAGGTTTCAGCGACAAAGGCGACTACGCCCCCATAGTTAAGGCGTCAGGCATCCGTGTTTTGGGAAAGGGGCAATTGCCGGTCCCACGCCAGGTCTCCGTTGATCAATTATTCACGGGTTTGGAGGACAGCCAGTGGATAGAAGTGGGCGGAGTCGTTCGCTCAACTACTGTTCTCGATGAGAGACATTATTTGAACCTCGCCATGAACGGGCAGCGGGTCATGGTGTACGTCAAAAATCTTAAAGAATCTGACGCCACAAAGTTGATCGATACCACCGTCCGTTTGCGTGGCGTGTGCTATTCCAGATACAATATGAAAGGTCAATTGCGCGTTCCCTGGCTGGCCGTTTCGAGTCTGGCGAATGTGGTCGTTGAACAACCCTCTCGCAGCCGACCGAAGGAGGTATCGATCGCCGGTTTGGCCCAGTTTAACTCCAGTGGCTATTATGGTAACCGGGTCGAGGTCAACGGAGTGGTAACCCTGCAAAAGTCCGACGGCACTCTCTTCATCCAGAGTCAAGGATTTGGACTTTGTGTGCTGCTGGCTCAACCCGCAAAGCTTGTTCCCGGCGATCGGGTAATAATTTCGGGCTATTCCGCACTGGGACAGTACGTTCCGATCTTGGAGGACGCCACGGTTCAACCACTGGGCCATGGCGAACCGCCTCCGCCCATGCCAACGGACCTGGAAACCCTGCTGAACTCCCCGGAGAATTTTGAGGGAGTGCTTATCCATTTGAAAACCAGCCTGGTGAATCTCATTGATAGTCCGGGGCGGCAAACCCTGGTTCTGCAATCTTCCAATTCAATTTTTACGGCGAGTCTCGAAAGCTCGCAAGCCGACGAACGATTCAAGTCGCTCCAAATTGGCAGCCAGCTTGCTATCACCGGGGTATTTATCGCCCAGTCGCCGGGAAAATGGGTTCCAGGGATCTCCCGATCGAGGGAGATATCCGTGTCCAGTATTCCTTACTCGCCGCCCGAGTCCGTCCAGGTTCTGTTGCGATCCTATGCCGATATCGCCGTCATCCATCCGCCACCGTGGTGGACTTTGTCCCGTTTACTCTGGACGCTCGGGATCATGAGTTTCGTTATGCTCGCCGGGTTGGCCTGGGTCGTGGTGTTGGATCGTCGCGTCCGCCAACAAACCCAGATCATCCAGCAAAAGGTCTGGCGCGAGGGTGTCCTCGAAGAACGCGATCGTATCGCGCGGGAGTTCCACGACACACTCGAACAAGAACTCGCCGCCATCAGCATTCAATTGGGCACCGTCGAGGCGCAATTCCGGGAATCGCCCCAGGTCGCGTTTAAGCAACTTGAACTGGCCCGCAATATGGCTCGCCACAGTCTTTCCGAAGCCCGCCGGTCCGTGTGGGATTTGCGCTCTCATCTGCTGGAAAACAGCACCTTGGCCGCCGCGCTGGCGGGAATGGTCGCGCCACTCTCTGCCAGCACCGGTATCGAGATTGCTGTCCAGTCTTCCGGAGCGCCCCAAAAACTTCCCGCGCTCACCGAACACAACCTTCTCCGCATCGCGCAGGAAGCGCTGGCCAACGCATTCAAACATTCCCGCGCAAAAAAAATCGTCGTCAGTTTGAACTATGAAGCGAAACAGGTTCAACTCCGCATCCATGACGACGGCGCCGGCTTCGACTTGCAGAGCGTCGGTTCGGCGAGTGGCGGACACTTCGGCGTGCTCGACATGCGGGAACGGGCCGAGAAGATCGGCGGGCGCTTCGCACTCGACAGCAAGCCTGGCGGCGGCACCGAAGTCCTTATTACCCTCACCAGGGTGGCGCTTGGCGAAACGGTCGGAGATTTGAGCAGCCGGGTCGAACTGACGGCGCCCGGCAAGAATGGCGCGAGCCCAAAATAAATTTCAACTCATGAAGGAAAAAATTCGCATCATGGTCGTGGATGATCATTTCGTTGTCCGCATGGGTCTCGTTGGCTCGATCAACATCGAACCGGACATGACCGTCGAAGTTGAGGCCTCCACCGGCCAGCAGGCCATCGCCAATTTTCGGCAACATCGCCCGGACATTGTGTTAATGGATTTAAAACTCCCTGGCATGGGCGGCGTGGAAACCACAGCAATCATCTGCAAGGAATTTCCCGACGCGTCCATTATCATGCTTTCCACGCATGATGGTGAGGAAGACATCTACCGGTCCCTCCAGGCCGGTGCGCGCACCTATCTGCTCAAAACCGCCGCGCGCGAGGAATTGATTGACACCATCCGTGCCGTTCACGCCGGCAAACGTTGCATCTCGCCGGCCATCGGCGCGCGCCTCGCCGAACGCATGACCCACGCCGAACTCACCTTGCGCGAACTTGATGTCCTCAAACTTATTGCCAGCGGGAAGAGCAACAAGGAAATCGGCGGCGCCCTGCAAATCGCCGAAGTAACCGTCAAACTGCATGTCGGCCACATCCTTGCGAAACTAAAAGTCAACGACCGTACCCAAGCCGCCACCACTGCCCTGCAACGTGGAATCCTGCACCTGGATTAACCGCCCGGCGCAACCCTGCCGGGGATCACCGACCGTTGTGGTCGGCGGATCGCCCGCGCGAAATATTCCTGTCGCGGGCAATTCGAGGGCGAACGTGGCGCCTTTGCCCGGCCATTCGCTGGCCGCGGTCAGTGTGCCGCCGAGCTCTCGGGCATCGGCGCCATCGGCATGGGAATTGCCCGGATCGGGTCCGTATCCGCGCTTGCTATACTTTTGAAGTAGTTGCGCGCCCTCCATTTGACGTCGTGACAGTTGCCGTGGAGTCTAATAGGCTGCCGCAAAGTAAAGTTTTTCAGAACTTTGGTCCGGCCGGGATCGGCCGGTGGTTTTTCTTATTTTCATATGAAAATGTCTTGGTCGAACCGGATTTGCCTGCAACGAAACCTGATTTTCTGCCTGCTTTTTCTTTTCTGGTGGGTTACGTCCGGCCTTGCGGTCAAGGCGGTCGACGGGAGCAAGGACGTTTTTGATCTGTCTCAACAGTTGGGCCGCGGCGTCAACGTGCTCGGGTACGATCCCATTTGGGAATCCTTCGACAAAGCACGCTTCAAGAAGAAATATTTTGAAGTCATTCGGACGGGTGGCTTTGACACCCTGCGCGTCAATCTTTTTCCATTCAGCCACATGGGTGCCGGGCCGGAATACCAGTTAAGCGATTCATGGTGGGGCACCATGGACTGGGTGGTTGCCAATGCACTGGCAGTTCATCTTAACGTGATTGTTGATTTCCACGAATTCGAAGCGACGGGAAAGGACGCGGAAGGGAACAAAAATCGGTTTCTGGCGTTCTGGCAGCAGGTGGCGCCCCACTTCCAGCATGCACCGCCTGGTGTGGTGTTCGAAATCCTGAACGAACCCAATGGTAAAATGACACCGGAAATTTGGAACCAATATCTTGCGGAGGCATTGGCCATCATCCGCCAGAGTAATCCGACCCGAATGGTCATCATTGGGCCGGCATTTTGGAATTCAATTGACCATTTGGACGAACTGAAGCTTCCCGATAAAGACCGGCATATCATCGTTACGGTGCATTACTACAAGCCAATGGACTTTACGCATCAGGGCGCTCCCTGGGTGATGCCACAGTACAAGGTGGGTTTGGTGTGGAAGGGTACGGCGGAGGAACGGGACATAATTAAGTCGGATTTCCAGAAAGTCCAGGACTGGGCCAAACTGCACGACCGTCCAATTCTTCTGGGTGAATTTGGTGCTTACGAGGATGGTGACATGGCCTCGCGGGCGCGCTACACCGCGTATGTGGCCCGGACGGCGGAGCAATTCGGTTGGAGCTGGGCGTATTGGCAATTTGACAAGGATTTCATCGTGTACGACATCCCAAAGAACCAATGGGTCGAACCTATTTACCATGCGCTCATTCCGTCGCCCCGGGTGGCTGCTTCAAAGACGAACAACGAACAGTAAGTTGTTTTCGTCGGCATGTTTGATCCCGCTGTATTGATCGATCTTGGCAGGGTTGGCCAGCTCTACCGGATAGGACAAGGCACGCAACCCGTCCACCAGCTAATACCACCAAGGGGTCGGTCCCACAGATTGATGGATTTCATTTCGTCGCGGGAGCGAGTCCGCGTTCCGCGAGCTGCGGAAGCAGCCATTCGTATTCCGCCGAAAGTTGTTCGACGACGCTCTGCGATTTCAGTTCCGGCGGCAATACCTCCCAGGTG
>DASZAB010000138.1:0-30053 GCA_035945675.1 Verrucomicrobiia bacterium | reverse complement strand
GTCATGGGATTTTTGTTCGCAAGGCAGATCAAAAACGGCGGGCGCAGCGATCACACACGTTTAAATCGCCAACACCCGCCGAAGCGCCCAGTTCTCATTGGGAGCAGTTGAAACCTAACCCATCGCCCGGCACTGGCAAGTGGTTTTTTGAATAAATTTCGCCGACATTTCAGCCTCGCCTTCCTGCCGTAAACAGCTTTACATCCGGCTGGATAGTCCGGAAAAATCAAACATGCCGAAGAAATGCTGGCTGCTTCAAAACGCGGGGCTCTTGCTTTGCGTTTCTGCCGCTTTTATTTCGGGAACGGCGGGTGCAGCGAACCTGTCCAACTCGCCTTTCATTGTCGATGCGTGGGGCACGGAACAGGGACTCCCGGGAAGTGTGGTCTTCTCCGTGATTCAAACGCGGGATGGCTATCTGTGGCTGGGCACACAACATGGCCTGGTGCGCTTTGACGGGATTCGTTTCACCGTGTTCGACGAGGAGAGGACGCCCGGTTTGAACAATGACCAAATTGACTTCCTGTTTGAGGACAGCCACACGAATCTTTGGATTGGAACGGACGCGGGCGGAGCGGAGCGGGAAAAGGATGGCCGGATTGAAAATTTTTCCATTGGATACAACAGCCATGACGGGCGGGTGGTGTCGGCCTGCGAGGATTCGATCGGGGCCGTGTGGCTTTACACGGCCGATGCCCATCTGGCCCGTTATCAAAATGAGAAGATGGAGGTGTGGAATTTTCCGTTTAAGACGCCGGCGATGTGCCGGATGATTGTTGCGGAAAAATCCGGGCCGCTTTGGATCGGCGAAGACAGGGTTATGTTTTCATTTCACCCCTCCAATTTCAGTCCGCCGGCATTTGCCATTGAACAACAGATTCCGGTTCAGCGGCTCGATTACCTTCTGGCCAGCCGGGATGGCGGAACGTGGCGGTTCGTGGACGGCGGGATCCAGAAGTGGGGCTCCACTCAGCTTGAACGGAATTTTGGACCGTACCCGTGGGGCAATCACATCATCAAGAGCGCGTGTGAAGATAAGAATGGCGATTTGATTGTTGGCACGCTCGGCGCCGGCATTTTTTGGTATGACCCGAAGGGAGATTACCGGCAAATTTCGGTCGAACAGGGATTGTCATCCGCCTACGTCCTTTCTTTGTGTCTCGATCAGGAGGGAAATCTTTGGGTGGGCACCGACGGCGGGGGCCTGGATCGGATCAAAAGAAAAATTTTCAACACGCCGGACGGACTGCACCCCTGGAATGTCCAATCGTTGTCCGAGGATGCCGCAGGCGGCATGTGGATCGCTTTTGGCGCCCAAGGCGCAGCTTACTGGAAAACCAACTCCGTCCAGTATTTCCACGTGGGTCCATTGCAGGACGCCTGGACGGTGCTGGTGGATCATCGACAGCACGTCTGGGCGGGGACGCGGGATGAGGGACTGTTTCAATTCGAAACCAACCAGTTTCAGTTTGTACCTGCCGCCGAGGTCCTCGGCCCGCAGATTTCGGTTTTGTTTGAGGATCATGAGGAACAACTGTGGGTGGGGACACCCAACGGGTTGTGGCTTTGGGACGGACGAGTTTGGAAGACGTACACGATGCAAGATGGCCTGTCGGGAAATGCTGTTTCCGCAATCGCCGAGGATACGGCGGGCAATCTTTGGGTGGGCACTGGGGACGGTGGGGTAAGCGGTTTCAAGGACGGCAAGTTTGTTTCCTACCGGGCATCGGAAAATGGCCTGCCCGGCAATGATGTCTCCTGCCTTTACCTGGACCAAGACGGCGATTTGTGGGTCGGCACGTCAGGCCACGGCCTGGCCCGGTTCCATCAGGGAAAATGGTCGCGTTATTCCAAGCGTGACGGCCTCGTCAGCAACAGTATCAGTTACATCATCGAAGATGATGAAGGCGATTTATGGATCGGTTCCAACCTTGGATTAATGCGCATTCCCAAAAATTCCCCGGGCGGTTCCACCAATGGAACGCTGAATTTTATTTCCAGTCGGAGCTATGGCGAAGCCGACGGTCTGCCGACACGTGAATGTTCCAGCGGTTCGCAACCGGGTGCGTGCCGCACGAGCGACGGCGGGCTGTGGTTTCCCACCACCAAAGGCCTGGCCTATGTGAATCCCGCGGAGCTTAAACCCAACCTGAAGCCGCCGCGGGTCATGATCGAATCCGTGCTGGTGGACGGTCTGGAGCAAAAAACCAATCGGTTCGACCCGACCTGGCCACAAGCCATTGTGATTCCCCCCGGTCACAATCAGTTGAATATCAGCTACACGGCTTTAAATTATTCCGCGCCGAAGGAGGTGCAATTCAAGTATCGGTTGGAAGGCCGCGACAATGGCTGGACAGATGCCCGCGATACACGAGTGGCTTTTTATAATGAGTTGTCACCCGGCAGTTACCAGTTCCGGGTCGAGGCCTGCAATGAGGACGGCGTCTGGAACAAAACGGGCAGCGTGCTGACCGTGACGGTGCAGCCGCAATTCTGGCAGACCGGATGGTTTCGTGCCGCGGTCATCCTGGTGTTTCTTGGCCTTGTCGCCGCCGTGGTGCGTTATCTGTCCACGCAAAAATTGCAGCGCCAGTTGCAGGCGCTCCAACAACGGGAGGCGCTGGAAAAAGAGCGTTCCCGCATCGCCCGCGACCTTCACGACCAGCTCGGCGCCAATCTCACCCAGGTAGCGCTCCTGGGCGAAATGGCGGAAGCCGACAAAGATTCCCCGGGCGAAGTCGCGTCCCACGCGCAGCAAATTTCCCAGACCGCGCGCGAGACCACGCACTCGCTCGACGAAATTGTCTGGGCAGTCAATCCTTCCAATGACACGCTGGACGGATTGATCACCTATGCCTGCAAATACGCACAGGAATATCTCGTGCTGGCCGGACTGCATTATCGCGCCGAGGTACCGGCTCAATTGCCGGCGGTTGTCATTCCACCGGAAGTCCGCCACAATGTCTTTCTGGCCTTCAAGGAAGCGATCAACAACGTCGTTAAACACGCCCAAGCCACGGAAGCCCGGATCCGGTTGCGGATGAATTCCGACAATTTCACTTTGGAGATTGAAGATGACGGCCGCGGCCTCGGCCAACAGAATACGCCGGCGGCCCGGGCCAGAAACGGTCTGCGCAACATGCGCAAACGCATGGAAGACATTCGCGGCGGATTCGCCATCGCCGGTGGGGGCCAGGGCGGAACCGTCGTGCGCCTGACCGTACCCATGAAACTGAAATGAAGAAGGCAGCATGAAAAATGAAGATTGAAGATAAAAATTCGGCGGTGGCCCGACTCCGGTTTCAGCCTTCAACCTTTGGCCTTGAGCCTTGAACCATGCCCATTTCCGTAACCATTGTTGAAGACAACGACAAGCTGCGCGGCACGCTGGCACGCGTGATCAATCGCGCCGACGGCTTTCGTTGCGTCAGCGACTATGCGAATGCCGAGGACGCCCTGAAAGATCTGCCGCAGGTGAAACCCGACGTGGTGCTGATGGACATCAACCTGCCCGGCATGAACGGCGTGGAATGCGTGCGACAACTGAAGCAGCTTCTGCCGCAGACGCAGGTGATGATGCTCACGGTTTACGAGGACACAGAAAACATTTTCAACGCGCTGGCGGCCGGCGCCAACGGCTATATGCTCAAGCGCACCTCCAGCAAGGAATTGTTGGAAGCCATTCACGAGGTGCATCGCGGCGGCTCGCCCATGACAATGCACATCGCACGCAAAGTGGTGTCGTCCTTTCAAAAAACTGCGGCCACGGCCCAACCTACCGAAAACCTTTCTGAACGCGAACAACAGGTGCTCGACCTTTTGAGCCAGGGACTGATGTACAAGGAAATCGCCGACAAACTCGCCATCAGCTACGAAACCGTCCACACCTACATCCGCCGCATTTATGAAAAATTACAGGTGCGAACGCGGACGGAGGCCGTGGCGAAGTTCCTCCGCCGTTGACGGTTTTCACCGTTCTCATCCTCTTCCTCGTTCGTCAACCAGCAGGTTGGTGAATGTCATGAGCCCGTTTCGTCATGTAACCAGAACTGGTGACTGGCAAGGGACAGGGGGTCGGGTAGATTGATTGCGTCGTTGATGCAGAAATGCGGGTATCGTGTGTGAAGGAAGGCGTGGTCCGCAGCGCCGCATTCGGCAAAAAAGTTCGTGGTGGCGCGACTGCGAACAACAATTTAAGCGCTTAGTTCTCATTGGGAGGCCGGAGTCATCCGGCCTCTTCCTTCTTTTATGTGGGGGAATCCCATGCTGAACGACCTTGACAAACTGCAACAATCGCCGCGCCACGTCACCCGCTGGCAGAAGGCGCAGCAGGACTTGCTTAAAGGCCGGACGGACGCGGCATTGGAAACCTACCGTGACCTGTTGAAACGATTTCCCGGCGTAGCGGGTTTGTGGTTCGAACTGGGGTTGGCGGCAGCCAAGCAATTGGATTTCGACCTGGCGGACCGGGCTTTTCAACGCACCTCCGAACTGGCGCCGAAAGACGCATCCATGTTGATCCTGCTCGGCCAGCAATACCACCAATTGCGGCGGCTGGACAAGGCGCGCGCTTGTTTCGAACGTGCAGCCGCAGCGGACGCCTCCTCCATCCCGGCGCAGCTCAGCCTCGCCGACTGGTTCGAACGCGAGCGTCGGCTGGACGACGCGTGGGCCTGCGTGGAGTCCTGCGCGGCCCGGCATCCGCAAAATGCGGAGGTCCTGTGCGTCAAAGCGCTGCTTCTGCACCGTCTGGGCCGGAACACGGACGCAGAGACCTTGTTGCGCGATTTACTCAAGACCGGCCCGCAGAATTTGAACGTGGCCTATGCCATCCGCCACCAGCTGGCCGTCGTGCTGGATGCGCTCGGGCACTATGCCGAGGCCATGCAGCAGTTGCACGAAGCCAAGGCCGCGCTCCGCCAGACGACCGATGTTGCCAGGCTGGAGCAGGAGTACGACCGCGCCGACCAGCGGCGGCGCGAGCTGCTGGCCGCGCTGCAACCGGAGACAATCCAGCGCTGGCGCCGGGAAGGGGCCAGCCAGCCCGCCCGCCCCCGGCTGGCGTTCTTGGGCGGACATCCGCGCAGTGGCACGACACTGCTGGAACAAATCCTCGGCGCGCACCCGGCCATCGCGGCATTCGACGAGCCGCCGGCGTTTGTCCATGAAATCCTCGAAAAACTAGCGCCTCTGAACGCCGTGTCTCCGTTGACGGTGAAGGCGCTTGACGCCCTCACCATCGCCCGGCGCGCCCATTACCAGCAACGCTACCGGAAAAGCCTTCTCCGCGAAAACGCGAGCCGAACGGAGATGGAGGTGTTATTGGACAAAAATCCGTCGCCGACGGCTGCCTTGCACGTGTGGCTGCGGATTTTCCCCGATTTGAAGGTGCTCATCGCCCTGCGCGACCCGCGCGACGTGATCGTCAGTTGCTTTTTTCAGAAACAGCTGTTGAATGCGACGAACGCAAATTTTTTGAGCCTGGAACGGACGGCCAAACACTTCGCCGACCTCATGGACGTCTGGCTGCGGCTGCGGCAATTGGGCGGTTTCGATTGGATGGAATCCCGTTACGAGGACGTGGTGAGCGATCTGGAATCCGAGGGACGGCGGGTCACGGAATTTCTGGGACTAACCTGGGATGAACGCCAGGCGAACTATTACGAGGACGCCCGCAAAAAATTTGTCTTCGCGCCGACCTATAACGATGTTACCCGGCCCGTCCATGGTCGGGCCGTGGGCCGCTGGCAGCATTATGCCGAGGCGCTCGCGCCGATCGAGCAACGCCTGGCGCCGTACTGCCGCGCATTTGGATATTCCTGAGAGATCCGAGCGCCTTCTGGGAGGCCATGGCCAGCCGCACTCGGATTAATCAAGGACCGGGCGCCGGAGTTTCGGAAAAATGAAGCCGGTGCGCTTCATGTACTTCCGATATTCCACGCTGTGTTCGGAAAGCCGCACCTCCTCCAGATGCGCCCGGTAAAGCAACAGGCCGATGTGAATCGGCACCAGAATGAAATAAGCTGTCGAAAAGTTTACGAGAACAAGGCCGGCCAGCATGCAGATATAACCCAGGTAGATCGGATGACGCACCCACTGGTAAGGCCCGTCCAGAATCACTTTCCGGACGACGACAAAGATGCCAAAGGAACGCCCGAGATACAGGACGGCCCAGGTTGCCACCGCCGGGCCCATAAGACCGAGAAACAAGCCGGTAACGGTGAGCGGCCCCTGCCAGCCAGGCGAACAAAGACTCTTCCGCAACAATGCCGGGAACCAGTAAGTGGTATTGTAAATGAGGTAGAAGAAAGACCCGGCCAAAGGAATGAGAATGTCCTTGAAGTTTTGCGGCGCCACGGCGGCACGACGTCCCAGCAACAACAGGACACCGACGAAGAAATTCAACATCAAAGCTATAATGTGGCGGGCGACTTCCACAGCCACGGCGTCGGAGTTGCTGGCAGGCCCAAGCCAGATGAACCAGAGTTTATGAAATTCGTTCCCGGCCAGGCATAGATAGACGAGAGATAACACGTACCTTTCGGCATAAACCGCCGCCCACGCGGCCTTGTGGCTGAGGGTCCGTAACATAAAACCTTGCTCTTTGAGAACTGGCGCGAAAAGGTGGCTTGCCGAGCCGTAGCTCGGAGCGCTTTTGGTGATTAACTCATTATTCCGCCCGCCTTCACTCCGTTTCGGCGCGACAGCCTTCGCTCTCCGCTGTAGTAGGCTGGCTTGCCGAGTCGTAGCCCGCTGCCGCAACTTTGAACCAGCCCGCCTACGCGCTTTGCGCTTCGGCGCGGCAGTCTTCGCCCTCGCTATGCTGCGGGCGAAGACTGGTGGTAGGTGATGGATTCGAACCATCGAAGGCGTAAGCCAGCAGATTTACAGTCTGCCCCCGTTGGCCACTTGGGTAACCTACCGCCAAAAGGTAGAGCCGTGCTGCTGCGCGGCCGACCACTTCGGCGGCGCCGCAGCGCCGCCCTACCAGGACGTGGGCCGGATAGTAAGCCAAAGCATTGCGCCCGTCTCAAGTTCAAAGTTCAACGTTCCAGGCTCCAGGTTGGACGTGGTTTCGGCCAACTTTGAACTTTGAACCCCGGACCCGGAACGCTTAAACTGGCAGGATGTTCGATTCGTTAAGCGGCAAGCTCCAGAACGCCTTTCGCAACCTGCGCGGGCTCGGGAAAATTTCCGAGGCCAACGTCGGCGATTCCCTGCGCGAAGTCCGCATGGCGCTGCTGGAGGCCGACGTGAATTTCAAGGTGGCCCGCGACTTCATCGAGCGCGTCAAAACCAAGGCCATCGGCGCGGAAGTCGTCCAAAGCATCCAGCCCGGCCAGCAGATCATCAAAATTATCCACGACGAACTGGTGGACCTGCTCGGCTCGCAAAACGCCGGACTGAATCTCAGCGCCAACCCGAGTTGCCTGCTGATGGTCGGTCTGCACGGCTCCGGCAAGACCACTTCCAGCGGCAAACTCGCGCGCCTGCTCCAGAAACAAGGCCGCCAACCTTTGCTCGTGGCAGCCGACGTTTATCGCCCGGCGGCCATGGACCAATTGGATACGCTCGGCAAACAGCTTGAGCTTCCGGTTTTCGTGAAGCGCGGCGAGACGGACGTTTTGAAAATCGCCCGCGAAGCGCTGGATTTTGCGAAGGCCAACAGCCGCAATGTTCTGATTTTCGACACCGCCGGGCGGTTGCAGATTGACGAGCCGCTGGTGCAGGAACTGGTCCGGCTGCGCGACCTGGTGAAGCCGCAGGAAATTCTGCTCGTGCTCGACGCGGCCACCGGTCAGGAAGCCGTCAATGTGGCCACCCATTTCGATCAGGCGCTGCAAATCACCGGCTCCATCCTGACGAAGCTCGACGGCGACGCGCGCGGTGGCGCGGCGTTGAGTATGAAAGCCGTCACCGGCAAGCCCATCAAATTTGCCGGCACGGGCGAGAAGCTGGACGAGTTCGAGCCGTTTCATCCCGAACGGATGGCCTCGCGGATTCTGGGAATGGGCGACGTCGTGAGCCTGGTCGAGAAGGCCGCCGAGGCGGTGGACGCGGAGGACGCCAGGCGGCTGGAAGAAAAGATGCGCAAAGGCCAGTTCACGCTGGAGGATTTTCTGGAGCAATTGCGCACGATGAAAAAGCTCGGCTCGCTCGAAAGCGTCGTCGGAATGCTGCCGGGCGGCGCGGAGATATTGAAACAGCAGGGCAATTTATCGAAGCAGGAAAAGGAATTCCGGCGCATGGAGGCGATGATTTGCGGCATGACACCGCAGGAGCGCAAGAACCCGGCCATCCTGAACGCCAAACGCCGCATCCGCATCGCCAAAGGCAGCGGCGTGAGCGTGACGGAGTTGAACACCATGCTGAACAAGTTCGGCCAGATGCAGCAGATGATGAAAAAGATGGGCAAGTTCCAGCGCATGATGGCTAAAATGGGCGGCGGTTTGCCGGGGATGCTGCGGAGGTAAACCCAACGCAAAAACTTGACACGAATTGCGCGAATTTTCACAAATGTGGAACCCGAATTGCCCTGACGGGGCAAAAGAAATTAGCCCAGGGTTGGAGCGCAACGGCTACGCTGATTGATATAAATCTCTTTGGAATTTCCAGCGTTTTTGAATTTGCGTCAATTCGTGAAATTCGCGTCAAAAATCTTCAACTCGGCAGCGGCGCCCCAACGTTGATTTTGTGCTTCAGGCAATAGGCGCCGTTGTCCACGTATTTTTCCGCCCACCATTTCAGGCCGGCGCGCTCCTTGGGCGTCAGCCTGCGGACGACTTTGGCCGGCGCGCCGAGGACGAGCGAGCCGGACGGGATTTTCATTCCCTGCGTCACCAGCGCTTTCGCGCCAATGATGGATTGTTTGCCGACGACCGCACCGTCCAGAATCACCGCGCCCATGCCCACGAGCACTTCGTCGCCGACGGTGCAGGCGTGGACAATCGCGCCGTGGCCCACTGTCACCCAGTTGCCGATGACACAGGCAAAATCATCGGCGAGATGCAGCACGGCATTGTCCTGGATGTTCGAGTGATGGCCGACGACGATGCGGTTGATGTCACCGCGCAGGACCGCGCCGAACCAGACACTCGAATGCGCGCCGATCGTCACGTCGCCGAGCACGACGGCGGTTTTGGCAAGATAAACGCCCTTGCCCAGCTTCGGCGTTTTACGCAGGAAAGTGTCGAGCTGTTTGCGGACGGTTGTCACAGCGGAACTATAACCGTGGGTTGCGCCGTTGTCGCGGATTTCTCGAAAACGATTTTATATTTCGGTGGGGCGAGCGTCCTCGCGAGCCGGCTCGTCAGTAGCCTCGCCCCACCTATGCCGGTGGCGGTGATTTCGGCAGCAACCGCGAAATGATGATGAGCAGCACCACAACCACGACGGCCAGCATTCCCCAAAACAGCAGGCCACCTTTTCCCGGCACCTCGTATTCCTGCCAGGACGGTTTCTTGAGCTGTTGTTCACCGGATAACGACGCAATTTTTTTGTCCGCCGTCAGCAATTGCCCGGCAACGAGGCTCAAATCGTAACGCGGCGGCGACACGCGCGGATTGCCGTAGTAAAGGAAGAGTTCGTCATCTGCTCTCGCTTTGAACAACACCCGGGTCACGGGATAAACCGCCGTGAATTTTTCCAGTTCAATCGGCGGATTGTCGCCATTTTCCGTTTGGAGAAACAACGTGTCGCCCTGCGGCACGGCCTCCAGCGACAGGGTAAACTCCTTCGATTTGCGGTCCGGCGTCTGCGTCCACGACGCGTCGCCGAGCGGATGCTGATATTTATCTCCGCGATCATCGGCCAGTTCTTCGTACAGCGACAATGAACGTTCAAACAACGGTGTTGGCGAAACACACGTCAATCGCGTCAGCGGCAAATCGGGTTGCGGCAGCTTGATGAGCCAGCGGCTCAGCTTTGGATTCCTCGCGTCGTTCGTCGTCGTAACCGTCAACGCCAGCGAACGGCTGATGGACGTGTGCTGGAGGATATAAGGCACCTGGTTGGTGCCCCGCATCACGCGCAAATCTCCCAATCCGGGCTGCGCGTGCGCCAGTACGTCAAGGTCGAGTTCCGCCTGTTGGGCGCCCGCCCCGGAAATTTCCACCGGCTTGCGGAATTTCCAATCCGAAATGTCGAGTGACGCGCCGGTCACTTCGAGGCCGGGCAGGACTTCGGGCGGGCGGAAACCGGGGTTATCCGACGGCGGCGGGATTTGAATTGCCGCGACCGGGACGGATTTCAGGTTCATGCCCAACGCCGCCAGATCGTAGGCTGGCGCGGGACAACGGGCATTGCCGGTCAGCAAATGGAACGTGCCCGCCTGACGCGCGAGAAACACGAGATAGACCGGCCGCCGCTCCGCACGCACGGCTTTGATGGCCAACGGCGGGCTGTCGCCGTTTTTGATGAATAAAATCAGTTCGCGCGAGCGGATCAGTTTGTCCAGCGGCACGGAAAGGTTTTCGGACGCGGGCTGGCCTTCGATGGCGACGCGGTAAATCACGCCCTGTCCAATCATCTGCTCGCGAATGGTGTCCCCGGAAATTTGCGGGACAGCGAGGGCAACCTGCCGCGTGAAGAGCGGCTCCGCCGTTTCAATCTGCAGACTGGCGACGTCCAGGTTCGCCGCGCCGAGATCCAACGCCAGTCGGGTTTCGCCGGGGTTTTCATCGCGCTCGGTGATGGTTAGGGGAATGGTTTCCACCGGCGCCGATTCACCCGCGGCAGCCTGGACCCGCGCACCAGTGAAGGGAACGGGCTGCGAACGCTCGTCATCCACCGTCAGCCGCAGCCATTTTGCCGCGGTTCGTGGAAAGGAGATTTTTAAATTGGCCGCGCCATAAGATTGACGGAAGATCGGCCGGCCTTGCACCAGGGTCCGCCACATTTTGCCGTCGCTGGAACTATCCACGCGCACGGCCTTGATGAAATTCATCGCCGGTGTTTCCAGGGTCACGGCCTCGAGCGGTTGCCCGAGCCCGGTTTCCAGCACCATGACGGTGTTGTTGGCATTGAGTGAAACCTGAAACGATGTCGCGCTCCGGACAATTTTCGGCGCCGGCACCGGATGTTCGATCACATAAGGAATCTCGCTGCCCGCGTCGTCATAAAGGCGCAAATCCTCGAGTGCCGGGCGCGCCGCGTCGAGCGTATCAACCGGCAGATTGATTTTCACGAGCCCGGTCGCGGAGATGTTAAACGTCTGCTCGTGCTGCCAATCGGACGGCAAGCTGGCGGCGGAAAAGGCCGTTAAAAGCACGCATCCGCAAATCCCGCACACGAGAAAATTACCGGGTCGTTTCATCTATTGATTCCTTGTTCTTCGCGCCGGCGGCAAAAAATTTCTGATACGCGAACGACGCCAGCATGGCGATGACGGCCACGCCGACAAAGGCGCCGATGCGGTAGAGCTGGCCCAGCCGCGCCAGGTCGTGGAAGAAAAGCTTGAGCAACGTGACGCACAGCAGGCCCATGGCGGCGTAGCGGGCAGCGGGAACCTTCCGGAGAATTCCCATGATGAGCAGCACCAGCGCAAACAACGCCCAGGCGATGGAATAAGTCATGTCCCGCGCGAAATCGCCGCTGAACTGGAACGTCAGCGTCGAGCCGGGCGCGCTGAAATAATCCGCGATCTCGATGTTCAACAGGAGAAACGCCAGCACGGTGCTCAGACCGGCGAGAATGGGAGGCGCGTTGAGGGTGGAGATTTGATGTCGCGGCGGGGCGAGGAGTTTTGCGCCCGCAAACAACGCCGCGATCACGGTACCATAGGCGTACAGGTACCAGTTGAAAATGGGTGTGGCGGCGCGCGGATGATAGTCGAGCACGGCGGGATTGAGCGCGAGCCGGACAAAGGCAATCGCGAGCAGACCAACACCGACCAGCCGCAGCCCCGGATGCGGCACGCGTTGGAAGAGCCACAACAAGGCCGCGCCTTCGAGCGCCCAGCCGACGGTGATCCACTGGCGATCGAATTGGATCGGGAAAATGAGCGTGATGAAAAAGAGCGCCACGCCTCCGAACCAGGCCAATTGGGTGAGGCGTGATTGGTTTTTGGCGGAGATGGTCTTAAGCACGATAATCAGGCTCAACAGTCCGGGGATGGCAAATGCGGCGGGCAACAGCCCCATGAACTGATTCGGGTAAACGGCCGCCACCAGGCGGTGAATGAGGAAGAATTGCGGGGGACCGGCCATCGCCGCAGCGGCCCAGGGAACGACCTTATTTTCAAATGGCCGCAGCAATAGAAATGGGAACACCGCGAACAGGGCGAAGAAGATCAGATACCACGCCAGCACGAGGTTGGGCGACTGATTCAGGTTTGCCGGGTTGAAACGGCTGAAATGCCAGGCACCTTCGAGCGCCGTCACGCACGCCAGGCCGATGGCCGGCATCCAGTCGAAGGAAAATAATTTGGTCACGCCGAACAGCAGTATGACCAGCAACAATGCCAGGCCGAACACCGGCGAGGGATTGATTAATGGTAGTCGCAAAGTGGCCATGATGAGCAACAGAAACGGCAGCACGATGGAAAACGCGGGCAGCAGGGCGGCCAGATCGCCGGGCGCCGTGAGGTCGTCGCCACATTTAATTCCGGTTTTCAGGGCTTCAGGGTTGAATTTCCTGGCGAGCCAGATGCCCGCGGCAACGAAAAAAACGGCGAAGGCGCCGAGCAGGAAAAAGGAAGTCGGCAGGCCGGTGAGTTCGGCGGGGATTTTGAAAATGAGCGCGCCGGTGGCGGCGAGCGTCAGCAGCAGCACGGCGAGCACCGGCAGCAGCGTGGCGGTCAGCGCCGCGAGCGCGATGGCCAGCAAATCCACGAGCAGAATGAACGGCCAGACGACGAATGAAACCTCGGCGAGTTTGAAAACCGGCACGAGCACCAAAGCGAGCGCGAGGATCGGGAAGAGGTGACTGGCCCAATTCTGCTTCGTCACCCCACGCCGGCGCTGAACCCACGCCGGCAAAGCCGAATGGAGAACGGCGAAAACGAAGTAGAACGCGAGGCCGGCGTTGAGCAATTCATTCGACAAGGAATTTGCGGTCCAGAAGGCAAGCAAACCGAACACGGCCAAGCCGGAGACGGACGGGGCGGGGGAAACTGTCTCATCGAGCCACGCGACCGCGATGGCAATCAGGTCAAGCAGGAAAACGAAACCGAACACCAGCCACGGACGCTGGGCGAGTGGCGGAAAATCCAGAAACCACGCGGTGAAGGCCAGGGCGACGGCGACCAGGCCGAGCGACGAGCCGGAAAGCCATTGGTTGATTTGACCGCGTCTTTTCGCCAGCCCGTCGGCCGCGAGCCAGAGCACGTTGAACCCGAACAGCACGGTGAACGCGGTGTAAATTTTGTCACCGACAAAATATTGTCCGCCGACGAAAAACCTCCCGGCCCAGGCGATTTGCAGGATGGCGGTACCCAGCGCCGCCAACGCGGCCAGAAAATGCCAGCGGCGAACCAGCGCGACGACCATCAAGCCAAGGTCAAGCATGGCAATGTAACCGAACAGGCCCAGCGGATTGTCCTGGCCGGTCGAAAGCAGAATCGGCGTGAGGAAGCCGCCCAACATTCCGAGGATGGCGACGACCCGTGCGTCCAGCCGGACGGCCAGCAGGAAGGCCGCCGCCGTGATGAGCGCCATCAGCAGCAAGGTCGGCAACGGGCCAAAAAATTCAAAATGGTAAATCGAGCGGCAGGCGAAGGTGACGGCGTATAAAATGACGACGCCGGTCGCGCACAACGTTTGCGAAAGTGCCGGGAAATCTTTCCGCGACATCACCACGCCACCCACGAGCAGACCGAGGCCAACGAGGAACCCGATGGCGACGCGCAATTGCGGCGGTACGAGATTATTGTCGAACGAATACTTGACGAAAAAGGCGACGCCGAGGAACAGCGCGAACCCGCCGAGCCAGGCGAAACCCTTGACCCCCATGAATTGTTCCCAATTGATTTTCGATGCGGCCCCGGGCTGCGGTGCCGGCACGGTGGCAAGCGGTGGCAAGCGCTCGGGAGAATCCATTTTCGGCGTTGCGGGAATCGGCGGTGGGGAAAACGATGGTGGGGAAGACGGCTGCCCAATAATGATTGGTTCGGGCGGCGGAACTTTCGGTGGAACAATGGATGGCGGAATGACCACCGGTTTGGGCGGTGCAACAGATTCGGGTTGCGGCGCCGGCGCAATTTCGGCCGGCTTTGCCATTTCGCGTCCACGGGATTGCCCCAACCGGAACAATTCCGATTCAAGCATCCTTAGGCGCCGGGAAAGTTCGTCAATGCGGTTTTGGGCGCTGACGGCACGGACAATCAACCAGACAGCCAGGGCAATCGGGATTCCAAGAAATACCAAGACGATGAGAGCAATTGTCGGTTCCATAAATTACGCCTTTCGACCGCGGAACGACTTGGATGCCGGTACTGTGCGCCGGCTGCCCATCGCTGGCAAGCTACAAATGCAAGCACCAAGAGCCGGATCGCGTTCATGGGCCGACCAGATAACGCCATGGATAACCGGGGAATGAATTGAAACAATTCACGGAATACTCAAAAAAAATTGATGTGGCATTTTCCATTTCATTCGCCGGGCAACGGCAGTAAAATGCAGACGTTGTATGACGAAACCTTTTTCGCAGCGTCCCCCGTTGCCCCCGCGGCGGCTGCCGCGTTCGTTCAAGGATTTGACGCCGTCGAAGCACTTCAATCCGCGCACGTTTTTTCAGGAGTTGGTTTTGAAGGCCCTCGTGACGCCGCGTACCGGGCACCATCGCCGCCCGGTCTTTCCCAAATTATCGCGCGGCCAGGTCGCCGTCACCTGGATCGGCCACGCGTCGTTTCTGATCCAGTTCACGGACCTGAACGTGCTGATTGACCCAAACTTTGCGAACTGGCTGTTCCTGCTCAAACGCATCAAGCGTTCCGGCCTGAAAATCCGCGACCTGCCGCCGATCGACCTGGTGTTGTTGACCCACGCACACTTCGACCACTTCCACAAGCCGACGCTGCGCCGGCTGCCGCATCCAAAGATCGGCCTCATGCCGTGGGGCGTCGGCGACCTGGCCTTTGACCTGGGCTTTTCGCGGGTCATTGAACTGGTCTGGTGGGAGAGTTTTTCGCACCGGGACTGGAAAGTCACGTTCACGCCCAGCCGGCACTGGGGGGCGCGCACCCTGGCCGACCATCATCGCGGTTATGGCGGATTCGTCCTGGAATATCAGGGCCGGAAAATCTATCACGCGGGCGACAGCGCGTATTTCGACGGCTTCAAACAAATCGGGGAAAAATTTTCGCCGGAGATCGCGTTGCTGCCCATTGGCGCCTATCATCCGGAATCGTTCCGCCGCGTGCACATGGGTCCGGACGAGGCGGTAAAGGCGTTCAAGGACCTGCGGGCGCGATGGCTGGTGCCGATGCACTACGGGACGTTCAAATTGTCGTTCGAGGCGCTGGACGAGCCGCCGCGCTGGCTGCGGCAGATCGTTGAGAAGGAAGGGCTTACCGCCAGGACGCGAATACTGGACGAAGGCGTGCCGGTCGTGTTTTAGACTTCGGCGGCGGGCAACCGGTCGAATCTTTGCGCCAGGGCAAAATCCTTTTCCGTCAGGCCGCCCGCGTCATGCGTGGTGAGCGTGAGCGTGACCTTGTTCCAGCGGATGTCAATGTCGGGGTGATGCCACGCCTGCTCGGCAATTTCGGCGACGGCGTTCACAAATCGAATGGCGGCGGGAAAATCCTTGAATTGAAAGGTTCGCGAAATGGTCGCACCCTTTTTTGTCCAGGCCGGCACGGCAACCAGCGCGGACTTGATATCAGACGCGTTGAGTTTTGACATGGTTCACCATCGTTCGGGCATGGCGATTTGGCAAATTTCAGAACCATTCCTTGCGTCCGTCCACGTAAAGGCGCACAAATTCCTCGTCCGATTTGCACAGGTAAGTAATGCCTTCGATGAGGCCGATAATCCACATCACCCAGGCGGCAAAGCCACAGGTCAGGATCGTAACGAGCAGCATGATTAGACCCGCGCCGGTGTACCCCAGGATGAATTTATGGATGCCCAGGTAACCGAGCAGGATGCCACAAATGCCCGCCGGGATTTTACTGGACGCGCGCGCGGCGAAGACGGACGGCGGCGCGAGAGTCGGCGGGACGGTCTTGAGTTCCGGCGCGAATTCCGGAATTGAACTCAGCGGTTTCCAATCGGGCGCCCCTTCGGTTTGCACCTGGGTTTGCGCGTTGACCCGGTTCTCGGCGAGCCAGCGCCGGAGTTGTTCCGCATTGACGGGGCCATAGGGCTGGCCGTCGGCTCCAATAATTTTATACATAATGGGCCTTGGTTATTGGTGCTCTGAATTTTTCTTCGGCAAATCCGCGAGCCGCGGCGGAACATTTGGGCTGTTCTTCTCTTCGTTCAACTTCGCCTGCCGCATCAGACTCACGCAGGTCATCAGCATCCATGACCAGCTTATGCCGATGGAAACCGCACCCCATTTCCACAGCCAGCCAGCCGGGTTTGGCAAGACTGTTTCACCCATTTGCGCCTGAAAAATCCGGTGAACCCATTCGAACAGCCACGCGCCGAACAAAAAGAGACCGGCGAAATTGAACAACATCTGGCCCGTACCGGCAAGAATCCGCCCCGCCTTGAGTGTGCCGAGTCCTGAGATCGAAAAATTCAGCGACACACACGACCAGGCGCGATCGCGGCTCAACGGACGGTTGGACGAAGGTGACATCGCGATCAATGAAACTGGGATTTGATTCCCGGCCCCCGCAACGCAACCACGGCC
The DNA here is from genome assembly GCA_035945675.1 of Verrucomicrobiia bacterium. Lineage (GTDB taxonomy): Bacteria > Verrucomicrobiota > Verrucomicrobiia > Limisphaerales > UBA11358 > UBA11358. Next base: position 13,253 of record DASZAB010000138.1, on the reverse strand, counting down.
CATATGCCAAAAGGCAGTCCGAGGAAACAGCATGGCGTCAAACACGGTATCATGGCCAGGATGGCCGCCGTCATGGAGAATTCGTAGCTCCGCAGCGACCGCATTTTCGACGCGCCGATTAAAATCAACACCGACAGCGCCAACCCTAAGATATTGCTCGCGATGCCAAGTGGTCCATAGGTCAGGTACACCAACTTGTGCATGAATTGCTCGAATTGCGGATTGTTGAGTTGCTGCAACTCCGAGTCAAGTTGCTGCAAATTCGGCGGGGAAATCGTCATTTTCACCAGACTCCACACGCCAAGCAGGATATTGAGAATTGCTGTAACCATCAAGGCAACGGCGGGCGCCTTGACCCGTTGCAGCGCCGCTGGGCGTTTGCCATCTTCTTCCACAGCCAGGGGAGGCGGCGCGCCCAGGGCGGTGGACTTGCCGGCGAACACATCGGCAAACTCAGAAATCGTGGACAGTTGTTTCCATTCGATGTCGCCGTACAACTGCACGAGCGATTGGGCATTCAGCCGGCCTTCGGCAACCCATTTGCGCAAGTCTTCCGACGAAACCGGCCCGTACTGTTTCAGGTCACCTCCAATGACTTTGTAATTTGCCATAATCGCGCTGATGTTCCTCGGGTTCTAATCGGTTGGTGGCCTTTACGCAAGCCCCGGTTTGCTAATTATGTGCCCGGCCGGAATCATTTTCCGGGCCATGATTTGCCAGGCCCGATCCTGAAACCCACGCGCGCCGGCCAACTCGTCCTCGCATTCCAGCTACGGGTCCCAACGCAAGGTGGCGATTCGGGATTCAGGGACTTCCTGGACTCTGCCGTCCGCGAAAGCCACGATGAATACCCGCCCGCGTTCGTGGCGGGCACGGGCAATCATCGATTCCCTGCCGCCGCTGGCATTCCATCCGGCGTCCGATTCGAAAATCATTACGGTCTGCGGATCAATGTTGCTTTCGTCCAAACCGTCGAGTTTGGCGTTGAAGGCGTAATCGCAGCGGCTGGAGGAATTGGCGGCCGGACATTTGAAAACGGTTTCCGAGCCGACGCTGGTTTTGATCGCGTCGCACCACGTGGTGGCCGGCGGGAAATGATTTGTGTTGTCGCTGGAATAAATTCTTATCGCCAGCGCCAGTTGCTTCTCGTTATTGGCGCAATTAATGGTCTGGGCCCGTTGCTTCGCTGCCGACAGTGCCGGCAACAGCATCGCGGCAAAAATCGGGATCAGCAAAAACGTGAAGCTGCTCATGATGATACCCGCCAGGGCCAATCCTTTGCCGCGCAGCTGCCCGGAGCTCTTGCCAATCCGGTTCATCGCGACGATTCCCAGAATCAAGCCGACCGGCGCGGAAAGGAGCACGGTGATGCCACAGGTGACCATGCCGAGTATCCCCAGCACCAACGAGGTAATGGCCATGCCGCTGGTTTTTGCCGGAATGCCGGCCGTGCCGGCCGGCAGGGGCGGCGGCGAGGAACCCTGGAACGCACCGGCAAATTCGGGAAGTTCGGAGAGCGTTTTCCATCCGGTCGCGCCTTCGGCCTGGACCCGGGATTGCGCGTTGACCCGGCCGTCCACAATCCATTGGCGCAATTGCTCCTCCGCGACCGGGCCGTATTCCTTTTGGTCAACACCGATGACCTTGTAGTTTGCCATAGACGTGCTGGGTTTACGTGGTTCTAGCCGGTTGATCGCCTTTGTGCAAGCTCGCTTCGCAAATCAGGAATTCCGTACGAATAATTTTCCCGGCAATTGTCTGACCGCCCGCTTCATTTCCAGGCTTAACAACGCCACCGAAACCGCCGAACTCGGCAAACCGCTCTGCCGGATGACTTCGTCAATGGCCGACTCCTCGCGGCCCAGCGAATCGTAAACGCGCTGTTCGTTGTCGGACAATTCCAGCGCGGGTAACACGCCGGTTTCGCCGGGCGACGGCGGGCGGTTGCTTCCCGGAAACAGATACTCGAACTCGCTCAAAATATCTTCAGCGCCTTCGCACAGCTTGGCGCCCTTTTTAATCAGGTCATGGCAGCCCTTGCTGCGCGGCGAATCAATCCGTCCCGGTACAGCGAAGACCTGCCGGCCATATTCCGTCGCGAAATTCGAGGTGATGAGCGCGCCGCTGTTCAGGTCCGCCTCCACCACCACCGTGCCGAGGGCCAGGCCGGCAATAATCCGGTTGCGGATGGCGAAGGATTGCTTGTCGCCGTTACGGTTGAAGGGGAACTGGGTGATGACCGCGCCGCTGGCTGCCGCCCGTTCAAACAACGCCCGGTTCTCCGGCGGAAACACGATATTGATGCCCGTACCCAGCACCACCACCGTGCGGCCCTTGGCCGCCAGGGTGCCCTGATGTGACGCGGTGTCAATGCCGCGTGCACCGCCGCTCACGACCGTGACGCCCACATAAGCCAGTTGATACGCCAGCTTGCGCGCGGCCTCGATGCCATAATGGGTCGTCATCCGCGACCCGACCATCGCCACCGCGTTTTTGTCCTTTGCCGTCAGTTGGCCCTTGACGTAAAGCACCATGGGCGGATCGTAGATTTCGCGGAGCAACGCGGGATATTCGTCGTCGCTTTGAATCAATACGCGGCAGCCGGATTCCGCAATGCGTCTCAATTCGCCCGCGAGGTCAACGGATTTTTCCCAATGGCAGATCGCCTCGGCGGTTTCGTCGCCGATGTTGCGGACGCGGAGCAGCGCAGATTTGGAGGCGGCCAGAATTTTGGGAGCATCACCGAAGTGTTCGAGCAACGACCGGGCGCGCACCGGGCCGACGTGTTCGATGAGGTTCAACGCGATCAGGGCTTCGCGGGAATCCATATATTCTGAATAACGATTTATGCTGGCCGCCGCAAGCGAAAGGTGCAGGCAGCGTTGCAATTTTGAAATTCTTTGCTACTTAATGAGCGTGCCTGATCCCAGCTTGTTGCTCCTGATCCCGGCCTATAACGAGGAGCGCCGCATCGAACCGGTGTTGCGCGATTATGCCCGCTTTTTCCAGGAACAGTACCGCGGCAAATTCCAGCTCGTCGTCGTCCTCAACGGCTGCACGGACAACACGCTCGGTGTTGTGCAAAAAGTCGCGAAGGAATTCTCCAGCGTCAGCTATTTGAACTTTCCGGGCCCCATCGGCAAGGGCGGCGCCCTCATCGAAGGCCTCAAGCTGGCGCCCTTTGCCGATCTGATAGGTTACACGGATGCTGATGGCGCAACGCCGCCGCACGCGTTTCTTGACCTGGTGCGGCACCTCGACGTTGCGGACTGCGTCATCGGTTCGCGCTGGCGGCACGGCGCAGTCATTCACCAGCCACAGGCCAGTCACCGCCAACTGGCCAGCCGGATATTTCATCTGATCGTACAATTGCTGTTCTGGTTGAACATCCGCGACACCCAATGCGGCGCGAAGGTGATGAAACGCGATGCCGTTGAAACAATTCATTCCTACCTGCGCATCGCCGACATGGCGTTTGACATCAATCTGTTGGTCGCCTTGCACCGTGCGGGCTTCCGCATCCTTGAAGTCCCGACCGAATGGACGGACAAAAGCGGGTCAAAAGTGGTGCTGGGCCGGACGTCGCTGACGATGTTTCTCTCCACGGTGCGCGTCCGGCTGATTTACTGGCCGTGGCTCTACAAATTACTCCGCCCGTTGCGCCCCTTGGAAGGCTGGATTTACGGAAGACTTCGCGCGCCGCAGCCGCTATCGGAGTCTCAAGTTCAAAGCCCGAAGTCCCAGGTGGAATGAGTTTGCGGCCGGGGCATTCAAGCTTTGGACTTTGAACCATGGAAATTGAACCACGCGCACACGCCCAGCAGCAGCAGATTGAAAATACCGAGCGTCTTCAACACCGTGATCAGGGTGTCATGAAACTGTGTCAGCGCCACACCGTAGGCCGCGGCCAGCAGCAACAACACGGGCACCACGCCAAATTGCGAGCGCGCCATCAGGTTGTTGACCAGCGCGTAGGCCAGTGACAACGGCACCATGGCCCAGGCGTACCACGGGAGGACCGCCGCGGCGACGGAGACATATTGTTTCGAGTACGCCAGCTTGACAACCCACGGTCCCAGAATCGTCAATCCCACCGCGCCGCCCGCCGCCAGAACCGCCGTGCCGAGCAGCACCACGCCCAGCAGGTTGCTTTTTTCCGAGCGCGCCACGCTGTGGACGATCTTGGGAAACATCACCGTGGCCAGCGGCACCACCAGCCACATGAGTCCCCGCGACAACGTTCCGGCACTCACGTAAAACGCTGCGTCATCGCCGGAGAAATACGCTTTGACGAACATGGTGTCTGCCGTGAAAAAAAACTGGACCGCGGCGAATCCCAACAGCAGGGGAACGATTTGTTTCAGCAGGTTGCGCCAGTCGAACGGTTGCGCAGGCAGCAGCCACAACGACCGCGTTTGCCAGACCGCCACGCCGACACCCGCCGCCAATCCCAAAAGTACGCCCAGCATCATTCCGCCCGCGCAGGCACCCAGCGCCAGCACGAGGAAGGATGCGATGCCCAGCCGGCCCACGCCGTTGAAAATGTAGGTCCAGCCGAACCAGAGAAAATTCTGCTGTCCCTGGAGCACGCCCCAGAACATCGGCAGCCAGAAGGAAAACAACACCACGAGTACGGTGATCCACAAGTCGGCCGGATTGGTGATTTGCCAGCCCGCCAGAATGTCCTTCTGCCAGATGAAGGTGCCGAGCGCCAGCAGCAGACACAAGCCGAACGTCCCCAGCCAGGCCAGCCGGATCATTCCCGCCAACTCGCGTTTCCGGTCCGTGGCCAGCGCCTGCGCCGTCTGTTGCGCAAAGACCATTTGCAACGGCATGCTCGGCACAAACATGGCCACGGCCAGAAGCACGCCGAAGACGCCGTATTGCTCGGGTGGAATTTTTTTGTTCAATAGATGAACGGCGTACATCATCATGCCGCTGCCCACATTCGCAATCATCAGCCAGCCGCTCTGGCGGAAAAACGCGGCATGATGTTTGGTCCCGGCAAGCGTGGGCGTGGCTTCAACGGTTTCAGCGGGCATGGGCGTTGGACAATAGGAAAAACCTTTGGTTCAAGGAAGCGAATTCAGGAAGCGCAACAGCAAATTCCGGCCGCGCTCCAGTGACTCCAGGGAAATCCATTCGTCCGTCGTGTGCGCCTGCGCAATGTCGCCGGGACCGAAAACGACGCTGGGAATGCCGCCGGCCGATAATACCGCCGCGTCGCAGAAGAAATCGACACCCAGCGGGCGCGTCTGGCCGAGGCTCCGCAGGAACTGTCTGACCAGCGGCAGCTTCGGATCGGTTTCCAACGGCAGCGCCGGGGCCAGTTTGGTGCTGGAAATTATTGCGCGCAGCTTTTTGGAACTCAGAAACGCGGCGATTTCGCGGCGCACGCCGATCTCCGTTTCGCCGGGCAGCGTCCGCCGGTCAATCGTGATGGCGCAGTGGTCGGGCACGATGTTCGGTTGGGCGCCGCCGCAGATGGTGCCGACGTTCACCGTCGCTGTGCCGAGCAACGGATGACGGCGCTCTCGCAATCGCGCGGCGTAGTCCGACTCCAGAATTTCCACGATGCGCGCCATTTCGTGGACGGCATTCCGGCCGAACCGGGGGGTGGCGCCGTGGGCGGCTTTGCCGCGAGTTTCGAGTTGCAGCCACAAGCTGCCTTTGTGGGCGGTGACCACCTGCAACCGCGTCGGCTCGCCGACGATGGCGAGGTCTGCCCGCAGCCCGCTGGTGGTCAGCGTGTGAGAACCAGCCTGGGCGTGCTCCTCGTCCACCAACCCAGTGAAAACAATCTCTGTTTGCCGCGGGCGCGTTTTTGACTCCGCCAACTCGCAAAGTGCGGTGAGCATGGCGGCAATCGAACCTTTTGTGTCGCACGCGCCCCGCCCATACAGGCGACCATTCTTCCGCTGTGGACTGAATTGCGAATCATCAGCGTTGACGGTGTCAAGGTGCGGGGCGAGCAGGATCGTCCGGCGGATTCTATTTCGTGGCCGCAGGCGGGCCATCAGATTGGAGCGCCCGGGCAGCACTTTTTGAAATTCCACTTCAAGTCCAGCGCGCGTGGCGACCGAAGCCAGAAAATCCGCAACGCGCTGCTCTCCGAATCTGGCAAGGACGACCGGCTGGTCCTCCGAGGCCGCGCGGGAGCGCAGCCCCGCCGCAGAAGAGATGGCGAAGGCGGGATTGACGCTCGGCCGGGCGACCAGCTCGGCGAGCAGTTTTTCAGTGCGCGTCATGCGCCAATAGTTTAATGGCCGGGCAAACCGCTGTCGAGGATCGGGGAACAACACAGCGGACGTTGAGCAACATACAAATTACAAATACGACTTGTATCCAACGCCCGCCGTTTAAACTTGAACTACAGTACCACTCTAATCCCATTTGCCATTCCGGCAAGTGACGTTTCGGTTCCAGGTGCGTGACGATTCAAACGATTCGCCCGAGCCGGCAGTTTTGCCCGGGACATTGTGTTCCAGCGCCGGACCGGGCGCCGCTTTTTCTGGACAAAAAATGCCGGCGCAAGCACAGTAAAATTTATGAAACAAGTTAGGGGAAAATCGGATACGATCCTTTGGATTGAAGCTTTCGGCTTCTCGTTGATTATCGCGCTTTCCTGGCTGACGGAGATAATGCGGATCCCTCATTTCATTTTCGGCGAGCCATTTACTCCCAACTGGCATCGGGCAATACTCCGGACCATTGTGGTTTCATTGATCTGGGCCTGGGTCCATGTGGCGACCCGGCGGTTGCTGAAGCGCCTGCATTACCTGGAAGAATTTTTGCGGGTGTGCAGTTGGTGCCGCAAGGTATGCCATGACGGGGAATGGCTTACCATGGAGAAGTATTTCAACTCAAAATTTGCCACGCAAACCTCCCATGGGATGTGCCCCGAATGCCTGCAAAAGGGGAAACAAGATCTCCAATCGAAAGAAAACCCGGATTGAAATTCTGAACCATAAATACCGATGAGAAACATTCCACCGATCGCCTTTAACACGCTGCCTTCCTGCAATTGTTCACACCTATGAAAAACTTTCCTCTATTCATTATGGGTTTGCTGGCCCTCGGGCTCGCCCGGGTTGACGCAACGGAAACCAATCCGCCGCCGGTGCATCTGGCCATTTACGGTCTGGTCCACGATCACGTGAAGGGATTTCTGCCCAATGTGCTCAAAAGCAAGGACGTCCGGCTCGTCGGCATCGTTGAACCCGATCACGATCTCGCCCTGCGCATCGCGGCTTCCTTCCATCTGAATCCGAACCTCTTCTGCGCCACATTGGATGGGCTGCTCGCCCATACCAACGTGCAGGCCGTGGCGGCTTTCACCAGCACGTACGATCACCTGCGCGTCGTCGAGGAATGCGCACCACATCACTTGACCGTGATGATGGAAAAACCGCTGGCGGTAAATTTGAAAGCTGGCCGTGCCATCGCCGCCACAGCGAAAAAATATGGCATCCCGATTATTGTGAATTATGAAACCACCTGGTATCCGGGAAATCACGAGGCTTACGATCTGATCTGCAAACAACATGCCATCGGCGACATCCGTAAAATCGAGGTGAATGACGGTCATTACGGCCCCAAGGAAATCGGCTGTTCCCAGGATTTTCTGGCCTGGCTCACTGATCCCAAGCTGGATGGCGGCGGCGCGTTGATGGATTTCGGCTGTTACGGCGCGGACCTGATGACGTGGCTGATGCAAGGTGAAAAGCCGACCTCGGTGTTTGCGGTAACGCAACACTTCAAGCCCGACGTGTATCCGAAAGTGGAGGACGAGGCGACCATTGTGGTGACTTATCCCAAGGCCCAGGGAATCATCCAGGCCTCCTGGAACTGGCCGTACAACCGCAAGGACATGGAAATTTACGGCACCCACGGCTATGTGCTCGTGCCCAAAAGTAATGTGTTGCGCGTGATGGAAAAAAATGATGGCCCGGAAACCCAATCCACGGTTCCTCCCTTGACCGGTGTGCAAGCTGATTATTTGTCGTATCTCGCCGCCGTAGTGCGCAAGGAAATCCAACCTTCGGGACTTTCTTCGCTGAGTGTGAACCTGACCGTGATGGAAATTCTTGATGCCGCCCGCGAATCCGCCAAAACCGGAAGACGCATTGATTTGCCGGCGCGCTGATCGCAACCGGACATTTCGGCACTCATTTCCGGTGTTGACTTGCTGCCGCATAGGTAATACTTTAGCTCCATGGAAACGGTCACGCTGAAAATGGATCGCAGACATATCGCCTTGTTGAAAGAAAAGGCCAAAGCGCTGAAGCGCTCGCAAGCGGCCATCGTGCGTGATTTGATTGACGAGCATTTGGGCAACAAGAAGCGTCCGTCGCTGCACGATCTGGCCAAGGATTTCTGCGGCAGCGTTTCCGGCCCGCGGGATATGTCCACGCGAAAACTCACCGGTTATGGCCGCGACTAAAGTGTTGCTGGATGCCGGCCCGCTGATTGGCTACCTGAATCGCAAAGATCAATATCACGGATGGGCGGTTGAAAGCTGGGCGTCATTGAGCGAACCGGTGTGGACTTGCGAAGCGGTTTTGTCCGAGGCGATTTTCAATTTGCAATCAGAAGGGATGCCTTTGGATTCGATTCTTCATTATCTCGAATCTGGCATCATTCGTTTGGATTTTTCAATGGAGGAAAATCGCGCCGATGTTTTGAATCTGCTGCGCAAATACGCCGACCACCCGATGAGCCTGGCCGATGCCTGCCTGGTGCGCATGGCGGAATTGAATGACCACTGCCAGATTTTCACAACGGACAGGGATTTCCTGGTTTACCGGCGCAAAGGACGCAGCGTCATTCCGCTGCTCGCGCCGTTCTGAAGTTGGCCAAAAGTTTTCATGCGCGACAACCTAATCGGCTGGCGGACAAGCAACTAGCAAAACGCGAAAAACGCTTGACCTGAGTGCACAAATAGTGCACTTGTGGTGCACTGTGAAAATGAAACCGGTGACCATCTTTCTTCCTGAAAACCTTTACGCCATTGCTTCGGCTGAAGCTGGCCAGCTCGGAATAGATCGCTATCTTGAGCATTTTGTCGCGAATCATTTCTACGAAGGACTCAAAGCAGCACCGAAGAAACAGAATGAAGTCGTCACCAATCAGCTGCCACGCAATTTTTTGGATGCAACGCTTCCCGACACCATTTTGCAAATTCATGCAGTTGTCCGAACTATGAGCAAAGACGGATTAAGTTTCAGAAAAGCTGTGAAAGTCGCTGCAAATGAATTCAACGTTCATGGCACCACCATCCGAGATAAATGCACACGTCGGATCACAATCTCCAGCATCAGTCCAATCAACACCGACAAATTCATTGAACTTTACAGAACCAAAAAGCTTGTGAATCACTTGTGCCAGAAATTTCCAGATCATCATCAAGCGATCGTCGAAAAATTCCAAACATTGACTGAAATGTGACGTCGTGACTGGTTTTTGTAAGCTTGGCAACAAGGTCGGGATTCTAAAAGAATCTCACATCATTATCCCTGTGTGATGATCGACCTGCAACACAATGGGAATGGATATACAGATTGGATTGAAATGCCAAGAAGGTCGAAACGTGGCCAAGTACATTATCAATTTATCATTGGTGGCTACATGTATTTGTTTACCGTTTCAAAGCAAAGGTCACGGCCGTCAGCCCAATGTTGTTCGGTAAAATCGTCAGGCGAAATGATTATTCTCGTTGCTGATGCGAAGAAGATAATTCGTTCCAAAGCGGAAACGCTTCGTCGGTTAGGACGGTTGTAGATTTGTTTCACACAATCTCCACCGGGCACTTCGGAAGGGCGTCGAGAAAGGATTGGCCGTATTGCTTGGTCAAAACCCGGTTGTCCAAAACCACGATGATGCCGGAGTCGGTCTTGGTGCGAATCAACCGGCCAACGCCCTGGCGGAATTTCAGGATTGCCTCCGGCAGGGAAAATTCGGTGAAGGAATTGCCGCCGCGCGCTTCAATCGCCTCGAGGCGCGCCTCGATGAGCGGATGGTCCGGCACGGCGAAAGGCAGCCGCGTGATGATGACGTTGCTTAACGCCTCGCCCGGCACGTCCACGCCCTGCCAGAAACTGTCTGTGCCGAACAGTACCGAGTCCATGTCATCTTTGAACTTTTCCAGCATGGTCGAGCGCGGCGTGCCGGTGCCTTGCACCAAACAGGCAATGCCCAGTTTGTTGAAAAACGGCTCCATCCGTTCGCCCAGTTCCTGCATGAGTTTGTAATTGGTGAACAGCACAAACGCCTTGCCGTGGGTTTGCTCCACGAAATGCCCGATCCAATGCTCCAGCGCCTCGGCATAGCCGGTTTCGCGCGGGTCGGGCATCTTTTTGGCGACAAAAATTTTCATCTGCCGCTCGTAATCGAACGGCGTGCCGACCTGGAGCTGCACGGCCGATTCCGCGCCGACACGGCGGATAAAATACTGGAGGCCGGGAGTGGAACTTTTGGTTTTGTCAGCAGTCAGTAGTTCGTAGTCAGCAGCTTTTGCCTTCGGTCGTCTTGCGACCGACTGCGGACCACTGACGACTGACTGCGTTGCCAGCGTGGCACTGGTCATGATGATGCTGGTGTCACTCTCGAACAGCCGCCGGCGCAGAAACCCGGCCACGTCAACCGGCGCGGCGTTCAGGGCGACATTCTTCTGCGCTTTGCCGGTGCGTTCCACCCAGTAAACGTGATCCGGCGCACCTTGTTCGAGGAACGCCTTGACCTCCACGCGCAATTCGTCCAACCGCCGGTTGCATTCAATCAATTCCTGCCCGATGTCCTTGTCTTCACTCAGTTTGATTAAATCGCTGACGGCTTCGCGCAGGCGTTGAATCGGGAGCGTGACATTGTCCTTCACCAGTTCGGCGCGGCGAATGCGCAGTTCCGTCCAGGCGCGGCGGCGTTCAGATTTTTCGCCGCTGCCAAAGCGGCTTTGCCCGGCGGCTTTTTGAATTTCTTCGCAGGCGATTTCAACATTCTCAAAAAAACGGTCGGCTGCCTCCAGAATGTCGGCGACCAGCTTCACCGCGCCGCCCTTGTGCAAGGTGGCGAGCAGGCCTTTTTCCGTGCGGGGATTCCACAACCGGTTCAGGGCGTAGCGCACCTGGCCGCTCGACACGCTCAGCCCGATGTGTTTGGACGCGACGTGCTCCATCTGGTGCGCCTCGTCGAAGATGACGAAGTCGTTCTTGAACAAAATGCCGCCTTCGACTTCCTCATCAATCCCACCCAACAGCGTGAAAAACAGCGTGTGGTTGAGCACCAGCACGTCGGAAGAAAGGAATTTGTTCCGCGCGCGCTGAAAAAAGCAGACGCCGTGATCTTTGGCGAAATCGGAGGGAAAGCCGCAAACCTTGGGCGAGCACAGGCCGCGTTCGGAACAAACCTGCGCCCAGACCTTCGGGTCCGGCTCGACATCAAAATCCGACAGACTGCCGTCCCGGGTTTCCTTCGACCACTCGTAAATGCGCCGGAGCTCCTCGGCTTCGGACGAGGTAAACAGGTTGCCCGATTGCTGCATCGCCTTTCGCAGCCGGCGCGTGCAAAGATAGTTCGCGCGGCCTTTGAGCATCGAGAAACTGAACTTCACCGGTTCGGGCAGCGCCCCCAGCACGCCGGTGAGCATGGGCAGATCCTTTTCCGTCAACTGTTCCTGTAGATTGATGGTGTGCGTCGAGACAATGGCTTTCTTCTTTTGCGCGACGGCAAACAAAATCGCCGGCACCAGATACGCCAGTGACTTGCCAACACCGGTGCCGGCTTCCACCGCAAGGTGTTCGCGATTTTGCAGCGCGCGCGCGACGGCCACCGCCATCGCCTGCTGCTGTGGGCGGAATTCAAAATTTTTCGCGCGCGACAGCAAACCCGTCGGCGAAAAGATCGCCTCGACCTGTTTAACCAGATCGGTGGCCGCCCCGGCCGGTTGAGGTTCGATGACAGAAATCATGGTCAAAGCGGGTGGCTGCTCAAAATCACCTTTAGATTCGTGGTCCGGCCCGGCGCGAGCAAAATTTTGTTTTGTTTCACGTTGCCGGCTTCCACGCAGATCATCTGTTGGTGTTCCGCCGGGTCGAAGTCGTCCGGCAATTTCTGCGTCGTCCACGGATTCCAGACGACGGTCGAATGGGAATTGAACTTTTCCACGCGTATGGTACGCCGGAATTTTTCGTCGCGGATTTCCACCGTGCCGGTGTGATCGGGATAAACGCGGTTGGTTTCCTGCGTAATGCGCAGGACGGGATCATCCTCCCTTTTGCGTGCGCCGGCGGCGCCTACGGCGAAATCGTCAAACGGCAGGCCTTGCAGGCCGGCGAGGGAAACCTGCGTGATGTCGCCGACATGAAAATAAGTGTGCAGGCAATTTTCGATTTCCAGCGTTTCGCCACCGGCATCGTTCGCTGCCGTCAGTTCCATCCTCAACGTATCCGCGACCGTCACAAAAAATTCCGCGCGCAGGTTTTTCCACGTTTCGCGTCCGGGCACCTGCGGCAGCGCAAAAACCAGGGTCACGGCTCCGTCGGTGGCGACGGACGTTTTGACGGGTTGCCATTCCGTGATGCGCGCAAAGCCGTGCGCCGGTTCGCCCTCGCGATTGCCAAACCACGGGAAACAGACGGGCACGCCGCCGCGAATCGGCTGACCAGGCGCAAAATGGCTTTTGGCACTCATGAACAACATTGGCGGTTCGTCCTTTTTCCGAAATCCGTTGATATGCGCACCATGAAGATAAATTTCCGCTTCGTTTCCATTGGTCGCGACGTTAATTTTCAGCAGACCGCCATTGCCCCTGGCGAGCGTGACGCGACCGGGAATCTCCAATTTCCGCAGCGATTCGGGAAGGGCAGGTGTTGACATAAAAGCGGTCGGGATTTTAACAAAACCAATCGGAGGGCGCATTTCTTTTTATCAGGGAAGAGCGACCACCGGGAGAAATTTTGAACCATGGCAGCGTTCTGCTATTTTTGCCTCATGTCCGAACGAATCGCATACCGAAAAGTGGCCGAGGACACCTATCAGGCGTTGCTCGGCGTCCATCGTCATCTCACGAAAGTTTTCCCCGACGCAAAATTGCGGTCGCTCCTCGAGATTCGCGTTTCCCAAATCAACGGCTGTGCCTATTGCCTTGACCTGCATACGACCGAGGCGCGGCATCTGGGAGAATCGCAGCAACGGCTGGATTGCCTGGCCGCGTGGCGCGAAGCGCCGTTTTTCACCGAACGCGAACGCGCGGCGCTGGC